>CAVIHU010000011.1:0-59820 GCA_963642705.1 Bacteroidaceae bacterium
GAGCACCTGACTCTTAATCAGGGTGTCTAGGGTTCGAGTCCCTAATGGTGTACATTTTCTTTCGCCCTGCTTGCAGGGCTATGCACCATTAGCTCAGTTGGTAGAGCACCTGACTCTTAATCAGGGTGTCTAGGGTTCGAGTCCCTAATGGTGTACATCATTGCCGAACGTTTTGAACGTTCGGTTTTTTATATTGCCTTTCTTCAGTCGAAAAAGCACCCGGAACACATTACCGTGCGTCGGGTGCTGCTGTTTCAGAAGGTTGATCGATTAGAAGCCGGGACCGCCCATGCTGCCACCGCCACCGCCACTGCCGCTCGCCTCTGTGCCGTCGCCGGCAGTCGTGCAGGTGAACGCAACGGGATCGCTGGCAGTCGTGCCGGTGTAGACATCCGGATCGAACGCCATCACCGCGTAGTATTCCATGCCGACAACCAGATCGCCTTCCGCTGCGTCAGCCGCGTCCTTCACCTCGAGGGACACGTTGCAGTTGTGGGTGATGTTACCGAAGAACTCGCTCGTGGTGTAGGTCATGTCCTGCTGCTTGAGGAGCGTCGTGCAGGTCTTGTCCGCGTAAATGCTGACGGTCAGGGTAATGCCCGCGTTGTATTCCTCGTAGTTCTCCAGAGAAACCTTGATGCCACCGTTTTCAGGCTCAGTCGCAGTGACCTTGGGCTGAATTGCTTCCACGCCCGTCCACGCAATGAACGTTTCCAGCGCTTCGCCATTGGCGTAGTTGCTGTTGTTGCTGTACGCCGTCACAGCGACCACATAGTAGCCGGGGACGAGCGCCGCGTAGTTCGTGGAATCCATCATGTAACCGGAAGCCTGCGCTGCCGGAACGGTCAGTCGCGTGGTGTATCCAAGGCTCGTGAGCTGCTTTTCGCCATTGGCATCCGCCTTGTAGATATCCACCAGATAACGACCTGCGTTCTCAACGCCGGTGAAGGAAATGGTCGGATAAACCGCATTTTCCTCATCAATTTTCGAGAAATCCATTGTCACATTGGAAACCTGACCAAGGACTTCCTTCTTCTCCTCTTCGACAACATAATCAACCTTGTCGGATGCCGCTGAAATTTCGTTGTTTGCATCGACCGCCACAACGAACACTTGATATATTCCTGCTTCCAGCGGATCAGCCAGCGGAAGCGTTGTTTCTGTGCCTGCGGTCACCTTTGCGGTCGTGTCGCCATCCTGATAAACGTACGCCTTATAGGACACGGCGTTTTCCACCGCGCTGAAAGAAATGGTGTCATCCGCGCTGCTGGCGGGGTTTTCGCCGTAGTTGATGACGATATCCTGCGGTGCGGCGATCTTCGCAGTTTCTGCCATCGCGGTGCCGGTCATCGTCAGACCCATCATGCCTGCGGTGAACAGAGCCATCCACCGTTTCTGAATCCTTTTCATATTGTCCTCCTGTTAAATATTCTTAAGAACAATGAGTGCCACTGCAAGCAGCGAGTAAATCCAGCTGCCTGCATGGATTTCCTTTACCTTACCGGAGAGAAGCTTGGTAAGCGTATCCAGCACGATGCCCAGCAGCACCGCAATGCCGAGGTCCTGCGTCAGTGCAGCCGCACCGACCGTCAGGAGGAAAGGCATTGCGTCCGCCGCACTCGTGAAATCGCAGTTCTTGAAGCTCATCAGCAGCGTCAATGCCACGAACGCCAGCAGACCATAAACGACCGCACCGTTCATGAAGACGCCGCAGAAGGCAACAGTGAAGATCGATGCGACACAGAGCAGACCGGCAACGATTGCCGACAGACCTGTCTTACCGCCTTCCTTGCCGCCGACCGCGCTTTCGCCGCGCACCATCACGGGACCGCTGCCGATGACGCATCCAATCACAGAGGACAGCGCGTTCACCGTGTAGACGTTCAGGTACTTGCCGATCTTGCCGAGGTGCGGATTGCTCTTATAGACAATCTCGCCGTCCTCATCGTAGGCATTGCCTGCGAAGGCGCTGGCATGAATACCCGCCGCCGTTTCCGATACGCCAAGTGCAAGGAAAGACAGCACAGATGTCACGGTCACGAGAATCAGCTCCGGCGTGACATTGAGCGTGATATCGCTCATGGAGACGCCCGTTGCCTTCGATTCGAGGTACTTCCGATAGCCCTCGTAGCGGGTGAAATCAAAACCTTCCAGGAACTTGAAGAGCACAGAGGAATTGAATTCGCCGGTGATGCGTGGGATGCTGTCGTAGAAGTACATGCCGCCGTAGGCAGGGGTAATGAATGCGTAGTAGTAGTAATCCATGAAGTTGCCGCGGTACACCCACAACGCGATGTAAACCAGCGCTACAAAGAGCAGAGCGAGGCTGACAGCGTGCTTGCGCTTGCGTGCCTGGAAAATCGCAAGGAAGATAAACGCAGCCAGACAGGTAATCACGGCAAAGGAGGCGTACCAACCAAGAGAAGAGATGTTGTCCAGCGAGAGCGTCGTGGTATTCAGCCCCCACCACGGCAGCGCATCACCGGCCGCCGCCATCTTTTCCAGCACAGAGGCGTAATTGTGGCTCTCAATGCCGAACACGCCGAGCTGAGAGAGCACGTACACCAGCAGATATGCGCCCATGGCTGCCGGAAGCGCCTTTTTCACCTGAGCAGGAACTGCACCTGCGAAGAAGCGGCGAAGCGGCGGTACCAGCATGACCAGCAGGTAGATGGCGTTGCTGATAAATGCAATCATCAACACGTTCGCCAGCGTCAGACCCATGTAGCCGGACAGCGTGGAGACAATCAGCGACACGCCCGCCATGCTCAACGACTGAATCAGCGGCGCGTTGCACACAAGTCCCATCAGAACCGTCGTAATGGCGCTGACGAGCATGATACCGAAGTAAACCGTGGTGTAGCTGGAAATGTACGCGTTGCTGGCAATCAGCTGTGCGCTGACAGCCGCCATGCAGATGATCTCAAGAAACATCAGCAGACCGGCATAGATTTCCGTCTTGATGTTGGTGCCTCGCCGGCTCATGCAGAACCAATTGTCCACCGCACGGTAGACAACGTTATGCTCCGAGGGCAATTTTTTCCTGCTCATATTCCGCTCCTTCCCTCACCCCCCGGGCTTGGTGCCCGAGGGCGAAGGGATTCCTTTAGAGATTCGGTCAGATCAGACCTTCCAGAGATTCAACCGTGTAGTTGGTGTCGATGATTGCTTCCCAGTAGCTCATGTCGAAGATATCGCCGTCGCACAGGATATGCGTATCGTACCACAGGCGGTTCTTCCACGTTTCGCGCAGCTGGTAAACAGCGTAGTAGTCATTGATGGTATCAAGCGAAACAACATTGTCGGTGAAGACGTAGCCGTCCTGCTCAACAGAGGTGGACGCGGTCACAGGCTTGGACCACAGCAGGCAGGCAATCTGGGAGAATGCAGCCTTCACAGCGCCTGTTGCGGATTCAACGTCCATGCCGTCGGAAATCAGGAGACCATGGAAGCCGAATTCCTCACGCAGGATACCGACATACACGCCGCGATGTGCCCAGGACAGACCAATGCGGTTCAGAGAGGCCATCATGCCGCTCATGGGCGCATCTTCGCTCTTGATGGAGTATTCCCAGGCGCGAATGTAGATTTCACGCAGTGCCTGCTCGTTGCACCAGTCAATCTGGCCGGAGCGTCCGCCGTCAAGGTCGTTCAGCATGAAGTGCTTGTTGAAGGTGCCAACACCCTCGGACTGGATGCCTGCGGTTTCAGCAACGCACATCACGCCGGCCAGCAGACCGTCCTCAGAGTAGTACTCGAAATTGCGGCCGCCGAAAGGAGAACGATGGGTATCCATAGCCGGACCGTAGCAGGAGGTGATGCCGGTACGCACACACTGCTTGCCGTAGGCCTGGCCAACGCGTTCGATAAGTTCCGGATTCCAGGTAGAGGCCATTACGACTTCAGAGCAGAACCATGTGTTGCCTTCCTTGCCGCCCGTGCCTGCCTCGCCAGGACCGTCGGATGCGCTGATGCTGTTCGTGCCTGCGAAGGCGCCGTTCCAGCTGCGTCCCTGGAAGGTCACCAGTTCCTCGATAGAGATCTGATCGGTGAAGTCATCCCAGCGGCTGTCTTCCCACGGCACCTCGTCCCAGCCGTAAGAGGTCGTCGGATCGGTATCCCCAGTCACCGCATCGGTCGCGCTGATAACGCCGTCGGCGCTGCGCACGAAGCGGGTCGAAACAGTGTAGTTTGTGGTGCTCTTGCCGATGTTCATGACAACAGGCTTGTAGCTCTCATCATTGTTGCTCAGACCCCAGTAGTTCGTGGTCGTGTTGCCGACATACTCGGAAGCGCCCTGATAGCCATAGGACAGGCTGATGGTCGTTGTGGTGTCCTGATAGGGAACCTCAATGGCAACCTTGGTTTCGCCCTGCTTGGCAGTGTTCACGAGTGCGGACTGCGTCTCACCCAGCGCCACATTGGACGTGACGGTCTTTTCTTCCGTCATGGTCATGATGTTGTAGGTGACCTCGACCTCGCCGAGCTCATCCTGGCGGCAGCGGGTGCCTTCGCCCATCACGTTCAGGTTGGTGATCTCATTCCAGTCCTCCGCCATGGTGGAGCGCTGCATGTAGAGCATCGTGCCGGATCCGTCGCCTGCGTTGACGTCGTTCATCTTGTTGTAGGCTTCGGTTTCGTCGCTTGCGCGGATGCCGTCTTCATCCTCGGTGTAGATGATGTTTTCAGCCACGTTGACCTTGATCGGGTCGCACTTTTGGGTGTGGGCGTCGCTCTGGATACGGATTTCGTAGTCGCCCTGCTCCAGCACGTAGCCACCGAACTTCGGGTTGCCGTTCTTGTCGGTGCCGCGCTCGGAAGCGATATAGCCCAGATAGTCATAAGAAGCGATATTGTCGGTCTCGAAGGTGATGGTCACGATGCCGCTCTCACCGGGCTTAAGGTTATCAGTCTTGGCAAAGCCAGCCAGAACGACCTCGCTCTTGTCGATGCTGCCCGCATAGTACGGAGCATGCACGTACACCTGCACGGTATCCTTGCCTGCCCAGTCGCCGGTGTTGGTAACCTTCACGCGCACGGTGTTCGTGCCGTGAGCTTCCAGCTTCACGTCGCACTCAACGACTACCCAGTCGAACGTCGTGTAGCTCAGACCGCCGCCGAAGGGCATCAGGACGATCCTGTCATAGTCGTTGTAGAAGTCATAGGTAATGTAGTTGCCGTTCTCGTCGGTATTCGAGCCTTCCAACACAAGCCTTTCCGCGTAGGCGGTCTCGTACCAGCGGTAGCCGACATAGATGCCCTCCTCGTACTGGTTGTACTTCGGAGCACCCATGCCGCCTTCGGTCAGATTGGTGTAGGTGGTGCCGTTGCCGTTGTTGTAGTACACCGGATAGCTGTAGAAGTCATACATCCACGTATCCGCCGTACGGCCGGCAGGGCTGATCTGGTTGCCTTCGCTGTCACGGCCGAGGAGGACATTCGCGACGCCAACCAGACCGGATTCGCCCGGGCCGCCGATCCACAGGATGGCATCGGTGTATTCCATGTACTCGCCCAGCGTCATGACGTTGGAGGAGTCAATCAGCAGGATGATGGTCTTGTATCCGGCTTCCTCGCGCAGATACTTGAGCAGTTCCAGCTCCGTTTCCGTTGGATCAAGGTAGGTGCGCTCCGCACTGCCCTTGCGCTTGTCGGTGGAGATGTTGTTATCCGCCATGGACATGGGCAGTTCAGCGCCCTCATGCCCCTGACGACCAACCGTCACGATTGCGACGTTGTGCTCAGCGTCAGCATACTGAATGCTCTCGCGGTACTTCTCGACCGGCACTTCCGGCAGGTCGTAGGTGTTGGCATTGACCAGCACGCCGCCGCGGTCAGCAATCCAGCTCTCCTGCGTCAGGTTTGCGCCGGAGGAGGAGCCCATCCACGCCCAGAGGTCATCGTTGACATCCAGACCGGCCAGCTCGAACGCCGCCTTTTCCTGCAGGCAGTCTGCATCCCAGCGACCTTTGCCGGAGCCACCGCCGCCATGGATAATGTTGTAGGAGAAATAGCCATACAGGTCCGCCGTCACGTCGGAAGAAAGCGGCAGAACATTATTCTTGTTCTGCATCAAAACCGCGCCTTCCTCTTCGAGCTCGATATTGAGGTTGTAGCCTTCCTCAAAGAGCTCTGTCTGGCTGTACGTCTTGGTTCCATCCGCCAAAGCCGTACCGGTTCCCATTGTGCCGACCGCGATCAGCAGCGCCATCGCTGCTGAAGCAATCGACCGCAGGGTCTTTTTGCCGTGTTCCATCATGTTTCGGAACCTCCTTCTTTTGCTGCTGAGCCGATGCATCTTGTCTGTGCGCATGGCTATAGCTTATGGGCATATTATAACGAATGGCAAATTGGTTTTCAGCAAAATCGGCGCATAAGGCACACATCGCGGAATGACAAGCGTTATCTTCAGAAGAAGCGGATGCCGAGAGGGAATCAATGGTCAGATTTCATCCATTTATTCCATTCAAAAGCGGCACATAATCAACCCTATGATGCATTTTTATAACATTCACAAAAAGAAAACCCTGCCTCAGCTAAAGCCAAGACAGGGTTGGTTGAACAAAAGAAATTAGAACAATACCGCACAAATGAGGTAGTACGATGAATTATGCGGTATTGCCTTATTTACCCGTGGGAATGAACGGGCTAATCGCGCCCGCAACATGCGAAATAGGCATCGTCTGCAGCATAATCCGACCCGGACCATGCACAACGGTGTTGAATAGCCCTTCTCCGCCGAACAGCTTGTTCTTGATACCCGGCACGCTCACGATTTCCATCGAGCACGTGTCATCCATTGCCGCGAGGTAGCCGGTGTCGATAATCATCGACTCACCGCTCCCAAGCTCATACTCCACCACAGAGCCATCAATTTCGAGGAACGCGATGCCCTGACCGGACAGCTTCTGCATGATGAAGCCCTCGCCGCCGAAAAAGCCTGAGCCGAGCTTCTTCTGGAAGAAGATGGACAGCTGGACGCCTTCCGTCGAGGCAAGGAAGCCGCTCTTCTGAACGATGATGCTGCGACCGGGCTGGATTTCCACCGCACGGATTTCGCCCGGGAAGCTGGACGCAAACGCGATCATCCCTGCGCCGTTCTGCGCGGTGTAGCGGTTCTGGAAGATCGATTCGCCCGAGAACATGCGTCCGAACGCGCCGCCGATGCCGCCGTTTGCGTTCGTTTCCATCTTCATGTTCGGGGTCATCCAGCTCATGGCACCCTTTTCAGTAATCATCGCTTCTCGATTTTCAAGTCTGCAGATGACAACCGGCAGATTGCCGCCCTTGATTTCGTACTGCATACAAAAATCCTCCTTATCCTGATTTATATTTAAGCATACAGAGCAATGCCCTGCCTGCTCAAATAACTACGTTCATGAAACGGTCAAGCGTGTACTTTCCTGCTTCTTCCGCCGTCAGCTGATGGGCAAAGGATGCAGGCTCGCCGCGGCTGCCGTCACCATAGCAGCCGAACTCTGCATAAAAGCCGCTCTCATGGAACTCCGGCTTGTTCCAGTCATGCCAGTGTGCAGGATGAATGTGCGCGCCCAGCTCGCAGCCAATCAGCACCGTCTTTGCAAAGCTCCGCCACGGTCTGCCGAGGTATACCGTGCCGTCCTTCACGCCCTGCGAAAGGAATCGGCAGTGCATGAATACATAGCCATACGCCTGTCCTTCCGGTGTAGACGCTGCCGTACAGTATCCCGGCGTCGGCTCGTCCTGATTTTCGCGCCCGTCAATGCTGATGATGTCGCAGTCCTCAAACCATGCCGCCGCACCGCCAAAGATGAAATCAATGTCGCCGATGATACGGCAACGGCGGTATACATGACGCTGCGGTGTGCGCGGCAGGAACTGCGTCGGTCCAAGAAAGCCGTCCTTCTGCACCTCACGCGGCGGCAGCGGCGCAGTGAACAGCGTATCCTGCCTTGAGCGCAGCACGCAGTCCGTGCAATCAAAGCCGTCACCATCCGCAAAGAGCGCAATCGCCTGTCCGACCTGTTCGCGAGGATAAGCGTTGTTTTCGACCGTCAGACCGTGCAGGGAGCAATTCCGCCCAAGCATCAGCAGCGTCGCCGTGCGGAACGTGCCGCGCTTCCGACCTTCCGGCAGCAGCTCGAACGCACCGTCATCCCACGTGATGACGGTCGAATCCGCCTGTTCACCGACAAGCTCGGTAAAATTGCGGCATACAGCAAGCTTTTCGCGGTAAATGCCCGGCGCAAAATGCACCGTCACGGGCGTGTCATCCGCCGGAAGCGCATCAAGCACCGCCTGCACAGACGGCATGTCCGGTGTTACATAAGCATGTATGTCTGCCATAGCTTATTCCTCCGCCTTTACACGAGCGAAAATCATCCGCCCTGCATTCGTCTGCAGAACGCTGGTGACCTCAACCTGAACCATCCTTCCGACAAGCGTTCGTCCGCCTTCCACAACGACCATCGAGCCGTCCTGCAGGTACGACACGCCTTGATTCGCCTCGCGCCCCGCCTTTACGATGTGCGCCGTCAGCACATCACCCATTACGACCGCCGGACGAAGCATGCACGCGAGGTCGTTGAGGTTCATCACGCGCACGCCATTCTTTTCCGCAAGCTGTGCCGCTGAGGAATCACACGTCACCAGCGCCGCATGATACTTCTTCGCCTCGCCCATCAGCGCGTCATTCAGCGTGGCGTATGAGGACTGGCTGATTCGCTTGAGACGCAATGTCTCCTCCAGACTGCGAACAGTCTCCTGACCGCGTCTGCCGCGGATGCGCGATGCTTCATCCTCCGATTCCGCCAGCCGTGCCAGCTCTTTTTCTACCTGCCCGGACAACAGGATTGTCCCTTCCAGGAAGCCTGCGCGGCAGACCTCCGCGATGCGTCCATCAATGAGCACGGTGTCATCGAGCAGCTTCGGCACGGCCGTCTTGATTTTATTTTTCTTGAACGAAATGCTTTTCTTGCCGTGCGGTGTGAAGCGCAGGAAGAAATGCTTAAAATCCGCGGCGCGATGCAGACCGAGCGTTCCGCCCATCACACCGAACACGAGGAACAGAATCGCACACATCGCAACCGTGAACATACTCGCCCCCATCAGCATGACAAGCTGAGAGAGCAGTGCGGCAACAATCAGTCCGCCGACAAAGCCGCTGATGCTGCCGATCAGCTGCTCCGGTGTCATCTGATCCATCCGGTGCGCGGCAGCATTCGCCAAATGCAGGATGCTGTCAATGACACGCGGCGCAATCAGGTAGGCAACCGTGCCCAGCAGAATCGCCAGTACCGCGTACATCACCAGCAGTTCATCCACCGTCATCGGCGGCTGCCCTGCCATGGAATTGACCTGCACACAGACGTACGCCAGTACCGATCCAAGTCCAACACCCAGCACCGTCACCAGTGCGCGCAGCAGCTTCTTGAGAAAATCCGATTTCATGCATTACTCCTTGCTCAAAACAGGACGCTAATCGCCTGCATCACCGTATCCACACCCAGCAACCGCACACCCTCCGGCACCTTCAGCCGCTTTTGATTTTCCTTTGGCAGCAGGATGGTCGTAAAGCCGAGCCGCTGACACTCTGCAATCCGCCGATCACACTGCGGAATCGCGCGCACCTCGCCTGCCAGACCGACCTCGCCCATAACCGCGACTTCCGCGCCGATTGCTTCATCCTTGAGCGATGAAACAACCGCCATGCACAGCGCCAGATCTGCCGCCGGCTCCGACAGCTCCAGGCCGCCGGCTACATTTATATACACGTCCTGATTATAGGTTTTCTGATTAGCACGTTTTTCCAGCACAGCCAGCAGCAGCGCCACACGCCCTGCATCCGCACCGCCGACCGTCCTGCGCGGCGTGCCGAAATACGACATGCTCGCCAGTGCCTGGACATCACACAGCAGCGGACGCGAGCCCTCCAGTCCGCAGAACACAACTGATCCGCTTGCACCCTTCGCGCGATGGCTCAGCAGCTGCTCGGACGGGTTCGGCACAATCTGCATCCCCTGCTCGGTCATCTGGAACACACCCAGCTCATTTACAGAGCCGAAGCGATTCTTGACGGCACGCAGCAGCCTGTATTCCTGCTGACGGTCGCCCTCAAAGTATAACACAACATCCACCATATGTTCCAGCATCCGCGGACCCGCTATCGCACCGTCCTTTGTGACGTGTCCGACAAGGAAAATCGCCGTACCGCTCTCCTTGCACAAGCGCATTATCTGGCTTGTGCATTCACGGATCTGGCTGACCGAGCCGGGTGCGCTTGCCATATCGGGGCGATACATCGTCTGAATGGAGTCTATTACAGCGACATCCGGCGAAAGGCTCCGCAGCTTTTCTTCTACATTATCCAGCGCGTTTTCGGGGAGAATGTACAGCGTATCCGACTTCACGTGCAGGCGATTCGCACGAAGCTTCAGCTGGCGTGCCGATTCCTCGCCGCTGACATACAGCACGCGTCTGCCGGATTTGCACAGATTCGAGCAAACCTGCAGCAGCAGCGTTGACTTGCCGATGCCCGGGTCGCCGCCGATGAGGATGAGTGCCCCCTCGACAATGCCGCCGCCCAGCACGCGGTCAAGCTCACTGATGCCGGTGGAGGAGCGAACTGCAACATCCTCAGGAATTTCCTTAAGCAGCATGGCGGACGCACCTGTGCCGGGACGCTGCTTTGCCGCCTTGACCGGAGCTGCGGCCATCACGGCGGCCGATTCCACCATCGTGTTCCACGCGCCGCAGCCCGGGCAGCGTCCCACCCAGCGCGATGTCTCATAACCGCACGATGAGCAGGCAAACACCGTCTTTTCCTTCGCCATAGCATCCTCCGAAAGCTTCTTCACTACCATTATAACACAACTTTTCCGGACATGGAAGATTTATTTCAATGGTAACGCCAGCTCTTCACTTCCTTTTTATTCCTTATGTCAGGGACATCGCCATCGACAGCGTCGAGTACAGCGAATCCAACCGCATCGTCATCACCGGCGACGTCCAGATTGTCGTGCAGTCAGTCGAAACGTCCGACATGCACACCCTGACGCATGACGGTGTGACCCGTCACGTTCACCGTCGTCGAAAGCAGCATCGGCGTGAGCACAATCATTATCGGCTTGCCGGAATCAATTGATACAGTTGCTCCTACTCAGGTTTACGCCTGTGTAGATGCTTTTTCACGCTGCAAGAGGATTCCGCAGTCTTTCTGTCGAATTTCTTAGTAAATCAGCGTTTGGAGGACCAACAACATGAACAGATGCATCCCGACAAGACAGCAGCTTGCCTTTCTCGACTGGGAATTTGGCGCATTCTTTCATTTCGGCATCCGTAGCTTCTTCCTCGGTCATCGTGACTGGGATAACAAGCCCATGCCGGCAGATGCGTTCAACCCGGAATCGCTGGATTGCAATCAATGGATTTCCACTGTGAAGGCAGCCGGCGCGAAATATGCCATTCTCGTGTGCAAGCATCATGACGGCTTCGCGAACTGGCCGAGTCGCTTCTCCAGCTACGGCGTCGCGCAGTCGCCGTGGCGAAACGGTCAGGGCGATGTCGTGCGCGAATTTGTCGATGCATGTCGGCGATATAATATGAAGGTCGGGCTGTACTACTCCCCCGCCCAATGGGGCGGCACGGTACGCTTTGAGGATGACCGCGCGTATGACGACTACTTCATTAACCAAATTTCCGAGTTGCTAACGAATTACGGCAAAATCGACTACCTGTGGTTTGACGGCTGCGGTTCGGAAAATCACACGTACGACCGTGTGCGCATCGTCACCGCTATCCGTACGCTTCAGCCGGACATTCTGCTCTTTGAGCTATGGGATCCCGACACACGTTGGGTCGGCAATGAGGACGGCTATGCCAACCTTGACAACCCTAACGTTCGGCACTCGCTCGACTTTTCCATGAAAGCCAACGAGCAGAGTATACTGTCGGAATCACGTTTTCTGCCTGCGGAGTGCGACTGTATGCTGCGCAGCACGTGGTTTGACTGCGAGCTGAACGAAGACACCATCAAGACAACAGATGAGTTACTTGGCATGTACGAGATGAGCGTTGGACACGGCGCGAATTTCCTGCTGAACATCGGTCCGAACCGTCACGGTCTGCTCAACGGAGCCGATGTGCGCCGTATGACAGAATTCGGTGAGGCGTTGCGTGCCCGCTACGGTCACCCGCTCGAATCATTCGGTGACATACAGCAGGTATCGGCAAACATCTGGGCGATACAGCTGCCGGACTTTCATGCAGAGCGAGACATGCCATCCGGCTATGTCGCCGTCAATCGCCTGAGCATCGAGGAGGATCTAACCGAGGGTGAATCCGTGCGTGAATTCGAGGTTTATGCAAGCCTTCCGGGATACACCACAAAGGACATCTGCCTGTACCGAGGACGCACCATCGGGCACAAGGCAATTTGTGTTTTCCCGACCATGCGTACAGGCAGGCTTGCTGTCCGCGTGCTGCAGTCGGATGGGGTCTGCCGATTGAAAAGCATCCGCGCGTACCATAGCTGATGGAGCATCAACAGGAAAAGTTTGAAACAGTCCGATCAAATTGCTGATTGGGCTGTTTTTCTGCATATCGCAAAATGCCGAAATATCCGCATTTGCAGAAAATACACAAAATTTTTGCCGATTTACACAAGCATTTTTTATATGATAAACTTTTGTTACGATCAATCGATCAGCTATTGAGAAAGCAACGGAGGGATCATCATGCAGCAAGCATCAAAGCAGCTCAGTGCGAAGAAGAAGCCGAGCCAGCCGCTGTCGGTTCGTTTCGCGCGCACCGTCGGTCAGGAGTGGCAACTGTGGATTTTGCTTCTGCCGGCATTGGCATATTTTATCGTGTTCTGCTATTTCCCCATGTACGGCATTCAGATCGCCTTCAAGGATTTCAAGGTGGGTTTGGGCATTGCAGCCAGTCCCTGGGCATCCACCAAAGGTGAGCTTGACCTGTTCAAGCACTTCCGCAACTTCTTCAGCATGTACTACTGCGGCCGCATGTTTGCCGACACGTTCCTGCTGAACGCATATGGACTGATTTTCTCCTTCCCGATTCCGATCATCCTCGCCATCATGCTGAACCAGCTGAATTCCAAGCGGTTCAAGGGTTTCGCGCAGACGGCGATTTACGTTCCGCACTTCATTTCCACCGTGGTGCTTGCCGGCATGCTTTACCTGTTCTTCTCCCCGACCACAGGCATCGTCAACAAGCTGATTGAGGCTTGCGGCGGTGATTCGATTTACTTCATGTTAGAGGAAAGCTGGTTCCGTCCGCTGTTTATCGGCTCGGACATCTGGCAGAATGCCGGCTGGAACACCATCCTCTACATCGCGACGCTGACAAGCATCGATCCGCAGCTTTACGAAGCCGCAACGATCGACGGCGCGACCCGCTGGCAGAAGATCAAGCATATTGACATTCCGCACCTGATTCCGATTGCCGTCATGATGCTGATTCTTTCCTGCGGCTCGCTGCTCTCCTCCAACACGGACAAGGCGCTGCTGATGCAGACTTCCGGCAACATCAAAACGTCCGACATCATCGGCGTATATGTCTACAACACCGGTCTCGGCAAGGCACAGTACTCCTACACCTCCGCAATCGGTCTGTGCCTGAACGTCATCAACTTCGTTATCATCATCTCCGTCAACGCGTTCTCCCGCAAGGTCAGCGATATCAGTCTGTTCTGAGAAAGGAGGAAAGCAAAATGGCTAAGGAAAAGGAAATGCATAGCACCCGGATTAAGGAAACCGGTCACGACCGTGCGTTCAATATCATCAATCTCATTTTCTGGATTCTTGTACTGTTTCTGACGCTTTATCCGCTCTGGCTCGTTTTGATTGCCTCCGTTTCCGACCCTGACGCAGTTCTCGCAGGCGAAGTATTCCTCTGGCCGAAGGACTTTTCAACCATGGGTTATGAGGCCGTCTTCCAGTACAGCGAGCTGTGGACAAGCTACCTGAACTCCGTGTTCTACACGGTTGTCGGCTCGGCGCTGTCTGTCATCATCTCCCTTGCCGCCGCTTACGCGCTCAGCCGTAAATTCAAAGGCAAGGCCTTCGTAAACTTTCTGATCACCTTTACGATGTTCTTCTCCGGCGGCCTGATTCCAATCTTCCTGAACGTCCGCGACCTTGGTCTGTATAACACGCGCACGGTCATGATCCTTATCAACCTCGTTTCCGTCTGGAACCTGATGGTTGCCCGCACCTACATCCAGTCAACCATCCCGAATGACCTCTATGAGGCGGCAGTCATGGACGGTGCGGATCACTTCACGTACTTCTTCCGTTGCGTTCTGCCGCTGTCCGGCACCATTGTTGCCGTGCTGAGCGTCTACTACGGCGTGGCGCGCTGGAACGACTACTTCACCGGTCTTGTCTTTATCCGCAATCGTTCCTATCTGCCGCTGCAGACGATTCTTCGCGAGATTCTGGCATCGCTGTCCATTTCCGGCTCAAGCGACACTTTCTTCGCCGCCTACGCCGACAACCTTGGCGGTCTGCAGGAAGCCATGCGCAAGGCAGAAGTCGCTAAATACTGCTGCATCGTGGTTTCAACGGTTCCGGCGGTCGTACTCTACATCTTCATGCAGAAGTACTTCGTTAAGGGCGTCATGATCGGCTCCCTCAAGGGCTGACGGACTTCGTTGGCATTCGTTCCAAGCGTTTTCACTTTCCACGGATTTCACACGCCCGACACGGCGTGATGAGTCAATATAATGAAAGGGGATTTTCTCATGAAGAAAATCATCTCTGTACTCCTGACGCTGACCATGCTGCTGACGCTGGCCTGCACCGCTGTGGCTGATGACAAGGTCAACCTGACCGCCTTCCAGTATCAGCTGGAAAACCAGACCACCGATTTCAACAATATGTGGTTCTTCCAGCAGATTGAAGAGAAGACCAATGTCCATGTTGATTTCACCATGGTCAAGGACGGCGACTGGGAGACGCAGCTGAACCTGATGTTCGCCAGCAACGAGTATCTCGACATGATCCTGCGCAACACCGTCGATGTCGAGGATCTCGGCGTGAACCAGGGTCTGCTGATGCAGCTCGATGAGTACATCACCGAGGACATCATGCCCAACTACACCAGCCGTCTGAACCTGAACAACGCAGGCGACTCCATCCCCTCCTCTGACGGTCACAGCTACTACATCGGCTACCTGATCGCCCAGAATGTCAACCACAACGGCACGTGGTACGTCAACACCACCCTGCTTGACCAGCTTGGGCTCGAAGTGCCCACCACCATCGAGCAGTACACCGAAGTCCTGCGCGCCATGAAGAATGCAGGCGTGAAGTATCCGCTGTCCACCTCCACCTTCAACTACGGTCCGGAGACCCTCTGGAACCAGTTTGCTTCCTTCGGCGTGCCGGAAAACTACGCCTTCTATCACATCACCGATGACGACAAGGTTGAGTTCACCGGCTTTATGCCCGGCTGGCGTGCCTGCGTCGAATGGCTGCATCAGATTTACGATGAAGGTCTGCTGGATCCCGAATCTCTCACGCAGGACTCCAACCTGTGGGCAAACAAGGTCAACGCCGGTGAGGTCGGTTCCTTTGTTTACCTCCGCCTGATTAACACCGCTCTGCAGCCGGATGTCTACAAGGACTTCACCTCCATCCTGCCGCCTGCCGATCCGACCTACGGCGCATGCGTGTCCGCCATCCTGGAAGTTCCGGATCAGGGCGCTATGCTGACGATCACCAACCCGAACCCCGTTGCTTCTCTGAAGTGGGTTGACGCTCAGCTCGAAACCGAAACCATGATGGTTGCCGCAAACGGCAAGGTCGGCGAACAGATTGTCCTGAACGACGAGGGCAAGTACGAAGTTATCAACGTGCCGGAGAACAATGGTCTGTACGAATTCGTGCCTGTGACCATGGGTCAGTTCTTCGCGCCCGGCGAGTACTACACCCAGATCTACCAGATGGCACCTCATCGCGTGGAACGCTATCTGGATTCCGAAAAGTACGCAGAGGCCGGCGTGCTGGAGCACAAGAGCTATCAGTACGTTTCCAAGCTGAGCAAGATGGATAATGAAGACTCCGTTGAGGCCGCTAACATCTACACCGAGCTCAAGAAGTTCATGGAAGAATCCATCACCGAATTCATCAAGAACGGCGTCACCGATGAGAGCTACAACACCTTCGTCGAGACCGCGAAGTCCATCGGCGTTGAGCGCTACATCGAACTGCAGCAGAACGCCTACGACGCTTATCTCTCAAAGTAAGACAAGCGCAGGAATCCCCCGACCGGAGAGGCATTGCGTCTCTCCGGTCTTTTTTCAAGCTTGCTTTTTCATTGCCTGATGTTTGTGATTTGTTGTGCTTTGTGCTATAATAAGGAACAGCAAATCATGGTTCACCTGCCGACCGGTTCGGCAGCGCAAGCGTGACAAGAATCATTATTCAGAGGGGTATTTTGATGAAAAAGCCAGTTTGCTTGCTGTTCCTTATGTCTCTCCTGCTGCTCCTGAGCGGCTGCGGAAGTCAAAGCACGACGGAAACGGAGAAAGTCACGCTGACTGCACTCCAGTATGAGCTTGAGAATCAGACGCTTGACTTCGATAGCATGTGGTATTTCCAGCAAATCGAGGAGCAAACAGGCGTACATGTCGATTTCGACGTGGTCAAGCATTCTGACTGGTCAAACCGTGTCAGCCTGATGTTTGCATCCGGAAAATATCACGACATGCTTCTTCGCGGCACTCTCGATATCGAGGAATACGGCGTGTCGGAGGGGATCATCCTTTCACTGGATGACTATCTTGAGGAATACATGCCCAATTACTTCAGCCGTCTGACGGTCGACAACACCGACACGAAGCTGAAAGCATCCGATGGCAAGATGTACTATGTCGGTTTCCTGCTTTCACAGGGCATCAACACCAACGGGCATTTCTTCATCAACAAAACATGGCTGGACAAGCTCGGTCTGGACGTGCCGACAACGACGGATGAGCTGACAGAGGTGCTCCGCGCCTTCAAGAACGGCGACCCAAACGGCAACGGTGAAAATGACGAAATCCCCTACGAGGCGACCTTCGATGATGTCAATACTGGTATTTACAACGCCTTCAGCGCGTTTGGCGTACCGATGAACGATGCTTTCGTGCACCTTTCGGACGATGGACAAGTTCTCTTCGCGCCGGAGGAGGACGGCTTCCGGCAGTGCATGGAGTGGCTGCATGAGCTATGCGCCGAGGGTCTGCTGGACATCGAATCACTGACGCAGGGTTCAAACCTGTGGGCCGCGAAGATCAATCAGCAAAAGGCAGGCTATTTTTCCTACTGGCGGCTTCAAAACACGGCGCTGAATGCCGATATCATCGATGACTATGTCGTTATGCTGCCCGTATCCGCGCCGAACAGGCAGGTCAAGCTCGCACGCACAGCGGACTTCGTCGAACTCGGTGCCGCGCTGACAAGCCAGAACACCAACATCGAGGCTTCCCTGCGCTGGCTCGATGCGCAGCTTGAAACGGAGAACATGCTTGTCGCGCAAAACGGCAAACTCGGCGATACGCTCATCAAACGCGAGGACGGTCGCTATGCGGTTTCGTATGTACCCAGCAGCAACGAGCTGTACAAGACCGTGCCGGTCATCTGCGGACAGTTCTTCGCGCCGGAAAGCTACTACACATCCGTGTACGTGCCTGCCGCGCACCGTCAGGAGAAATCCGCGTACTGCCAGCTCTATGATGAAGCAGGTGTTCTGGAAACGCTCTCCTACACACTGCTGAACAAAACCGCCCCCAAGACAAGTGAGGAATCCGCCCGCATCCTGCAGATTTATACGCCCATGAAGTCCGCCATCAATGCGTATCTGGTGGAAGCCATCACGCGCGGCGTCACGGACGAGAACTATCAGGCATTCCTTGAGGAGTTGAAATCCATCGGCTCCGAGGAATACGTCACCATCTATCAAACGGTCTATGACCGCTACGTGGAGGCAAACACACAGCCATGAAGCCTGTCAAAACATCAGGCAGCAAGCGCCTGTCCACCTTCGCGCGCTATGTTGTTTCCTATCTGCTCGTTCTGCTGCTCACGCTGAGCGTCCTCTTCCTGTACATGTACTTCTATACCAGCCGCGAAGTCCGTGCGCAGATGATCGACAGCGAAATCAACCGTCTGAGCCGCATTGCCGACCAGCACGAGGGCTATTTGAGCACGATGCTCAATTCAGCGGAGCAGATCGGGCTGTCGCCGTACCTGCAGCCGTTCAGCTATCAGGAGGAGCCCTGGCGCGCCTATGACCTGATGCAGCAGCTGATTCCCTACACGGTCAGCAGTGCCTTCGCCGACCAGATGTACCTGTGCTTTTCGGAGGATGAGTACCTGTATTCCTCCTCCTCGATGATGCAGCTGGACATGTTCGGCGAGCTGATGCATTATGCTGACACGACGACCGACGAGTTGCTGGACATGATTCTCCATCCAAGCGGTCTCACGGTATTGCCGTCCCAGCAGTTGTCTTCTTCCCTGCTCGGCAGCGGCGAATACGACATCGTCACATTCATCCTGCCGCTTGGCATGAGTCAGAACAGCGACCGCGGCTCGATGATTTTTCTGCTGCGTCAAAATACCTATCAGCAGCTCTTTTCCGATGCCATCACAACAAACGCCATCACCTGTATCCTGCATGACGGCAAGCTTCTCGCGTCCTCCGGCGACCTGCCGGTCAGCGCGGAAACCCTGTCCGGCATGATTTCCACGGACCGCGGCGCCTCGCAGCAGGAATTTACCGCTGACGGCACAACCTATACGCTGCTCGCCCTCGGCAGCCGCAGTTGGAGCATGCAGTATGCCATGGTCATGCCTTCCGCAGATCTCACTGGCAATGTTTGGGACAGCATGGGCAACGTGCTGATGCTGATTGCGGTGCTGGCTGTGGCAGGCTCCGCATTGTCCTACATGCTCGCGCGGCGGAACATCCGTCCCATCCGTGAAATCAGCAGCCTTCTGCCGCAGGAGGACATGCTCGGCGATGAGCTGAGCACCATTCAGACCGGCATCCGCGAGCTTTCCCGCCGCAACAGTGACCTTGCGAGCCGTCTGGAATCCTCCCTGCCCATGCAGCGCCATTATTTCGTGCTGCGCTTCATGAAGGGACGCTTCGACAGTCGCGAAATGGCTGTCGCGGCTGCCCGTAACCTGCAGTTGGACATCGACAAGCCGTATTACGGCATGGTGCTCTGTCCGGAGCAGGACGCCAGCGACCAGCCTTTCAGCGTGCAGACACCGCCGCTGAACACCATCGAGGGCGTTACTGTATGCAGCGTTGAAATGGCATCGATGAACAACTTCCTCTATGTCGTCTTCTGCGATACGCCGGAAGGCCTGCACAGGGTTGCCAATGCGCTCCATACCGCCTGCAACGAACGCTACGGTCATGCCTGCATCGCCATGAGCAACGTCCACACGAACTTCCTGCATGCGCCCGCCTGTTATCTGGAGGCAGCAACCGCCTACGACAACCGCTTCGTTATGGATGAAACGAAGGTGCTGGAATACTCCTTCGTTTCGGTGAACCTGAGCGAAATTCTGCCGCAGGCGCGCAAAATTACCGACGGCATCAATCAGGCGCTGATGCTCAGCAATCGCGATATGCTCTCTGACAAGCTCGACGAGCTGCTGGCATTCCTCAAGCATTCCGGCATCACGCCGTTCGCTTTCCGCCTGATTTACAACGATGTAATTCACACGCTGCTGCGCGCTCATGCCGACAACCTGACCGATACAAGCGACATGAAGGATATGTACGATATCTTCTCCCTGTCCGGCTGTCAGAGCGTTGACGACCTGAACGAACTGCTGCGCCGTGTCTGCGATACGCTGCTGAAGGCGGAGCGTCCTTCGGGAAGCAAAGAGGAGGACGGCGAGATCGAGGAGGTCGCTGCATATATCCGCGAGCACTTTGCCGACCCTGAGCTGTCCATCAGCGCCATTGCAGAGGCGTTCGACGTGTCGACCGCACGTCTTTCCTTCACGTTCAAGGAGCGCAATCACGTCTCCCCCAACGAGTACCTGACTATCCTGCGGCTGGAACGCTCCAAGCAGCTGCTGACCCAGACGGATCTGTCCATCAAGGAAATCGCCGTCAGCGTCGGCTATTATGATGCATCGAGCTTCATCCGCCGCTTCAAGCAAATCGCCGGCGTTACACCTTTGCAGTATCGCCGAAGCAAGGAGAACACAGAGCATGGAAACGATACTTGACGTCAGCGGCGTCTCAAAGCGCTACGGTCGGCGCGAGGTGCTCCGGGAGATCACCTTTTCCGCCGAAAAGGGCGAAATCATCGCGCTGCTGGGCAGGAACGGCACCGGCAAATCAACGCTGATGAACATGATCACCGGCTATCTCTGCCAAACCGGCGGCAAAATCGCCGTCTGTGGCGATGATACGCTCGAATCGCCCATGAAGGCACGGGCGCACATCGGCTATTTGCCCGAGCAGCCGCCGCTTTATCCGGACATGACGGTTCTGGAGTATCTGCACTACTGCGCACAGCTCCGCGGAATGTCACATAAGCAACAGAAGCAGGAGACGGAGCGTGTCATTGAACTGACCGGGCTGAACGAATATGCCACGCGCCTGTCCGGTCGGCTGTCAAAGGGCTATCGGCAGCGCCTCGGCGTGGCGCAGGCACTTCTGCCGCATCCGTCGCTGCTGATTCTCGATGAACCCGGCAGCGGTCTTGACCCCTTGCAGATGGTGCAGATGCGCGATGTCATCCGCAAGGCCGGCGAAGAAAGCACCGTGCTGCTCTCCTCTCACTTGCTCAGCGAGGTCACCAACGTATGCCGCCGCGCCATCGTGCTCGATCACGGACGCATCTGCTATGACGGCACGATGACATCGTTGCTGCAGGGTGCGGCTCGCATCCGCCTCCGCTACCGCGGCGATGACGGTCTGATTGCGCTGCTTTCCGCACTGCCGGGCGTTACCAGCGCAGCAGAGGCAGAATGCGGCGAGGACGGTGCCGCACAGCTCATCATCCATCATGAGCTGCATGCCGATTTACGCGCACAGGTGTCCGCCTGCTGCCTGAATAACGGCTATGAGCTGCTGGAAATGACCAGTGAGGGTGCGCTGGAGGAAGCCTTCCTCGACGTCATCGGTCAGAAGGAGGGAAACTGATGCGCGCTGTGTTTCGCCATGAGCTGAGCAGCTATTTTACAACACCTGTCGGCTATGTATTCCTTGCCATGTACGCGCTTTTGTCCGGTATCGTGTTCGTGTTCATCAATATCGGGCAGGAAATGAGCGCCAGCATGAACCTGCTGTTTTCCGGCATGCAGCTGCCTTTGCTGCTGATTGCCCCCCTGCTGACAATGCGCCTTTTCGCCGAGGAAAAGCGCATGCGCACCGACCAGCTTCTGCTGACAGCGCCGGTGCCTCTTGGCAAAATCGTGCTGGGCAAGGCATTCGCGTCTATGCTGATGCTTCTGCTGGCGATGTTGCTTTCTCTTCTGCATCCGTTGCTGATTTCGCCGTACGCTCAGCTTTCCCGGACGCAGATTGCCGTCGTTTTCCTCGGCTATTATCTTCTGGATGCCGCTATGCTTTCCGTAGGTGTGCTGCTGTCCTCGCTGTGCACGAATCAGATTACCGCCGCCATCCTGACACTCGGCGTGAACGTGCTGATGTACCTGTCCGAGCACTACATTGTGCCGCAGGCAAGCACCAGCGCGTACCTGCATCCAGTTAGCGTCATCCTCGGCTATCTGCCGTCATCCTCGCGCCTGGGTGACTTCGCCAATGGTATCATCAGCTTCGCGGATATCGTCTATTTCCTTGTTTTTACCTTCCTGATGCTTTTCCTGACCGACCGCGTGCTGGAAAAGCGCCGTCACGCAAAGGGGTGAGCATCGATGAAGAAAAAGCAAATGCCCTATGGGATGTATCATCTGCTGACATGCGTGCTGGCGGTCGTGATAGCGGTTCTGCTTATCCTCGTCAGCGAACGCGCAGAGGACAAATGGTACTTAAAGGCGGACGTGTCCTCAGACGGCGTGACGCAACTGAGCGACTACACGCTTTCTCACCTCAATGCACTTGAGGAAAATGTGCTGCTCTACCCTGTCTTTTCTGCCGCCTATGACAGCACGATTCGAGACCTCGTAACCGAAACGCTTTCGAAGATGGCTTCCGTCTGCACACACGTCCTCGTTGAGGAAATCGACCCTGTCACGCAGCCGCAGCGCATTGCCGCCCTCAGCGGTGATGCGCAGAGCGTTGAAAACGGTACTATTTTCATCACGAACGAAGCATGCACGCGCATCATCCGTCTTGATCCAGACGACCTGCTCTTCTCACGAACCGTCATGGACGAGGAATATACCATCTACTGCGGCGAAGCACAGCTTATCGGTGCCATCAGCCGCGTCTGCACGGACAATCCCGTCGGCGTATGGTTCATCGCCGGTCACGGCGAAGCAAGCGAGGAGGATTGTTCCCTGCTGGCGTTGCAGCTTCGTTCAAACGGCTTCGATGTACATTCGGGTGAGCTTGGACGCTTCTCCCCTGCCGCAACAGACATTCTCCTCCTGATCGACCCGCAGAACGACCTGACCGGCGATGAGGCGCAGACGCTTGTCTTCTTCCTCGATAACGGAGGACGCGCGCTCATTGCCTGCGGCGCCGATACGCCGCTTGACCGCCTGATGCAGCTTCGGACAGTTTGCAATCTGTACGGGCTTGACTTCCAGTCGGGTTGGGTGGTCGAGAGCACGCAGGAAAGCACACGCTATGTCGATTCTCCGGAATACCTGTCGCCCACGCTTGCTGATTCCCTTGCCGAGGACGTCACCGGACGCGTCATCCTTCCTCGTTCCTGCGCGCTCGCAACACCTGCCATCCGACCGGGCATTACCGTGACGAAGCTGTTGGAGACCTCAACTCGTGCGGTGCTCCACCCGAATGCGGACGGTTCGTCCATCGACGTGCAGGAAAACGACACCTCCGGTCAGTTCCTGCTCGGCGCCATTGCGAAGAAGAGCAGCGGCACGGCGCTGTGCCTGCTGTCTTCCGCAGACATGTTCAGAGATGCGACCGAAATCAGCGGGGCATCCGTGCTCGATGCGAGCGATGACCTTGACCTGCTGACGTGGTGCGTAACCGACATGAGCAGCCTTGACCAGACCGCCTCGCTCGATGCAGGCGTCAAGCGCCTTGCCGCTCAGCGCATCACGTTTGACAACGCCAGCAGCCGTCAGCGCGTCACCATCCTGTCGATTGCGCTTGTGCCGGGCATCCTGTTGCTCGTCATGGCGGTCGTGCTCCTAAAAAGGAGGCGGCTCTGATGCGGCGCGGACTTCGCCTGCTGGGGATGCTGTTGTGCTGCGCGGCTCTTTTCGGCGCGTATCTGCTTCTTGGCGGCGATCAGGCTGCTGAAAGCACCCTGCCTGCCGAGGAGGAGTCAGGCTCATCATACTTTCTGCTGTATCAGGACGCACTGTCGAACCTCAAGAGCATCACCGTGTCCCCCAAGGGCTATGAAAGCTACACGGTTGTGTCCGATATGGCTTTCGACGCAGGCGGCAATCTGCTCGGCGTGTATAATGCGCTTTCGCAACCGTTTCTGGTCGAAGGCGATGATCTCTTCACGCTGAACAGCGATGCGTGGCAGATGCTGATTGTCGTTGCGCAGTACATCCCTGCAACCGCCAGTTATCCGGCGCTCGACCGCGATGCCTGCGGTCTGACCGCCCCGGACACGGTCATCACCGTCCTGCACGCGGACGGCACGAGCCGCACGCTGCGCATCGGGCATAAGACGTCAGACGGTACAAGCTGCTATTTCGCCATCGACGGCGATGACAACGTTTATCTTGTCCCCTATGACCTGCACGACACGCTGTGCAAGCCACTGCAGGCACATCACACGTTGCCGACCGCCATCACGGAAAGCACCTCCGATGCGCTGCAAATCGCCGTGGTGAACTCCTCAAGCAACCGTCTCCTCTTCTCCAAGGGCACTACCGACAGCAGCCTGCTCAAGTGGCATTCCTCCACGCCGCTCGTGCATGACGGCGACACCACGCAGATTAACGCATTCATCGAGGGCGTTTGCGCCGTTTACGCCGAAGAATATGTCACCACTGTATCCGACATGGAGGGACTCGCACTGTATGGGCTTGATGACCCGCGGCGGCTGATTGTGTCCTTCTCCGACGGGACCATCCGCGATATCCATATCGGCCGTGATGCTGGCGACGGCATGGTGTACGTCCGCATGGATTCGACCGGCGACATCTACACCATCAGCCGTTCGCAGCTTGCCTTTGCTGACGGCTGCGGCGTTGATACGCTCCTGAACCGCTATGTTGCGCTCGTGCCTGCCCACAACGTTTCGCAGACGCTTGTGCGCACGGCGGATACCATCTACCTGCTCAGCACAGAATACTCCGGCGAGGATGACGCCCTTGGGCAGCGTTGGCTGTTCAATGGCAAGGATCTCTCGCAGGAAGATTTCTCCTCCTGCTACGCCGCTATCATCGGGCTGATGTTCGACAAATCCGCCGAGCAAGGCGTATCAAGCGGTTCGCTGCTGGCTGAAATCACCTTCACGCTCCGCGGCGGCAGTACCCAAACGGTGCGCTACACTACGTACAACGATTATTACGCTCTGGCGGAAACATCTGGCGGCGGCAGCTTCCTCGTGCGATTGAGCAGCGTCAATGCAATGCTGTCAGCGCTTTCCTCGCAGTAAGTAAAAGGGACCGGCTCCATCACGAGCCAGTCCCTTTTTGTATGTTTTTTAATTCATCGGTACGTATTCAAAGTCGATTTCGATCGTCTTGATTTCGGCAATGACTTCATCGTTGCGGTTGATGGGCGTCGGTGTCGCACCGGCAAGGTTGCCGCCGGGCAGACGCGCCGTCTTCGGGACGCTTGTCACCCACTCGTTGTACAGATTCACGCGAGTGCAGACGCCGTCATCCGATGTCGTGTAGGCACGACCCTTCAAGCGGTATACTTCACCGTTGATACGAACCTCTTTAATGTTGATGAGGTAGTTCGGATAGAGAATTTCGCCGTTGCTGATGCCAATGGCAGCGAATGCAACAGACGCAGAATAGCCCTGCGCCGTTCCGGTGAAATCCAGCCCGACCGTATACTTGCCTTCTCCGGTAATCATGGCATTCGCAGCAACAAGACCCGCCGTGACGGAATCTGCATTGTAGGTATCGCCGACGCTGTGGGTAATTGCCCAGCCACCGTCATTCCACATGATCCATGCCATGCAGGTCTGATCATCGATGACAACCGCGTCCTCCTGGAACGTTGCAGGTGCCGCCTCAGCCGCCGCCGCCATGGCTGCCGCTGCCGTTTCCTGCACGGATGCGTAATCAAGGCCTTCTTCTGTCAATTCACGCCTGGACTGATACATTGCCAGAATGTCGTCATCCGCGAACGTCTGCGTCGTGCGCAGGTACAGACCGCTGCAGTCCCACAGGCAGTTCGCCAAATCGTACTTCGTGCACGCGTCAAGGAAATCCGTGTGATACGCAAGCGTGTTATCCTTCAATCCATCGCTGCACGGCAGTGCGCCGTATTCGCCGATGACCACGCCGTATCCTGCTTCGGTGAACTTCGTCATCTTCGCCAACTGCGTGTCGAGGTACTCATAGTCGCTCTTCGTACCCCACTTCGTCGCGCCTGCCGCTGTAGATGCGCCGCAGTACGACCATGGGTCATAGTAGTGCACAGACACCATCAGCTTATTTTCCGTCGTGTCTGTCGGCATCTGGAAGCGGTCATCGCACGTCTGATCGATGTTCGTGCCGTAGCCTGCAATGAGCAGCAGGCGTTCGGCATTGTTGCCGCCGGTTGCACGCACGACATCCACAAACGCCTGATTGACTTCGTTCGTCAGGGCGTAGCGCTCGTCATCCGTCAGATAGCTGACGACCGAATCCGAGCAGTACAGCGTTGAGTTTTCATCGAAGCGGCTGCCAAGCTCCTCGTTCGCACTCTCAAAGATGACGTAGTCAGAGTAATCGCGGAAGCGTTCGGCAATCTGCTGCCACATACCCTTGTAGGCCTCCATCGCCAGCGCACGAGTCTCCTCGCTCTCTGAACCGAACATGCCGTACCAGCCGCCGTCCCAGTGATCGTTGATAATGACATACATGCCGGCATTGCGAGCGTAGTCAACAACCTCTGCCACGCGCTCCATGTAGGAGAGATCGATGGTATAATCACCCTCATAGAGATGCGTCGCATTGGTCATCCATGCCACCGGAATACGCAGCGTGTCGAAGCCGGCTTCCTTCATACCGCTGACCATTTCCTGCGTCGTTATCGGCTGCCCCCACGATGTTTCGAAGCTCAACGGATCTGCCGTCTTCATGCCGCTGTTGCTGTCGCATGCCTCGAGCGTGTTGCCGAGGTTGATGCCGTTGCCCATCAGACGCGTCGCTTCAATCGCCGTCAGTCCCTCGCGCATCACGCCGTCATCCGCCGCCGTCGTTTCCTCTGCCAGCGCACCCGTGCAGGATGTCACCAGCAGTGCAGCCGCCATCAGCAGGCTGAACAGATGCTTTTTCATCTCGACTCTTCCTTTCTTTTGTCCCTTCGCCTGGGAATCATTCGTATTATAGCACCTACGAAATCGTTTTGTCAACAATTCCATGTGCATCTGACCACGTTTTTCTGCCAGAAAAGCCATATAAATTTCAAAGAATGAGCTTTTTTCTCGAAAAATCGTTTTCGTATCGAAAACTGGTTTTCGTTCTATGATTTGGTATATTTGCCCGACAAAAAAAACCTCCGGGATATACCCGGAAGGTGTAAATACTGACTATTTCAGCCGAGCAGCATGCGGTCGTTGTTCAGCTCTCTGCCGCTTGCCTGTTCAAACATGACCAGTAGATCCTCCACGCGAATCTTGTGCTTCGTTTCCGCATCGATGTCCAAAATGATTCGACCTTCATGCATCATGATGGTGCGGTTGCCGTATTCCAGCGCATCCTTCATGTTGTGCGTAACCATCATGGCAGTCAGATGATTTTCATCGATAATCTTCTTCGTCAGCTTCAGCACGGTCTGTGCCGTCTTGGGGTCAAGCGCGGCAGTGTGCTCATCGAGCAGAAGCAGTTTCGGTTTCTTGAGCGTCGCCATAAGCAATGTCAATGCCTGTCGCTGACCGCCGGAGAGCAGCCCGACCTTGCTGGTCATGCGCTCCTCCAGACCCAGCCCAAGCGATGCCAGCAGGTCATGATATTCCTCGCGTTCCTTCCGCGTAATGCCCCACGAGAGCGTGCGGTACTGTCCCCTGCGATAGGCCAGCGCGAGGTTCTCCTCGATGTTCATCGTCGCGGCGGTGCCGGTCATGGGATCCTGGAACACACGACCAAGGTACTTCGCGCGCTTGTACTCCGGCAGACGCGTCACGTCAATGCCGTCAATGACGATGCTCCCGCCGTCCACCATGAAGGTGCCTGCGACCGCGTTAAGCGTGGTAGATTTACCTGCCCCGTTGCCGCCGATAACAGTCACGAAATCGCCCTCGGCTAAATGCAGATCAACACCCGACAATGCCCGCTTTTCGGTGATGGTGCCGGGATTGAAGGTTTTGCTGATATGATTGATGTCAAGCATCCTTCTTCCCCTCCTTCTTTGCCTGCGCGGCGCTTGCCAGTTTTCCCTTCCAGAACGGAATCGCGAGGAAGAGTGCGACAACCATAGCCGTGATCATCTTCAGGTCATTCGTGTTCAAGCCGAGCCAGAGCACCACCTGCATGACAATGTAATAGATAATTGCGCCGATGGACACTGCCAGCAGCTTCATGCCGAAATTCAGGAAGATCTTGCCGAAGATGACCTCACCGATGATGACAGCCGCCAGACCGATGACGATGGCGCCGCGTCCCATGCTGACATCGGCAAAGCCCTGGTACTGCGCAAGCAATGCGCCGGACAGCGCGACCAGTCCGTTCGAGAGCATCAGTCCGACCACCTTGCACGTATCGGTGTTAATGCCCTGTGCACGCGCCATGTTGCCATTCGCGCCGGTTGCACGCAGTGCGCTGCCGTATTCCGTGCCGAAGAACCAGTACAAAACCAGAATCAGCACGACTGTAATGATCACAAGCAGCACAATCGGGTTTTCCAGCGACAGCGAACGGACATTGCGCAATGACACGAGCAGATCATACTTCGTGACATTGACGGAAACGTTCGCCTTGTTGCCCATGATGCGCAGGTTAATGGAATACAGCGCAAGCTGTGTCAGGATGCCGGCAAGGATCGCCGGAATGCCCATCTTCGTATGGAAGAGACCCGTGACAAGACCCGTCACCATGCCCACAACAAATGCAGCCGCCGCTGCCAGCGCCGCATTCCAGCCGTTGAGGATCAGAACGATTGCAACCGCACCACCCGTTGCGATGGAGCCGTCCACCGTCAGATCCGCCACATCCAGAATGCGGTAGGTAATGTAAACGCCGATGGCCATGATGCCCCAGATCACACCTTGAGAAACTGCGCCCGGCAAGGCATTCAACAGCTTCATAATGTCCAATTCCACGGATGCTTCCTCCTGCATGCTCGTCTGCTTTTTTGCGCCGCATGATGTTACGTTATTTTGCAATTTTAGCACAGCAAAGTCCGCACAACAAATAAAGCAGCGCCGCAGGAAATCGCCGTCAAGCGCCTCTCCTGCGGCAGCCGTGCTGTGCGGTACTGCTGTTTACTCGATCGGGATGTAGTCCTCCGGCACGGTGATTCCCAGTGCCGCGCAGTTTTCTACGTTATACTTCTTGGTGAACTGCGGTGCAAACTCAATCTCCATGGTGGAGATGTCCGCGCCGTTAACAAGGATATCGTATGCCATTTCACCGGTCTTGTAACCGATGTCGTAATAGCTGATGGTCAGCGTTGCAACGCCGCAGCCCTTGCAGATGCCCTCTTCGCCGGTGACAGCAGGCTTTCCGGCGGGCAGCAGGACGTTGCCGATCGTCTCGGTGTACGCTGCAGCGGTGTTATCGGTCGGAATGTACACCACATCGCACTCCGTTGCCTGCTGCGCCATGGACGCAACGTCATTGGAATCAGTGAAGGCATATTCTTCGCAGGTGTAGCCCAGTTTCTCCAGCTCGGTCTTGATAACGCCGATCTGGTAGGCACTGTTCGCCTCAGCGGAGCAGTACAGCAGCGCAACCGTCTTTGCCTCGGGGAACAGCTCCTGAATCATTGCCGCCTGACCATCCAGCGGAGCAAGATCGCTCGTGCCGGAAACGTTCATCTCCGTGTAGCCCTTCCAGTCGCTGATATCAAGCGCCGTGCCATAATGCGAGATGGACGTGCCGAGAATCGGAATATCAGCCGTTGCGCTTACGCAAGCCTGAAGTGCAGGCGTCGCGTTCGCCATAATCAAATCAACATTCGCCGCGACAAAGCCATTCGCGATGGTCGCACAGGCAGGAATGTCATTCGATGCGTTCTGTTCGTCAAAAACCACGTTGTCGCCGAGCTTGTCGGTCAGCGCGTCGCGGAAACCCTTCGTTGCAGCATCCAGCGCTTCATGCTGAACGAGCTGCAGAATACCAACATGGTAAACCTTGTCTTCCGCGGAAGCAGTCACCATGCATGCCAGCGCCAGACACAGCGCCATCACCAGAGCAAACACCTTTTTCATACAGGGAAACCTCCTTCTGTGCTTCACGCAGCCGAGCGATTTTTTCACTCCGCTGTCCTACAGATAAAAGTTTACCTGATTTATGCAGGCATGTCAAGTACGACAACGGAAAAGGACAAGAAGAAAACATTGAGCGTTTATGAAATCAGGAAAGAACGGCAAGAAGCGGATCGCCAAGATGATAGATAGCCCAATACCGGACACCCAGCATTGGGGGTACAATAAGCCGTGTTGCCGGTCTTATACCACACGCCGTCCGTCAGCGTGAAGGAATATTCGGTATCATCTGCCGTCCATGCAAGTGTGGCAATGGCTTCTGCTGTCTTCGCGGTCAGCTCGAACGTACCGCTTTCCTCTTGCACGGTTTCGGTTTCCTGCGTCTGGCTGGCAAGGAAATAGCACCCCACCATAATAACCAGGAGTGGACCGTTTCCCGTCCGTCGGACGGGGAACGGTCCAGTTCCTTCATTCCGCCCACCTCCTCTTTTCCATGACCTGCACGGTCACAAAGAGCATGACCACGCTGATGGCGGACATCATGTCGGCAAACAGGCCGGAGAATACCGAGGAATCGATGTGGTACCAGACTTGCAGTCCACCGAGAGCAATCACGGCAACCACACCGGCAATAATCGGATTCCTGGTCAGCACATACAGGATGACGGCGAAGATCACTGCCATGACAGACAGTGCGATCAGCGAAGCTGGAGCATCCGTGGAGACGAAGCTGCTCAGCGACTTCATGAAGTACAGCAGCAGCATCGTGACGAGCGTGATGACAGCTGCCGCGACCTGACTTTCCGTCACCGAGGAGATAAACAGACCGATAGACAGCAGGCAGGCGCCCAGCAGAAAGAATGCCACCAGCGTGCCATATGCCGACGCAAACGACACCGTACCGAATGCGGACAGGATGAGCGGATAGGAGTCCATGATGACCGTAGGAACTGCCAACACGCACAGCATCGCGAGATATTTGCCGATGACCACATCCGCCAGGCGAATCGGCAGCGAATACAGCAGCTGATCGGTCTTCTGACGCTTTTCCTCTGCCAGAGAGCGCATGGAGATGATCGGCACGGTAATCAGGTAAATGAATGCGATAGCGCTCAACACATACTCGAAGTTCGAATAGTAGCCGCTGAGGTTATATGCCATGCAGTAGATGCCCGCGAAAATCAATGAATATGATAGCGGAAAAACCTTAGAAAAACCTGTGAGCTTGTGTGAAGGCTTCAAAAAGATTATGTGAATAAAACGTGACGCACGAGGAGGACAAAAGTGCCGCATCCGTGTCAGAAGTCTCTTGCGGCGAATTTTCGCGATCATTCACAAAAAAGAAGGAAGGAACAACGCCTTCCATGTCGAATTTTGTTAGTAGTTCAAACGCATCGTCCGGATTATTTTCTGACCGTATCCGACATAATCAGGACATGCATCAGGTGAAGAGGAGGAGGTTCCAGTATGGATTACTATCAAATCAGCCGGGAGGATCTTGGCAAGGACGCAAAGGTTCCGCTGAAGAAAATGGGCGACATCGGCGAGGTTTTCTATGAAATGGCGCTTGATATGTTTGAGGAGATCAAGCGGAACAACGAGAACAACCGCCGTAGCGTCATCATCTGCCCTGTCGGTCCCACCGGTCAGTATCCGATTTTCGTGCGCCTGGTCAATGAGCGCCATCTCAGCCTGATGAACACATGGTTCATCAACATGGATGAGTACCTGAATGATGATGATACATGGATTGCAAAGGATGACCCGCTGTCCTTCCGCGGCTTCATGCAGCGCACCGTCTACGATTGCATCGACTCGGCGCTGATTATGCCGCCGGAGCAGCGCATTTTCCCTGACCCTCAAAACGTTTCGGCGATTCCTGCGCTCATCGAAAAGCTCGGCGGCGTTGACCTCGCACTCGGCGGCATTGGGCTGAACGGTCATCTCGCATTCAACGAGCCGCAGGATGAACTGACACCTGACGAATTTGCCGCCCTGCACACTCGCGTGCTAACCATCAGCCGTGAAACACGCGTATCTAACGCCATCAGTTCCCTGAACGGTGCTGTTGACGCAATGCCGAAGAAGTGCATCACCATCGGTATGGCGGAGCTGCTGTCTGCCAAGCGCATCCGCGTTGCCGTTCATCGTCCGCATCACCGTGCGGTTGTGCGTCAGGCTGCGTATGGTGAGATCACGGCGCATTTCCCTGCAACGCTGCTCCAGCGCCATCCGGATGCCATGATTTATGTGAACAGCATCGCCGCTGAACAGCCCTTCTGAGGAAGAATATATGGAGAATTTGCTTCTTAAAAACGCTTTGGTTTATCAAAACCATGCATTCCGTCAGGCAGACGTGCTCTGCCTGAACGGCAAAATCGAAGCAGTCGGTAATTTGACGAATCTGCCCAATGCACAGACGTTGGACATGCGCGGGATGCGCCTCTGTCCCGGCTTCATCGACATCCATTCGCACGGCGGCAACGGTGTCGATGTCAATGCAGCAGACGAAAACGGGCTTGTGAAAATCGCCGCATTCTTCGCCTCGCAGGGCACAACCGCATGGCAGGCCAGCATCATGACGGACTCCGAGGATGTCACAATGCGCTGCCTCTCCGCCATCTTCGCACTACAAAAGAAGCACGGCTACGGTGCGCAGCTGATGGGGGCGCATCTGGAAGGTCCCTTCCTTTCTGCCAAATACAAGGGCGCCATGCCGGAATACCTCCTGCGCACAGGCAACGAAGCGCTTTTCCGCCGTTACGAAAGCGCCTATCCGGGGGTTGTGCGCTACATCACGGTTTCGCCGGAGGTGGCAGGCGTACCGGAAATGATCAGCGCCATCAGGGATGATGTGGTGGTCGCCATCGGGCATTCCGGTGCGGATTACGGCACCGCTATGGACGCAATTCGCCGCGGGGCGCGCTGTTCCACCCACACCTTTAACGCCATGCAGCTCTTTCACCAGCACGAGCCCGCCATCATGGGTGCCGTGCTTGAATCAGACGTCTGGTGCGAGGCGATTTGCGATGGCAGACATCTGCATCCCGGAGCGATTCGTCTGCTGCTCAAGTGCAAGGGCTGGAACAAGGTCGTTGCCATCACAGACAGCATCATGGCTGCCGGCTTGCCTGACGGAAAATACAAGCTTGGCGTCAACGACGTAATTGTCCGTGACGGCGACGCAAGGCTGATTGAACCCGATGTACGCGCAGGCAGCACACTGACCACCATTCAAGCGCTTCGCAACCTCATTCGTTTCACAGCGCATCCGCTTGAGGATGTTCTGCCGCTTCTGACGGAGAATCCTGCGGCAGCGATGCGTATCGGCACGCAAAAGGGCAAAATCGAGCACGGTTTCGATGCAGATCTGGTGCTGCTTGATGACCAGTTGAATGTCAAGCTGACCATTGTCGGCGGCGAAATCGTCTATTCGGCATAATCATCATTAAGGAGCATTCCATCACACGCCATGCATTACTGATGCAAAGGGAACTATATGCTAAGCCGTGTGGTATGCAGGTAAACTCGTTTTGAAAAACACGATCATATCAAAAAGAGGAGACGCTGTCTCCTCTTTTTGATAGCCTTGTGTGTCTCTGTGTGAAGGCTGTGCTTCATTTGCTATTCAGCTTGCACTGCCTGTACCATGATGATCGGTCGTAAAGGTGGTATCCTGCACATGCTTTAGCCGCGAATGGCGCTGCTTTTCCGTCAGCATACGTTCAAACTCCGCCTCATCAATCGGCAATGTCACCGGACGATCCGTCCACGAGGACAGATGCATGGCATTGGAGAGCATCAGCGCACGGATGCCTTCCTCCCCTTCCGCCACAAGCGGCGTACCATGCAGGATGTGTGCTGCAAAGGCATTCAGCACACCTGTATGCTGCTGATTTTCGCCGTCGGTCTGGAGAATTTCCGGCTTTGCGTCCGTCTGAATGTACGCCGTTTTGCTTTGGCGGTAATACGCTTTCTCGCTGTACGGCAGACGCCAAAGCTTCACTTGTCCGTCCTCGCAGACAAGCTTGCCGCGGTCACAGTCTATTTCCAGCCGATTCGTACCGGGCAAATCGCCGGTTGACGCGATGAACACACCCGATGCGCCGTTTTCGTACGCCAAGTACGCCGTCACATCGTCCTCCACCTCGATGTCGTGCCACTGTCCCTCGCGACAAAAGGCACGCACCGATTTCGGCATGCCACAGAGCCACTGAAGCAAATCAAGCTGATGCGGACATTGATTCAGCAATACTCCGCCACCTTCTCCAGCCCAGGTCGCACGCCATGAGCCGGAATCGTAATATGCCTGAGTACGATACCAGTCCGTGATAATCCACGTGACGCGCTTCATGTCACCCAGCTCACCTGAATCGAGCAGCGATTTCATTGTGCGGTACAGGCAGTTCGTCCGCTGATTGAACATAAGCGCGTACGTGAGCCCCGTTTCCTTCGCCGCAGCAATGACCGAATGCAGCTGCCTTGTCGATACGCCCGCCGGTTTCTCGCTCAGCACATGCAATCCTGCACGAAGTGCCATTTCCGAAAGCGGTGGATGCAGCGCATGCGGCGTCGCAATCAGCACAGCATCGCATTCCCTTGCACGGATGAGCGCTTCACCATCCTCGTAGATGCGAGTTCCGGCAGGCAGCGTTTCCTGCGCCCACGCTCTGCGGTCGGCACGCGGATCAGCCACGCAAGCCAGCTCAATTTCAGGTGTTCCGCCGGACAGGATAAGTCGGCAGTGCTCCGACCCCATGTTGCCGATGCCGATCATGCCAAGGCGAATTTTTTCCACAGAAATGCCTCCAATGCCGCAATGATTTGCGTCCTCCGGTATCATACGGCGGACAGCACGCATTGTCAATCCTTTTTTTGCCTGAAAAAAGAGACTGCGCCGAAACGCAGTCCCTTTTGTTTGCGTTTTACTCCTGCGCCATCGGATAGAAGCCGCGGTATGCGCCTTCCTGATACGCTTCACGCTGTTCATCAATGATCTCCTGACCGCCTGCGGCGAGGATTTCGTTGATGTACTTCTCCCACGTTGCATCGAAGTCTTCGGGTGCACAGGTCACGCTCTGAACGAGCAGCTCGGCTTCCTTGGACACGATGGTCGTGCCATAGTCCACACGCGTCTGAATGGTGCGGGTGAAGCTGACAGGCTCATAAGCGCCGGTATTAGACACAACCAGGCTATCGGCGACAACATCCTCATAACCCGGGAAACCCATAGCGGTCGCGGCATAGTTCAGATCGTCAGAGCCGTAGAAGTAGCCGTTGCAGATCGGAGCGCCGTCGGTCGCGTGCAGCTTGTGCGCGTCGTCGGTGTCGTTGATGTTCTTGATGTCGGTCGGAATGTTGTTCTCGTCCACAGTCGTGTAGTTATAGCCCATTTCACCATTCTGCAGGGCATAGAGGGATTCGGGCTGGCTCATCCAGTTCAGGTACTTGATTGCCGCGATAGCAACCTCTTCGCTCACGGACGCCGGGATGAAGATCGCCTGACCAGCTGCGGTATAGGTTTCATGCAGCGTCGTGCCGCTCTCGGGCTTGTAGGGATCGCAGGCAATCCAGCTCGCACCAGGCACGTTCTTGGCAAGATCCTGTGCATAGGACTTCTCCATGCGCCATGGAGCATCCCAGTTGCCGACCCAGAAGCCATCATAGCCGTTCACGCGGTCGCTGTCAGTCTGCTTGGAGTTCTCGATGCCGAAGTAATCGGAAACAAGGCCTTCGTTGTAGAACTTGTTCATCCAGCGGACGGCTTCCTTCGCACCAGGCAGCAGGTAGTGGAACTTGAAGTTCGCCACCCAGTCCTCTTCGGTGACCTGGCTGTAGTCGATGAAAGCGTCCATCTGGTAAATCCAGCCGTAGAAGGGATCAGCCGCATACAGGTCGGAGGAATACGGCACGGTCGTATCGCCGCCCAGCTTGTTTTCCTTCGCAGCCTTCAGGTACTCGTAAAGCTCCTCAATGTTCGTGGGAACTTCCATGTTCAGGGCTTCCAGCCAGTCCTTACGGATGAACATGGACTGCGTTGCGACGATGATGCGGCGCGCCGGCAGATAATACTGCTGCTTGCCGTCGCCTACGTCATACTGACCGTACTGCAGGACTTCCTCGCCGAGGAATTCCGTCAGATCCTGCCCGTATTCTGCCAGCAGATCATCCAGCGCCAGAATGCCGCCCATGTCGATATACTGCTGCACAAGGTCAGTGCCGTACGTCATGCAGATGTCCGGCGCGTTGCTGCCGGCAAGACGCGTGGACAGGATAGTACCTTCCTCCCAGCGGGATACCGGAATCCAGTTGATCTTGATATGGTTGGGGTCGCCGAAATTCTTCTGGATGTACTGCAGCTGCCAGCAGTCTTCGACATTGAAGCCCGCGATGGAGCGGTCGTACATTTCCACATTGAGCGTCACCCAGTCATCATCAGCCGCCTGTGCCGTCAACGGAAGCGCCGTCAGCAGCATGCACAGCATGCAGACCAGTGCAAGAACCTTTTTCATAGAAAAATCCCCTTTCTATTTTGAACGGCTTATGCCGCCCGTTCCAATGGAATGTGTTACCCCTTGACAGCACCCATCGTGACGCCTGCCACGAAATAGCGCTGCACAAACGGGTAGACAATGAGAATCGGCAGCGTTGCAAAGATGATCGTTGCGGACTGAATCGACTCCGACACGCTTGCGCTCAGGTCGTTCGAGCTGCCTTCTGCCATGGTGACCTCAACCGACTGACTGCCCTTAATGAGGTTGTACAACTTCAGCTGCAGGGGCTGCAAATCGCGCGAGGTGATGTAATACAGCGCGTCGTTGAAGCAATTCCACTTGCCGACCGCGTAGAAGAGCGATAGCGTCGCCAGCGACGAGAAGCTCAGCGGCAGGAAGATGCGCACGAGCACCTGCAAGTCCGTCGCGCCGTCAATGGAGGCTGCCTCAACCAGCTCATACGGCAGCGAGGAAAAGAAGTTCTTGAGGATAATGACATTGAACGTCGAAATCAAGCCGGGGATGATCAGCGACCACATCGTATCCAGCATGTTGAAATACTTGACATTCAGGTAAATCGGGATGGTGCCGCCGGAGAAGTACATGGTAAAGACGATGAAGAGCATAATCACCTTCCGTCCCTTCAGCCGGCGCATCGACAGCGGGAAAGCGAGCAGAATCGTCATCACCATCGCCAGTACAGTGTAAATCACAGTCAGCTCAATGGTATAGAACAGGCTGTGCCACATGGAATTATCGCCGACAATCAGCTTGTACGCATCGAGGTTGAATTCCACCGGCCAGAAGGACACGTCACCGCGCAGAATTGCGGATTTGGATGACATCGACATCGCAATCACGTTAATGAACGGCAGCGTGCAGACAAGCACAAAGAGGAGGATTATCGCAATGAGAATGATTTGCCCTACGCCGAGCTTTTTCTTGTGCTCCGGGCAGACATGAGTTGCTGCAGTCACGATACGCTCTCCTCCTTACCAAATGCTCTGCTCATCGAACAGGCGGGACACGGCATTCGCGCCGGTAATCAGCACCAGACCCACGACGGACTGGAACAGACCGATAGCTGTTGCGCGGGCGAACTGACTGTTCGTAATACCGGCGCGGTAAACGAACGTCGAAATTACATCGCAGTAGTCCTTAACCTTCGTATTGCCGATAATGAACGGGCGGTCGAAGCCGATGGACATCATGCGCCCAATGTTCATAATCAGCAGGATAACGATGGTAGAACGGATGCCGGGCAGCGTCACATGCCAAATCTGCTGGAGCTTGTTAGCGCCATCAATGCGCGCCGCCTCAAACAGGTTCATATCCAAGCCGGTAATTGCCGCGAGGTAGAGGATTGTTCCCCAGCCCATCGACTGCCATACGCCAACAAGCACGTATGTGAACGTCCATGTCGGACCATCCGTCAGGAACGGGATGTTTTCCGTGATGACGCCCATGCGCAGCAGCGTGCTGTTGATAACACCCGAGGTCGGGGCGAAAATTTGCAGCACCATGCCGCCGATGATGACCCACGACAGGAAATGCGGCAGATACAGCATCGTCTGTGAGAAGCGCTTGAGCTTAGGTGTGCGCATTTCGTTGAGCAGGATAGCGAGGATAATCGGCACCGGGAAACCGAAGAGCAGGTCGAGACCGTTCAGGATGAGCGTATTCCGCAACGCGATGCCGAAGTCGCTCATGCCAAAGACGAACTTGAAGTTATCCCAGCCGATCCACTTGCTCTTCTCCGGATTAAACATGTTGTATTTCTGGAACGCAATTTTCAGTCCCGTCATCGGCTTATAGCAGAAGAGAATATACCAGATGATCGGGATCAGGAGCATCGCGTACAGCCGCCAGTCGCGCAGGAGCCAGATTAGCCGCTTCCTCCGCTTTGGGTGTTTCACCGGTTTTGCATTAACAGTCGCTTTTCCTGTTACCATGCCAAATACCTCCATTTCATCCGTTATATGGCGCATCAGTCGTGCAAAAACAAACGCAATCATGTGCCTCTGAACGAAGCCGTCAACGATCAGTCTTGCTTCCGGTTCAAGAACACTGAAGCAGTAAAAAAGCTCCTTCGCTGAGGATCCGGGAATCTGTTACGGGAACGTCACGCTCCGTTTCCGTATCTATATTTTGATTATAGCCGACAAAAGTTGCACAATCAATGCTAATCTTGCTTGAAATTAGGCAAATCTTGCAGTATAATAGGCTTATACCGAACAAGGAGCGTGTTTCTTCCGATGAAATATATCCAGCTCGACAATGGCTATAATTCCATGGGACGCCCGGACGCAGAATACGAGTCAACCTATAAAAAATCGGACTTTCACATGGCAAGCGGACTGCACTGCCACGACTTCTATGAGCTGTACATCCACTATCACGGCGGCAATCTCTACTATGTCGATGGACAGATTTTTCCGCTCGAGCCGAACCAGATCATCATTATGCCGCCGTTTCGGATGCATGGGCTGATGCGCGGTGATCCGCTGATGAATTATGACCGCGGCTTCCTGTATCTGCGTCCATGCGTCCTCAAACGGCTTGGTTTCGGGCAAATCGATCTGCAACAGTACTTCGACAGCCGCGTGCAGGCAGGCGAATTTGTCTTCAGAATAGATGAGGACGGTGCAAACACCTGCCGTCAGCTGCTGATCGACATTCAGCGCGATATGGATGTGCCGGGCGAGATGACGCAGTACATCAATTACAGCCGCATGAATGAATATGTGCAGCTATTCTGTCAGTCAGCGCAGAAAACTGCCATTCAGCTGCAGCCGTTCACCAACAATGAGGTCATTTTCAACGTCCTGCAATACGTCAATGACCACTTCACAGAACCGCTGACGCTTGAGGACATCGCACGCTGCTTCGCTATCAGCGTTTCTTACCTCTCGCACGAGTTCAAGCACTACGCCGGCCGAAGCGTCTATGAGTACATCCTCTACCGACGCGTGCAGCTCGCCAAGGAGAATCTGCTGACCGACATGAGCCTGAGCGAAGTATCGGAAACAAGCGGCTTCTGCGACTATTCCGGCTTTCTGCGGACGTTCCGACGCATGACGGGCATGTCCCCCAAGGCGTACCAGAAGCAACACACCGCATCTATCGAAAGCGAATGAGCGCCTATCCGGAATGGGCATTATTTTGCCAAATACGCCGAATGCTGTGCCGGATTCACATAGAATCATAATTTCGATTGCGTTATAATGCAGATAGCGCATCACGCAGCGCGAGTCTATTTCAGAGAGGTACGAAGTATGATTCGGATTGCCATTGTTGGCACGGGCAATATTTCTCACGCGCATGTCAATGCCTATCTGTGCTTTCCGGAGCGCTGCAAAATTGTGGCGCTGGTTGATATTGTTCCGGAAAAAGCGCAGAAAATGAAGGAGCAATACCATCTGACCGATGCGGAAGTCTACGATGACCACAGGAAGATCCTTTCACGCGGGGATATCGACCTGGTGGATGTCTGTACGCCGCCGTATGTTCATGCTGAAATATCCATCAACAGCCTTCATTCCGGCAAGAATGTCGTCTGCGAAAAGCCGATGGCGGCATCCCTGCAGGAGTGCGATGAGATGCTCCGTGCACGCGATGAAAGCGGCAAAAAGCTGTCCATCATCGCCCAGAATCGTTTCCGTCTACCCATCAGCAACCTGAAGAAGCTGCTGGACAGCGGTCTTACCGGTAAGGTGCTGTGTGCTTCCGTCACATCCGCATGGTGGCGCGGTCATTGCTACTATGACCTGTGGTGGCGCGGCACATGGGAGAAGGAGGGCGGCGGCTGCACGCTGAATCACGCCGTCCACCACATCGACATGCTCTGCTGGATGATGGGGTTGCCGCAGTCCGTCACAAGTGTGCTGGCAAACGTTGCGCACGACAATGCCGAGGTGGAGGATCTCTCGCTGTCCGTGCTGCAGTATCCCGGTGCACTTGCCCAGTTAACCGCTTCCGTTGTGCATCATGGTGAGGAGCAGGAGCTGGTTTTTCAGTGCGAAAAGGCGAAGATTTCCGCACCGTTCAGCGTCTACGCGTCCATTTCCAAGCCGAACGGCTTCCCGATTGAAAACACCGGGCTGGAACAGCAAATCCGCGATTTCGCAGACGGCCAGCCGCCGCTCCCCTATGAAGGTCATACCGGTCAGCTTGAAAACGTGCTGACGGCAATCGAAACAGATTCTTTGCCCGCCATCGGCGGCGAAGACGGACGGCGCACCATCGAGCTGATTACCGCTGTATACAAGTCCGGCGCGACAAAGCAGACCGTCACCCTGCCGCTTGCAAAGGATGACCCGTTCTACACGGTGGAAGGCATGATGGCGTCCGTCCCCCACTTCTACAAAAAAACGACCTCTGCCGCCTCGCTTGACGGCACGATTACGTTCGGCAGCGACTACAAAAACAAGGAGGACAAGAACTCATGAAGGTATCAGACGGCATGAATTATGCACCGAAGGGCAAGCCGAAGCCCGTTGTCAAGGACGGTGAATTTGTCTTTTCCGCCGCGCATCTCGATCACGGTCACATCTACGGCATGACGAACGGTCTGCTCGAGGCCGGCGGCACGCTCAAGTACGTCTACGACCCAGACCCCAAGAAGGTTGAGGCGTTCGTGAAGGCCTATCCGCAAGTGAAGGTCGCCCGCAGCGAGGAGGAAGTTCTCGCCGACAAGGATACGAACATGATCTGCGGCGCCGCCATCACGAATGAACGCTGTGCGCTGGGTCTGCGCGCCATGCAGGCCGGCAAGGACTACTTCACCGACAAGGCACCCTTCACGACGCTTGAGCAGCTCGACAGCGCCAAGAAGATGGTCGCGGAAACCGGCAGGAAGTATATGGTCTACTACGGTGAGCGCCTGCACGTTGAAGGGGCTGTGCTTGCTGGCTATCTCATCGATCAGGGTGCCATTGGCAAGGTCATTCATGTTGAAGGCTTCGGTCCGCATCGTCTGGGGGCGGCGGGCCGTCCGCAGTGGTTTTTCGAGAAAGAGAAGTACGGCGGCATCCTCTGCGACATCGGCAGCCATCAAATCGAGCAGTATCTGTACTACGCAGGTGAAACAGACGGCACGGTTGCAAACAGCCGCATCGCCAACTATGCGCATCCGGAATACCCCGAGTTGGATGACTTCGGTGACTGCACCATCAACGGTGCAAACGGCACGACCTTCTACTTCCGTGTAGACTGGTTCACACCGGACGGGCTCCGCACTTGGGGGGACGGTCGTACCTTCATCATCGGCACAAAGGGCTTTATCGAAATCCGCAAGTACATCAATCTCGCATCGGATGAGGTAGACGGCAACCACGTTTTCCTCGTCAACGGCGAAGGTGAAAAGTACTTTAACGCGACCGGCATGACCGGCTATCCGTTCTTCGGCGACCTGATTCTGGACAGCCTGAACCGCACGGAGAATGCCATGACGCAGGCGCACGCCTTCAAGGCCGCCGAGCTGTGCCTGAGAGCGCAGAAGAACGCCGAACTCGTCCATCACGCATAAATCACCATACAAAAAAGGCACCTTGTGTATAGAACCGCTCCTCGTCTGCTTGACGGGGAGCGGCTCAATTCGCAAAGTGCCTTTTTGATGTGTCTGCTTTCAGTTTTCCATCTCAACGTAGACAACTGCTTCCGCGGTCGTGGGCGTCAGCAATTCTCTGGTATAGTAGTTGACAAGTTCCTTGTCAATGTCAATCTTCGCGGTAACGGTGCTGCCCGGATGAATGCCGAACGAGGAGGTGTATTCGTAGTCCACAAACATCAGCGCACCGTTCTGGTCATACAGGGCTGCCACTGCATAGAGACCATAGAGGACGTCTTCCGTCGTATTCGTGAACGTCACGTAAATATAATTGTCGTACGAATCCGCACCTTCATAGCTGAGTGTCGCTTCAGCGGTCATCCTGGTATAGCTATACCCGTAATCATCCGCCTTGATGGAGAACTTATAGTCAGCAACGGTCGACTTTTCCAGTTCCATCTCCAGAACGCTGTTCTTGATAAATGCAGTTTCACCCGGTTCAAGATAGATGGCGCCCGGGCAGGTCGAAATGTAGCCGTCAGTAAAAAGGATATTGTCATCGCTGTCAAAGCAGACGAGCGCTCCGTCCCAGCCTACATACGCACCGGTATCGCCGGTATTTTCGACCTTCGCAAAGAAATAGCCGGACCAATCACCTTCAAAGGTAATGAGCTTTTTGTCTGTAACGGAGATTTTTGCGTCAGCCAATGCAGTCGTTGCAAGCGCCATAACGCAACAAAGCGTCATAAGAAGAGCCAGGAAGCGTTTCATGATGAGCCATCCTTTCTTGCGGAGAAATTTATTAAGGCAATATCGCATAATTCAGCGGCACAGCCGAATTGTGCGGCATTGCCTTAACTTCATTATATAATGTGTATCTGGAAATCGCAACAGAAAGTTATACGGATTATATTTCCATTGCTTCGAACCGTCGGCACCATGTGTATTTGCTGATGGCGCTCGACAGGGCGTTCGGGCAGTAGAAATTCAGCAGGTCGCGGATGTAAGGCGGCATCACCTGATTGTACTTGACCTCCAGAATGATGTCATTGTTGTCGAACGGCGGCACGGTTGCTACGTAAGGGTTGAACAGGTCAATGCTGCCCATACCGGACCGGAGCTGCTTGTCGAACGTGATACGCACCTCCTCCGCCGGATGCAGGTACGCTTCGCGGACGTAGTCCACAATTACGACAGGGTGCAGCAGATGACACGTCATCTCACGGTAGATGTCCGAAAGTAACCCAAAACGCGTCTGTTCCAATCCGGTCGGGTCGCAGGCGATGATTTGCTCCGCCAAGTCTCGTGGAATGTCAAGGCTTCGCTTGGAAATCAGGCTACCAACCTTCGTCTTGCACTCGAGCTTGATGGTCGTGTCGCGCATGTTGTAGATGCGGATGCGATACTTGTCTCGGTTCTGATCGCCGTCCATCTTATCGAAGTAGGCGTCATTGAAAATCGTGTCGAAGTACAGTGAACGGATGTGGTACTCGTTATTTTCATCGCCGTTCGGATCGCGCGAAAGCACGCGGTCAAGCTGGCGCGAAAGCACGCAGTACTGCATTTCATTGATGAAGAATTTCAGCTCATGCCGAAGCGGAATATTGTATGCCATGCGCTCCGCCTCTCCTTCTTTCAGGTACCGGCTTCCGTCTGGCACGCCACGAGCGTCGCGTCATGCACGCCCTCGATGCCCAGCATCAAAGCAACGAGATCCTGCTTGTTGTCCAGGCGGACTTCCCATGTCATTTCCGCGCCGGAACGCGTCTTCGTCTTGGAGCGCAGGCGACGATTCTTGACGCTGCGGCGCATCACCTGATCCACATCATATTCTGCATCATCGTCATAGTGAACAACGAGCAGATAGGAGTTGGGATTCGTGAAGTGCACAAACGTCAGCAGGAACATAATTGCTGAAATCGCCGCAGCAACCACCAGCGCGATGATGTAGAGCTTCGCGCCGAGCAGAATGCCCATCGTCAGCGCCCAGAACATGTACGCCGTATCCATCGGATCTTTCACCGCGGTACGGAAGCGGACAATCGACAACGCGCCGACCATGCCCATCGACAGAGCAACGTTGGACGAGATGCACATAACAACCGGCGTCGTGATAAGCGTCAACATGACAAGCGTCGTTGCAAAGGACGGGCTGTACAGCACGCCGCGGAAGCAGCGCTTGTACACAAAGGCAATCAGCAGCCCGACCAGAAGTCCAAGCACCAGCGCGATGACAATTTCGTACGGCGCGATTTCCTTGAACTGATCCGCCAGCGCGCTGCTCAGCTGTTCAACAATGCCGCTGGACGTTGAAGTCACATTCAGAGTTCCCATCCGATTTTCCTCCTAAATCAATGCTTGTTGTTTAGGCAACACAGTACAAATGAGGCGGTACAGGGACATTCAGCGTCGCCGCCAAATTGTGCGGTATCACCTTAGAATATGGTTCCTTCCGGGTATTCCGGCTGCGGTCCGAAGAGATCTTCCATCTCTTTAGCGGACAACTTAAATTCGTCCTTGATAAAGTCCCACAAGCGGTGCGGACGCAGGCGAAGCACGTTGTACAGGCGGTTCACACGGGTTTCCCAGTAGGAATACGCGCCGTCAATCGTCGTCGGCACCTCGCTGGTGATCGCCTTATCATTCAGCTCGCCCCAGCGTTCCCAGTGGTTCTTCATTTCCGGCTTAATTTCAGCGACCACGCCGTCCAGAATTTCCGTCATATACTCGGTCGTGAACGTCTTGAATACATCCGCCAGCTTCTCCAGAAACTTCTGCTTGTAATCCGGATGCTCCAGAAGCTTCAGGAAGATGGTGTTATCTATCTTCTGCTGACCCATGCCGGTTTCCTTCAGGTAGCTCCACGGGCTGTTGAAGCTTGAGCTGTAGAGTCCGTAATCTGCGTCAAACCAGATCCATTTCCACTTGCTCCCCTCCTGATGGAGCCGGTAGTAGCGGATATTACCGATATCGGAGTTGCCGACGAACATCTGCAGCGCCATGAATTCAAACAGGTTGTCAACATCGACGTTGTCAAGGATATATTGCAGATCCTCTTCGTTTGTCGCGGGGCTGCCCGCCTTGATCTTCTTAAGCATGGCGCGGTATTCCTTGTTCGAGCCGTAATTTACCGAGCCGTTTGCCTCAAGAATATCCATTTCGTCCGCCTGATCGATCGTCAAGCCCTCATGCTGCGCGACAAAGAAGCGGTCAACGCGTTCACGGAGGTTCATACTGCCCCAGTAATCGCCGTTCAGGAAGACCGTCACCGGTTTCCACGCCTGATGGATAACCTGCGTGCCGTATGCATCGAGCAATCGCGACTGGAAGCCGTCCTGCAAACGTGTGGACATGGCATCGTTGCCGGAATTGCGCAGGACAAGCGACTTATACTCCGTATATGGGCGGTCATCGAAGAGCGCCGCGGCAAACGTCTTGCTGCCGTAAAGCGACTTTGCGCGGATTTTCATGGACTTCTGCGGCATATCCAGCGAGTATTGACCGATCAGTGAAATCGCAACGCCCTGACTGATCAGCTGTGTGCCGTCGTTATCGTAATACTCCATATATCCTTCGCGGTACGTTTTGCCATACTCGCGATAGACCGTGTTTTTGAACGGAATGCCTTCAGACTTGTCGATATTGGGGCCTGCCGCCAGCATGCCGTCTACCTCATTCCATAGCTCTTCCGGATCAACCGTGATGCACACAATCGGCGTCGTGTAATACGTTTCGACCAGGAATGTGCCAGTTGTGACTATGCTCGCCTTGTACCGTGAATCAGCAGGGAACGCCCTCACGCGCAGCGTTGTCGTCTTTGTGAAGGTGATATCCTGCCCCGTATACAGGTAGCCCTGATCCGTCGTTGGCACCGAACCGTCCGTTGTGTAATAGACGGTCGTATTCTCAGGAATGGTGAACTGCAGCGTGACGGTGCCGTAATGCTTGCCGGGCTCCACGGTAAACTCCGGCGCTTCAGCATAGCCCAGGAAGGTGTCCGTGCTGTTCTGTGCGCCTGCGGTTGCCGTTTCGTAATAAAAAAAGCCCTCACGTCCGATGCTGCGGCCGTAGGACACGTTCGTAGGTATTTCCGGCAGCACCACCTTGTCCAGAATCTTGCCTGTCGGGTCAGCGAATACCAGCACTTCGCCTCCGCTCTTCTGGAGCTTGAAGGAGGTGTGCGGTTCTGCAGTGTTGTTCAGGGCGGTGTTGCCATCGCACCAAATCACTAAGTATTGTCCGGGTGAAATGTACGTTCCATCCGGAAACTGCCACTTGCGTGCCCTGCCGATGTTATCGGACAAGCCATATCCGGACAAATCAACAACCTCATTGGAAGAGTTGTAAATCTCCACCCAATCTACATAATCACCGGCTGAAGTTGCAACCGCCGAATCATTCGATGCCATGACTTCGGTGATGTACACCCCGGTTGTGTTGAGGGAGCGGAGGACGTAATCCATCCTGCTCGCTCCCTCCTGCGTATTCGGCAGACCGGGTGTCGGTGTCATGGTAATGATGAACACGCCGTCCTCGTTTCTCGCATAGGACGCGTCCTCAGGTACGTTATCGAGCGTCACGCGGTCGACAAGCCTTCCGCGGCTATCGGACAGCAGCACCGTATCATACTCCGCGCTGAGACGGAAATTCGCATGCGGCACGGCGTTCGCATCGGTATTCTCCGAATCATCACCGTTGCAGTAAATCAGATAATACCCATGCGGCTCAACAGTCGCGCCCTCGGGAAAGCGCCACTTCAGCGGTTTGCTTTCCCTGTCGCTCAGCGCGTAATTGTCCAGCGAGATGACCTGATCCGTCGTGTTGTACAGCTCTACCCAGTCGCTGACATTACCGTTTTCATCCGTGTAACCCGTCAGTGGATCAGGGCAGACCTCATTGATGATCAGTGCGCCATCCGTCACAAGCGTTGCGGCACGGTATTCCTGATGACCGACAGTCGTGTTTTCATAGCCTGGACTGTATTCGCTCGTCTGACCCCACGAGCCGTCATCCAGCAGTGCATAGCTCTCATCCGCGCTGAGAATCGGCGTTTTTACCGAGTCAATCAGGTATGCGTTCGGGTCATACATGTAGAGCGTTTCGCCGTTAGAGGACAACGCAAATTTTGCATGCAGCGGCTTGCCAGGAACAGCCTGATTCGTCTTGTCGCACAGCACAAGCACGCGCTCGCCCGCCGCCAGCTCCATATCAGGGAACAGGAAGCGGATAGACGTCTCATCATCGGACAAACCAACGTCCTTGAGGTTCATCGCGTGGTCGGAACTGTTCCAAATTTCCACCCAGTCTGGATAATTGCCGTTCTCATCGGGCATTGCCGTCTTGTTGGACGTCATGACCTCGCTGAAGACAAGCCCTGTATAATCGTAAAGCAGCGTTTCGCTGCCATGAACCAGATTATCATCCGAACCGGTGGAATAATACGCCCTGCGCACCGCGCTTTTCGGGCTGACCAGCACCACAATCGCCACCAGTGCCGCCAGCACAATAAAAGACAGCACATTCACCACGCGGCGTTTCTTTTTGCGATACCTGACGGCAGGCGACATCGTTTTTTTCTCCGAGCGTCTTGTCCGCTTTTCTGTCTGATTTGGCTGCATGACCATCCTTTCTGCGGCGTAACCGCGCAAACCGCGCCGCCGCACTGCATGACGGGAACCGTCTGAAAGGGATTCAGGGGATCATCTATGCTGACGATGCCCTTCGTTTATTGTATCAAAAATGATAGGAAAGTGCAAGTATTCCGCCCGTTTTTCGTTGCTTTTCATCGATTCGTCACATCACGCATTTTTTATTGGAACAGCGCCATAATTTCCTGCGCCGACAGGCTTCCGACCATCGATTCGCCGGGCTGAATGAGCTGATCAAACAGCGCCCTTTTCCGCTGACCGAGCGCAACGACCTGCTCCTCGATAGATGCATGCGTAACGAGACGGATGGCCTCCACCTTGCGTGTCTGCCCGATGCGGTAGGCGCGGTCGGTTGCCTGATCCTCCGCTGCCGGATTCCACCACGGATCATAATGAATAACCATGTCAGCGCCGGTCAGATTCAAGCCCGTACCACCTGCCTTGAGCGAAATAAGGAAAATCTGCCCCTGTCCGGCATTGAACAGCTCCGCCATTTCAACGCGGCGCTGCGCAGGCGTATCGCCGTCCAGATACATGGTCTCATAACCGACGTTATCAAGCTCCTGCCGAAGGATTTTCAGCATGGACGTGAAAGCGCTGAATAGCAGAATACGCCTTCCCTTGGCAATCGCCTCCGGCAGCATGTCCAGCAGCATATCGAGCTTGCCGGACGAACCGACATAGTCATCCAGCACAAGCTGTGGATGGCAGCAGATTTCACGCAGTTGCGTAATCGCCGCAAGCACTTCGGTTCTGCCGCGCTCGAAGCCTTTTTCGCGGACAATTGTGTCCACGCGCTGCCGCAGACGGCGCATCGTTGCCTCGTAGACCTTCGCCTGCTCCGGCGTCATCTGCGCCGTGAATACCGACTCAATCTTGTCCGGCAGCTCCGTCAGCACCTCTTTCTTCAGGCGACGCATGAGAAACGGGCTGATTCTCCTGCGCAGCTCCTCCATGTCTTTGCCTTCCTGATATCGCCGCAGAAATGCCGTATATCCCAGCAGATAGCCGGGCAGCACGAAGTTGAAGATGCTCCACAATTCGCCCACGCTGTTTTCCAGCGGCGTACCGGTCAAAGCGAATCGTGTCTGCGCCTGCAGCTGCCGAACCGCCTGAGCGCCCTTGCTGCCGGCGTTCTTGATGTGCTGTGCCTCGTCCAGAATAGCGAAGCGGAACGAGATCGTTGTCAGTTGATCGATATCCTGCCGGATGAGCGGATAGGACGTGATGAGCACATCAACATCCTGCGCTTCGCGGACATGGCGGATTTGGCTTGCACGCTGCGCAGCTGAGCCGCCAAGCACCATAACTGACAGCGACGGAGCAAAACGATGCAGCTCGCTGAGCCAGTTGTACGTCAGCGTTGTCGGTGCAACAACGAGTGAAATCTGCCGTTCCTGCCGCGTTGCCAGCAACAGTGCAATCACCTGCACGGTCTTGCCTAAACCCATGTCGTCCGCCAGCACTCCGCCCATGTGCAGCCGATCGAGATCCATCAGCCATTGGAAGCCGCGCTTCTGATACGGGCGAAGGCTAAGTCCTTCCGGCAGTTGCACATCAGAGGATTCCTCCGGGTGCGTCAGGCGTTCAACCACCTGCTTCGTCTCACTGTCAACCTCAACCGGCAAACCAAGCCGCTCCAGCAGCCCCTGCAGGTAGCAAGCACGGTACGCCTGCAAACGAATCGTATCATCCGCCGCACCAACGAAATCCGCACCTTCCACCTGCGCCGCCTCAAAGACGGAATCCGCCAGCGGCTGCCATTCGTCCAGTGCCGACAAGTCCAGGAAGGAGCCGTCCTTCAGTCGGAAATAGCGGCGTCTGCGTGATAGTGCCTCCATAATCGCAAGAATTTCCTGCGCAGGCTCACCGTCCTGCGTGAAGGTCAACTCGAGTGCAGATCCTTTGAGCTGCATCTTGCCGGAGAACTGTGGCTTCCGCGGCGTAATCCGCTTGAAGTCGTTGGACAGGTATACCTCCGAGATGGCCTGCAGTTGCGAAACGCCTTCGCTGACGAACTGGAAGATTGCCTCCTGCCCTGTCAGAAAAACATGTCCCTTGCTGACCGTAAAGCCTGCTGCACCCAATGCATCCAGCACAGCACGTTCCGATGCCGCGTCTCGCAGCAGAAGCTTTTCGGTTTTTTGCAGATTTTCCGGCGACGGCGTTTCGTCAAACGGATCGATAGCACGATCACCGTAGCAAAACTGCACGCGCGCCAGCACATCGCGCCCATTCGCTGCGCGGTCAAGATACACCTTCGTCACCAGTGGAAGCTGAACGAGCTGTCTGCGCAGGTCGTCCGAAATCTCCACCAGCCCTGTCAGCTTCAGGAACGGCACAAGCTCGCCGATGACGCGTGCCGCCTCGCGCACAGGATAATCAAAGCTGCACTGCCCGCCGAGCTGTTCCTGATACAGCACGCGCAGGACACTCCGCTGCTGCTCCTCCACCGCGACAATGCTGTCGCCGACAAGCGCGAACGCACACGACGGCAGCAGCGGCCGGAATTCCTTCGGGAACTTTGCCAGCACCGTCAGCCCGTGCAGGTCGCTCGACACGCAGAAATGCAGCGGCACACGGCGTGCGCGCACCGGCTTCACAGCAACTGTCTTTTCGCCAATCTTAAGCCGGAAGGGCATGTTCATCAGTACGCGCAGAATTTCCTCCGCAAACGGCTCCGGCAGCAGCATTTCGCGCTGCTCTGCGCCGCGCAGCACCGTTCCGGCTTCTTTCTGCGCCAGGCAAAGTGCCCGCATGATGGCGATAATCTTCTCCTGCTCTGCGCCGAAACGCATCCATTCCGGATAGAACACAAAGCCCTTGCCGTATTCGACCTGCGTTTGCGTTTCTATCGCGTCAATCAGCTGCGGAATGGACTTGACGACATACATGCGTTCCTCGCCAATCAGCAGACCAATGCGGATTCGGGGAGTGTCCTGGTCTCGCACAGCCTCCAGTGACAGGCGTACCTCCATATGGACGGTACCCTCCTCAGGCAGTGCGCGATCCATCGCCGACATGAGCTTTGGACCGGCAGCCTCCGCCTTGCGTCTGACCATATCATCCATCGAGCCTGTATCCTGACACTTGAGCATGGCAGCCACCACATGGCGGCATGCGCCTGTCTCCGCATAAACCGAGCAGTTGCATCTGCTCTCGCCATCATCAGTAAAGACAACATCATACGCTTCGCCATCCATAACCCGGCACGTCAGGCGACGCGCACTCTTTTCAACAATACGGACATGATCGTTTTGATACAGCCGTTCACCGGTGCGCGTTTCAACCTCGCCTGCAAGCACGCGCAGCGTGTAGGGAACCTGAGTCATTCGCGATCCTCCCACCAGTCATTTCTGTTCTTCCGCCGTTTCCGATGGGAAAAGGCAAATGTCTTATATTCTCCGTTTTCTTTTGAATTCCTTCCACGCTTCTGTTAGATCGGCTGATTTTCTTCGCTCTGCTTGCGTTCGATGTACTCCTCAAGACATTCGCCGGTTTCGTGCATTTCAGCCGCAGCCTCTGTGCCCACATATCGGAAATGCCACGGCTCATTCGTGATGCCGGTGATATTCGTCTTCTCTGCCGGATAGCGCAGGATGAATCCCCATTCCCAGCAATGCTCCTCGAGCCACTTCGCCTGTTTCGTGCCGCCGAAGGACCTGCCCGGCACCGTAATATCAAACGCCAGCCCGGTATGGTGCTCGCTACAGCCCGGCAGCGCAACAAGCTTCCCTGCCGCACTCCGTGCCTGTGAGCCGCTCATCCCCTGCTGGCGGTACTCATATACTTTTTCGTCGTAAAGCTTCTGCTGATAGGCGATGCTCCGATAGCCCGCGCTGACTTGCCACGAATCAATGCCTTCCGCCTGCGCCTGCTTGAGCATTTCGAGCAGTGCATCCACCGCAACCTGCGCACCCTGAATTTCGCTGCCCTTGATGGATACAATGGACGCATCGCAGTAATCGCGCATATTGACCAAGTTATCCGGCTCATAATCATCCGGCAGCGGATTATCCTTATTGACAAGAATCGGGAGGACTTCGCCCTTATATCTATCTTCGTCCTCATGTTCGGCTTCATCAGCCAGCAGAAAGACAAGCTCCGTTGCCTCTTCCGTTGCCTCCGAGACCGGTGCGGGTGTTTGGGTGACATACGGCTCGGCAATGTCGGAGTACAGGATTTCGCGTGTCTCTTCGCCGACAATGCCGTCCGCAGATAAGCCATGCTGACTCTGGAAGCGCTGCACAGCCTCCTTCGTAGCCGGTCCGAACTGACCGTCCGCATCGCCCGACAGGTAGCCGAGTTTCTTCAGCCGTTCCTGCAGCGTTTTAACCTCATCACCCTGAGAGCCCGTCCGCAGCACAGGCGCCGCAGTCGGCAGCGACGGGTCAACCGTCACCTGCATGACATTGCCGAAGTCCGGCACAGGCGTCGGTGTACGCTGCTGTTCGACCTTCACCTCGCCGTAAAGCCGAATTTCCCGAACAGCGAACACGATGACGGCGATTGCCAGCACAATGACAGCAGTCATCTTGACCATCTGTTTGCCGTTCATTTTCTTCCAGCCATTCCTGTCCACCTTGCGCACCTCTCCTGCCTATTTGTCCTTTTTCTCCGGCCAAAGCGCCAATGCAGCCGCTGCAAGCGCCAGCACGAAGCAAATCTCGCTGATAACAGACAATCCGAAAAGCATCGTACCCGAAGCAACTGCCGCACCGCCGAAAATCATCAATCCGAGCGACAGCAGCAGCAAGCACACGCGCCGAACCGATTGCAACACAAGTTGCTGTACATCCTCGCCCGCATGATGCTCAATGCCCAGATTCGCGTCGCCCTTGAGCCCGATACGCAGGATATCCGCCAGCAGCGACGGGATTTCAAGCGACTTCTTGCTGCTCTCGTAAATTGCGCGGAGATCCTGTGCGAGCAGGTTCTGCCAATCGACGTTGGCGAACAACTCGCTGCCGATGCGGGAGGAGACGATCTGCATCACATTGATGGATGGGCTGAGATCCGCCAGCACACCTTCAATCGTCGCCAAACCGCGCGCAAGCATGGTCAGACTGGCAGGCATGGCGACATTATTGGACTTCATGACTGCCGTCATCTGCTCAAACACCTCGGCAATGTCAATCGAGCCGAGCTCCGCCGAGCCATAACGTTCGAGCATGGCCTCGATATCCCGATAGAGCTTGCGCTTATCCGGCTCACCCTTGAACTGCCCGAGTGCCAGCACCGCGTCGCGCACCATCGTAATATCGCCGCGTGCAACGCCCGTGATGGCATGCCCGATCATCCGTCGCTGCTTCTCGTTCAGTGTGCCCATCATGCCCATGTCAAGCCAGACAATTTTTCCATCGCGGATGCGGATGTTGCCCGGATGCGGGTCAGCATGGAAGAAGCCGTCATCGATGATCTGCTTGACGTAGTTGTCCGCCAGCTTCTCGCCGACTTCCGCAGGGTCGTAGCCTGCCTCGGTCAGCTTGTCGCCTTCATCAATGCCCATACCGTCAATGCGTTCCATCACGAGGACGTTGCCGGTCGTGTACGTACGGTAGAGCAGCGGCGAGGTGACAAACGCCACATTCTGATTGAGTTCGCGGAACTTCTCAAGGTTCGATGCTTCCGTCTGGAAGTTCATCTCCTCCTGCGCCACGACCCACATTTCATCCAGCACCTGATTGAAGTCAACCAGGCCGCCGGCCGGCGTATACTGGAGGATTTTGCACGCCTGCTTGAGCAGGATAATATCACGGCTCATCATCTGATGGATGCCTTCGCGCTGTACCTTGACCACAACGCGTTCGCCGGATTTGAGCACCGCCGCATGGGCCTGTGCAATAGATGCGCTGCCCAGTGCCTTCTCATCGAATTCAGCGAACACTTCCTCCAGCGGACAGCCGTACGCGCCTTCAACAATTGCCCTAACCTGCTCGAATTGCATCGGTGCAACGTTGGAACGAAGCTTCTTGAGCGCCTCGCAGTATTCCTTCGGCAGAATATCCGACCGCATGGACAAAATCTGCCCCAGCTTGATGAAGGTCGGTCCGAGCTCCTCGATCATGGCGCAGAGCTTTTCAGGCGTTACGCCATGCAGAATATCATATTTGCGGACAACCTCGACAATTTCATGCAGCCTGGCGCGGTTCTGCACAATCGAGCGTTCCCGCACGGCGCTGTTTATCCCCTGAGGCTGTCCGTTGGCTTCCGGCTTCTGCTCCTGCTTCGTCATAGCGGTCTCCTTATGCCTGTTCGTTCGGCTCATCCTGCTTCGTCTGCTCTTCGCGGTCAGCAATGCGCCGCTTGAGCTGTTCAAGCTGCTCATCGGACAGCAGGTCAACGGCACCGAACAGCTTATCCGTTGGAATTTCAGGCGCATTTTCGTGGATGGCATCCTTCATGTTATGCTTGAGCTCCTCATTGAGAACCCTGCCCTGATCGACCGTCAGCTCGCCCCTTTTCACGAGCTCATCAAGGATTTCCGTTCCCTTTTCCTTTGTTACAACAGCGGCACCGATGCCGGCAAGAATCAGCCTGCGGACGTTTTCGCCAAGATCCATCATCATTAACAATCTCCTTCCCATTCGGGGTGTTTTGCGGAAGCATCTGCTTCTCCGACCGATAGATTATAACGCCGCATCATGAACACAGCATTACGTAAAGAGCTTTTCCAGTTCCGCATACTTCTCGTGCGTAATCAGTGCATCCTGCGCAATCCCCTGCAGATGCACCACATATGTCCACCGCCCGTAAGGCGTGATGCTCCGGATGTGATTGAGGTTGATAATGTAGCTTTTATGGCAGCGGAAGAACTGATTCGGATCGAGCCGTGCTTCCGTGTCAGAGAGCGAGTCGGACGTGATGTACCTTTCGCCGTTCAGCGTATAAAACGCCGTCGCACGGTCTTCGCGCTGAATCAGCACAATGTCCTCCGCCTTGAGGAATGCAACGCCGTCCTTATGGTGCAGCATGATGCGTCCGGCTGTGATTTTCTTCGGCGGGTGCACGGCCGGCAGCGGCGCATCGCCTTCCGTCTGATGGCGAATGCGCTTTTTCGCCTTTTCGAGCGTCTGCATCACGCGTTCCTTTTTGAACGGCTTGAGCAGATAGTCAAATGCGTACACTTCGAACGCATTGCCCATGTACTCTTCATGCGCAGTTGCAAAAATCATAACGATCGAGGGGTTCATATCCTGAATGATCCTTGCACACTCAACGCCCGTTTTTTCCGGCATTTCGACATCGAGGAACACCAGCTCCGGCTTTTCGCTTTCGACAAGCTGCAGCAGTTGTGCACCATCTGCCGCTTCGCCGACCATCTCGAAGCCATCGGCACGGCTGATGAGCATGCGCTCAATGCGGCGCATCTCCGCATTGTCATCTGCAATCACGACGCGAACAGGTGCTTCCATCGTTCCTTTCCTTTCTGCACAACGGCCCCTCCACCGCATTTCACGATGGAGGGGGAATGATATTCAGCGCCGCCTGCGGTCACAGGGACGTGTCAGAATTTCCTGCATAACAACCGCCTGCACCAGCGCATTCGGGCTGAAATCCAGATGAAGTCCGCTGCCATGCTGCTGCTCCGGTTCACTTCGGCGATTCCTGTCAATCGGATGGAGCATTTCCTCATGGCACGAATCCTGCCCCTCAGAGCTTTCATAATTGAGGCTGCCCTGCAAGCCGCCATCCACAGGACAGGGATCATCTGTGTGGACATGCACCTTCGGCTGAGCGGTCTTCAGCTTTGTCTTTGGAGGAAAGTCCTGTTTGTCAATCATCGGCATGAGATCCGGCTTCATCGGCTGAAGGCTTGGCTCTGCAGACTGGATGACAGATTCATGCTCCTCCTGCGTTTCTTCCTCGCGATGCTTTGCCGCCGCCTGCTGTTTCTTTTTTGCTTTTCCGTTGATATTCACAACCGCGGCGATCAGCAGAATGATCAGCCAAACTGTAAATTCCACGCTCTTCCTCCTTTCAGCATATCTGATCAGGGATGAGCATTACTTCTTTTCCGGCATGTGCGGCGTGCTCTGTTGCGGTGCGCTCGCCTTGGCAATGGAGTCGCGCATCGATGTATCCGCGATGGTGTTCTGCATCTGATAGTAGTCCATCACGCCGAGCTTGCCTTCGCGCAGCGCAGCAGCCATCGCCTTCGGCACTTCTGCCTCCGCCTCGACGACCTTTGCGCGCATCTCCTGCACGGCAGCCTTCATTTCCTGCTCGCGGGCAACAGCCATGGCGCGGCGTTCTTCTGCCTTCGCCTGTGCGACACGGCGGTCGGATTCCGCCTGATCCATCATCAGCTGAGCGCCGATGTTGCGGCCGACATCGACATCTGCAATGTCGATGGACAGAATTTCATAGGCGGTGCCTGCATCAAGACCCTTGGCAAGCACAGTGCGTGAAATCAGGTCAGGATTCTCCAGCACCTGCTTATGCGTTTCTGCTGAGCCGACCGTCGTGACGATACCCTCGCCGACACGTGCGATAACGGTTTCCTCGCCCGCGCCGCCGACAAGACGGTCGATGTTCGTGCGCACAGTCACGCGAGCCTTCGCGCGCAGCTCAATGCCGTCCTTCGCGATAGCGGCGACAACCGGCGTCTCGATGACTTTCGGCGTGACGGACATCTGCACGGCCTCGAACACATTGCGGCCGGCAAGGTCAATCGCACACGCCTTTTCAAACACCATGGGAATGTTCGCACGCTGGGCGGCAATCAGCGCGTTGATGACGCGGTCAACATTGCCGCCAGCAAGGAAGTGCGTTTCAAGCTGGGAGATATTCAGCCCGAGACCGGCCTTGTTCGCCTTGATGAGCGGCTGGACGAGGCGGCGCGGCTGAATATGACGGATTTTCATACCGACAAGCGCGCCCATTGACACATGTACGCCGCTGGACAATGCAGAAATCCACAGTCCAAGCGGAACAAAGGACAGGAACACGATGACAAGAATGAAAGCAGCCACAATGATCGCAAGAATCGTAATGTCCACGAAAGCAACCTCCTATATTGGTCAGATTTTGACTACAACGATTTTCGAGCCTTCAATTTTATCAATCCGGATGCTTGTTCCGGTTTCGATGAATTCGCCGTCGCTGACCACGTTCAGCTTCACGCCGTCGAATTCGCCCATACCTGTCGGACGGAGCGGTGTTGTCGCCGTGCCTTCCTTGCCGAGGAACTCCTGCATATCCTCTACCGAGCGGTAGCCTGCCTCATTGTCCTCGACGTGACTGTTTACAAGGCTGCTCCGGCTAAGCTTCCCTTTTGTCAGCGACCGCAGCGATGTCGAAACGGCAACTGCCAGCACTGCCAGCACAATCAGCAGCATGGCAAGTGCCGCCATTGCACCGTGCCTCGTGTAAATCAGCACCAGCGCGGCAATTTCCAGCGCAATGCCGCTGATTCCCGCGATACCAAAGCCCGGCATCAGTGCTTCAGCGATGAGCAGCCCTATGCCCAGCACGAAGCAGATGATGATCGGCAGATTTGTGACAATGAAATCCGTAACTGCCATATGCATTTCTCCTTTCCGTTTTGTTTGCTTCCGAATTCATTATAGCAGCTTTTCGGTTGATTGCCAGCGTTTTTGTCCGAAAGATACATCTGCGCGTCTGAATTGTCATTCACGCTTCGAGCACGCTCTTCAAAGCCGCCAAATCCGCCTGATAAACGTCCTTGAGCTTCCGATTATAGATGACGGATGCAGGATGATACAGCGGAAACAGTTGAATTTCCGCATCTCCTGCGCGGCACGTCAAGCACTGTCCGTGGCATCCGCCGATGTTCGTTTTCTTGCCGAAAACGGCATGAAGCGCTGTATTTCCCAGCGTAACAACACACTTCGGCTGAACAAGCGCAATTTCAGCCAGCAGATACGGTGCAAAACGCTTGATTTCTTCCTCATTCGGCGTGCGGTTCGACAGCCTGCCTTTTGCGCTCGTTTTCGTCGGACGGATTTTGACCGTATTCGTGATGTAGATCTCCTCACGGTTCAGCGCAAGTACATGAAGAAACTCATCAAGATTCCTTCCCGCCTTGCCCACGAACGGACGCCCCTGGCGGTCTTCCTGCTCGCCCGGTGCCTCGCCAATGAGCATCACGCACGGCTGACATGCCCGTCCTTCGCCCAGCACGAGCGTCTTGCCTGCCAGCACCGCTTCGGGCATGAACGTCTGCCGCAGCTGCTCATTGAGCTGCGCAATCGACTGCACAGGTTTTCACTCCTCTCCGCTGTCCGGGTAACGCAATGTCATGGTCATGCCATCCGTTGCGCACTGCGTTTCCGGAAAGATTGCCTGCGCATTCGGCAGGAACTCCTCCGGCATCTCCATCGAGGGGGAAAAATGCGTCAGCAGCAGTCGTTTCGTGCCGGCATCCCGCGCCATCGTCGCCGCCTCCCGAAAAAGCATATGGTGATTCCTGTACGCCATCGGCAGCTTTTCCTCCGCACCGTACATGCCTTCCAGAATCATCAGGTCGCTCTCCTGACCAAAGCGCACGATTGCAGGAACAGGGCGCGTGTCGGTCGCGTACAGGAATTTGATGCCCTTTCTCGGCGCACCGAGCACCTGACTCGGCTCGTATATCACGCCGTCAAGCTCCGCCTTTTGCCCTCGCTGCAGAACACGCCATATTTTCAGCGGTACATTCTGTGCCCGTGCGCGCACAGGGTCAAACAGCGCCGGACGTGCAAGTGAAAATTGATACCCAAGGCACGGCATCTCATGACGCAGTGCAAATGGCGTAATCTCCAACCCGACGGCGGAAAACGGTGACAAATCGTCCTTGATTTCATGAAGCACAATCGGATACGACAGCACCGGTGCAATGACACGCAGACCGTTCACAATCCGCTCCAGTCCGACCGGACCGTAGATGTGCAACGGGTCCGTTCTGCCTGCCTTCGTAATGGCAAGCAGAACGCCCGGCAATCCCGAGCAATGGTCGGCATGGTAGTGCGTCAGCAGCAGCGCGTCAATTCGCAGCATTCCCCACGACAGCTTCTGCACTGCAATCTGCGTGCCCTCGCCGCAGTCCACCAGCAGTGCTCTGCCGTTCACGCGCACATAGAGGCTTGCCAGCGCACGCTCCGGCAGCGGCATTGTCCCGCCTGTTCCAAGAATGCATAAATCAATCACCGGCACACCTCCTTTCGTCCATTCTCACCGAATATCCCTATAAGCTTTTCGCCGCATGCCCCGAAAAATCCTGCCTGATTTACCGCATGAACGCAAATACGGCTCCCTGCCGCATTGGACAAGGGAGCCGTACTGTATACATTATCCTCTCGCTGCAAAGCCAATCTTCTTCTGCACCTTCCGCAGCGTCTTGTTCGCCATATACGCCGCCTTCTGCGCATTCTGATCGAGCAGCCCCTGCAGGTACGCCTTGTCGGCAATCAGCCGCTTGTATTCCGCCTGCAGCGGCGACAGGGCTGCAATCACGCAATCTGCTGTCATTGCCTTCAGCTCGCCGTAGCCCTTGCCGCTCATATCCGCCGCAATCTGCTCCACATCGCCTGCGCCCAATGCGCTCATGATGCTCAGCAGGTTGCTGACGCCGGGCTTGTTTTCCGGATCGAAGCGAATTTCGCCGTCGGAATCCGTCACGGCGCGCTTGATCTTGCGTCGGATGGTGTCCGGATCATCAAGCAGCGCGATGAACGTTTCCTCCGGATCGGATTTGGACATCTTGCGCGTCGGCTCCTGCAGGCTCATCACCTTCGCGCCGACCTTCGGGATATACCCTTCCGGAATGGTAAACACATTGCCGTAAATGCCGTTAAAGCGCATGGCGATGTCACGGCAGATTTCCAGATGCTGCCGCTGGTCAACACCGACCGGCACAAGGTTCGTCTGATACAGCAGGATGTCCGCCGCCATCAGCACCGGATAGGCAAACAGCCCGACATTGATGTTGTCCGCGTGCTTTGCGCACTTATCCTTGTACTGCGTCATACGGCTCATCTCGCCCATGTACGTGTAGCAATTGAGAATCCACGCCAGCTCCGCATGGGCAGACACATGGCTCTGGCAGTAAATGAGCGACTTTTCCGGGTCGATTCCGCTCGCAAGATAAATAGCGGCCAGCTCCATGCAGCGGCGGCGCAGGTCAGCCGGATTCTGCCGGACGGTGATCGCATGCATATCGACGATGGAGTAAATACAGTCATATTCGTCCTGCAGTTTCGAGAAATTGCGAAGTGCGCCGATGTAGTTACCCAGCGTCAGCGTGCCGGACGGCTGAATGCCGGAAAAAATTACGGGCTTTTTGACGGGCTTCTGTTCCGTCTGCTGGAGTGCTTCCTGTTCAGTCATGATGCTTCCCCTCTTTCAATGGAAATTATCATATCACACTTTCATACGCATTGCAAGCGAAAAAATAAAAAGCTTGTAAATCTGTGTTGTAAAGAGATATGACCCATGGAAGCAAAATCGATATGGCACATGCGT
>CAVIHU010000012.1:0-56808 GCA_963642705.1 Bacteroidaceae bacterium
TGTTGCGACTCCATTATACCATATCTCTAATGAACTTCCTTTTCTTTTTGAGGGGGTCATATCATTTTAACACATACAAGCGGACAAAAAGTCAACATGCGGAATGACTTGCATTCGTCCTGAAAATCTGATATAATTACGCGGACAACCTGAGACGACAGGAGGGCTGACGGTGCGAGCACTGCTTCAGGGTGGTTTTGTCATGCATGAGGGCAAATGGCAACAGACAGATATTTGCATTGATAACGGCATCATCGCGGCTTGGGGTGAAGAAGCTTCATTTCAGGCTGATCAAGTGTTTGATTGCCGAGATTTAGCCATATTTCCCGGCTTTGTGGATGTTCATGTGCATCTGCGAGAGCCGGGTTTTTCGTATAAGGAAACGATTGCAACCGGCAGCGCGGCGTGTGCGCACGGCGGATACACGACCGTGTGTGCCATGCCGAATCTATCGCCGGTGCCGGACAGCATGGAGCACCTGCAGGTGGAAGAAACGCTCATCCGCGAGCAGGCGGTCATGGATGTGCGCCCGTATGCCTCCATCACGGTTGGGCAGAGGGGAGAGGGAACGCTGGTGGATTTCGCGGCGCTTTCAGGGCGCGTCTGCGGCTTTTCTGATGACGGACGCGGCGTAAGGACGGCGGACACGATGCGCGAGGCGATGAAGCAGTGCAAGGCGGCGGACAGCATCATTGCGGCGCACTGCGAGGATATGAGCCTGATCCCGAAGGGCGGCGCGATTCATGACGGCGCGTTTGCGAAGGCGCATGATATTCCGGGTATCCCGTCCGAAAGCGAATGGGGTCCCATCGCGCGAGATATCGAGCTGTGCCGCGAAACCGGCTGCCGGTATCATGTTTGCCATGTCAGCACGAAGGAATCGGTCGCGTTGATTCGCAAGGCAAAGCGCGAGGGTGTGGACATCACCTGCGAGACCGCGCCGCACTATCTGCTGCTGTGCCAGGATGATTTGCAGGATCTTGGACGCTTCAAGATGAATCCGCCGCTGAGGAATCGGGAGGATCAGCAGGCGGTGCTGGAAGGGCTGCTTGACGGCACGATTGACATGGTCGCGACGGATCACGCGCCGCATTCTGCGGAGGAAAAGGCCAAGGGACTGCGCAATTCCGCGATGGGCGTTGTCGGCATCGAAACAGCGTTTCCGCTGCTGTATACGTATCTGGTGGAAAAGGGCAAGGTGCCGCTTGAAACGCTTGTGTCGCGCATGACGGACGCGCCAAGAAAACGCTTCGGGATTGACGGCGGCATTCAGGTCGGGGAAAAGGCGGCGCTGACCGTGTTTGACCTGCACGCGAAAGAAACGATTCATCCGGCGAAATTCCTGTCCATGGGGCGCGCCACGCCCTTTGAGGGCTGGGAGGTTCATGCGGCATGCAAGCTGACGATATGCGGCGACCGCGTGGCCTATAACGGACTGAGCAGGGAGGAAACATCATGCAGATGATCATCACAAGGAACGAACAGCTGACGGACAGCGTCTGGCGGATGGTGCTGTCAGGCGACACAGCCGCGATGAAGGCGCCAGGTCAGTTCGTTCAGGTGCAGGTGCCAGGCTTTTACCTGCGCCGCCCGATTTCTGTGTGCGACTGGGACAGCGATTCGCTGACGCTCGTGTACAAGGTCGTCGGCAGCGGCACGGATGCAATGCGCACCATGCAGGTCGGGACAGCGCTGGACATCCTGACCGGTCTGGGCAATGGCTTCGACATCAGCCGCTGCGGAGACCATCCGCTGCTGATTGGCGGCGGCGTGGGTCTTCCGCCGATGGTCGGTTTGTGCCGCTGCCTGCTGGAGAGCGGCAAACATCCGACGGTGCTGGCCGGCTTCAACACGGACAAGGAGGTGTTCCTGCGCGAGGATATTGAAAAGCTTGGCGCGCCGTTCGTGCTGGCAACGATGGACGGCTCGTCAGGCGTGAAGGGACTTGTTACGGACGCGATGAAGACGCTTGATTTCACCGACGTGTGTGCCTGCGGACCGGTGCCGATGCTCAAGGCCATCATGGCGGCGGATGATCATCCCGCGCAGCTGTCCTTCGAGGAACGCATGGGCTGCGGCTTCGGCGCATGCATGGGCTGCTCGGTCAAGGTGAAGGGCGGCTACAAGCGCATCTGCAAGGAAGGTCCTGTGCTGGATCGAGAGGAGGTCATCTGGTGAAGGAGAAGGACTTGCGCGTGACGCTTTCCGGCGTGACGCTGGATAATCCGGTCATTCCTGCCAGCGGTACGTTCGGCTTCGGGCAGGAATTCAATGAATACTACGATATCAACATCCTGGGCAGCCTGTCCTTCAAGGGCACAACGGCTGAGGCGCGCTATGGCAACCCGACACCGCGCATCGCCGAATGCCCGAATGGGATGCTTAATTCTGTCGGACTGCAAAACCCCGGCGTGGAGCACGTCATTGCGCACGAGCTGCCCGCGCTGCGGAAAATCTTTCGTAAGCCGATTATCGCCAACATCAGCGGCTTTTCGGTGGAGGAATACGTGCACTGCGTGTCGCTGCTGACGAAGGAGGAGCAGGTTGAAATCCTCGAGGTCAACATCTCCTGTCCGAATGTGCGGCACGGTGGCATGGCGTTTGGCACGAATCCGGAAGCGGCGGCGGAAATCACCCGCGCTGTCAAGCGGGTCGCCACAAAGCCGGTGTACATGAAGCTCTCGCCGAACGTGACGGACATCGTGTCCATCGCGAAGGCGTGCGAGGATGCCGGTGCGGACGGCTTGTCGCTCATCAACACGCTGCTGGGCATGCGTATCGACCTTCGCCGGCGTCGTCCGGTGCTCGCGAACGTCATGGGCGGCTACTCCGGTCCGGGCGTGTTTCCGGTCGCGGTGCGCATGGTCTATCAGGTGACGGGCGCGGTGAATATCCCTGTCATCGGGATGGGCGGCGTCAGCAGTGCGCAGGATGTTATCGAGATGATGATGGCCGGCGCAAAGGCGGTGCAGGTCGGCGCGGAGAACCTCAGGGATCCGTTCGCCTGCAGGAAAATCATTGAGACCCTGCCGCAGGAAATGGAACGCCTCGGCATCGACCGGCTGTCGGACATTGAACGCGTGTAAATAAGGAGGAGAATCAGTATGGCAAAGGACGTTATTATCGCGCTGGACTTCGAAAACAAGGAAAAGACGCTGTCGTTTCTGGATCAGTTCACGGGCAGGAAGCCGTTTGTGAAAATCGGCATGGAGCTGTATTACGCCGAGGGACCCGACATCGTCCGCGAAATCAAAAGACGCGGGCACAAAATCTTCCTCGACCTGAAGCTGCACGACATCCCCAATACCGTCAAGAAGGCGATGAAGGTGCTCTCGAAGCTTGACGTCGACATGACGAACCTGCATGCGGCGGGCACGATTGCCATGATGGAGGCGGCGAAGGAAGGAATGACGAAGGAGGACGGCACGTGCGGCGTGCTGCTTGCCGTAACGCAGCTGACCTCGACCAGCGAGGAACGCATGCAACAGGAACTGCTTATCAACGCAACGATGCCGGAGACGGTCAGAAAGTACGCGATGAACGCGAAGGCAGCCGGGCTGAACGGCGTTGTGTGCTCGCCGCTGGAGGCTGCGCTGGTGAAGGAAGCCTGCGGTCCGGATTTCCTGACGGTGACACCCGGCATTCGCTTTGCTGACGGCGACGTCGGCGATCAGGTGCGTGTGATGACGCCCGAAAAGGCGCGGCTCGGCGGCAGCGATTACATCGTTGTCGGACGACCGATTACGGCAGCGGCGGATCCGGTGGCGGCCTATCATCGGTGCGTTCGCGAATTCCTTGGGGAATAAGAAATTCCATAAATTGCAGGAGCTTGGGCAGTGCGTTTCTCAAAGCGACCTTCCGAGCGTACCCTTGCCCCCTTCGGCGATGCACGCCCGTGCGACTTGAACAATATCTAATGAAGAGAAGGAGCAAAATCATATGAATCAGCAGATTGAAAAGCAGATTGCCAAGGATCTTTTGTCCATTTCCGCCGTGTTCCTGCGCCCTGACCAGCCCTTCACGTGGGCGAGCGGCATCAAGTCCCCGATTTACTGCGATAACCGCCTGACACTGACGGCACCGGCAGTTCGCACGGACGTCGAGAACGGTCTGAAGGCAGTCATTGAGGAATACTATCCGGATGCGGAGGTGCTGATGGGCACGTCCACCGCCGGCATCGCCCATGCCGCCATCACCGCGCACCTGATGAACCTGCCTATGGGCTATGTCCGCTCCGGTCATAAGGATCACGGTCGCGGCAATCAGATTGAGGGCAAGCTTGAGAAGGGGCAGAAGGTCGTTGTTGTCGAAGACCTGATTTCTACCGGCGGCTCGGTGCTGGAGGTTGTTGATGTGCTGCGCGAGGCAGGGGCTGACGTGCTGGGCGTGGCGAGCATCTTCACCTACGGCATGCAGAAGGGGCTGGAACGCCTTGCCGCGGCGAACGTCGTCAATCACAGCCTGTCGAACTTTGACACCCTCTGCGAGGTCGCGGCGGAGGAGGGCTACATCAAGCCGGAGGACATTGAACGTCTTAAGCGCTTCCGTCAGAATCCGTCCGATGAGAGCTGGATGAACGCGTAATAAACATTAGGGAGGAGATGTCCTTATGCTGGACATTCAGCATCTGACGCGCCGCTATGACAACAAAACGGCGGTGTCAGACCTTTCGCTGACGTTTGAAGCCGGCAAGACGTACGCTCTGCTCGGTCCGAACGGCAGCGGCAAAACGACACTGATGAAGATGATTGCCGGTCTGACGAAGCAGACGAGCGGCACCATTACGCTTGACGGCGTGCCGGTCGGAGCGAAGACGAAGAAGCATATCGCGTATATGCCCACGGAAAGCTACTTTTATCCTTATATGAGCATCGAGGACGCGGGCAAATACTATGACGATTTCTTCACGGATTTTGATCGCGGGCAGTATCTGACCATGCTTGAGCGCATGGAGCTGAATCCGAAGGACAAGATCCGCACGCTCTCCTCCGGCATGAACGCGAAGGTGCGCCTTGCACTGACACTCAGCCGCGATGCGCACGTCATGATGTTCGACGAGCCGCTCAACGGTGTTGACATCCTAACACGCACGCAGGTCGTCCGCGAAATCATCCGCAGCCGGAATGCCGGACGCACACTGCTTATTTCGACCCATCTGGTGGAGGAACTGAACGACTTTATCGATGTCGCGGTGTTCATGAAGAACGGCGTACTGGCGCGCATCGGCGATCGACAGGGGCTTGAGGAAAAGCACGGCTCGCTGACGAGCCTGTATCTGTCCATTTACGGCGGAGAGGAGGCGCAGACGAAGCATGTGGAAGCTGCTGAAGTATGAGTTCCGCCGGACGCGGACATCGCTGCTGACGATGCTGGGCGTCATTGCTGCGGCAGAGGTGTATTACCTCATTTCAAGGGCACAGAACAATGTGGAGCATACCGCCATTTCGGCGGCGGCGCTGATTATTGCATCGTTTGTTGCGATGATCTATATGATGGTTCGCGGCGTGTCGTGCTATTCGACGGAGCTGAAGTCGAAAAGCGCGTATCTGATTTTCATGACGCCGAATTCCGGCACGAAAATCATGGCGAGCAAGTACCTGTACACCTTCGTGAACGCGCTGCTGCTGGGCGCCGTCTGCGGCGGACTGGGTGTGCTGGATGTTCACCTGCTGATGGAGTCGCAGGAGGAATGGCGGTATTTCCTTGAGCAGGGGCTGCGCCTTCTGCAGCTGCAGGGCTACCAGACCGGGCAGATCATCCTGGCGATTATCTTCTACCTGCTGATGACCGTGCTGCTGCTTCTGGTGTTCTTCGCCATTGCGTACTTTGCCATCACGCTGAGCCACACGTTCTTCCATAATCTGAAGGGACGCGGTCTCATCGCGCTGATTTTCTTCATCGCCGTGTGCTACGGGCTGATAAAGCTGCAGGAGCTGTTCCCTAATCCGGGTGACATGCTGGTGACAGGTACATCGTCCGGCGCATCCGCAGAGCTTGTAATCGGCAGCTTTACAGACCTGCTGACCATGATGATTCCCCATGAGGTCTTTGACCTGGCGGTGATTCTGCTCAGTCTCTTCGGCTGCGGCTGGATGCTGGACAAAAAGGTGTCCCTGTAAAACCTTGAAGCCTGAAAGGAGCAACGCACATGCGTCATCTGATTGACATTACCGATTTGTCCGTGGAGGAAATCGGCGGCATCCTCGATTTGGCGGACAGCATGAAGGCGAATCCCGCAGCGTACCGCGATTCGATGCACGGCAGAATTCTCGCGACGCTGTTCTTTGAGCCCAGCACGCGCACGCGCTTGTCGTTTGAGTCGGCGATGCTCTCAATGGGAGGCGGCGTGCTCGGGTTTTCCTCGGCGGACACGTCTTCAGCGACAAAAGGCGAAAGCCTGATGGACACCATCCGCGTCGTCAGCGGCTACTGTGATATCATCGCGATGCGTCACCCGAAGGAGGGCGCACCGATGGCGGCATCGCTCAGGAGCATCGTTCCGATTATCAATGCGGGCGACGGCGGACATAATCACCCAACGCAGACGCTGACCGACCTGATGACCATCCGCAGGACGCGCGGAGAGCTGGGTCATGTGACCATTGGTCTGTGCGGCGACCTGAAGTTCGGACGTACGGTGCACAGCCTGATCGGCGCAATGAGCCGTTATCCGGGCGTGCGCTTTGTGATGATTGCACCGCCGGAGCTGCGTGTGCCGGGTTACATCCTTCAGAAGCTCAGGGACGAGGGCATTCCGTATCGTGAGGTCGAGAGCATGGAGGAGGTTATGCCGGAGCTGGACGTGCTGTACATGACGCGCGTGCAGAAGGAACGCTTCTTTAACGAAGCAGACTACATCCGCCTGAAGGATACGTACATTCTCGACCACGAAAAGCTCAAGACGGCGAAGAAGGACATGGCGATCCTGCATCCGCTGCCCCGCGTGAATGAAATCTCCACGAAGGTCGATGATGACCCGCGCGCGATGTACTTCGAGCAGGCGCACAACGGCCGCTTCGTGCGGATGGCGCTGATCACGAAGATGCTGGAGGAAAATGTATGAAGATTGATGCGATTCACCGCGGTATTGTGCTTGACCACATTCAGGCAGGCCGCGCGATGGAGCTGTACCGTTATCTGCATCTGGACGAAGTGCAATGCCCCGTCGCCATCATCAAGAATGCCCGCAGCGAAGCCCTGGGTCTCAAGGACATCATCAAAATCGATGATGAAATCGACATTGATCTGGATGTCGTTGGCTATGTCGACCCCGGCACGACCGTGAACATCATCAAGGACGGCGTTGTGGTGGAGAAGAAGCGCCTCGAGCTGCCGGAACGGCTGACGAACGTCATTTTCTGCAAGAATCCGCGCTGCATCACGACGGTGGAGCACTCGCTTGATCAGGTGTTCCGCCTCGCCGACAAGAGCCGCCGCATCTACCGCTGCATCTACTGCGATGCAGAGCGCAAGCCGCGTTAAGGCAATGCCGCACGATTCGGCGGCACTGCTGAATGTGCCTTTTGCGACATTTCATTTGTACAGTATTGACTTAATCCGCTGCCCTGACAGTGCTGCAATGCCTGTCAGGGGCTTTTGATTGTAACATTTCCTCCTGATTTATTGCCTGAACGCTGCGGAAATGGTATAATAAATCGAATCTAATTATAGGGAGGAATCATCATGAAAAAGCTGCTATCCCTGCTCCTGACCATGCTGCTTCTTCTGACAGCCGCGTTGGCTGAATTTGATTATTATGCCCTCAAAGAGCTCGATGATCACCTCGTCTACACCATGCCCGGCACGGCGAACACGGTTGTCCGCGCATTGACGCCGCCATATGAGGGGACGCTGGGGGATGATGAGCTGATTGCCTATCTGGATTATGTCATCCTGCCGGACGAGGAGGTCACGACATTCCGCCTTTGCCTGTCGGTGGCGCTGCTTGACTCCATCCAGGCGGATTCGGTCACCGTGACGGTGGACAAAAAGCAGTATACCTTCACGGATGTGATGCTGGAGTCCACGGAATATGACGGCATCTACATGGAGGACTATTCGCTGATTCTGTCTGAAGCGAGCTACCCGATTGTGACGGCGCTGGCGAAGGGCAAAACAAGCGTCACGCTGAATGTGGTTTTCGAGAACGCGGCAGACGGCATCAGCAGAAGCGGCAGCGTGACGATTGTCAGCAGCGATGTCGCGGCGATGGTCGAGCAGTACAATGAGCTCGGCGGAAAAGAGCAGGATTTGTCGGTGCTGGCGGAGAAATATCCGTGCACGGTGGAAAAGGTCAGGTAAAAGCAGCAAAAAACGGCGCGTGCTTCCTTTACGGAAACATGCGCCGTTTTCTGTTGCTTAATCCTTGTGAATCCCCTGCAGGATGCGGTTGAGCTGCTTCATGCTTTCGGCATCGGTGCCTGCCTGCTTGAGCATGCTCTCAATGGTCATGCGCTGCATGGCGCGCTGCATCATGGCGGCAAGCGCCGGATTGTCCTTGGTGGCATTGGCGACATCGCCGCGTGCCGCGCGAGCCTTGTCCATCAGCTGCTTGAGGATGACGCCGGCCTTCTGGTCAGCCATCGCGGCGGCCATATTGTCCTTAATCGACCAGCAGCTTTCATCGAGCTCGCCGTCAAACCAGTTGACGACGTTCCGGCGGTTCTCCATGGTATACGCAGAGTTCGGCGTATCGACCTTGCGAACCGTGATGACATCCATGCAGCTGCCGGCATGCGCCTCGAAGGTGTGCTGACCGCTGATGGTTGCGTGGAAGATGAACACCTTGTCAGCCGACTTCGTGTCGAGCGGCTGACCGTCCATGAAAAGCGTGACCTCCGGCAGATTCGAGTAAACCTTGATTTCCGTCTCGGATTCTGCGCGGTCAATATAGCGGCTGCCGCAGATGTGCACGAACGGCGTCTTGCTCCAGTGCGCCTTGTAGAGGTAGAAGGCATCCTTGCGGACGGCGCGGTCAAACGTCACGAGCCCCTTCTGATTCTCGCCGTGCTTGCCCCCCTCATCGCGACCGTCTGCGGCGAAGTCGAACATGTTCCACACGTGCGTCGCCCACAGATACGGGCGTGCTTCAATCATCTTCAGCATGTGCTCATGATAGACGCACTGATACGTTTCGGTGTAATCGCCCTTTTCCGGTTCGGTGCTCTGGAAAGCGGGATTGGCATCGGCACCGTATTCCGCAAGACCGATGGGACGATTCGGGTACTTCGCGTGGAAATCATCGAAGAATTCATCATTCTGATCCAAATCGCCCAGGTACCAGCCGAAATACAGGTTGTAGCTGTTCACATCCGGAATTTCAAGAATCGGCGAGTCGGTTTCCAGCATGAAGGCGTGTGCCATGGCGGTCATGCGTGTGCCGTCCAGCTGATTGATCAGGGCGGTCAGCTGACGGTGGTTCTCCAGCAGCTCCTCCGTCACGGGGCTTGCGGCGGTGATTTCGTTGGACAGCCCCCACACGGCGATGGCGGGGTGATTGTAATTCTGCACGACCAGCTCTTCCATCTGCGAAAGCGTGTTTGGGATACCATCCTTCATATACATGGTGATAAAGGGGATTTCCGCCCAGACGATGAGCCCCTTTTCGTCACACAGGTCGTACATCGCCTGCGGATGCTGATAGTGGGCAAGTCGAACGGTGTTCGCGCCGATGTCGAGAATCAGGCTGACATCCTCGGCGATTTTCTCGCGGATAGCGGCGCTGCCGGTGCCCTTGTGATCCTGATGGACAGCAACGCCACGCAGCGGATAGCATCGGCCGTTCAGCAGGAAGCCCCTCTGCGCGTCAACCTCGAACTTGCGGCAGCCGAAGCGTGAGGAAACCTCATCGCCGCAGAAGGAGGCGGAAGCGGTATACAGGTACGGGTCATCGAGACCGTCCCAGAGGTGTACGGGCGAGAGCGTAAACTCCGCTTTCGCATAGCCGTTCACGGAGGGTGCTGCCTTTGTTTCGCCGCCGACGGTGATTTCGACCGTGCCGCCGCCTGTCTGCCACGTTTCGACCGTGACAATGGCGGAATGGTGCTCCAGATCAACCACCGGCGTCACCTTGATGCCAGGCATGGCGTCCTTCAACAGTTCAAAGTGCTTTTCCGGTACGAGAATCAGGTTCACATCGCGGGTGATGCCGCCATAGAAGGTGAAATCTGCCTTCTGCGGATAGACGTGCGTGTTGCTGCTGTTGTCAACTGCGAGGCACAGCAGATTGTCCGGCTGGAGCAGGGAAGTGATGTCCGCACGGAAGGCGGAGAATCCGCCCTCATGGTGCGCAATGTGCCGACCGTTCAGATAAACGTCTGCCGTCATGGCAACACCCTGAAATTCCAGCACGGCAGCCCTGCCGGTCATGTCTGCCGGGGCCGGGAAGCGCCTGCAGTACATGGCGGTGCCGCGCCAGTAGTCGTTGCCGCCGTCCTGACCGTCAATGGCGTTCCATGTGTGCGGCAGCGTCACCTGCGCCCAGCCGGTCGGGAAATCGACCGGCACCTCTGACGTCTTGCTGAAGCGCCAGCCGAGGTTCAAATTCAGTATTTCTCTCATGTCAGTTCTGCTCCTTTCCGTAGCTGCCAAGCAGGGAAAGGCTTCCCTTCGGATGGCGTGTCATGTCCTTCCGGTCGACGGCAATCAGCCCGAAGTGCATGGAAAAGCCCTTCTGCCATTCAAAATTGTCCAGCAGACTCCAGTGCATGTACCCCTTCACGGGCAGACCATCCGCGATGCACTTGCTGACCGAGCGCAGCGCACGGCGGATGAACTCGCAGCGGGCGTCATCGTCATCGGTCGCGATGCCGTTTTCGGTGACAATCAGGTCATGCCTGAAGTCCTTCGCAACGCGCTCAAGGACGTGTCCGAGCGCCTCCGGATAATATTCGTATGCCATTTGCGTCGTTTCCGCGCCTTGAGGCACGCCGGCATCGCCCTTTTTCGTCACCAGCGTGCGCGTGTAGTTCTGCACGCCGAGGAAGTCGTCATCCTGAATGTACGGCAGATAATGCGTGAATTCCTCCTCCCAGATTGCGTCTGCCTGCTTTTCGCCGCCCGAAAGGGGCTGCACATCATGCAGGGACAGCGTCAGCCCGACCTTGACATTCGGCGCGACACGGCGGATGACCTCGCGCGCCTTCGTGTGCGCCTGCATCACGAGCAGATCGCCCTGCCTTGTGCGCATCGTCTGGAACGTCTTCGGATCCTTCACGCCGACGGCGGCAAGCTTCTCCCTGCCGGCGAGTGCCATGTTCTTGAGCATGGTTTCGAGATTCATGCCCATCTGCACCTGTCCGTCGGCACTCTTCTTCCTCTTCTTGCCGCGGAGCATTTCCCTCATATAGCGTTTGGCGATGGCGGCGATCTGCAGTCCCATATTCGCCTCATTGATGGTGCAGACGTAGGAGATTTCACTGCCGAGCTTCGTCATCACGTATTCGGCATAGCGTGCGAAATCATCCGGTGTGGTGTCTGCCTCCCAACCGCCCTTGCGGATGAGCCAGACAGGGCTGGAGAAGTGATGCAGCGTGACGATGGGCTCGACACCGTTTGCACGGCAGGTATGGAGGACGCTGCGGTAATGTTCGATTTCCGCATCATCAAATTTGCCCTCCTCCGGCTCGATGCGTGCCCATTCGATGGAGAAGCGATAGGCGTTCAGTCCGGCACCTGCAAGCAGGCGGATGTCCTCTTCATAGCGGTGATAGTGGTCGATCGCATCGCCGGATTTTTCCAGATAATCGGAATGCTGAATGTTTTCCAGCGCCCAGCAGTCGCTGTTTTTGTTGCCGCCTTCGACCTGATGTGCTGCGGTGGCTGCGCCGAGGAGAAAATTAGCAGGGAAACTCATAATGCGCTGTCCTCCTTGATGACGTATTCGTATGAGCCGGCGGCAACATCGCGATGCGATCCGTCCGGCAGAAGAATACTGGCGGTGGTGTTGGCAGGGATGGAAACGGTCAGGCGGAGCGAATCGCCTTCATATGCCCATGCGCTCCTGACAGTGCCGATGGGGGAGTCCCATACGGCGCTGGCATGCTCAAGGACGCGGCTTGGCGATGGGCTGATGGTAAATTTGCCGTCTGCAAGACGGATGCCGCAGACGCCGCGTAATAGCCATCCGCTGACGGCACCGTAGGAGTAATGGTTGAAGGAATCGTGAACCGAGCCGTCTGCGCGGATGCCGTCCCACGTCTCCCAGATGGTGGTGGCGCCCTTCTTGACGGCATACAGCCAGCTTGGGCACGTGTCCTGCAGCAGCAGCCGGTACGCGGTATCCGCATGACCGTTATTCGCAAGCACATCGCACAGGTGCGGCGTGGAGAGGAAGCCTGTGTTCAGATGGTCATCGTTTTTTGCAACGAGCGAGGACAGCGCGTCTGCCGCTGCCTGCTTCTCGTGTTCATCGAGCAGGTCGAAGGCAATCGCACGGACGTAGGCGCATTGCCGGTCGGAGATGATTTTGCCGTTGTCCGTGCAGGTGAAGCGGTAGGCGGCTCTTGCCCTGTCTGCCATGTCCGCAAATTCTGCCTGATCGGCCGGCTTGCCGAGGATGCCTGCGATTCTGGACAGCAGCGCCGCGGAATGGCTGAAATACGCGGTCGCGACCTCCGGCGCGCCGTTTTTCATGTTCGTGCGCATCGCGTCCATGGAGGACACGTCCGGCTCAAGCCATTCGCCGAAATGGAAGCCCTTGTCCACGAGATACTTGCGGTTCGGGTTGCTGCGGTTCTTCCAACGGGTGGAGGAGGCGCGTTTTTTGCAGAAGCGCACCCACCTGACCATCATGTCGTAGTTTTCGATGAGGATGCTTTCATCGCCATATGCCTCGTACAGCGTCCACGGCACGAGCACGCACGCGTCGCCCCAGCCTGCAGAGCCGCGGATGATGCGCGTAATGATGCCGGTGACATTGTTCGCAGGCGCGATGTTGCTGACGATGCCGTTTTTCTTCTGCCCAATACGGCAGCATGCCAGCCATTTGCGGAGCACAGGATAGCAGTCCGCCAGATATACGGCGGTCGGCGCAAAAACGCCGGCATCACCTGTCCAGCCGGCACGTTCGCGGGTCGGACAATCGGTCGGGATGTCGCAGAAGTTGGAACGCATGCTCCACAGGCTATTGAGGAACAGACGATTCACGTCGGCATTGCCGCAGACGAAGCTGCCTGTCTGATGCATATCGGAATATACGGCAACGGCGGTGAAGGATGCATTCGTGAGGTCAATGTCGGTCTCGACCTTTGCATAGCGGAAGCCGAAAATGCAGAATTTTGGATGGAACACATTCTGCCCGTCTTTGCAAATCAGCGTCAGCTTCTGCGGAATGCCGCCGTTCTTGTTGCGCGCACCGGGATCGAAGTTGGCCTGTGTGAAGTTGCCCTGCGCGTCGAGCGTTTCACCGTGCCAGAGCGTCAGATGCTGCCCGGACTTTGCGTTGACCGTGACCAGCGTGTATCCGGCGAGATTCTGCCCGAAGTCAACGACCGTTTCGCCGTTCGGAGTGCGGATGAGCTTACCGGTGAACCGCTCCTGTTCGCGGACGGGCACGCTGTCCGTGCAGACGAGGTTGTCATAGCCGAAATGCTCGACCTTCACGCCATGCCAGTCCGCAATCTGTTCAAGGCGAAGATCCTGCGTTTCGCCAAGCTCAGTATCGTTTTCGCGGATGATGCCGCATTGGCTTGCCTGCCAGGTATCATCCGTGCAGACGACGACCTTGCCGTCCAGCTCCAGCTGACACAGGAGCGAAATGTCGCTGCCGGACAGGTGATTGCTGCCGTCGATGCCGTTGTTTCCGCGGTAAAGCCCGTCACCAAGCGTGACGCGAAGCTCGTTTTCGCCGATTTTCAGCAGGTCGGAGACATCATAGCACTGCACCTGCAGACGCAGCCTGTAATCATCCACGCCCGGTGCAAGCACGAAATCGCCCACGCGCTGACCGTTGATTTCCGCCTCATACATGCCGTGGCATGTGATGTACAGCCGTGCATCCGTCATTGTGTCAATGCGGAAAACACGCCGCAGCACGGAGGCAGGCTGACGCACCTTGTCATTCGCAGTCAGCTCCGGATTTATCCAGACAGCTTTCCACAGGTCGTTCGACAGCCCGTATTCATAGCAGGATTCGCACGTTTCGCCCCACGCGCCGTTTTCATCGCACAGACGGACGCGCCATGTGACATGTTCGCGTGCCCTTCCTGCATAGCCGCAGCGGACGCGCATGGAAGCAGAGCGGACTTCGCCGCTGTCCCACACGCGCTTTCCGGCGACTTCCGCCGTAATATGATACGCCGTCTGACGGATGCCGCCATCGCAGACCCAGCTCAGCATCGGCTGATGCACGGAAATGCCCAGCGGCGCGGTCAGACAGTCGCATTTCAAATGAATTGCTTTCATTGTTTTACACCTGCCGTCAAATGTTTTGCTTGATCCATTCGGCGCTGATTTCGAGGCTCTTGACCGGGTCGCGGTCAATCCAGTTGCGGTGACTTTCCAGCACGATGCACTCGATGCCGTTCCTTAGCGCCTGATTCCTGAGCGTTATAAGCGGCATACTGCCTGTACCGAGCTCCACGCTGTCGGACTTGAGAATGGGCGTTATGGGCGGCTTTTTCAGGCGCATGCCGCGGTCGGCGATGTGCCAGAGCTTCATGCGCTCACCCAGCGTTTCCATCCACAGCAGGGGACTTGCGCCGCCGTCGGCAAACCAGTAACTGTCAAACTCAAAGGACACGAGCGACGGGTCGGTCTCGCGCAGAAGCACCATATATGCGTGATCGCCGGACTTTGTGCGCAGCAGCTCGGCATTGTGATTGTGATAAAACAGCCGCAAGCCAGCCTGATGCAGTTTTTCGCCGGCATCATTCAGCCGGTGAGCAAGCTCCTTCACCGCGTCCTCGCTGCCGTAATCGAAGCGGTACATGCCGGTGATGACGATGCGGTCGGTGCCGTAACGCTTTGCATCCGCGCACACGGCGTCTGTCTTACGCTCGAGCGTGCCGAGGTCGGTATGATATGCCGAGACGGTCAGCCCGGACGCGGTGACCAGCGACTGCCAGTCGAGCTTGCCGCATGCGCCTGTCGGCATGCCCGCGGCCTTCGTCAGCAGACGGACAATCGCGGGTGTCGGATGGGTCATGAAGCTGTTGAGCTCAAGGGCATCGTAACCAGCGGCCTTGATGCGCCGGAGAACGGAAAGGGCGGTTTCTTCGCTCGTGCAGACGGTGCCGAGCATGATTTGCTGGACGGATTTTATGACCATGGTTCGGTCTCCTATATCACGCGGAACATGCATGCAGATGTGCCCGCTCAATCGTGAAAAGGGTCAAGGGAACTTCATCCCTTTTATTCCTTCTTTTCGCTCCGAGAGAAACGAATACGTGCAGCAATACAGACCAGGAAACAAAAGAATGCACCCGAAGGGGTCAAGGGGGCGATCGGAACGCCCCCTTGTTATTTGCCTCAGTTTGCTTCGGATGCTTCAGATGCCTTCTTCTCCTGCAGGTACTTTTCATTTTCCTTTTCCAGCTTTGAGAAGGCAAGGGCGCATACGCCGATGATCACCATGAAGACAATCGGAACGATGGCGTAGTCAATGCGAATCGCCATAAGGGCACTTGCCGGCTGAACAGCGTCGGCCTCGCTGATGTAGCCGCCGAGGAAGAGAATCAGACCGGTGACATACGCACCCAGCGCTGCGCCGAGCTTCGAGCAGAAGTTCGCGAGGGTGCTCGAGGAGGCCTCCATGCGCTGCAGACCGATGCGTTCGTTGTAGTTGCAGATGTTCATGACGAACAGGATGCCGTAGTAGGCAATCGGCAGGCCGGCGAGCGACGCCAGCAGGTAACCGGCATAGACGCCGAGGGAATTTGCGCCGGAGAAGAACACGATGACGTAGCCGGCAACGCCGATGGCGCTGAACGCGGCAATCATCCTGCCCATGGAACCGAGCTTCTTCATGATGGTCGGGAAGGTGAGCATCAGCGGCAGCAGGATGATGCCGAACATGGACAGGATGCCGAGCTTGTCCAGATCACCGACGATGTACTTGAAGTAGTAGGAACCGCAGGCGAGATTGGTCGTCAGGTTGTAGCTGAGCATGATGAGCGCGTAGAGCCAGACATACTTGTTCTTCGCGAAAAGCTGTACAACGTCCTTGATCTTAAGGGGTTCGTTGCCTGCATCGGGGTTGACGTTCGGATCCTCCTTGCAGAAGAAGAAACGAAGCATGCCGATGATCGTTGCCGGAACCATGACGATGAGCACGGCGCGCGACCAGCCGGAAGCGGAGGTTGCGATGCGCTTCATAATCATCGGGAAAACGACGCTGACGAGAATGCTGCCGGCCATGGTGATGATGCCGCCGAAGGAGGCTACCTTCTTGAGCAGCACGGGGTTGTTGGAGAAGTGCGAGATGGTGTAGGGGTTGATCGCTGCCAGACGCAACGTGGAGAAGATGGCGAACGTCAGCGAGTACATGCAGAAAATCCACGCGGATTTCGCAAATTCGCTCCATTCGGGATTGCCGGAGAAGAGCAGCACGGTGCACAACGTCATGCCGATGATGGCAGGCTCGTACGTGCGGCCGCGGCCGAGCTTCGTCTTTGTCTTGTCAACGAGGAAGCCGGCGAAGAGGTCGGTGATGGCATCGAAAATCTTGCTCAGCAGCAGAAGCGTGCCGACACGCAGCGTCGAAACGCCCAGCGTATCCGAGGCGTAGATCGATAGGTAGTTCAGGACGATGACATTCACCCATGCGGCGGAAATGTCAGAGCTCTTGAACGCAAGGAGCCGCCCTAAACCAAGACGATCAGGATTTTTTGCTTTCTTACTCATGTGCGATCCCTCCGAATTAAATTGCGAATTGTAAGATTCATCTCATGAATCTTGCGCTGATATGTGCATTATAACGAAAGGAACAGAAAGTGTAAAACAGTAAATTCGCTTTTTGTATCATTTTTTTGTCTGATTTGAAAAACATAGTGAATTTCTTGTATAATTCACTAATTTATGATACAATAACAGCAGATGGAAAACGGAAAGGCAGGGGTGACCATGACGGCGGAAGAAAAGCTCACGTTCCTGAAGGAGCTGATTCAATGCAGCTATGACATCGGGTTTCGGGAATACGACGATGATGGGACGCTGCTGAACGCAGAGCCTGCATCGGAGCTGGCGGGGGAGCTGTTCGAGAAGGGCGGATGCCTTCGGTATGCGCTTGACCATTCGGCAGAAGCACCTGTTTTCCTGAGCTCAGGCTTCGGGCTGCTTTGGGGTGCGGTCAGCGTCGGCACGGCAGAGGAGCGCCGGCTCCACGTCATCGGCCCTGTGCTGAACACGGCGGTTCTGCCGGACAATATCAACAAGACGGTGCATCAGGTGTTCACCTATCTCGATGAAAAGGTGGATTTCAGAAGTTTCCTCACAACGCTGCCTGTCATCCCGATGCAGATGTTCCAGCACTACATCCTCATGCTCAATCTTGCTTTGACCGGACGTGAAATGCATGCGAACGACATTCTGTATCAGACGGCAGAGCAGACGGCGAAACCATCGGGTACTGTGCAGAAGCGCAACCGTCACCTGACCTATATGGCGGAGCAGGCGCTGCTGTACAACGTCCGCGAGGGCAATCTCGACTACGCGAAGGCGCTTGCACGGTCGTCAGCACTCAGCACGGGCGTTCAGATTCAAACGGTGAACCCGATTTCGCAGGCATCGATTTCCGTTATCGTGTTCACATCGCTGTGCGTGCGTGAAGCCATCAGGGGAGGCCTGTCACCTGACACCGCCTACGCCGTCGGCGATGCGTATATCCAGAACATGGTGGAGGCAAAGACGATTTCCATGCTCAGCGCACTTTCTCATGCCATGTACACCGATTTCATCCGCCGTGTCAGGCAGGCAAAGTCGGACAGGAAGTACAGCAAAACTGTGCAGGAATGCTGCGACTACATCCTTACGCACATGGGGGATGAACTGTCTGCTGCGGTCCTTGCACAGCAGTTTGGCTATACGCCGTACTATCTGTCACGTAAATTCAAGACGGAAACAGGCATGACGCTTGCACAATATATTGATTTTGTGCGGATTGAGAAGGCAAAGACGCTCCTGCTGAGCACGACGGACAGTATAGCGGAGATTGCAAGGGAGCTGCGGTATTGTTCGAGCACGTACTTCAGTGAAACGTTCAGGGGAATTGTCGGCATGCTGCCGAGCGAATACAGAAAGAAGTAAGGAAACACCGCACAATTCGGCGTCGCTGAACTGTGCGGTGTTGCTTTAGACCATTTTCATGCTGCCGTCCTCTTACGCTTTTTCCAGTGAACTCAAGCCGCGCAGAATCAACTCGTTTGCGAGAGCAGCCATCCTGACGGCGGATTCCCTGCACTGCCGCGTCACCCACGTGCGAATCAGTCCGATGCAGCCGAAGACGACAAAGTCGTAGCGGTAGTTGAATTCCTCAGGCGAGCAGGGCTGGCGCAGACGCTGCCAATCCTCCCTGCATTTCTCATGGACGACATGATTCAGCCGCTGCAGGAACGCCATGTCACCGTGCTCACCGAGGAGGACGGCGCACATCTCGTGATTCTCCTGCACGAAGCTGAACAAATCCTGCAAAAAGGGCAGGGAGTGGCTGATGACCACGTCGTCCTTATGGGTAATGACGATCTGGTCGAACTTGCTGAACAGCTCCTCCTCGATTTGCGTGAGCATATCGAAAATGTCCCGATAGTACAGATAGAAGGTGCCGCGATTCACATCGACACGCTCCGCCAGCTCGCGAACGGTGATGTCCTGCACGGGCTTGAGCTGCAGCAGCTCGGTCAGCCCCTGCGTCAGGAGCTTTTTCGTCCGGCGTACACGCCTGTCTTCCTTCTTCTCCGTCATTGCCTGATGCCTCGCTTTTCACGCTGCTGAGAAGTTTCTCAACAATTTATGCTTATTTTGTCGAATAAACATCGCGATGGTTCGATCAATGTTGATTAACAAACGCCCAGTGAATCAACTGTTGATTGATTTTCATCACAGAAGCTATTATAATACGTTTCGTTGACAAAGTCAACACAATGTTTAATAACTTAACGAGCATTGAGAAAAGGAGGATGGATTGTGAAGACATTTTCCAGATGGCTGGTGCATCATAAGGCACTGGTCGTCATTCTGTGCCTGCTGCTGCTGATTCCGTCAGTGTTTGGCATGGCGTCAACGAAGGTCAAATATGACCTGCTTTATTATTTGCCTGAGGATCTGGACACGGTGCGTGGTCAGAACATCCTCATGGAGGACTTCGGCAAGGGCGCGTTCAGTTTGTGCGTCACCGAAGGTCTGACCGAGGTGGAACAGGCGGACCTGGAGGAAGCCATCCGCAATGTTGAGCATGTGGACTCCGTCATCGGGTATGCGTCCATTGTTAAGGGCAGCATTCCGGTGGAGATTTTGCCGGACAGCTTCCGCGAAATCTTCCGGAAGGATGACAGCCGCCTGATCGCGGTGTTCTTTGATGACACCTCCTCTGCGGAAGGCACCATGAAGGCTATTCAGGAAATTCGCCGGATTGCAGGCGAAAAGTGCTTCGTAGGCGGTTTGTCTGCGGTCGTGACGGACACGAAGGAGCTGGTTGAACAGCAGGAAGGCATCTACGTGGCCATTGCTGTTGTGCTCAGCTGCATCGTGCTGATGCTGACGATGGACTCATTCCTGCTGCCGCTGATTTTCCTGGCGTGCATCGGCACGAGCATCCTGTGGAACCTGGGCAGCAACTACTTCCTCGGCGAAATCTCCTACATCACGAAGGCGGTTGCCGCAGTGCTGCAGCTGGCTGTGACACTGGACTACTCCATCTTCCTCTGGCACAGCTACAAGGAAAACAAGGCTGTCTATGAGGATCGCAATGAAGCTATGGCTGAGGCCATCCGCCTGACATTCGCCTCCGTCATCGGCTCGAGCCTGACGACGGTCGCCGGCTTCGTGGCGCTGTGCGCGATGAGCTTCACGCTCGGACGCGATCTGGGCATCGTGATGAGCAAGGGCGTCATCCTCGGTGTGCTCGCGACTGTGACGATGCTGCCGTGCGTCATCCTGTGCATGGACAGGGCGATTGAAAAGACCTCGCATAAGCCGCTCCTGCCGGATATGAAGGGCTTTGCGAAATTTGTCGTCAAGCACTACAAGGTGCTGTTCGTCATCCTGCTGATCGTTTGCGTGCCGGCGTTCTACGGCTACAGCAATGTTGAGGTTTATTACGACATGAGCTCGGTGCTGCCGGATACGCTTGAGTCCACGCAGGCAGACGCAAAGCTGTCGAAAACGTTCGATGTCTCCACGAGCCATCTGGTGCTGGTGGACGCGGATGTCAGCCAGAAGCAGGTTAAGGACATGGCGGACGAAATGGCGGATGTTGACGGCGTGAAGCAGGTGCTTTGCCTCGACAGCCTGCTGGATGCCGGCATTCCGGAAAGCGCTCTGCCGGAGGATGTTCTGTCCATCCTCAAGAGCGACCATTATCAGCTGATGCTCGTCACTTCCGAATATGTTGTTTCTACCGACGCGGTGAATGCGCAGATCGATGCGCTGAACGCCATCATCAAGAAGTATGATGAAGGTGGAATGCTCATCGGCGAGGCACCCTGCACGAAGGATCTGATCAGCTGCACCGACCAGGACTTCAAGGTCGTCAATGTGATTTCCATTGCAGCCATCTTCCTGATCATTGCACTCGTGCTGAGGTCGATTTCGCTGCCTGTTGCGCTGGTTGCGCTGATTGAGGCGGCTATCGCGGTCAACCTGTGCATCCCGTATTATACGAACACAACGCTGCCGTTCGTGGCGCCCATCCTGATTTCGACCATTCAGCTCGGCTCGACCGTTGACTACGCCATCCTGATGACGACGAAGTACCTGCAGAACCGTCAGGCGGGTCAGGACAAGAGGACGGCTGTCAGTGCGGCGGTTGCGTCCTCTGCGCAGTCGGTGCTCGTCAGTGGCTTCGGCTTTTTCGCGGCGACGTTCGGCGTCGGTCTTTATGCGAATGTTGACATTATTTCCTCCATGTGCAGCCTGATGGCGCGCGGCGCACTCTGCTCGATGGCGGTCGTGCTGTTCCTGCTGCCGGCACTGCTCATGGTCTGCGACAAGCTGATTATCCACACCACGCTGGGCATGAAGAAAGCCCGCGAAGCGAAATAATGAAAGGAGCCAAGAAGTATGAAAAAGCAACTGATTTCTCTGGCGCTTGCAGGTGCAATGGCTGTGACCGGTACCTGCGCCTGCGCGGAAACGCTCAAGCGTGAGCACGTCTTTGCGGTGCTCGATGCGTCCGGCGAACAGCAGACGGTGATCGACAGCATTCATCTGCTGAATGATGACGGACTGGATACGATTACGGACCTCACGTCCCTGACGGATGTCGAAAACATGTCGGGTCATGAGACGTTCACATGGGAAGGCGAAACGCTGACCTGGCAGGCGAACGGCAATGATATCACCTATCAGGGTAAAAGCGAAAAGGCGCTGCCCGTAAAGCCGTCTGTCACGGTGAAGGTGAACGGCGAGGAGGTCGGCGCGGATGCGCTGTCCGACGTCTGCGGGGAAATCGAGCTGACGGTCGCCTACACGGCGGACGCCCCCTATGTGGCGCTGACGGTCATGCCGCTGCCGGAGGAAGGCTTGACGGGAATCACGATGGAAAACGCAATGCTGATGAAGGAAGGCAGCCGTCAGGTGATTGTCGGCTATGCGGTCCTCGGCGTTGATGAAAAGCTTGAGCTGCCCGACCATTTCACGGTAAAGGCCACGGCGGATCATGCGGAAATCAGCTGGATGATGACCATCGCGACGAGTGAGCCCATCGACGCGCTTTGCAGCGAGCTGACTGAGGATGCGGCAGATTTGACCGAAGCGAAGGACAACGCGGTCGAGCTGCTGACGGCGCTTGCGAACGGTACGGAGCTGCCCGAAATGAGCGGCGATTGGAAGACCCTTGCGGACACCATCAACGAGCTGACGGACGGCGTGCAGGAGCTCAGCGACGGCGCCGTGTCCCTCAAGGATGGCGCTGACCAGCTGACGAATGGCATCACGTCCCTTGAGACCGGTCTGACGACGCTGACGGAGAATAACGAAACGCTGACGAGCGCCGCAAGTCAGCTCTTTGATGCGGTGCTTGCTACGGCGAACAAGCAGCTTGCATCTTCCGGACTTGATCGGGCAGGCATCACCCTGCCGGAGCTGACGCAGGAGAACTATGCCGAGGCGCTGCAGTCCGCCGTGGATTCGCTGGACATTAACAAGCTGTATACCGTGGCTAACGAGCAGGCACGCGCTCAGGTTGAGCAGGCGGTTCAGGCGAAGGAAAGCGATGTCCGTGCTGCGGTTGAACCCGTGGTGGAGGCGAAGGTGCTGGAGGCTGTGCTGAAGTCCATCGGCATGGACATGACGGCGGAAACGTATCAGCAGGCAGTACAGGCGGGTCAGGTCACAAGTGAGCAGAGTCAGCAGATTTCCGCTGCGGTGCAGCAGCAGATGGCGACAGACGAGGTGCAGGCGCAGCTCAATGCCGCGGTGCAGCAGCAGATGGAGGCGCTGGTCGAACAGAACCTGAAGTCCGAGGAAGTGCGGACGCAGATTGAAACGGCGGTTGCCACGGTTGAAGCCGGCTGTGAGCAGCTGTCTTCTCTCAAGACGCAGCTGGACAGCATCGCTGCCTTCGTGACGGGTCTGACGGCGTACACGGACGGTGTCAGCCAGGCGGCAGAGGGTGCAACGGAGCTTCATACCGGTGCAGCGACGCTGGCGGATGGCGCTTCGCAGTTTTCTGACGGCGTTAACACCCTGCAGACGAGCCTGACGGACGGTGTGAAGGAGATGGCGGCGAAGCTGCTGCCTTACTGCACGGACGATCTTGCGGACGCCTTGCGCATCTACACCGAAACGGCGGATAACGCTGCGGCAGCCGGTCACTACGACCTCGTTGCGGACGGTATGGATGCCACGACGGTCTACATCATCCGCACGGATATGAAGTAAGCATCAGGGAACCCTGAGGGAGACTGCCTCACGCAGCCTCCTTTTTTCGTGCATTCGGTGCAGTCGGCATACCTGACAGGAACAGTGACGCAGAAAATCGGATGTGCATTTTTTGTGACGGACAGCGTCATTTTGAATGCTGATAAGCAGAGAGACGTCTGATATTCAGAAAGGGCTTTCATATGCACATGCCCTGAACGAGCTTGCACCATTTGGGTCAATCACAGGACAAAAGACATAACTTTTTCGTCCGACATTGTTATATTTCCATGCATGAAATATAATTTATCTTGCAGTTCCACTTGACGTTTGTATTCATTCATGATAAAATATTTCCGAGAATTTTTTGTGGCGGTAAAGGGGTACCGCCATATGAATTCTTTTTCGGTCAAAAATTTTGCAAGGAGGAATATCATGAAAAAAGCATTGTCCATGCTTCTTGCACTCTGCATGCTGCTCACCCTCGCCGTGACGATGGGCGCAACCGCAGAAGAAGCAGCCAGTGACGTCCCCAGCTACACTTTCAATTCCTACTCCTCTTCTCTGGCCAACAACTGGAACCCCCACACATGGGAGACCAATGCTGACGATGCGGTTCGCGCCTATCTCTCCAGCCCGTTTGTCTCCATGCAGGCTGAAGATACCGAAAACGGCGTCTATCAGTGGGTCTATGAGATGGCCACTGAAATCAAGGACGTGACCGCCGACCATCAGGATGACCTGACCAAGTACAACGTCACCCTGCCTGAAGGCAAGACCGTTGCAGACGTTACCGAGGGCTACGTCTTCGAGATCAAGCTGAATGAAAAGGCAAAGTGGGAAGACGGCACCCCCATCAATGCTGACTCCTACTTGTACTCCATGCAGCAGCTCCTTGACCCCGCCATGAAGAACTACCGTGCGAATCTGTACTATTCCGGCGAGTCTGCCATCGCAGGCGGAAACGGCTACTACTATGCAGGCGGCACGGCTTACTACGAGAATGCCGGCAAGTACACCATGGCTGACCTGACCGTCAACGAGAACGGCCAGTATGTCACCGCGGAAGGCTACCTGATGTACCTTGCTGTTGACTATGTGCTGCCCACCCACCTGGGCGACTACTCCCTGAAGTACTATGTCGATGGATACGGCGACCAGTACTTCGGCATGGATACCTGGGATGAGCTCGTTGCTCTGTGCGACGAGAACGGTCTTGTTCCGCTGACGGATGCGAACTACGCGCTCTTCGCGCCTGTGACCACCGCCAATGTAAACTGGAACGAGACTGAGGCTGACCTGCCGATGTACTTCGTCTATACGCAGGAAATGCCGCTTGTCGATTTCGATACCGTCGGTCTGTACAAGGTTGATGATTACACCATCCGCTATGTCATGCAGACTCAGATCGATTACTACTACGCGCTGAACTCCTTCACCGACACCTGGCTGGTGTATGAGCCCTACTACGAAGCAGGCAAGGACACCACCGGCACGCTCGTGACCACCGACTACGGCACCGCGATCGAGAATACCATGTCCTACGGCCCGTACAAGCTCGAATCCTATCAGGAAGAGAAGCAGATGGTTTTCGTGCAGAACGAGAACTGGTACGGCTGGGAGGAAGGCGAGGACGGCACGCTCGTGTCCTACACGCCTTACCAGGTTGACGGTGAGAATGTGCAGCGCTATCGCACCACCAAGCTCATCATCAACGTCATGACCGACGACGCCGCCAAGCAGGCCTTCCTGAAGGGCGAGCTCGACGAGTGGGCGCCTTCTGCGGAAGAGCTGTCTACCTACGCCGCTTCCGAGCAGCTGTACAAGGCGCTTGAAACCTACACCATGTCCTTCTTCTTCAACACCGGTCTGGATAACCTCAAGACCATGGATGCGTCCAAGGGCAACATCAACTCTGTCGTGCTGAGCAACGTGAACTTCCGCAAGGCGTTCAGCCTCGCCATCGACCGCAGCGAATGGGTCACCGCCACCGCTGGCTATGCCCCCACGTTCGGTCTGATGAACACGGTTTACTACTACGACTTCTACAACAACCCGAGCTCCATGTACCGCAGCTCCGAACCGGCCATGAAGGCTATCTGCGACCTGTACGGCGTTGAGTACGGCGAGGGCACCCCGTATGCCACGCTGGCCGATGCTTACAAGTCCATCAACGGCTACAACCTGACCGAGGCTCAGGAGCTGATGGCAACTGCCTGCAAGGAGCTGGTTGACGCCGGTCTCTACACCGCGGGCGACGACATCACCATCCGTGTTGCCTACAAGAAGGGCGCCCTTGATTCCACCGACAACAAGCAGCTCGAGCTGATGAACAAGTACATCAACGCTGCTGCTGAAGGCTCCGGCTTCGGTCACATCACCCTCGAGGGTCTGGGCAACATCAATGACTGTTACGACGATGTGGCCAACGGCGAATATGCCATCGGCTACGGCGCATGGGGCGGCGCTGCGCTCTATCCGTTCCGCAACTTCCGGGTTTACTGCGACAAGGACTATGTCAGCATCAACGAAGCTGGCTGCTGGGATCCTTCCACCGAAGAGCTGACCCTGACGGTCAACGGCGAAGAAGTTACCCTGACCTGGAATGAATGGTCCAACTCCATGACCGGCACGGGCATGTTCGCGGGCGAGAGCCTGGAGACCAAGCTTCAGATCACTGCTGACATGGAAGAACGCTACCTGCAGAAGTACTATCGTATTCCGCTGGCAAGCTCCACGTCCTGCAGCCTGCTGTCCTACAAGTGCAGCTACATCACGCCCGATTACAACCTGGCTTACGGCTGGGGCGGCTTCGAGCTGATGGAGTACAACTACACCGATGCTGAGTGGGCAGAATACATTGCCAGCCAGAACGGCGCCCTGAGCTACGAATAATTCTCGGTCGCTGATCGTGTAAAGTTGTCTGTTAGCACACCGAACGGCAGGGGGAGCCGCAAGCTCCCCCTGCTTTCGGTCTAACGAGGGCAACACCGCACAATTCGGCGGCAACACTGAACTGTGCGGTATTGCCCATGGCTCAGCCGCTTCTTCTTCTTTATCTCCAGGAAAGCACAAAAACATGTGCTTCAGACTGATCGGATGCGGATAACGCAGCCTGATCTGCCATCAAGAAAATTCATCCAATCCGCCGGAAGCCCAAAGGAGTGAGTATCGGTGACAAAGTATGTATTCAAGCGTCTGGGCCTCATGCTGGTGACCTTCATGATCATCACGCTGATCACCTTCCTGCTGATCCGCGTGCTTCCCAGAGAAATGCCTACGGACAAGGTGCAAAAGGCTGCTATAGAGGAACGCTGGCAAGCGCTCGGCTACAATGAGCCGCTGATGACGCAGTTTGTGATCTACATCAAGAACATCGTGACGCAGTGGGACTTTGGCACCTCATGGTATGTGTCCTACCGCACGCCTGCCGCGCAGGTGCTCGGCGACAGACTGCTCCCGACGGTGCTCATCAACTTCTATTCGATGATCGTATCCGTCCCGATCGGCATTCTGTTTGGCATTTATGCCGCCATCCGCAAGAACAAATGGGACGACAACCTGATCAGCACGATGGTCATGGTGTTCATCTCTGTTCCGAGCTATGTGTACGCCTTCCTCGTGCAGTATTTCCTGTATTTTAAGCTCGGCTGGCTGCCGCTGACCATGTACTCCCTCGCGGATGCCGGCAACAGCTACTTCACGTGGAAGATGTTCGTCAGCATGATTCCCGCCATCATTGCCCTGTCGTTCGGCTCCATTGCAGGCTATACACGTTTCGTGCGTGCCGAGCTGACCGAGGCGCTGACCTCCGAATACATGCTGCTCGCCCGCGCGAAGGGTCTGACCCGTGCGCAGGCAACGGCGCGCCATGCGCTGAAGAACGCCTTCGTGCCGATTCTTCCGTCCATCCTGTCGGAATTTGTCGCGCTGCTGGGCGGCTCGATGATCATCGAGCAGATTTTCGCCGTGCCGGGCGTCGGACAGCTCTACATCAAGTCTCTGAACCTGCTGGACTATGACGTGTTCATGATGGACTGCGTGTTCTACACGTTTATCGGTCTGCTCGCCGGCATCGTGATGGACCTCAGCTACGGATTTATCGATCCTCGAATCAGAATGGGGGAGAAATAATGTCGGATAAGACTACGCAGAAAATCGCGCCGGAGAAGTTTGCGTTTGTAAACATCAACGAGCGGCTTACCGACACGAAGTTCGACGATAAGCCCATCGGTTACTTTAAGGATGCATGGATTCGTTTCCGCAAGAACAAGGCATCTGTTGCAGCAGCTGTCATCATCCTCCTTATCTGCCTTTTCTCGATCACGGCGCCGTTCTTTACGCAGCATGCGAACAACTTCATGGATGTCGTGTATGCCAAGAAGGGTCCGCGCATCAGCGCGCTGCGCAGCCTCGGCGTTGCTGACGGCGGCACGAGCGGCAACTACTCCGAGGTCGGTCTCATCAAGGCAATCGGCATCGGCGCCGGCGCGGAAAACTGGGACGGTCATGACGTGACCATGGCAGAGGCGCTTGAAAGCGAGTACCAGCCTATTATCCGCCTTGGCGAATCCTTTACGCAGATCGACGCGAAGAAGAAGGAAAAGACCTACTATCCTGCGCGTACCGATGCGTACCTGAATGTCGGCTTCCAGTATAAGAGCATCAAGCAGTCCGAGCTTGCCGCAATTCAGGCATTCGAGCAGGAAACCGGTCGGCATATACTCTATCCGCTGATTGAGGACAACGAGTATAACGTGGATTCCAACGACGCGAACAACTGGTACAAGTCGAAGAAGAATGTGCCTGTTATCACCACGAGCGGCAAAGATGTTAAAATGTCTTACTCCGAGGATCTCGTGCTGGAGGACAACTACAAGCGTGACAGCGAAGGCAACCTCATCTACTATGAGTATACCGGCGGCGGCACGTTTGAAACGGCACAGCTCAAGATCCGCGTGCTGTATTACAACTACTACATCTACCAGAACGGCTATGAGCCGGAGTACATCTTCGGCACGGACAGCCAGGGCTATGACCTGATGCTGCGCCTTGCCGGCGGCTTGCGCCTGAGCCTGCTGCTGGCAATCAGCGTGTCGATCATCAACTTCATCATTGGTGCGATCTATGGTGCCATCGAGGGCTTCTACGGCGGCACTGCTGACCTGATTATGGAGCGCATCTCCGATATCCTCGGCAATGTGCCGTTCATCATCGTTGCGACGCTGTTCCAGATGCACTTGTCGGCCAAGGTGGGCGCCATCCCGTGCCTGATCTTCGCGTACGTCCTGAACGGCTGGATCGGCATCGCCTACCGCGTCCGCACACAGTTCTATCGCTTCAAGAAGCAGGAATTTGTGCTCGCTGCGAAGACACTCGGCGCGAAGGATCGCCGCCTGATCTGGAAGCACGTCTTCCCGAACTCCCTGGGCACCATCGTCACGAGCACGGCGCTGATTATTCCCGGTGTCATCTTCAACGAGAGTATGCTGAGCTACCTGGGCATCGTGAAGCTCGGTTCTTCGAGCGTCACGTCGCTGGGCACGCTGCTTTCTGACGCGAGCGCCATTTGGACGAATTATCCGCATCTGATGATTCTGCCCGCGTTCTTCATTTCGCTCCTTGAGATTTCGTTCAACCTGTTCGGCAACGGCCTTCGGGATGCGTTCAATCCCTCGCTTCGCAATGTGGAGGATTAAAGCATGGATAATATACTTGAAGTAAAAAATCTGAAGGTTTCGTTCCGCACACAGGCGGGCACGCTCAAGGCTGTTCGTGATATCTCGTTCAACCTCGAGCGCGGCAAGACGCTCGCCATCGTTGGCGAATCCGGCTCGGGCAAGTCTGTCACCGCAAAGGCGATGCTCGGCATTCTCGCCGGCAATACCATCATCGAGGGCGGCGAAATCCTCTATGACGGGCAGGATCTGCTCAAAATCAGCGAGGATGACTTCCATCATATTCGCGGCGACAAAATCGCCATGATTTTCCAGGATCCGCTCTCTTCCCTGAACCCGATTGTCAAAATCGGCAAGCAGATTACCGAGGCAACGCTCCTCAAGAACAAGTCGAACCGCAGGGAAGCGAAGGCGGAATTCAAGCGCCTGATGAGTACCCTCAAGCGCAGCGTGCTCGCGTCCGGTAAGTATGACGCGGAAACTGTGAACAGGATGTTCGGCACGTTCGACCGGTTCTGCATGGAGAGCAATAAGCTCGAAAACGAGTACAACGTCGCCTATACGAGCGCCGTTGACCTCCGTGCTGACGCGGAGGACACATCCTTCAAGCTCGGCAAGGGCCAGAAGCTCGATATAAAGGCACTTCTGCGCGAATACCGCAGTAAGCTCAAGCGCATCAACGCGAGCTTTATTGCGCGCGACTTCCATCATGATATCGACGCGGTGTACGCTGAGCTCGGCAACTGCGAAAGAAGCTACAAGGATAACGATGCGAGCAAGAAGAGCGCCGAGGAAGCGCTTGAAAAGCTCAAAGCAGTCATGAAGCGCATCGAAAGCCAGACGAAGCCGGATTTCTTCTCCCTTGGCTATTACAAGCTCAACTGCGCGCAGGCAAACCTCAATCAGGAGGTTGAAGCGCTCAATGCGACCGCAGGCGCTTACCTGAAGGATAACTTCATGGATAAGTTTGTCGAGATGGCGTGTGAGGGCGTGGCGTATTCCTACAATACGGCGCGCAAGAATAAGGAAGATGTACTGAAGAAGCTGGCAGAAGCACGTGCTTTCTATGCGGCTGATTTCGAGAAGGGCGCGGCAAAGAAGAAGTGCAATGAGCTGTCCGACGCAGTCGAAGCATCGATTGACCGGCTGGAGTACCTGAAGGACAGCACGGCATATACGTTCCGATCGGCACTGATGAATGCCATCAATCGCTACTTCCACTTCCTCAGGAACAACCCGAAGGAGGAGGCGCGCTTTGCGCGTCAGACCCGCAAGCGCGAGGCAATGATTGCCCGCGGCAGGAATGTCACGTGGAAGGTTGTCCCGAAGGTTGTCTACTCTCAGGAAGAGCTTCGCGGCAACATTCTTCAGATCATCGACCGCCTCGAGACGCACTATCAGGAGCTTCTTGCGCAGAATGTTGATGTTGCCGAGCGCACAGACAAGCTCATTGAGCACTTCAAGGCGGAAGGCTCGCTCGCCGTTTACCGCGTCAGCAAGACGATGGCAAAGGAAATGGCCATCAAGCTGATGGACGAGGTCGGCATTCACGAGCCGCGTCTGCGCTATAATCAGTACCCGTTCGAGTTCTCCGGCGGCATGCGGCAGAGAATCGTGATTGCCATCGCCCTTGCGGCGAATCCGGACATCCTGATCTGCGATGAGCCGACGACCGCGCTGGACGTGACGATTCAGGCACAGATTCTTGAGCTGATCAACAAGCTCAAGAAGGAGCGCAACCTGTCCATCATCTTCATTACCCACGACCTCGGCGTTGTGGCGAACATGGCGGATAACATTGCCGTCATGTACGCCGGCAAGATTGTTGAGGTCGGCACGGCGGAGGATATCTTCTATGATCCGCGGCATCCGTACACGTGGGCGCTGCTGTCCTCCATGCCCGATCTCGACACGAGGGACAAGCTGGATGCCATCCCCGGTACGCCGCCGAACATGATTTATCCGCCGCAGGGTGACGCGTTTGCCGCACGCAACAAGTACGCCATGCAGATTGACTTCGAGGAGCATCCGCCGTTCTTCCGCGTGTCCGACACGCATCAGGCGGCGACCTGGCTGCTCCATCCCGACGCGCCGAAGGTCGAAATACCCAAGGCCATTACCGAGCGCATCGCGCGCATGAACGCAAAGCGAACCGGAGGTGAAAGCAATGCCTAACCGCAACGATGAACCCCTGCTGCGGGTAGAGCATCTGTGCCAGTACTTCGGCCCCACCAAGGCGGTGGATGATGTCTCCTTTGACATCAAGAAGGGCGAGGTATTCGGTCTGGTCGGCGAATCCGGCTGCGGCAAGACGACAACCGGACGATCCATCATCAAGATCTACGACATTACCTCCGGCAACATCTACTTCGAGGGGCAGCGCATCGGCGCAGGCACGCTCTCGTATCTCAACGCCATCGAAAAGGCTCAGAAGGATACGAAGGCGGAAATCAAGGCGCTGCAGGAGGATACCGCTGCGAATCCTGCCCACAAGGCGGACAACAACGCGAAAATCGCCGAAGCGAAGAAGAAACTTGCCGAATGCATCGAGGAGAACAGGAAGCAGATCAAGGCTGCAAAGTTCGATCAGAAGCACTCCGATAAGGAATATGCCCAGAAGTGCGCAGCGCAGGTTACGGCAGAGTACGAGGAAAAGCTCAAGAATGCTTCCGGCGAAGAGGCAGTGCCGCTGCGCAAGAAGTACAAGCATGACCTGAATGTCGCCAAGCATTCCAAGCTGATCACGAAGATTCAGATGATTTTCCAGGATCCGATTGCTTCGCTTGACCCGCGCATGACCGTCAAGGAAATCATCTCCGAGGGTCTTGTTATTCAGGGCGTGAAGGATCAGGAGTACATCACGAATAAGGTGTACGAGATGCTGGAGCTGGTCGGTCTTGTCCGTGAGCACGCAGGACGCTATCCGCATGAATTCTCCGGCGGTCAGCGTCAGCGCATCGGCATCGCGCGCGCAATCGTCATGAACCCTGAGCTGCTGATTGCCGATGAGCCCGTGTCTGCGCTGGACGTGTCCATTCAGGCGCAGGTCATCAACCTGCTCAACGAGCTGCGCGAGCGTCTGGGATTGACCATCCTCTTCATTGCGCACGACCTGTCCGTCGTCAAGTACTTCTCCAACCGCATCGGTGTCATGTACTACGGCAAGATGGTCGAGCTGGCGGAGACGGAGGAGCTCTTTGCTCACCCGATGCATCCGTACACGCGCTCGCTGCTGTCCGCAATTCCGCTGCCTGATCCGCGCAGCGAACGTGAACGCACGAGGATCATCTACAATGCCCTCAAGGATCACGACTACAGCGTTGAGAAGCCTACGCTCCGCGAGGTCTGCCCGGGACATTTCGTCTATTGCAGCGACTCCGAGGAACGCAGGTACAAAGAGGAATTCGGACTTTGAACGAGGAAAAAAAGTCAAGAATCATCACGATGATCACGGGCTTTGTCATCTGCCTGCTCATCGGGGCGGGGCTGATGTTTGCCGTGCTCAACAATTACGGATATGCGGACGCGGAAATCGATTCGGAACGCTACCGCATTCTCTGCGATGCTTGTACAATTCCCGGGCTGACGCTGATGCTGTGCGCAGGACTGGCAGCGGTGTATAATCACGGCGCGTTTACGGGCGTAAGCTACGGTCTGCGCCGCACGAGGGATATCCTTTTGCCGTTCCTGCGTACGGAGTATATCAAGTATCCCGACTACAAGCGCAAGAAGGAGAAAAAGAAAATTCAGCATTACGCCTTTCTCCTTTATGCGGGGCTTGTGTTCACACTGCCTGCGGTGTACTTCATGATTCGGTTCTATCAGGTCAGGTAAGCATTGGGCTGCGAAGACTCGAAAAGGGTCTCCCGCAGCCTTTTTTATTGGTTTCGTGTGAGTATTGGCGAAGAACAGACGGTACATGCTGAAAATGGAACGAAAAGTACCGTATGCGACAGATTCTGCGCCCAAAATGACAGGTTTTGAAATGTTCGTGAACATCAAATGAAAAGTGTGGTACACTTCAGACACGACAAAGAGAGAAAGGAGAGAGCCCATGCAGGTATTTAACCCGTACCTTCCGTCCGGCGAGTACATTCCCGATGGGGAGCCGCACGTCTTCGGCGACCGCGTGTATGTCTATGGTTCACATGACCGGTTCAATGCGCCGATCTTCTGCGTGAACGACTACGTATGCTACTCCGCGCCGGTCAATGACCTGTCTGCGTGGAAGTATGAGGGCGTTATTTATCGCAAGAATCAGGATCCGATGAATCCGCTGGGCATTCGGCTGCTGTTCGCGCCGGATGTCGTGCAAGGCACGGACGGACGTTATTATCTGTATTATGCGTTCGATTTCCTCGGCCGGATGGGCGTTGCAGTCAGCAATCAGCCGCAGGGACCGTACGAATACTACGGTCACGTGCGCTTCGCGGACGGCCGCGAATGGGGCAGCCGCTCCGGAGATGAGTTTCCGTTTGACCCGGGCGTTCTGGTCGATGACGATGGCCGTGTGTATCTGTTCTCCGGCTTTGCTACGAAGGTACCGTTCCTGATGAGCCGCTTCCATCATCTGAAGAACAGCGGCGGTGTCGGGATGGAGCTGGAGAGCGACATGCTCACCATCAAGGGCGACATCAAGCTGATTTTCCCGCAGAAGGATCATCAGCCGCCGAAAGAGTTTGTCGGGCACGCGTTCTTCGAGGCAAGCTCGATTCGCAAGGCAGACGGCAGGTACATCTTCGTGTATTCCTCGGAAAACAATCATGAGCTTTGCTGGGCAGAGAGCGACAAGCCGCTCGAAGGGTACCGCTACGGCGGAACGCTCATCGATCTCGGCGACCTCTACCTGAACGGCAATGCCGACGAAAGCAAGGCAAGCAATTACCTGGGCAACACGCACGGCGGCATGGCGAAGCTGAACGACCAGTGGTACATTTTCTACCACCGGCAAACGAATCAGCATTCGTACTCGCGGCAGGCATGTGCAGAGCCGCTCAGGCAGGCGGAAAACGGCGATTTCCTGCAGGCAGAGGTAACCAGCTGCGGTCTGAACGGCGGTCCGCTGCTCGGCAGGGGCGAATACGAGGCGCGCATCGCCTGCAACCTGTGGAGCAAGAACGGCACCGCCCGGTACGACAAGTCCTTCTCTAAGAAGGAGCACCCGTACTTTACGCAGACCGGCAAGGACGGCGACCCGAGCGCTGTGCAGTACATCGCGAACATGCGTGATGGCAGCGTCTGCGGCTTCAAGTACTTCCAAATGGACGGCGCTTCCGCCATCCGCTGCGCCGTGACGGGTCCGTGTAACGGCGTCATCGAGGTCAGCGACACGAGCGACTTCGCAAACCTCGCTGCAACGATTCCGGTCCAGGCGAACCGCGAAATGACGAACGTGACCGCTCCCTTCCGCATGGACGACGGCGTCCGTGCATTGTTCTTCCGCTTCCGCGGCACGGGCGCGATGAACTTCTTTGCGTTCGAGCTGAGCAGGTAAGGGAAAAGGGTATGCTGACAAAGAATTGAAACCGTTCGAGTGGTGTGGAGAAACAGAGCAATTCCGCATTTGCAAGGTTTCGAGACACGAAAAGGCGGTTCAAGATAGAAAAAAAGGAGGATACAAAATGAAACGGGTTCTTTCTCTGGTCGTTGCCATGATCATGACAGTGACCGCGTTGACGGCGTTTGCGGAAATCTATCAGACGACCGGCGTCACAACGGGCGACATGGATGCCAATGGCATGTTCTATTCCGACTACAGCTCCATTGCTGAAGCACTGGCAGCCGGCAATGAAGTTCACCTGCAGATGGTTGAGGAAGGTCAGGTTCTGCTGAAGAACGAAAACGGTGCACTTCCTCTGAAAAGTGACGAACGCCATGTGACGCTGCTGGGCATTGCTTCCAAGGACTTTGTCCGCGGCGGCGGCGGCTCTGGCGCAACGAAAGGCACTTCCTACAAGATGAACTGGGAAGATGCTTTTGAAGGCGAAGGCTTTGTTTTGAACCCCAAGACGCTTGAACTGTATGAAAACCTGTTCACTATCCTGGGCGGCGCAAATGAAGCAAACGACAGCGGCAAGCTGCTTGAGCCTGACATGAGCTACTACGGCAAGTCCGTGGTGAACACGTTCAAGTCCTACGATGATGCTGCCATCGTTTTCATCAGTCGTTTCGGTCGTGAAAACATGGATCTTGAGATGGACAGCGTCGAAGGCCATTCCAATGAGGATGACCACTACCTGCAGCTGGATGACAACGAGCTGGAACTGATCAAGCTGGCGAAGGCCAACTTCGGTAAGGTCATCGTTGTGCTCAACTCCTCCATGATCATGCAGGTGCCTGAGCTGAATGCAGCCAAGGACACGGAGTACGGCGTTGACGCCATTCTGTGGGTCGGCGGTCTGGGCGATCAGGGCACCAAGGCGGCAGTTGAGATTCTGACCGGCAAGGTGAATCCGTCTGGTCACACGGTGGACATCTGGCCGTCTGACTTCACCAAGGATCCGTCCTTCACCAACTTCTCTGATATGAGCCAGAACAAGGACGAAAACGGCGAGCGCATGAATTCATGGTTCGTGTATCCGGACGGCAGCTCCACGGTTTTCTCTTCTGTTGAGTTCCGTGAAGGCATTTACATGGGTTATCGCTACTATGAGACCGTTGCAGCTGATCTGAATGCAGCCAACCCCGGCTCCGGCGATGCCTGGTATGCGGAAAATGTCATGTATCCCTTCGGCTACGGTCTGAGCTACACCACGTTCGATTGGAAGCTCGTGGATATCAATGCCGAGAAGACCATTTCTGACTCCAAGGAAATCATCAGTGTTTCCGTGGAAGTTGAGAACACCGGTGATGTGGCAGGCAAGGATGTTGTGCAGATTTACTACTCCGCTCCGTATTACAAGGGTGGTATCGAGAAGTCTGCAGTCGTTCTGGGCGGCTATGAGAAGACCAAGCTGCTACAGCCTGGCGAAAAGGACGTCGTTACGATCGAATTCGTTGCACAGGACATGGCTTCCTTCGACTCTGAAGACATGAACGGCAATGGATTCTGCGGATGGGAAATGGAGCATGGCGATTACGTCATTTCCGCTCGCCGCAACAGCAACGAAATCGTGCTGGAAGAAACCTTCAATGTTGCCGAAGACATGCTCTGCGAGACGGATTATGTGAGCGGCAACGAAGTGACTCCTGTTTTCGTGGATGACTACACCACCGTTCGTGATTCCCTGATGGACAACATGATCTCCCGTGCGGACGGTCTGACTCAGCCGAAGGCTCAGACCGCGGAAGAGCGTGTTCTGGAAGACTGGGAAGCTGCCGTGCTGGACAGCGAAGAGACCTATAAGCCTTACAACGACGAAGAGGGTCAGCCGTGGTACATGACGGAGGTTCCCTCGACGTGGACGCAGGATGCTGAAACGACCGTTACACTCTCTCAGCTGGCTGGCAAGGAATACACTGAAGCAACCGTTGTGGACGGCGTTGCAACAGCTGCTGACGATGAGAACACCAGGCTGTGGGACGAGTACATGAACAGCCTGTCCTGGAGCGATCTGGTTGACCTGTGCCTTGGCAACGGTGCTTCCGAAGGTCCGGTTCAGATGGCAAGCGGTACGTGCTGGCAGTCTGCTCCGATAACGGCGGCAACCTTCAATAAGGAACTGATTCAGGAGCAGGGTCGTCAGTATGCCAACTACTGCCTGCTCAAGGGTGTTTATGCAATTAATGGTACGGCTTGCAACATTCATCGCAGCCCCTTCAATGGTCGCACATTCGAGTATTATTCCGAGGATCCGCTCGTCAGCGGCACCTGTGCTGCAATCGTTGTTTCCGAGTGCATCCAGAAGGGCATTATCAACTACGCAAAGCACTTCTTCGCCAACGTGCAGGAGCACAACCGTGCCGACTACGGCGGTGTTTGCACCTTCGCAACCGAGCAGACCTTCCGTGAAATCTACATGAAGGCCTTCGAAATGATGGTAAAGGCCGGCTCCATGGGTCTGATGACATCCTTCAACCGTGTGGGCTATGTTGTCAACTCCAACAACTGGGCTGTCCATGAAGAGCTGCTTCGCGATCAGTGGGGCTTCAAGGGCGCTACCGTGACCGACGCCTGGGCAAAGGACTTCGTTTCTGTTGACCTGATGGTTCGTGCCGGTGACGACATGCTGCTTGGCAGCGACTCCAGCTTCCCGAAGAACGCGCTGACGCGCGGCGAATGGGATGCGACAGCTCGCGACAACAAGGGCATGATCATGGTGCCTACGGAAGACGGCGACGAAATGGTGGCTTCGCCCACGCATTACTACGCTGTCCGCCGCTGTGCGCAGCACCATTTGCAGACCATGGTCAATTCCAACCGCTATAAGAACTTTGCTTCCGACTACGAACTGACCGCTACCGTTTACTATGGCACTGCGAACTCGACTGAGATCGCCTGCGAAGGTACGTCCGACTTCTCTGTCACGCTGGCCGAAGGTCAGGAACTGCCTGTTGGTTTGACTGCAAGCGGATTCGTCGTTGACTACAGCCGTCCGATTCTCAAAACGCTGCAGGAAGGCGACGAGGGCTATAAGACCGGCTGGGGTGTTGACAATAATGTCTACGGCGATTTTGCTCCGCAGGGAACGTATGAAGTGCTTGTCAACATGACCTGCGATGGCTTCATCACCGTTGAAAATGTCAAGCTGACGATCAACGTGGTCAGCCCGTTCCAGGTGAATGATGAGTTGGCTACCGGTGATTCGGAGAACAATCCTGTGATTAACGTGACCAGCGGCGAAGCCGTTGACCTGAAGATTGATTCTGAACCGTTTGCTTATCAGGCATTCATTTCCCAGGGTCAGATCACGAACTGGTACGTCAAGCAGGGCAGCAAGTATCTGCGCGACGAAGAAAAGACGCATGCTGACGGCACGACCATTCCGTATTCCGACGTAGAAGAAAAGCATGAGGTGACCTACACGATCGAAGGCGAACTGCCGGAAGGTCTGACCTGGGTTGAAACGACGGGCACTGCCTACGGTTTGCGCACGAACAAGCCGTTCGAAATCGTGACCGGTCTCGAAATTACCGGTACGACCACGGCAGCTGGCGAGTACACCGTAACGGTGAAGGCAAACATCCCGTACTGCCGTGCACTGGCTGGCATCTGGCTGTTGCCTAGTGACGAATTGACAGTTGAACAGACCTTCACAATTGTGGTAAAATAAGCTTGGAATCATTGGCAGAGGGCTGCTTTTGCGGCAGCCCCCTTCCCCACAGGGCGGGAGAAATCCTGCCTTGAGGGGAGGGCAGAGCGAGAGAATGCTCCGCCTGAAGAAAGGAAGGATGAAAACGATGAAAAAGGGAATCACGGCATTGTTCCTAATCCTGTGTATGCTGCTGTGCTGCTCAGCGTATGCGGCGGATGACATTGACACAAGCAAAAAGGTAAGCAAAGTGGAGGTTTCTCAGCTTCCTGACAAGACAGCATATGTTATTGGCGAAACGTTTTCGATGGAAGGCGGCATGCTGCTGGTGACCTACAGCGATGACACGACGGATGAAATCCCCATGACTGCGCCGAGCGTCACCGTAAAGGAACCCGGCATGAAGGCCAGCGGCACCAAGACGGTTACGATGAAGGTCGGCGGCAAGAACGCGCGCTTCACCATCAGTGTGGCGAACAACTCCTATGCTGTCACCTATCATCAGAACTACGAGGGCGCTCCTGAACCTGAACAGGTTGACACCGTAAAGGGCGAAAAGGCGGAAAACAAGGTGCCGGTTCGCGATGGCTATACGCTTGTCGGCTGGTACACTGACCCTGACTTCACCCGGGCGTTTGATTTCTCCACTGAGATTACAGCGGACACGGCTCTCTATGCGCTGTGGATCAAGGATGGTGTGGAGCAGGTCAATGTTAGCTTTGACTATGATTACTACGGTGTGCTGCTGAGCAGTTACAGCTATCCGATCGAGGCTGGCACAACGGTGCAGCGTCCGCAGAACAATCCCGAGCGTGTGGGCTACGCTTTCAACGAGTGGGTCAAGGAAGACGGCACGGTCTTTGATTTCACTGCCCCTGTTACGGCGGATACAGTTATTAAAGCATCCTGGACGAAAACAACAGATGGCGTGAACAACTGGCTCTTTGAGGCTGAGGATACGAACCTGACGGGTAAGACCGGTCCGGCAATTTCCGGCACGGCGAACGAAATCGGCATGATTCAGCAGGTTGAAGGCGTCGGCGCAAGCAACGATCGCTTTGTCGGCTATATGTACCAGATTGGCAATACAATTGACTTCTATCTGGCAGCAGATGAGGATCTCGATGACGTAACCATTATTCTGCGTTTGTCTGCTGAAATGGAAGATTTATCCCTGACCCCTGCTGAATACGGCGTGAGCGTCAATGGTGAATATGTGCAGTACGGCACCATTGAAATCAAGGATGTCCCCGCGATGGACTGGGGCAACTATGTGGCTGCGTCTGCTCCCTTCCAGGATTTCGTGATTGCGCAGAACGTTCATCTGAACAAGGGACGCAATGTCATCAAGCTCGAAACCCTGAACAGCATTCCCTATACCGGAACGACCATGGTTGCGCATGCACCGCTGGCTGACTGCCTGACGATTCAGACGACAGGCGTCGTAATCTGGGACGAGAACTTCGGCGAGCCTGCAACGGGCAACTACCAGAAGTAAGCTCAAAACGAATCCGATTGCAGCCCTGCATGAACCGCTTGCAGGGCTGCAATTCAAAAAGGAGAGAAAAGCATGTCAGAAATTCAGGCACAGGACAGCGCGGTCAAGCAGAAGAAGCCGAAAAAGGTGAAGAAGCATCGCGCGGTGAAGGTATGGGCGGTTGTGACGGCGCTTGTGCTGGTGGTCGGCATCGTCGCGAATGTGCTGGCAACGACGAAGTACAACGGCTTCCTTGACACGATGTTCGGCGGACAGCGCCCGGTGTACGATGAGGACACCGCGTCGATGTATCCGGCAACGAACGCCTCCAGCAAGGAAGAGGCGCTGAACAATTCGCAGGATTTCAACATTAAGGTTGCCGAGGAAGGCTTCGTGCTGCTGAAGAACACGGACAGTGCGCTGCCGCTCAAGAAGGGCGCGAAAATCAGCGTGTTCGGCAAGAACAGCGTGAATCTGTCCTATGGCGGCTCCGGCTCCGGCGGATTTGACTCCACGAACAACAAGGATCTCTACGACAGCCTTGAAGCGGCTGGTTTCCAGACGAATCAGACGCTGAAGAAGTTCTATGAGGACACGAGCGCATCCGGTCCGGTTCGCGCAGCAAACTCCAGCGACCTCGACAGCGGCGGAAATCAGATCATCGGCACGGCGGAAACGCCCCAGAGCAAGTATACCGATGCGGTCAAGAGCTCCTACGCGAGCTACAATGATGCGGCTATCGTGGTCATCACGCGCATCGGAGGCGAGGGCTTCGACCTGCCGCGTTATCAGGGCGACACCGAGGGCGCTGCGAGTGCTGACAGCCACTATCTCGAGCTCGACCAGAACGAGCAGGATCTGCTGGCGGCTGTCTGCGATGCGGGCTTTGAGCACGTGATTGTGCTGTTCAACATCCCGTCCAGCTTCGAGGCGGGCTTCCTTGTCAACGCCGATATCGCAGCGTATGCGGACAAGATTGACGCCGCGGTGTGGTTCGGCTTCACCGGCAGCACAGGCATCATGGCGCTCGGCGAAATCCTGAACGGCGAGGTCAACCCGTCCGGACGACTGGTCGATACATGGTCGGCCGACTTCACGCAGGATCCGACCTTCGTGAACTTTGGCACGGGCTCCACCCCGGATGACTCCGACAAGTACGATGCGGGCATGTACTACTTCGTGGATTACGAAGAGGGCGTGTACGTCGGCTATCGTTACTACGAGACGCGCGGCTACACCGATGGCGAGGACTGGTACAACGAGCATGTCGTGTTCCCGTTCGGCTACGGTCTGAGCTACACGGCGTTTGACTGGACGGTCAATCAGCCGTCTGACACGACCATCACCAGGGACGGAACGATTACCGTGACGGTCGATGTGACGAACACCGGCAGCGTTGCAGGCAAGGACGTTGTCCAGCTCTACGTGACCGCGCCTTATACCACCGGCGGCATCGAAAAGGCGCACAAGGTGCTGGTTGGCTATGCCAAGACGAATGAACTCAAGCCCGGCGAAACGCAGACGGTGAACGTTTCCTTCGCCCCGTACTACGCGGCGAGCTACGACTACCGCGATGCGAACAACAACGGCTTCAGCGGCTACGAGCTGGAGCAGGGCGAATACATCCTGTCCGTGAGCCGCAACGCGCATGAGTGCGTGGGCGAGGTCGTCTGCCAGCTTGCATCCGATATCCGCTACGAAACCGACCCGACGACCGGCAGCGAGGTCGAAAACCGCTACACCGACCGCGACGGCGTGATGGACAGCGACGCGCAGCTCTCTACCGTCCTCTCCCGTGCGGACTGGGAAGGCACCTGGCCGACCGCACCGAACGATGAGGAGCGCGCCGGTTCCGACCGTCTCTACGAGGAACTGCAGGATATCGAGACCAACAATCCCATTGATTACGACAGCGAGTATGAATACCCGTGGTTCGGCGAGGAAGCGACCATCACGGTGCGCGACCTGCTGCCGGACGAGACCCCCGAAGCGACCTACAAGGCGATCGTCGCCTACGACGACGAACGCTGGGATGCCATCCTTGAAGCGTGCGACGAGGAGCAGATGATCAACGCCTTCAACTACGGCGCATACCGCACCATGGCGCTCGATACCGTCGGCTTGCCGGCAACGCTGCACGGCGACGGTCCTGCGGGCTTCACGTCCTTCCTGAACCGCACGCAGGTCAACGGCACATGCCAGTTTGTCAGCGAGCCGGTCATGGCGGCAACGTGGAATGTCGACCTGATGGAAGAGCTTGGCCGCACGATGGGCGAAGAGGGCATCTTCGGCGACAGCGGCACGGGCATGCCGTACTCCTCCATCTACGCGCCGGGCGTGAATATCCACCGCAGCCCCTTCGGCGGCCGCTGCTCGGAGTATTTCTCTGAGGATCCTGTGCTGACCGGCCTGATGGCGGCGGCTGAAGTCCGCGGCTTGCAGGAAAAGGGCGTCATCTGCATGATCAAGCACTTCGCTGTCAACGAGCAGGAAACGCACCGCTCCATCAACGGCGACAGCTCGTGGCTGACCGAGCAGAGTCTGCGCGAAATCTACCTGAAGTCCTTTGAAATTGCGATCAAGGGCAGCGAGAGCCGCGGCGTGATGAGCTCGTTCAACCGTATCGGTACGCGCTGGACCGGCGGCGACTATCGCTTGCTGACGGAAATCCTCCGCAACGAATGGGGCTTCCGGGGCACGGTCATCTGCGACTTCAACACGATTCCGCAGTACATGAACCCGCGCCAGATGGCATACGCCGGCGGCGACCTTGATCTTGCCACGCTCCAGACGAGCATGTGGGAGGACTGCGACATGTCCTCCACGGGCGATGCGGTCGTGCTGATGAATGCCATCAAGAACATCCTGTACTCCTTTGTCAACAGCAATGCCATGAATGCCGAGGTCGTCGGCTACAAGATTCCGCTGTGGACGGAGCTGATGTACATTGTTGACATCGCACTCGGTGCCATCCTCGTCATCTGGGGTGCCATCGTTATTATCGCAGATGTCAAAAAGACGAAAAAAGCGAAGGCTAACGCATAAAAAAGGCGGATTCGGAGTGAAGGCTCCGAATCCGTTTTTTGTACATATAAATAGATGATTCAGGCATCAGCCAGCCGTGAGCAGATAGAAATTCTCTTCGTCCATTAACATCCCGTTTGGTTGATTGTGTACGATATTCATCGTGTGGATGGAATCGAGGAAGGGTTGCATTTGATAATTTCGACGGGTTGACAGAGGAATCCTGCATAGGTGTGAGGAAATCTTAAAATACCGGCTCTGAAAAATGAAACGCTTTCATCGCGGCAGACCGCACAAAAAGCAGCCTCCGGATAAGCATCGGGAGGCTGCAGTATATTCAGGCTGTTTTACTCCTCATCCAGCGGCGTGTCCGTGTCGAGATCCTCCTCGAGCAGAGCGAGGTCATCCTCTTCCTCCTCGGGCATTTCGCCGGGATCCTCATCGGATACGACAGGCGCGGCGGGCGTGTTGGTGAACATCTGCTCGCGGATGAGCGCTTCGATTTCGTTCGTCATTTCCGGATGCTCGCGCATGTACAGGCGCGTGTTCTCGCGTCCCTGCGCGATGCGCTGATCCTTGTAGCTGAACCATGCGCCGCTCTTGTGGATGATGTCGCGTTCGACAGCAACATCGAGGAGCGTACCCTCACGGCTGATGCCTTCGCCGTAGACGATGTCAAATTCAGCAACGCGGAACGGCGGCGCGACCTTGTTCTTGACGATCTTGACCTTCGTGTGGTTGCCGACGACATCGCTGCCGTTTTTGAGCTGTTCGCCGCGGCGGACATCAAGACGGACAGACGCGTAGAACTTCAGCGCACGGCCGCCGGGGGTTGTTTCGGGATTGCCGTACATGATGCCGACCTTCTCACGCAGCTGGTTGATAAACACGGCAACGCAGCCGGTCTTGCTGATGATGCCGGCAAGCTTGCGCAGTGCCTGGCTCATCAGGCGCGCCTGCAGACCAACGAAGGAATCACCCATTTCGCCGTCAATTTCCGCCTTGGGAACAAGCGCGGCGACGGAGTCAATCACGACGACATCGAGCGCACCGGAGCGGACAAGCGCCTCGACGATTTCCAGTGCCTGCTCCCCGGTATCAGGCTGGGACACGTAGAGCTCATCGATATTCACGCCGAGCTTCTTGGCATAAACAGGGTCAAGGGCGTGCTCAGCATCGACAAATGCTGCGATGCCGCCCATCTTCTGCGCCTCCGCGACGATATGCAGCGCGACGGTCGTTTTGCCGGAGGATTCCGGTCCGTAAATCTCGACAATGCGGCCGCGCGGAATACCGCCGACCCCCAGCGCTTCGTCCAGCGTGATGCATCCGGTCGGGATGACCTGAATATTCTGATCTGCATGCTCGCCGAGCTTCATCACAGCGCCCTTGCCGAACTGCTTATCCAGATCGGCCAATGCGTGCTCAAGTGCCTTGAGCTTTTCATCCGGCGTACCTGCCGTAGGGACTGCCTTTTCCGGTTTCGCCGGCTTCTTTGCTGCCATGGTTTTGCTTCCTTTCCGATGTGCCGGACGGATTCGCCTGCTGCGAAAAAATCCGGCGGTTCATTCGCATCTATGGTATCACAGCGAACAACAGTTTTGCAAGGGGAACACGAGAATTTTCAGCCTGAAAGTTTTATCAGAGCGATTCCGGATATTGTCCTTCATCGTGCAGCTTCCTGAGCGCCGCCATGACGAGCGGCTTATCCTCGCGGTAGGTGATGCCGAACCATGTTGCGTCTGTCGAGAGGACATCCACTGTCAAGCCATCTGTGTGCATCAGGCTGTCGATTTCGGTCGGCAGGACAAATTCCTTCTTCATTGGGTCGCCCTCATCCTTGTGAAGGAAGGCGGCGAAATCGCGCGCGGCGGCATCGAAGAACCATGGCGTCAGTCCCCAGAAGTTCATGGAAACGAGCGCGTTGCTGTCGAGAATGTCGCCCTCCTCGCGGAAGTTGACATCGCGGATGGTGCCGTCAGGGAACGGCTTGATCTTGTATGTCTCCTGTACGGCGAGCAGCTGATGCGCCTCATTGCAGCGGCAGACACCGCGCGTGACGTGTCCGTTCTCGGAAACCGTGTTCTTTAGACGGTACGCGACCATTGAGGCGGCGTTCGTCTTGCCATGCAGGGTACGCAGGCTGTTTGCCATTGTGACAAACGCGTCCTTGCCGTAGTAGTCGTCCGCATTGATGACGGCGAACGGCTCATGAATCAGCTCCTTCGCGGCGAGCACCGCGTGTACCGTGCCGTAGGGCTTGACGCGCCCTTCCGGCGGCAGGAACCCGTCCGGCAGAGAATCGTATTCCTGAAACGCGTATTCCACCTCGATACGCTTTTCGAGCTTTTTGCCGATCATTTCGCGGAACGTGTCCGCCATGCTCCGCTTGATGACAAAGACGACCTTGTCAAAGCCTGCGGCCGCGGCATCGAAGATGGAGTATTCCAGCAGGATTTCGCCGTGCGGACCGATGCGGTCGATTTGCTTGTTTCCACCATAGCGGCTGCCGAGACCGGCTGCCATGATCAATAGTGTTGTTTTCATTGCTGCCTCCTTAGCGATGAATGTACTTATGAATATATAAATAATGAGAAAATCCGTGATTATTTGCCCTGCTGATTTTCCGGCGGCTGAAAGCCTGCTGTTGCGTCCGAGCGGAAGAGCACCGTCAGCGTCCGCAGGAGCAGCTTCACGTCCGTCCAGAGCGAAAAGCCCTCGATGTAGAACAAATCGAGCATCAGCTTATCCTCAGGCGACGTGTTGTAGCGCCCCTCGATCTGCGCGTAGCCGGTCAGTCCTGCCTTCATGCGCTCGCGAAACTCGAACTCCGGCAGCTCGCTCTTGTAGCGGCGGATATTCTCCAGCATCTCCGGCCGCGGCCCGACCATGGACATATCGCCGCGCAGGATATTCCAGAACTGCGGCAGCTCATCAAGCCGCCAGCGCCGCAGTACACGGCCGACGCGCGTAATCCGGTCATCGTCCTCTATCGCGGAAATGTGCTCATCGCCCATGCGCATCGTGCGGAATTTGTAGATGGTGAAGGTACGCCCGTCCAGCGTCAGCCGCTGCTGACGGAAGAACACGCTGCCGCCGTCCTCGAAATGGATGGCGAGCGCAATCACGCCCAGCAGGGGAGCGAGAATCACCAGCGCGAGGAAGGAGCACACGACATCAGCAGTACGCTTTACGGCGGCCTGCCACATCGCCATACTGCCGTCGCGCAGCTCCAGAAACGCCATGTCATCGACAATCAGCCGCCGCGCGTTCGTCAGCATGATTTCCTGCACCTTCGGGCTGACGAGCACCGTCTTGCGCAGGTGATAGCACGTCTTCATCAGCCGCATGCGCGTGGTATACGGCACATCGGGCGCGAGCATGATGGTATCATATTCCTTAAGCAGTTCCCTGAGTGTGGGGGATTCCCATGAGCACACGGTGCCGATTTGCCAGAAGGCATGCTGATTGAGCAGCTTCTGCCGGCAGGTTTCGCCGTCACTTGCGGTAATCAGCAGCACCTGCGCAGGCTTTTCAACGCGAGGAAGCAGCCGGGCGCCAATGCGCACGAGCAGAAAAATCAACAGTGACTGCAGTACCGCAGCAAGCAGCAGATACCAGAAGTCCACGCCGAAAAGGGTCAGATGCGCGTTGTTATTCGGGTTGACGTTCATGATTTGCAGCTGAATGAATGTGACTCCGTCCGTAATCAGCATGCCGGCGATTTGTCCGGCAGCCTGCTGACTGAGCTTGCCGCAGCGAAGTTCCATCCGTCCGAAGACCGCCAGCATTGCTCCGCCCATCGCGAACCACGTCAGGAGCGTCGTTGCGGTTGTTCGGGACAGATGACGCAGCGGCCAGTTCGGTATAGCCATCAGACCGTAAAAAAGCAAAAAGCACCCGATGCAGGAGAAGCACTGCAGCAGGTGAGAAAGCATCTCGCTGCGATGATGAACTCGTTTGAGCATATCCCAAGCTGCCGCCTTTCTTGTTTTATTCATCATATCATGCACGGCGGCGTGTGTCAAGCTTTGGGGACTTCGCGATGCTCCCAAATGCTCTTTGCTGCTTGTAAAAAAGATTCCAAGGGGGCAACTCGCAGACCTTGTCCGGTTGATTAAACCCCGAAGTGCATTGCGAAGAGGTTCCCCAAAACAGACAAGGTCTGCGAACAGTATAAAGACACAAGATAGAAAAGGATATCTTTCAAAACAGTCTTTTACGAGGCAGGCACCTGCGCATCGGAAGCTTCTCTGATGCTCTCAGCGCTGCGACCATCATCCCCGTCGCGGCTGCCCTGCGCTTCCGGCATTGACTCAATCAACATGGCGGCAACCACCATCGGTTCCCAAATCAGCTTCATGATAATGTCTCCTTTCCGGCTGCGTTACACGGTTCTCCGCACCATCGGCAGATGTTCCTGTCTGTCAGGAGCATGATACTGCCTGAGTATGTTCTCAGCATGAAGAAAATGTGACGGGTACATAAAAGGTACGTTGCCTGTGCATGAAAAGAGCATTCCAATTTTGTGATTTATCCCTTGACCGGTGTATTTCAAATGTTGTATAATATGGTATACAAAAACGGATGGGTCGTCCATCTGTCAGTAGGAGGGATTATCTGTGGAACGAGTTGTGGATTTCCTGAAGAAGGCGGGCACGTATTATCTGGCGACCGTGGACGGCGATCAGCCGCGCGTGCGTCCCTTCGGCACGGCGCATGTGTTTGAAGGCAGGCTGTATATCCAAACCGGCAAGGTGAAGGACGTGTCGAAGCAGCTCCATGCGAATCCAAAGGCGGAAATCTGTGCATTTATGGACGGCGAATGGCTGCGCCTGTCGGGCGAGCTGATTGAGGATGACCGTGTGGAAGCACGCAAGTCCATGCTGGATGCATATCCGTCGCTGCGGAAGATGTATGACGAGAATGACGGCAATACCGAGGTGTTCTATTTCAAAAACGCGGTGGCGGTGTTCTCGTCGTTCACGCATGCGCCGGAGAAAATTGCGCTTGACTGACACTTTTCTGAGAGAAAGGAGTCTGCCCATTGCATCTGGTTAATCAACTGCAGGAGAAAATAAACGAATCACTTGCGGCGGTGCTGCCGATTACGGCCATTGTATTTCTTCTGTCCGTAACGATTGCGCCGCTTGAGCCGGGAACGCTAGTGCTGTTCCTCTTCGGCGCGGTGCTGCTGGTGCTCGGCATGGGTCTGTTCACGATGGGCGTCGATATGTGCATGACGCCGCTGGGAGAGGGCGTCGGCGAGGTGCTGAGCAACCATAAGTCGGTCTGGCTGTCCGGCGTCGTCTTCCTCGTGCTGGGCATGCTGATCACGGTTGCCGAGCCTGATTTGCAGGTGCTTGCTGAGCAGGTGACCGAAATCAACTCGCGCGTGCTCATCTGGACGGTTGCGGCAGGCGTCGGCATCTTCCTCGTCGTCGCGGCGCTGCGTATCCGCATGGCGATTCCGCTTCGCCGGCTGCTGCTTATCTTCTATTTTATTGTGTTTACGCTCGCGTTCATTGCGCCTGGCAACTTCGTCGCCGTGTCCTTCGACTCCGGCGGCGTGACGACGGGACCGATTACCGTGCCGTTCATCATGGCGCTTGGTGTCGGTATTGCATCGAGCCGCACGGACAAAAACTCCGCGAGCGACAGCTTCGGTCTTGTCGCGCTGTGCTCTGTCGGTCCGATTCTCTCCGTGCTGCTGCTTGGCATCATCTATCAGCCCGAATCGGCTGAGGTTGCCGAAACGGTCATCCCGGCGATTTCAACAAGCGCCGAGGCAGCCGCGTATTTCTGCAATGCGTTCCCGAGTTACTTCTCAGAGGTCGCCATCGCGCTGCTGCCCATCATCGGGCTGTTTGCCATCTTCCAGATCATCACGCGTCACTTCAAGGGCAGCGAGCTGCTGAAGGTCGGCCCGGGCTTCATGTATACATACCTCGGGCTGGTGCTGTTCCTCTGCGGCGTGAATGTCGGCTTCATGCCTGCCGGTCAGGTCATCGGTGCGGCGATTGCCTCAAGCGACAGCCGCTGGCTGCTCGTTCCGATCGGTATGCTCATCGGCTTCTTCATCGTCAAGGCTGAACCCGCGGTCGCGGTGCTTAACCGGCAGGTCGAAGAAGTCTCCAATGGCGCCATCTCGCACAAGGCGATGGGCACGGCACTGTCCATTGGTGTCTGCGTGTCCGTCGGACTGGCGATGCTGCGCGTGCTGACAGGGCTGAACATCTTCTGGCTGCTCATTCCGGGCTACGCTGTCGCACTGGGACTGACGTTCTTCGTGCCGAGCATGTTTACCGGTATCGCATTCGACTCCGGCGGCGTTGCCAGCGGCCCGATGACCGCGACATTCCTGCTGCCTTTCGCGCAGGGCGCATGCCGCGCACTCGGCGGCAACATGATGACCGACGCGTTCGGCATCGTTGCCATGGTCGCCATGACACCGCTCGTGACGATTCAGATTATGGGGCTGTCGGCCGTGCTGCGCCATCAGATTGCACGCCGCCGTCTGCATACGCGTCTGGAGCAGGTGGAAGACACGGTCGTCTACTTCGATTAATGGAGGAATAACAAATGGAAAAAATGAAGGTGCTTCTCTCCATTGTCAAGCGCGGACAGGGTGTCAACCTCCAGAAGGTCTATGGAAATTATCAGGTTTCCTTCCATATTCAATGCCTGGGACGCGGCACGGCGACATCCGAAATCATGGACATCCTGAACCTCGACTCCACCGAGAAGGACGTTGTGTTCAGCTTCGGCACGGAAAATACGATTTCGTGGCTGCTTCAGGCGCTGAACAATGACCTTCGCGGAAGCGTCGACGCGACCGGCATCGTGGTATCCCTGCCGCTTTCGGGCATCAACAGCCTGATTGCGAACCTTGCCGCTTATCAGGAGGAGCATGTCAAAGCTGAATTGAGAGGAGAGCATACGATGGAACGCACGGAGAACAGCATGATTCTCGCCATCTGCGGCCGCGGCTACACCAGCGACATCATGGCGACCGCCAAGGCGAACGGCGCGCGCGGCGGAACCATCATCAGGGCGCGCATGGCAGGTCTGGAGGAACTGGAGCAGACATACAGAATCGAGCTGGAGGAAAACCGCGAGATTGTTGTCATCGTCGCTCCGACGGCTCTCCGCGCACCGATCATGAATGCCATTAACGCCGAGCATGGCCTGAACAGCAAGGCACAGACGGTCGTCTGCGCACTGCCTGTCGAGGCGATGATTAAGCTGTAAAATGATTTAAATAGGGAAAAAAAGCGCTCCTTCATTCGTTGAACAGGGAGCGCCTTTTTTAGGAGGGATTGGGATGCTCAGACGGCTGACGGCGTTGCTTCTGCTGCTGACGATGGGCGTTGCCTGCGCGGAGAGTCAATTAACGGACGGCACGGTGCAGGTGGGCTTTGTCGGCGGCGAGCAGGTATATACGGCCGTGTGCTCCGGCGAACTGACGCTGTATTACGATGCGGAAAGCGACGCCTACCGCACCTCGGACGGGTTGACCTGGGCAGTGGGTGCGCAGGCATTCGGGACGTATGAGCCGCTGCTGATGGCGAGAACGCGAGACGAGCTCCTCCTGCTGAATCAGCTGTACGCCTCCCTGCAGGACGCATCGGAGTTCTGGGAGATTCAGACATCAGGGGACGGCACGCTGCCGGTGTATACCGCACCGGACACGGCATCGTATCGTGCGGCAAAGGGCAAGGCGAGCGTCGCACTCAAGGGCGGCGTGACACTGCTGATGATGTATGACGGTTGGTCACTGGTGTCATACGAGGTGAGCAGTAGCAAGAACCGCATCGGCTGGGTGCAGACGACTGATCTTGGCGCGGCGCCTGTGTCCCTGGCGGATATTCCTGTAACGCTGACAAGCGATGCTTTCCTGACGGACGACCCGATTGAAGCCTGGTCGCATCTGGCGGAGGGTGATGAACTGACGGAGGTGCATCTGCTGGCGCAGTATGGTGCATACTGGGGCTATGTGAGCGCACGAATGTCGGATGGAACGGCCATTCAGGGCTTTGCTCCGCTGAAGGACATGACGCTTGACCTGACAGCTGATTCTGCTATGGCATTATCGCTTTGCGGCACGTGGGGCTTTGCCGGAGGCGGAGAACTGATGGGATATGCGTTCATGCTGTATAAAGACGGCACAATGCAGTTTGCAGAATTGTCGGAGGAAGAAGCGGAATCCATGAGCTATTTGGAAAACGGCCTGCAGGCTGATGCAGCGCTGTCGGAAAAATGGACGTGGCAGATCATCAGCGGCACGAACGGCTACGAGCACGATGTGCTGGTTGGCAGCGCCGATGGGCGGTATTATCGCTATCACATCCAACTGGATGAAGGAGGCGCGCTCGGCGTGTATCAGGGAGAAGCGGGCGGATTTTACGCGCGGATTTCATAAATCAGGATGGCATTCGGCAAAAGCGCCGGATGCCTTTTTCTGTCTGAAATTGCCTGCCAAGCATAGACACACACGGCAAGGTATTTATCATATTGCACGCAACAGCAGGAAAATCAACGATTCACAGATTAAATAAAGTAAAGAGATGAAATCGGGCTGACGAAAGGGGAGGCAAAGGGCGAAATAAGGACACACAGGGAGACGTGTATAGCTGCGAAGATTGCAAAACCGCGAAGAAAGGGAAGTTTGCGAATTGCAAAATCAAAAAGTGCCGGAAATTTTCTTAAAAAAGGCGTTGCAACCCCTTGATTATTCGATGCATATCTGCTATAATCAGAGTGTTGTCTGTATAGGGATGATGCGCTAAGTTGCCGCCAGGCCATGGCGGGTAATTAGCGCGGACCAGCCCGTCAATCGGGCGACGGACTCGAAGCGCAGCGGCGACCGCACCTGCAGTGGAAGCCGGACGGCGCCAACGAGACGACATTAGGAGGTAAATCAATGGCCACCCAGAAAATCCGCATCAAGCTCAAGAGCTATGAGCACACCCTGATCGACCAGTCCGCTGAACGGATTGTCGAGACTGCCAAGCGCACCGGCGCCCGCGTGTCGGGCCCGATTCCGCTCCCCACGGAGAAGGAAATCGTGACCATCCTGCGCGCTACCCACAAGTACAAGGACAGCCGCGAGCAGTTCGAGCGCCGCACCCATAAGCGCCTGATCGACATCATGAACGCCAGCGCCAAGACCGTGGACGCCATGTCGAAGCTTGAACTTCCTGCTGGTGTCGAAATCGAAATGAAGCTGTAAGGCAGGAGGACGAAACAATGAAGAAAGCGATCGTGGGTAAGAAGATCGGCATGACGCAGATCTTCACCGAAGATGGCCGTCTTGTTCCGGTCACTGTGATCAAGGCCGGCCCCTGCACGGTTGTGCAGACCAAGACAGTCGAGTCTGACGGCTACAACGCCGTCCAGGTCGGCTTTGGCGAGCTGACCGAGAAGCGTGCTGAGAAGCTGCTCAGCAAGCCGGTTCAGGGTCACTACAAGAAGGCTGGCGTCGAGGCAAAGCGCGTGCTGCGCGAGTTCCGCTTTGATGACTGCACCGGCTACAAGGTCAATGACGTGCTGAAGGTCGACCAGTTCGCTGCCGGCGATAAGATCGACGTAACCGGCACCTCCAAGGGTCACGGATTTACCGGTCCGGTTGCCCGCTGGAATCAGCACACCGGCCCCATGGCGCACGGCTCCAAGTATCACCGCGGCGTCGGCTCCATGTCCGCAAACTCCGATCCTTCCCGCGTGTTCAAGAACAAGCACATGGGCGGCCATTACGGCGTGGATCGTGTGACTGTTCAGAACCTGGAAGTCGTGTCTGTGGATGCAGAGCGCGACCTGCTGCTGGTCAAGGGCGCTGTCCCGGGTGCCAACGAGGGTCTGCTTATCATCCGCGACACGGTCAAGTGATGCCGCGAGGAGGATTGAACAATGGCTAAGACTGCTCTTTACAATATGGAAGGCACGGCCATTGGCGAGATTGAACTGAGCGATGCGATCTTCGCGTCCGACGTTAATGTCGCCGCTATGCATCTGGTCGTCCGTTCCTATCTGGCCGCTCAGCGCCAGGGCACACAGAGTGCCAAGACCCGCACCGAGGTCCGCGGCGGCGGTCGCAAGATCTACCGTCAGAAGGGCACCGGCAATGCTCGCCATCATGGCAACCGCGCTCCGCAGTTCCGTCACGGCGGCGTTGTGTTCGCGCCCAAGCCCCGCGATTATGTGATCGATGTGCCGAAGAAGGTTCGCCGCCTTGCTTTCAAGAGCGCGATGACCTCCAAGCTCAACGATGGCGACATCATCGTGCTCGATGAGCTGACCCTTGCGGAAGGCAAGACGAAGCTGATGGACAAGGTGCTCAAGCAGATCGGTGCCGAGAAGAAGGCGCTGGTTGTGCTGCCCGAGAAGGACGAGAAAGTGGTTCGCGCAACGGCCAACCTGCCGCAGGCAAAGACCACCTATGTCAACACCCTGAATGTCTACGATATCCTGAACGCCGGCAAGGTCGTCCTGACCAAGGCTGCCGTCGCTTCTGTTGAGGAGGTGTACGCATAATGAAGTCCGTGCATGACGTAATCATCCGCCCGGTGCTGACCGAAAAGGCGTACAACAGCATGGCCGATAAGAAGTATGTCTTCGAAGTTGATGTCCATGCAACCAAGACGGAAATCAAGCAGGCCGTCGAAGCTGTTTTCGCTGAGGACGGCGTGAAGGTCGAAAAGGTCAACACCCTGCGCACGATGGGTAAAGTGAAGCGTCAGGGCCGCACCGAAGGCCGCACTCCGGAAGTCAAGAAAGCCTATGTTCAGCTGAAGAAGGACTCTAAGCCGATTAAGTTCTTCGAAGGCATGGGCGAGTAAAGCAGGGAGGACAAGAAACATGGCTATCCGCACTTATAAGCCGACTTCGCCCGCCCGGCGCTTTATGTCGGTTCTGACCTATGAGGAAATCACCAAGAAGGCACCTGAGAAGAGCCTGGTGGAATACCTCAAGAAGAATGCCGGCCGCAACAAGCAGGGCAAAATCACCGTCCGTCATCAGGGCGGCGGCAACAAGATCAAGTACCGTGTGATCGACTTCAAGCGCAACAAGCTGGACATCCCGGCGAAGGTTGCCGCAATCGAGTACGATCCGAACCGCAGCGCCTTCATCGCTCTGCTGTTTTACGCTGACGGCGAGAAGCGCTACATCCTCGCTCCGCTCGGTCTGAACGTAGGCGACACGGTCGTTTCCTCTGAGACGGCTGACATTAAGCCCGGCAATACGCTGCCGCTTGGCAACATCCCGGTCGGCACGCTGATCCACAACCTGGAGCTCAAGCCCGGTCGCGGCGGTCAACTCGTCCGCTCCGCCGGTCTGAGCGCTCAGCTGATGGCGAAGGAGAACGGTTTCGCGACTGTTCGTCTTCCTTCCGGCGAAATGCGCAAGCTGCCGCTGAACGCGAAGGCGACCATCGGCACCGTCGGCAACACCGATCATGAGAATGTCCGCCTGGGCAAGGCTGGTCGTGTCCGTCATATGGGCATCCGTCCGACTGTCCGCGGCGTCGTCATGAACCCGAACGATCACCCGCATGGCGGCGGCGAGGGCAAGAGCCCCGTTGGTCTGCCCGCTCCTGTGACTCCGTGGGGCAAGCCCGCTCTGGGCCTGAAGACCCGCAAGCACAAGAAGTACTCCAACAAGATGATCGTGAAGCGCGCTGGCAAGTAATCGCGCATCCTACAGGAAGGAGGCAGCCAACCAATGAGCCGCTCTATTAAGAAGGGCCCCTATGTTGAATCTGCGCTGATGAAGCGCATTGTTGAAATGAACAAGTCCGGTAAGAAGAACGTGGTCAAGACATGGTCCCGTTCCTCCACGATTTTCCCGGAATTTGTCGGCCATACTGTCGCTGTGCATGACGGTCGCAAGCACGTGCCGGTCTACGTGACGGAGGACATGGTCGGTCACAAGCTGGGCGAGTTCGCGCCCACCCGCACCTTCAAGGGTCACGCGGGTGACAAGGCGACGGTCCGCAAGTAAGAGAGGAGCTGAAACGATATGGCAACCCGTTCGAAGGTAAAGACGCAGCTTCGTCATGAGAATGCCGACAAGCGTCCGAAGGCAATTGCTAAGTACGTTCGCATCTCTCCTCGCAAGGTGAAGATCGTTGTTGATCTGATCCGCGGCAAGAATGTGGACGAAGCCGCCGCAATTCTGACCTACACCCCCAAGGCCGCTTCCCCCGTTGTGCTCAAGGTGCTCAACAGCGCCATCGCCAACGCGGTGAACAATCAGGACATGGATCGCAAGGAGCTGTACGTCGCTGAGGTTTACGCGAATCCCGGCCCGACGCTCAAGCGCTACGTTGCTCGCAGCCGCGGCAGCGCGTCCCCCATGCTCAAGCGCACCAGCCACATCAGCGTGGTGCTGGACCAGAAGAAGGCGTAAGGAGGTTTATCCATGGGTCAGAAAGTCAATCCCCACGGAGCTCGCGTGGGCGTCATCTTCGGCTGGAGCACCCGCTGGTATGCCGAGAAGAAGGACTTTGCCAATTATCTGGTTGAGGACTTCAAGCTCCGCAAGATGATCAAGGAAAAGTACTACGCTGCCGGCATCAGCAGCATCGATATTGAGCGCACCGCTAAGGACGTGACCGTGAATATCAAGACCAGCAAGCCTGGTATCATCATCGGTCCGAAGGGCGCCACCATCGAACTGCTGAAGAACGAGGTCACCAAGCAGCTCGGTCATCCGGCTCAGATCAACGTCATGGAGATCAAGCAGCCCGACGCCGATGCACAGCTGGTGGCGGAGAACATCGCCCAGCAGCTGGAGAAGCGCATCAGCTTCCGCCGTGCCCTCAAGCAGGCACAGCAGCGCGCGATGAAGCTTCCGGGCGTTAAGGGTATCAAGACGTGTGTTTCCGGTCGTGTCGGCGGCGCGGACATTGCCCGCACCGAGCACTATCATGACGGTTCCATTCCGCTGCAGACCCTGCGCGCCAATATCGACTACGGCTTCGCTGAAGCCAAGACCACCTATGGCCGTCTGGGCGTGAAGGTTTGGATCTACAAGGGTCAGATCCTGCCCAAGGCCAAGAAGGCGCCGGTTGCGAAGGAGGTTAAGTAATCCATGCTGATGCCCAAGAGAGTCAAGCGCCGCAAGGTTTTCCGCGGCCGCATGAAGGGTGCTGCCCATCGCGGCAACTTCCTGGCTTACGGTGATTACGGCCTTCAGGCCACTGAGCCCTGCTGGGTCACCTCTCAGCAGATCGAGGCTGCCCGTATTGCCCTGACCCGCTACACCAAGCGCGGCGGTCAGGTCTGGATCAAGATTTTCCCGGATAAGCCCGTGACCGAAAAGCCTGCTGAGACCCGCATGGGTTCCGGCAAGGGCTCGCCGGAATACTGGGTTGCTGTGGTTAAGCCCGGTCGCGTCCTGTTCGAAATCGCAGGCGTGCCTGAGGATGCCGCCCGTGAGGCGCTGCGTCTTGCCGCCCACAAGCTGCCCCTGACGACCAAGTTCATCAAGCGTGCTGACGAAGCCGTGACAGAAGCGGGTGGTGAAGAGTAATGAAAGCGAATGAATTCACGTCCATGAGCAAGGAACAGCTGACCGAGAAGGTCGCTGAGCTGAAGAAGGATCTCTTCACCCTTCGTTTCCAGCTCGCTACCGGCCAGCTGCAGAACACCATGCAGATTACTGCGGTGAAGCGCGACATTGCCCGCGCCAAGACCGTGCTGCGCCAGATGGAGCAGGCGTAAGTGAGATTGGAAGGAGGCAGCTGCTGCCATGTCTGAAACGAACAACAATCAGGAGCGCGGACTGCGCAAGACCCGTATCGGTGTCGTCGTGTCCGATAAGATGGACAAGACCGTCACCATTCAGATCAAGACGCGCGTTCGTCATCCCCTGTACGGCAAGATCATGAACCAGACCTCGAAGCTCAAGGTTCATGACGAAAACAATGAGTGCGGCATCGGCGACACTATCCGCGTGATGGAAACTCGTCCGCTGTCCCGCGACAAGCGCTGGCGCCTGGTCGAGATCATCGAGAAGGCCAAGTAATCCCGCTGTCATGTAAGGAGGAAAAAACCTATGATTCAGCCGCAAACCCGGCTTAAGGTCGCCGATAACTCCGGCGCCAAGGAAATCATGTGCATCCGCGTGCTGGGCGGTTCTTTCCGGCGTGACGGTTCCATCGGTGATGTCATCGTGGCCAGCGTCAAGACCGCGAACCCCGGCGGCACCGTGAAGAAGGGCGACGTCGTCAAGGCGGTCATCGTCCGTATGCGCAAGAACAAGCGGCGTCCCGACGGCTCCTACATCAAGTTCGACGATAACGCTGCCGTTATCATCAACGATGCCAAGCTGCCGCGCGGAACCCGTATCTTTGGACCAGTTGCCCGTGAGCTGCGCGAGAAGGACTTCATGAAGATCGTCTCCCTGGCTCCCGAAGTTCTGT
>CAVIHU010000013.1:0-53291 GCA_963642705.1 Bacteroidaceae bacterium
GCGAGGGCGGCCGCACGGTTGGTTCCGGCGTCGTTTCCAAGGTCATCGAGTAATCTCGGTTTTTCGAGGGACGCTTTCTTGTTGGGGAGCGTCCCTTTTTCTGCATTATACATTATACAAGGAGAAAGCAAAATGATGCATTATAAGACGCACGGCACCTGCTCCTCTGAAATCGAGCTGGAAATTCAGGACGGGATCATCACGCACTGCAAGTTCATCGGCGGCTGCAAAGGCAACACGCAGGGTCTCGCCAAGATGGTTATTGGCTGCAAGGCGGATGAGGTAGCCGAGAAGCTCTCGGGCATTCCATGCCGCGGCAATACGTCTTGCCCGGATCAGTTGAGCAGAGCAATCCGCGAATATCAGGCGTAACATCGGGGAGGAGCGCACATTGTCTGAACTCAATCAGCTTCCCGCTACGTTTGATGAGATGGATCTTTCGGCGGAGGTGCTTAGAGCCGTCAAGGACATGGGCTTTACGGCACCGTCTACCGTGCAGGCGAAAACAATTCCGCTGATGATGGCCGGCGCGGATATCGATGCGATTGCACCGACCGGTACGGGGAAGACCTGCGCGTTCGGTATCCCGATGCTTGAATACGTGCAGCTTAATGACGCAAACATCCAGGAGGTCGTGCTGGCGCCAACGCGAGAGCTGGCACTGCAGATCGGCGATGAGCTGACGAAGCTTGCCAAGTACATCAAGGGCTGCCGGATTGCCGTCATTTACGGTGGTCAGTCGATTCCCAAGCAGCTTGCGGCTCTCAAACGCAAGCCGCAAATCCTTGTCGCTACGCCCGGGCGTCTGCTCGACCATATGAATCGTGGCAATATTCACCTGCACAGCGTTCACACGATGGTGCTTGACGAGGCGGATGAAATGCTCAATATGGGCTTCGTCAAGGACGTCACGCACATCATTGAGGCTGCGCCGGAAGACCGGCAGCTCGTGCTCTTTTCCGCTACGACGAATCAGGATGTGCTGACGATCGCGTGGAAATACCAGCATGAACCGGTTGAAGTGACGGTCGAGGCGACGAAGCAGGATCGTCCGCAGATTACGCAGTACGTCATTGCAACGGAGCAGGACAAGAAGATTGATCACCTGCTGTATCTGCTCGATGCGGATGTGTATCAGCGCGTGATGATCTTCTGCAACACAAAGTTCATGACGGATCGGCTGACGGAGCGGTTGCAGAAGGCAGGATACAGCGCGGAGTGTATTCATGGCGATGTTCCGCAGAGTAAGCGCAATGCCGTCATGAACGACTTCCGCAAGGGCAAGTTCCCGATTCTGATTGCGACCGATGTCGCAGCACGCGGCATTGACATTGATGATGTGGAAGCTGTCATTAATTTCGACCTGCCGACGGAAAATGAGTACTACCTGCATCGCATCGGCAGAACGGGACGCGCACGCAAGCATGGCATCAGTTTCTCGCTGGTCACGTTCAGGGAGAGCGTCCGTATGGACGAAATCCTCAGGTACATGATTGCAAAACCTGAACCGCTTCATTTCGAGGATGATATCCTTCGCAATGCGGATGGGATGCCCTTCTTCGAACATATTTGAGATGGATTCGGCAGGAATGAAGCGTGACGTTTGAGATCAATCGAGTTGTAAACAAAACATTTTTTGAAAAAAACTCTTGCTATTTGATTGCAATTCGAGTATAATGAGCACGGTTGAATCCTTCGGGTCTGTGGTTGCAAGCCGAAGCCAGTCGCAGGCCAAACGGTCCACGTAATCCGGTCAAAGCGCCGGGGAGCATGGTGCGGTTTAGAGGTAAGACCGTCCGGAGCGTGGCGACATGACTCCGAGAGGAGCGCGTGAGGGCGTGTAATGCGTTGAGCAACCTCCCAGACGGCGAGTGTGGGGTCAAAGACCAGGTCAGCCGAAGGATGCGCCTATTTTAATCTATCAGGGGGTTCCAAACCATGTACACTGACAAGACGCTGGTTTGCAAAGACTGCGGCAATGAATTTGTTTTCACTGCCGGCGAACAGGAATTCTATGCCGAGAAGGGCTTCCAGAACGAGCCGACTCGGTGCAAGGCGTGCCGTCAGGCACGTAAGGCCAGCCGCCCTGCTGCCGGTGGCGCTCGTGAAATGTTCGACGCTGTTTGCGCTGAATGTGGCAAGCCCACCAAGGTACCTTTCCAGCCTAGGGATGATCGCCCTGTCTACTGCAGCGAGTGCTATGCAGCGCGTCGTGGTTAAGCCCCAACGCTTCTGACAAAAACTGTTGCAAAAAGTGCCTTTCCGCCCTTGTGACGGAAGGGTGCTTTTTTGTTACACGAAAAAACGGCCTGCGCAAAGCAGACCGCCGAAAAATCACTGGATGGAACGCTGATAGGAGCGGCTCGGCGTCAGGTCGTAGAGCACGCGCCGAACAGTCGGGCACTGCTTGAGAATTCGCGAAGTCACCCGCTCGAGCAGGTCGGATGTGAAGCGTGCCGTGTTGCCGCCGGTGCCCTCCGCTGTCTGCACAGCACGGAGAATGATGAGATCATCCCTGCTGCAAAACGGCGAAGGAGCCAGAACTGCGTAATACTGCCACAGGCGCTTGTTCTGGTTGCTTTCGTTGACCTCGCGGCGGAAGATGTCATCTGCCGTGCGAAGCGTTTCAAGACGCTTGCTGGTAACCTCTGCCATGATGCGCGATGCAAGACCGCTGGCAGGGAAGGGCTGACGGCTGACAAGCTCCGGCGGCAGACCAAGCTCCTTGCCGATTTGGCGGATTTCGTCCTTGAACAGCTCACGAACCGGCTCGACAACCGGAATTCCGTTGATGGCGTAATCGGACGGATGCGGATGCAGCAGCGTGTCAGCAACATTCGTTCCTTGAATGATGAGACGGATATCATCGATGGCGGCGGCTTCGTGGCTGAGAATCTTTGTCAGCAGGTCGAGGACGATGCGATCCTTTTCTGATGAATCTGTCACGCCGGCAAGCGCCTTGATGAACGTTTCCTGCTCATCAATCCGCTTTAAATTCAGACCAAGGGTATCATGATAGTATGCCATGACCTGCTCTGACTCGCTCTTGCGAAGCAGACCGGTGTCGATGAAAATGCAGTGCAGCTTGTGACCGATGGCAAGGTTGCCAAGCACGGCGCAGACGCCGCTGTCGATGCCGCCGGACAGGCAGCAGAGTGCATTGCCACCGCTTGCCGCACGGCTGATTTCATCGCGCGCACGGTCAATCAGCATCTGATTCGTCCACCAGGGCGTGCAGCCGCAGATATTCAGCGCAAAATTCAGCAGGAGATGTGTCGAAAACGGGTCGTTTCGCTCGAGACGAAAGGAAAAGCCCCAGACGCTCCGCTGATTCGCATGGAAGCCGAGCAGCCCGTCGTCTGTCGTGGCAATCGGCGCTGCAAGCGACGCATCAAGATTCATCGCACGGATGGTTGGCTGATAGCGGTCGGTGTCATCCATGCCTTGCAGCAGCGCATCCTGCGTGTCGATGTGAATCTGCATCGTGCTTTCAGACACAACAGACGTACTCAGGCTGCCGCCGAGCGTTTCGCACAGCGTCAGTGCGGAATCGCCCGTGCAGAGCATCGGGAGTCCCGTCTGCAAATAGTCCTTGAGATGAGGAACACTTACGACTTCTCCACTAACGTCGGCGGCGAGCAGCATGCCGCGCGCGCCCATATGCAGAATGTCCTCAGCAGTGCAGACGGAGGATACAATTCGGCAGTAAATATGTTCCGCGCGGAGCTTCTGCGCCATCAGGCGGCATGCCGATGCGTTGAGATTCACAATCACGACCATGTCCTGCAAGAAAAGCAACCTCCTCATCTGATGCACGCTTATTTCAGCGATGCAGCCGGAAATGTAATCAACCCGAATTGAAACGAAAACAGGAAAAATAAAACCTTGATCCTTATATTTCGCTCTTTTGTTGAATAATCCTTTTTTTTAGAGAAATTTCATGGCAAAAGTGGAGGCGCAGTGGGAAAGCTACATCAAAAAACGCCCCTGAGGAGGCGTTTTCAATAGAACATGTGAGATTACGCCGTGATGGTATCCACATCAGGCGGCAGCTTGCGGAACTGCGTCCGGTGAACGAAGAACAGGCAGATCATTTCAGCGATGGCAGTGATGCTCCATGAGACGATGTAGACCAGATACAGGCTCTGAATCGTGTGGAAGTGGGCAAAAATCGTATACACCCACAGGATACGGAAGACACACGAGCCCATAATCACGATGATGGTCGGGACGAGGCTCTTGCCGAGACCGCGGTTCGCGGCGATGGTGCAGTCCATGAAGGCGGAGAAGGCGTAGGAGCAGCTCATGATGCGCAGGCGGATCATACCGGCCTCCGCGACTTCGTCAACATTCGTGAAAATCGATAGGAACTGCCGCCCGAACAGCACAAGCAGCGAGCTCATCGCCAGTGCGATGATGAACGAGAAGCCCATCGAGATGAAGTACGACCGCATGATGCGCTTGCGCTTGCCGGCGCCGTAGTTCTGGCTCATGAAGGATGAGCACGCGGTGTACACGGCCGCCATGACATCGTAAACGAGCGCGTCAGCATTGGCGGCGGCGGAATTGCCCTCGACCATGATTTCATCGAAGCTGTTAACGCCGGCCTGGATAAACAGGTTCGCAATCGCGAAAATGGCGTTCTGCAAGCCGGCAGGGATGCTCAGCGAAAGAATCTGCCGTGCCTTATGAGGCTCAATGTGCAGCATGTCGCATGAGATGCGGATGAGACTGTCGGTCTTTCGGAGCGAGAGCAGCACGAGCGTGCCGGACGTATACTGGGAGATGATGCTTGCCAGCGCGACGCCTGCCGCCGCCATATGGCAGACAATGACGAAGAACAGATTCAGCAGGATGTTCAGCACGCCGGACAACGCGAGGAAATATAACGGCTTCTTCGTGTCGCCCGATGCAGACAGCACCGCGTTGCCGAAATTGAAAATGGCGACAGCAGGCATGCCGAGGCAGTAGATGCGTAGATAGCTGACGGCGCCGTCCATCAGCAGCTCCTTCGTGCCTAACATGGTCAGCAGCGTCGGCGTGAAGATGAAGCCAAGCACCATAATAATGATGCCGATGATCACAGACAGAATCAGCGAGGTGTGGACGGCTTCATGCACGTCCTGATCGTGCCGTGCACCGATATAGCGCGCGACGACCACGTTGATGCCGCTGCCCATGCCAATCAGAAAACCGGTCAGCAGCGTGACGAGAATCGAGGTCGAGCCGACAGAACCCAGCGCTTCTGGTCCGGCAAACTGTCCGACAACAGCAATATCGGACATATTGAAGAGCACCTGCAGGACATTTGTCGCCATCAGGGGAAGGCTGAACAGGATGATCTGACGCGCAAGCGGTCCGTGTGTCAGGTCGTGCTTTTCAGAAGACATTTTATCGCTCCTTTGCGATATTTTCCGCGAAGATTATACACCGGAAAAACAAAACACGCAAGAGGAAAACGCTCGAATTGGACAGAATTCGTGATGCGATACATTGACATAGCGGGCAAAGCGTGATAAGATAGCAGTGGTATTCCATAGTCAAATAAGGAATGAATCAGAGGTGCGCGTGATTCGTGTACCGTGGCGGAGGCTGGCAGCTGACGAGACCGCGGGAAGGGAACAGGCGCCGAAAGAGCGGAAAAACGCCAGGGTCTGCTCTTGGTTGCGGGTCGGACGGATTCGGAACTGTCATCGGAGAGCATCCGGCGGAGCGCTGATTCAAGGATCCTGACTGCAATGGAGCGGTATTCAGTTGATGCAAGGCGGTGTATTGTGCGCTGCATCATGGCTGACAGGGTCTTGGCGCACCGCATGCATCGCTTGTGGTGGCTTTTTTTGAATCAGATACAAGGTTGGATGGAGGACAGCAGTATGGAAAAGTATCATGTAGGCGTTGTGGGCGCAACGGGCATGGTCGGGCAGCGGTTCATCTCGCTCCTGGCGAATCATCCGTGGTTTGAGGTGAACTGCGTGGCGGCATCCGGCCGCAGCGCAGGCAAGACGTACCGCGAGGCAGTGGGTGACCGTTGGGCGTTCGACTGGCCGATCCCGGAAAAGGTCGCGAACATGACCGTTGTCAACGCCATGGACATTGATGAAGTTGGCAAGCATGTCGATTTCGTATTCTGTGCCGTCGACATGAAGAAGGACGAAATCCGCGCGATGGAGGAAGCGTATGCTAAGCATGAAATCCCCGTCGTGAGCAATAACAGCGCATGCCGCGGCATCGAGGATGTGCCGATGGTCGTGCCGGAAATCAACGCGGATCATCTTGCTGTTATCGATGCGCAGCGTAAGCGCCTCGGTACGAAGCGCGGCTTTATCGCCGTGAAGCCGAATTGCTCCATTCAGAGCTATGTGCCTGCCCTGACGCCCCTGCTTGACTTTGAGCCGGACAAGGTCAGCGTATGCACATATCAGGCGATTTCCGGTGCCGGCAAGACCTTCCGCACGTGGCCTGAGATGGTTGACAATGTCATCCCGTACATCGGCGGGGAGGATGAAAAGAGCGAGAATGAGCCGCTCAAGCTGTGGGGTCACGTTGAGGACGGCAGGATCGTCAATGCACAGCTGCCGGTGATCTCCGCACAGTGCCTGCGTGTGGCGTGCTCCGATGGTCATATGGCGGCAGTGTCTGTCAGCTTCAGGAAGAAGCCGACTATCGAGCAGATCAAGGAACGCTGGATGAATTATGAGACCGAGGCGCAGCGCCTGGAACTGCCGAGCGCCCCGAAGCCCTTCCTGCAGTATTTTGAGGATCCGTCCCGTCCGCAGACGCGGCTGGATCGTGACTTCCAGAACGGTTTTGGCGTCTCGATTGGTCGTCTGCGCGAGGACAAGCTTTTTGACTATCGCTTTGTCTGCCTGAGCCACAACACGGTTCGCGGCGCAGCCGGCGGCGGCATTCTGACGGCGGAGCTGCTCTGCAGAAAGGGTTATATCGAGCACCACGGCGAATAAAAGCTGCTATCATCGAGGAGGAAATATCATGAAGCCTTTGTTTACGGGAACCGGTACGGCGCTGATTACGCCCTTTAAGGACGGCTCGGTTGATTGGGAGGCGTTTGACGCACTGATCGAGAGCCAACTGGCAGGCGGCGTAACGGCACTTGTCGCAGCGGGCACTACCGGCGAGCCTTCAACCATGACATGGGAGGAGCATATCGAGGTTGTGCGCTTTGTGGCGGAGCGCGTCAAGGGGCGTGCATGCGTCATTGCCGGTACGGGCAGCAACTGCACGCGCGAGGTCATTCATGCCGCGAATGCCGTGAAGGGTTTCGGTGTGGATGCGCAGCTGTGCGTGACGCCCTATTACAACAAGACAACGCAGGAAGGACTTGTTGCGCACTACAGCGAAATCGCCGCGAAGACGAGTCTGCCGATTGTCGTGTACAACGTGCCGTCCCGCACGGGTGTGAACATCCTGCCTGCAACGCTTCAGCGCATCTGCGCACTGCCGCAGGTGGTCGCCGTGAAGGAAGCAAATCCGGATGTCGTGCAGGCGATGGAGAAAATCAACCTCGTCGGCGACAATGCGACGTTCTACAGCGGCAATGATGACCTGATTCTGCCGCTGATGGTGATGGGCTTCAAGGGCGTCATTTCTGTGCTGAGCAACGTCATGCCGGCGGAAACGACCAGGATGACCACCTTTGCACTGGAAGGCCACTATGACGAGGCGGCGAAGATGCAGCTTGAGCTGCTGCCGCTGATCAAGGCGCTTTTCAGCGAGACGAATCCGATTCCGTGCAAGGCGGCGCTGAGCTTGATGGGTGTCTGCCGCGATGAGCTGCGTCTGCCGCTCGTACCCATGCAGGACGCAAACCGTCAGAAGCTTGCTGACATCATGCGCAGCCTGAAGCTGATTTAAGGAGCAAAAACATGAGAATTCTCATCAGCGGCGCATGCGGCTACATGGGTCGTGAAGTGGCGGCACAAGCCAAGGCCAATGGCATCGAGGTCGTTTGCGGCGTTGATATCGCGGCTGGCGTTGCGCCTTATCAGCCGGATTTTCCGCTCTATAAGACGTATGACGATGCGCCGGCGGCGGATGTCGTGATTGACTTCTCCAACTGGATGCCGGGCGCGAATGTGCTGGACTACGCCAGAAAATACCGCGTGCCGGTCGTCATCGCATCCACCGGTCTGACGGAAGAGCAGCTTGCGGCAGTCGAGGAGGCGGCGAAGGTCGTGCCGATTTTCCGTTCCGGAAATATGAGTCTCGGTATTGCTTTGCTCCGCTCTCTGGTGAAGAAGGCGGCAGGTGTACTGGGCGATGCCTTTGACGTGGAAATTGTTGAGGCGCACCATAACCGCAAGCTCGATGCGCCGTCCGGAACGGCGTTGATGCTGCTTGATGCCGTTAAATCGGCATATCCTGATGAGCGCGAGGCGGTCTATGGGCGTCATGGGCGCAACAGCAAGCGTCAGCATCAGGAAATTGGCGTGCATGCGCTGCGCGGCGGCACGGTGACCGGCGAGCACGAGGTGTGCTTCTTTGGCACGGGCGAACGCATCCGCATCAGTCACAGCGCGGAGAACCGCGGCGTTTTCGCTGCGGGTGCGCTTCGCGCGGCTGAATTTCTGATGAATCAGCAGCCGGGCAACTACAATATGGATGATGTCGTGGGCAAATTGTAAGTCCACATGGCGGCGGAGCAAAATTCCGTCGTCTTTTTTTGCAAAGGTCAGGAAAAGACAAATTGAGTTCATATTCGTGTTGTAAAATAGCGATGTTGGAAGGGAGGAACAACAATGAACGAAGTAAAAGCCCCCAAAAAGCCACTGATTGTGTACTACTTAGTGGCGATTCTGATCGTCGTGCTGATTAACACCGTGCTCGTTCCGCTGTTTAGCAGCGTCAGCGTGCAGTATGTTGATTACGGCACATTCATCCAGATGACGGAAGATAACCTGATTTACCAGGTGCAGGTGCAGGATAACCAAATCCTGTTCGTTACCAAGGCGGATGCTGAAAAAAATACGTCGGTCTATTACCGGACAGGACGCATGGATGACCCTGATCTGACGAACCGTCTGTCGGCGCACAATGTCATCTTTGACAAGGAGATTGTGGAGGAGACATCCCCGATTCTGTCCTTCTTCCTAACCTTTGTGCTCCCGATGGCGCTGATGGTTCTGCTTGGTCAGCTGATGATGCGCCAGATGATGAAGCGCATGGGCGGCGGCAAGGGCTCGCTGTCCTTCGGCATGGGAAATTCCAGCGCGAAGGTCTACGTCAAGGACAGTGCAGGAAGCATCAAGTTCGATGATGTGGCAGGCGAGGACGAAGCGAAGGAAGCACTGAGTGAAATTGTCGATTACCTGCACGATCCGAGCAAATACCGTGATATCGGCGCATCGATGCCGAAAGGCATTCTGCTTGTCGGCCCGCCAGGCACCGGTAAAACGATGCTGGCAAAGGCGGTGGCAGGCGAGGCAAACGTGCCGTTCTTCTCCATCTCCGGCTCTGAGTTTGTCGAGATGTTTGTCGGCATGGGCGCAAGCAAGGTGCGTGACCTGTTCAAGCAGGCCAAGGAAAAGGCGCCATGCATCGTCTTCATTGACGAAATCGATGCTATCGGCAAGAAGCGTGACGGCGGAAAGTTCGGTGGCAACGATGAACGCGAGCAGACGCTCAATCAGCTGCTGACGGAAATGGACGGCTTTGAAGGCAGCAATGGCGTCATCATTTTAGCGGCGACGAACCGTCCGGATTCGCTTGACCCTGCTTTGACGCGACCCGGCCGCTTTGACCGCCGTGTTCCGGTCGAGCTGCCTGACCTGCAGGGTCGCGAGGCGATTCTACGTGTCCATGCCAAGAAGATTAAGACGGAGCCGGACATCAATTATGCTCAGGTTGCCCGTATGGCATCCGGCGCGTCCGGCGCTGAGCTGGCGAACATTGTTAACGAAGCCGCACTGCGCGCCGTGCGCAATCATCGAACTGCCGCGTCCCAGTCTGACATGGAGGAATCCATCGAAGTCGTTATCGCAGGCTATCAGAAGAAGAATGCCATTTTGACGGACCGCGAGAAGAGCATTGTTGCATACCACGAAATCGGTCACGCGATGGTGGCGGCGCTGCAGAACCATTCCGCACCGGTGCAGAAAATTACTATCGTGCCGCGTACATCCGGCGCGCTCGGCTACACGATGCAGGTGGATGAAGGCAACCATTACCTGATGACGAAGGAAGAAATTATCAACAAGATTGCGACGCTGACGGCAGGCCGTGCGGCGGAGGAAATTGTATTCGGCTCGGTGACGACGGGTGCATCGAACGATATTGAGCAGGCAACAAAGCTGGCTCGCGCGATGATAACCCGTTACGGCATGAGCAACGAATTCGACATGGTTGCAATGGAGTCGGTTGAAAACGCCTATCTGGGTGGCGATACGTCCCTGAGCTGCTCTGCCGAGACGCAGTCCAGGATTGACGAACTGGTCGTTAATGTCGTGAAGGAGCAGCATCAGAAGGCTGTTGAAATCCTGACGGCGAACCGCGCCAAGCTGGATGAACTGTCCAAGCACCTCTACGAGAAGGAAACCATCACGGGCGATGAGTTCATGGCGATTCTGAACGCTGCATAACAGAAGAAAAGGGGAATTTTTGTGAAAAAACTATTATCATCGAAAATCGGGAATATTCTGCTCTGCGTGGCGGAAATTGCACTGGGCGTGCTCCTGCTCATTAATCCTGACCGTGTGACATCTATCTTTGTCTCAGCAGTCGGCATTTGCCTGATGATTGCGGGCGTTGTCTGTACGGTGATCTACTTCATCGGCGAAGCGGAAAGCATGGCGGTGAAACAGCTGCTTTTCAAGGGCATCCTGATGATTATCCTCGGCGTTCTCTGCGTGACGCAGCGTGGCGTGATTATTGCGGCGCTACCGGTCGTGACATGGATTTATGCGATTGCCCTGCTGGTGCTTGCAGCGTATAAGGTGCAGTGCACGGTGGATATCCTCCGCCTGAGCCGTATACGCTGGTATTTTCCGGCAGTGTCCGCGCTGCTCGCATTGCTGATTGCGGTGCTGATTCTGCTGAATCCGGGCTTCGCGATGAATGTCGTGTGGGTGTTCATCGGCGTGTCAATCATCATGGAAGCAGCGCTGGAAATCGTTTCGATTATCCTGCTGAAATAAGTACTTGCACTTTTCGGTGAATGGGCGTACAATGGTCTTGCCTGTGATTCGCATCGGGCAGAGTAGCTGAATCCGCGTTAAGTGTTCATGAACGGGGAGTTGTCATGAAACGAAGCTGCCGTTAATCGGCGCGCGGTGGATTCGGCGCATCCCGCTGTCTTGGTGCTGCCTCCTGCGAGTTGCGGTAACATCTCGTGAAGGAGGCTTTTTTTCGTATGAAAAAAAATGAAGGCTTTGACCGCTCGTGGACGCAGATTTCCACAAAGCGGATGGTGCTGCTGGCGATGATGGTTGCGCTGAATGTCGTGTTGGGGCGGTTCAGCGTACAGTTTACGCCGGAGGTGCGGTTAAGCATTGTCGGTTTTCTGCCGATCGCGCTGGCAGGCGCGATGATGGGTCCGATGTATGGTGCGATGACCGGTGCGCTGGGCGATATCGTGAATTTCCTGGTGTTCAATTATGCTTACGGCGCGTACTTTCCGGGTTATACGCTGACGGCGCTGCTTTCCGGCTGCTGGTATGGGCTGGTGCTTTACCGTAAGGAGCTGAATTGGAAGCGTGCGGCTCTGTGCATCGTGCCGGTGATTCTGGTGGGCGAAATCGGACTGAATTCCGTCTGGACATATCTGCTGTACCGCAAGACGTTCTGGGCAAAGCTGCCCGTGCGTGTGCTGACGAATGTGATTGAGTGCCCGCTGAAGGTGTTGCTGCTCCTGCTGCTCTGGCGCGTGACGAAGCGTTTGCCGAAGTCGATGATGAAATGCTGATGGGAGGAAATTGCTATGACGGAAGAGCAACGGTTGATTCTGCGGGAGCTTGACCGGTTGTATCCGCAACCGAAGCCGGAGCTGAATTTCGCAAGCCCATATGAAACGCTGGTTGCCGTCATGCTGTCTGCGCAGTGCACCGACAAACAGGTCAACAAGGTGACTCCAGCCGTGTTCGCACGTTTCCCATGCGTGAAGAGCATGGCTGAGGCGGAGGAAGCGGAGCTGTTCCCGATGGTGAAGAGCTGCGGCTTCAAGAGCAAGGCAGGGAACATCATCGCGGCATGTCAGATGATCATGAGCGAGTACGGCGGTGAGGTGCCGAGGACAATGGAGGAGCTGACACGATTGCCGGGTGTCGGACGGAAGACGGCGAATGTCGTGATGCTTGCGGCGTTCAGGATTCCGGCGATGCCGGTGGATACGCATGTGTTCCGCGTCAGCAACCGGCTTGGGCTGGCGGATGCGCCGGATGTGCGGAAAACGGAGGAGCAGCTCTGCGCGCTGATTCCGCAGGAAAAATGGAATGACGCACATCATCAGCTGATTTTCCATGGACGGCGCGTATGCAAGGCACAGCACCCCCTATGCGAAACATGCACGCTTCGCATGTGGTGCAGGGCTGCAAAAGGTCAATAAAAAACAGGCACTGCGAGCTGTGATTTGCTCCGCAGTGCCTGCTTCCCTAGCATTACCTTTACTTTTCCTTTGCGCCGAGCTTGCGCTCCGTGCCTTGAAGCAGACGAGCGATATTTCCGTGGTGCCGGTAGACGCACAGACCTGCGATCACCCAGACCCACGCAATCATCAGCCAGCTGCCCCAATTCGTGACGGTTACGATGACGGCAAACAGCACCGTCAGCACCATTGATCCGACGGAAACAAACTTCGTCACGGCAATCGTCGCGATTGCAATGACGTAGCAAATGATTGCCTGCCACCAGAAGGTCATCAGCATGACACCGCAGGTGCTGCTGACACCCTTACCGCCCTTGAAGCCGTAGAACACCGGCCAGTTGTGCCCGATGACAACGCAGAGCCCGGCGAGCATTGCACCGTATTGCCCCATCCACAGCCGCCCGACCAGACATGCCAGCAGCGCCTTGACGACATCGCCGGCAAAGACGAGTGCGCCGCCTTTTTTGCCCATTGTGCGCAACGCGTTCGTAGCGCCGGTGTTGCCGCTGCCGACCTTGTGCAGATCAGGACCGCCCATGACCTTGGAGACAATCATACCGGTCGAAATCGAGCCGAGCAGGTACGCAATGACTGCGATGGCAATATAACATAGAGCATCCATGACTTATTTGTCCTCCTTCGTTTTTTCCCGCAGGATGAAACGAATCGGCGTGCCGGTGAAGTCGAAGGTCTTGCGGAAGTAGTTTTCCAGGTACCGCTGATAGGCAAAATGCATCAGCGACTCCTCGTTGACGAAGAAAATGAAGGTCGGCGGGCATGTGCCCTGCTGTGTGACGTAGTAGATTTTCAGGCGGCGCCCATTCGTCGCAGGAGGCTGCAGATCAGCCGTGGCATCGGTCAGCACATCGTTAAGCACGCCGGTCTGGATGCGCTTGCTTGCCTGCGCCCAGACCTGGTCGACCGTGTCGATGACGGTGTTTACGCGCTGTCCGGTCTTGGCGGACAGGAAAAGCACGGGCGCATAATCCATGAACTTGAGCGCGTCAAGCACCTCCTTGCGGAACTGCTCGAGCGTGCCGGTATCCTTTTCGATAGCATCCCACTTGTTAACGACAACGATAACAGCCTTGCCTTCATCGCGAATGAGTCCGGCAATCTTCGTGTCCTGCTCGGTCACGCCGTCCTGCGCATCGATGAGCAGCAGCGCGACGTCGCAGCGGCGGATGGCGGCAATGGAGCGAAGCACGCTGTAGCGCTCGAGCGTCTCCTCCTCAACGGCGCGCTTGCGGCGGATGCCGGCGGTGTCGATGATGTTGTAGGACGTGCCGTTGACGGTAAAAACCGTGTCGATGGCGTCGCGCGTCGTGCCGGCAATGTCGGATACCATCGTGCGCTCACTGCCGACAAGGCGGTTGACGAGCGAGGACTTGCCGACGTTCGGACGTCCGACAACGGCAAGCTGCAGGATGTGATCTTCTTCGTTCAGCTCATCGGCCTTCGCAGGCGGAAGCTTATCGCAGATGGCCTGCAGCAGGTCGCCGAGTCCCAGCATGTTCGCTGCGCTGATGGCGATGGGGTCACCGATGCCAAGCTCATAGAACTCGTAGATGATGTCGTTCATGCTGATGTGGTCAACCTTATTGACAACCAGCAGGAGCGGCTTTTTTGTTTTGCGGAGCAGATTCGCGACCTCGCGGTCATCATCGGTCAGCCCATCGCGGCCATCTGCGAAGAAGCAGATGACATCCGCTGTGTCCATCGCGATTTCCGCCTGACGGCGCATCTGTGAGAGCAGGACATCGTCGCTGCGCGGATCGATGCCGCCGGTGTCAATCAGCGTGAAGCGGCGGTTCTGCCACTCCACATCCGCATAGATGCGGTCGCGGGTTACGCCGGGCGTATCCTCGACAATGGAAATGCGCTTTCCGGCAATTCGGTTAAAAAATGTAGATTTGCCGACGTTGGGGCGACCAACGATGGCAACAAGCGGCTTAGCCATGGATTCCTCCTAAACAAAAAGACGTGATAAACAGCGGACATAAACGTCCAGCTTGCAGTTTATCACGTTTTGGGCAAAAATGCAATTGTCAATTTGGTTCCGCGTGTTTATGGATGGCGTCAGCATTGCCCGGAGATGGCGCGCCAGAAGCCCTCGCCGCTGTTTTCAACGACCTTGAGCGGGCAGGGGAGCATCTTGCGCACGTCATCAATGTGCATATCATCAAGGAACAGATCCCCTTCCGCACGGATCATGCTGCGGACAATCATGATTTCATCCGCTTGTACATCCTTGCACTGTGACACAAGATCCTGCCCTGTAATCAGTCCGGTGACCGTGACGCTTTCGCCGAAAAAGCGGTTGATGATGGGGCGCACCTCGACAGTCGTTCCCTTCGGCGCATGGCGTTCCGCAAGCTCACGCAGGAAAGGTGCAACGCTTGTGCCGGTTGCGATGCAGATGCGGCGCGGCGGCGTTTCAGTCATGGGGAGATCCTCGATGGCGTATAGCAGGTCCGTCTCGAACATGCGAAGCATGCCGACGCCGTTCTCTACCTGAGGATAATCCTCGTATTCCTCGTCTGTCGGCAGCGGCAGACCGGACAGGCAGTAGAATTCGTCAGCAGGGAACACAAGGCGTGTGCCGATTTCACGCAGGAAGCGCTCCTGATACGGCTTGACCTGCTCGATGAGGTCAATCGCCATCTGCCGGTTGTAGGGCTTGATGTACGGCAGACCATCGCGGAATTTCGTCAGTCCGATGGGGACGAGGGCAATGGACTGAATCGCCGGACGGAGCGTTTCCAGGTCATTCAGCGACTTTATGAGAATATCGCCGTCATTCCAGCCGGGACAAAGCACGATTTGCGCATGGAAGCGAATGCCGTTCTGTTTGAGCAGGCGAAGGTTGTCCATGATGATCGCGGCTCTCGGATTGCGCAGGAGCTTGACGCGCATGTCAGGGTCGGTGCACTGGACGGATACGAAGAGCGGCGATACCTTCCGTCGGATAATGCGGTCAAGCTCGCTGTCATCGATGTTCGTCATGGTGATGTAGTTGCCCATCATCAGCGACAGCCGCCAGTCGTCGTCCTTGACATAGAGCGTCCTGCGCATGCCCGGCGGCATTTGGTCGATGAAGCAGAAAATGCAGTGGTTGCGGCACGGGCGCGGACTGGAGACGATGGTTTGGTCGAGCGTCAGCCCGAGCGGCTGCCAATCCTCCTTGCGGACGTGCAGCACGCGCGTCTGTCCGTCCGGCCCTTCCACAGTAAGGTCAAAGCGCCGCTGAGCTGTCAGCGCCTGATAATCAATCTGGTCGATAATCGGTTCACCGGCGATGGAAATGAGCTTTTCGCCTTCCTTCAGCCCGAGATGATGTGCGATGGAGCCGGGCTGAACGTGGGTAATGGCGGTTGACAAATGCGGTTCACCTCCTGATTAATGATGGAGATGGAAATTCGGCATCTTCCACGAATGGGCATCCGAATTGAACAGGCGGCTGCGGTGATAGGCAATCGCCTGCAGGACGGAGCACATCATCCAACCGATCGGATAGGCGAGCGCAACGACGATGAAGCGCGTGTTCTCGTCGGTTAGCAGCGTCGTGGCAAGATAGAGATACACCTGACGGAACAGCACGAACGAGAACAGCATGATGACGGTCGGCAGGACGGATTCGCCGATACCGCGAAGTGCACCTGCATAGAGCTGATTGAACGTGATGACGATATAGAATGGCGTGATGATATAGAGGAACCGTGCGCCGTAGGAGATGACATCGTCAGACGGCGAAATCAGCGACAGCAACGGACGCGCCAGCGCAATGACGAACAGCCCGCATACGACCATGCAGCCGAGCGAGAGGAAAATGCCGGTGCGGACGCCCTTCTTGGCACGGTCAGGACGGCGGGCACCCCAGTTCTGCGCGACGAAGGTGGTCGAAGCCTGTGCGATTGCCATGACGGGCACCGTCAGGAAGTTGTCCACACGGGTATATGCTGCCCAGCCGGACGCGCTCAGAGCACCAAGGTCGTTGATGTACCCCTGCACAAATACGTTGGAGAAGGATGTTACACCCTGCTGCACGCTCGACGGCAAACCGATGGCGAGAATCTGCCTGAGCGTCTGCCCATGGATGTGCAGCTTGTTCCAGCGCAGCCCATAAGAGGCTTTTTCGCGAGAGAGGACGAACAGCACCAGCACGGCACTGCCGGCCTGCGCGATGATGGTTGCATATGCCACACCCGCCACGCCCCAATGGAAGCAAATGACGAAAACAAGGTCGAGAATCGTGTTGAGGATGGCAGAGAAAACCAGAAAGTACAGCGGACGGCGCGAATCACCGACGGCGCGCAGGATGGCGCTGCCCATGTTGTAAATCAGCAGACCGCTGATGCCGCCGAAGTAGATGTTCAGGTACGTCCGTGCCTCGTCCAGCATGGCATCGGGCGTGCGCATCAGCTGAAGGCTTGGCTCGACAACGGCGATGCCGATGATGGTCATAATGACGCAGAGGATGAACGTCAGCAGCATGGTCGTGTGGACAGCATGCTCAATGCGTTCATTGTCCTTTGCACCGTATGCCTGGCTGATGACTGCGCCTGCACCCAGTGAAAGACCGTTGCACACGCCGATGAGCATGTTAATGATGTTGCCGGTCGAGCCGACAGCGCCCAGCGCTGTGTCACCCACAAAATTGCCGACAACAACGGTATCAACGGCGCTGTAGAGCTGCTGGAACAGCAGACCGATTGTCAGCGGCAGAGCAAAATTGATATATTGGCGCAGAATGTTGCCTTGTGTCATATCAGCGTCATTGCGAGCCATGGAAGAAATCCCTCCTTATACACGATGACAGCATAGCACGGAAGGTGATGAGCGTCAAGCATCATGCATAGATGCTTGCAGAAACAGAAGTTTTTCACAGTCAAATCTTTCCGCTTGGAAGAAAAAAAGCAAGGGGGGTGAGAAAGGTAAATCGCCAAAATGACGGAAACGACGAAGCAATATGCAGATTAGATGCAACTAATCGCTGAAATGAACCCCAAAACAGGGACAATATGCATAAATACATCAGAAAAACAGCGAAATACCTTGACGGAACAGCCGCACTCATGTACAATCGAAAGCGTGGAGAACAAAGGCGTTCATACCACGCGATGAAGGACTCGTGCCGCAAGGATGCGGTCGAGGTGTGCCTATCGCGTGGCATGAACGTCTTTTTTGTACCCTAATTGTCCGGCAAGGCAAAAACGGCAATGGAAAAACCGGCAATGCCGGCGGGACAGGACGCTGAAGGAGGTTTCAGTCATGACAGATACGCGGGGCACGTCCCTCTTTTCAACCCGGAATCCGCATGAGGGCGAGGTTCGCATTCCCAGCGGATGCGCGATTGCGGGCATTTTTCACAAGAAGGGCGGATTTATCGGCGGCGACACGATTATCCGCGCCATGGAGCCGATGCATGACCGCTCGAACGGCCTGGGCGGCGGCTTCGCAGGCTACGGCATCTATCCGGAATTTCCGGACTGCTATGCCTTCCATCTGTTCTACGACAATGAATCCGCACGCGATGACTGCGAGCACTACCTGAAGCGCTTTTTTGACATTCACAGCATGTCCGTTATGCCGACGCGGGCGATGCGCGAGGTTGCCGATGCGCCGATTATCTGGCGTTACTTCGTGACACCGAAGGCGTGGCGCTGTCAGGAAGAGGCGATGGACGAGGATGCATTCACTGCGGCGCATGTGCTGCACGTGAATGTCAATATTCCCGGCGCGTTCATATTCTCTTCCGGAAAAAACATGGGCGTCTTCAAGGGCGTCGGCTATCCGGAGGACATGGGACGATTCTTCCGCCTGGAGGAATACGAGGCGACTTGCTGGACGGCGCATGGGCGCTATCCGACGAATACGCCCGGCTGGTGGGGCGGCGCGCATCCGTTCACGCTGCTGGACGTGTCGGTCGTGCATAACGGCGAAATCTCGTCCTATGACGCAAACCGCCGCTGCATGGAGATGTACGGATACACCTGCACGCTGATGACGGACACGGAGGTCATCGCGTACATGATTGACTACCTCGTGCGCAAACAGGGATTGACCTACGCAGAGGCGGCGAACGTGATGGCAGCGCCGTTCTGGTCGACGATCGAGCATATGCCGGAGGAAGAACAGAAACGGATGCTGTTGCTGCGCAAGCGCTTCCCGTCCATGCTGATCAATGGGCCGTTTTCCATTCTTGTCGGCTTCAACGGCGGCATGATGGCACTGAACGACCGACTGAAGCTCCGCTCGATGGTCGTTGCGGAGACGGAGGACATCGCATACGTCGCCAGCGAGGAATGCGCCATCCGCCGGATTGCACCGAATGTGGATCATGTGTGGGCGCCGCGCGGCGGTCAGCCGGTGATCTTTACGACCGAAGGAGGACGTGACTGATGGCTGTTGATTTCTTCTATCCGGCGTATGAGGTGGTGCGCAATCAGGATCGCTGCATCACCTGCCGCGTATGCGAGCGTCAGTGCGCCAACAAGGTGCATCAATACGATGCGGAGCTGGGGATCATGATTTCCGATGAGAGCGCGTGCGTTAACTGCCAGCGCTGTGTGTCGCTCTGCCCGACACGCGCCCTCAAAATCGTCAAGACCGATAATACCTTCAAGGATAACGTCAACTACACCGCGCAGGCAATGACGGAAATCTACCGTCAGGCGCAATCGGGCGGCGTGCTGCTGTCCGCGATGGGCAATCCGGCGCCGCTGCCGGTCTACTGGGACAAGCTGCTCATTAACGCCTCGCAGGTGACGAATCCGTCCATTGACCCTCTGCGCGAGCCGATGGAAACACGCGTCTATCTCGGCAGCCGTCCGGAAGGCATCCGGCGCGGAGAGGACGGTAGGCTCATCGACGATACGCCGCCGCAGCTCAAGCTTGAGGTGCCGATTATGTTCTCGGCCATGTCCTATGGCTCCATCAGCTATAATGCGCATGAGTCGCTCGCGCGCGCCGCGGAAAAGCTCGGCACGTACTACAACACCGGCGAAGGCGGTCTGCATCAGGATTTCTACAAGTACGGCGCACACACGATCGTGCAGGTGGCATCGGGACGCTTCGGCGTGAATCATGACTACCTGAATGCCGGCGCGGCGATTGAAATCAAGATGGGTCAGGGCGCAAAGCCCGGCATCGGCGGTCATCTGCCCGGCAGGAAGATTGTGGCGGACATAGCCAAAACGCGCATGATTCCCGAAGGTTCGGACGCGATTTCGCCCGCGCCGCATCATGATATCTATTCCATCGAGGACTTGCGCCAGCTGGTGTACTCGCTCAAGGAGGCAAGCCGTTATACCAAGCCGGTCATTGTCAAAATTGCCGCCGTGCATAATGTCGCGGCAATTGCATCCGGCATCGCACGCTCCGGCGCGGACATCATCGCCATTGACGGTTTCCGCGGCGGCACGGGCGCAGCGCCGACGCGCATCCGCGATAACGTCGGCATCCCGATTGAGCTTGCACTTGCGGCAGTCGATACGCGCCTTCGTCAGGAAGGCATCCGCGACCGTGTGAGCCTCGTCGTCGGCGGCTCCATCCGTTCCAGCGCGGACGTGGTCAAGGCGATTGCGCTCGGTGCGGATGCGGTCTACATTGCGACATCGGCGCTGATGGCACTGGGCTGCCATTTGTGCCGTTCCTGCCAGACGGGTCGCTGCAACTGGGGTATCGCCACGCAGATTCCGGAGCTGACGCAGCGCCTGAATCCCGATATGGGCTGCCAGCGGCTGGTGAATCTTGTTACGGCATGGAATCACGAGATTAAGGAAATGATGGGCGGCATGGGCATCAATTCCATCGAGGCGCTTCGCGGAAACCGTCTGATGCTTCGCGGCGTGGGGCTCAACGAGAAGGAGCTTGAAATTTTAGGCGTCAAGCACGCGGGAGAGTGAGCAGCATGAAGAAAATCTACGTCAACGAAAAATGGTGCCTCGGGTGTCATCTGTGCGAATATTACTGCGCGTTCGCGAATTCCGGCAAGAGCGACATGGTGAAGGCGCTCAAGAACATCCGGATTCATCCCCGCATCCACATCGAGGAAGGTGCGAACGGCGTTCATTTCGCGGTCAACTGCCGCCATTGCGCCGACCCGCTGTGCGTCAAGGGCTGTATTTCCGGCGCATTGACCCGCAAGGACGGCATGATTGTGATTGACGATAAGAAGTGCGTCGGCTGCTTCACATGCATCCTGTCCTGCCCGTACGGCGCGATTATGCCGGACGAAACCGGTCATGTGATGCAGAAGTGCGAGCTCTGTACACGCAATGGCGGTGAGCCGATGTGCGTCAAGAACTGCCCGAATCAGGCAATCGTGTATGAGGAGAGGTGAGAAGCAGATGAACTACGTGATTATCGGCAACGGTCCGGCAGCAGTGACAGCGGCGGAGACCATCCGCAAGGCGGACAGCGAAGGAACCATCACGCTGTTTTCCAAGGAGGCTGAGTTCACCTACTCCCGCCCGCTGATTTCCTATCTGCTCTGCGGCAAGACGGATAAGGAAAGGATGTGCTATAAGGCACCTGACTTCTACGAAAAGAATCGGATTAACTTCCTTAAAGGCATCGAAGCGGTTGCTATCGACAGCGCGAGAAAGACGGTTACCGGCTCGGATGGGCAGACCGTTCCGTATGATGCGCTGCTGCTTGCGACAGGCGCGCGCCCGTTTGTTCCGCCGATTGAGGGGATTGACACGGTCGAATATCATACGTTCATGACGATTGCAGACGCGAAGTCGCTTGAAAGCTGCCTGACGAAGAATACACGCGTGCTGATTGTCGGCGCGGGTCTGATTGGCATGAAGTGCCTGGAAGGCATCCGTGACCATGTCGCAAGCGTGACCGTTTGCGATTTGGCGAAGCAGGTGCTGCCGTCCATCCTTGATGAAGAAGCGGCGGACATGGTGAAGAGGCACTGCGAGAAGCGGGATGTGACCTTCCTCTTGGGCGACAGCGCGGTTCGCTTCGAGCCGGGCAAGGCCATCATGAAGAGCGGCAAGGAGGTCGAGTTCGACGAGCTTGTGATGGCAGTCGGCGTTCGTCCGGCAACAGAGCTGGCGCAGAGTCTCGGATTGGATGCGTCGCGTGGCATTCACACGAATGCGTACGGCGAGACGGACATTCCCGGCATTTATGCGGCAGGAGATTGCGCAAAGTCCATCGACCTGACGACGGACACAGAGCGCGTGCTGGCGCTGCTGCCGAATGCGACACAGCAGGGTGAAATCTGCGGCATGGCGATGGCAGGACGCACGCCGAAGCAGCTGAAGGCCATTCCGATGAATGCCATGGGCATGTTCGGGCTGCATATGATTACTGCCGGCACGATGACGGGTGAAAGCTATATCATCCGTGAAAATGGCAGCTACAAGCGTCTCTGCACGAAGGATAACCGGCTGATGGGCTACATCATGCTCGGCGATGTGGAACGTGCAGGCATCTACACGGCGCTGATCCGCGAAAAGACGCCGCTGAGCAGCATTGATTTCCAGCTGATGCTGGAGAAGCCGCAGCTCATGGCGTTCTCCAGACGTGACCGCGCGATGCTGATGGGAGGGAGCAGACTGTGAGAATCGTTGCAGGCGACAAGAACTTTCGGGAACTGAACGAGGAGATCAATGTATGTCAGGCAAGCGAAATCGAGCTTGACAATGTCTGCGGACAGCGTTATATTTGCTCTGGGCTCTCCGGTAAAAGCGTCGCGATTCACGGCATTCCGGGCAACGCACTGTGCTGCTATCTGGACGGCTGCGATGTCGAGGTGTTCGGCAACGCGCAGGACGCGACCGGCGACACCATGAACAGCGGCACGCTGACCATCCATGGCAACTGCGGTGATGCAACGGGCTATGCGATGCGCGGCGGCTCCATCTTTATTGAAGGCAATGTCGGCTATCGAGCAGGCATCCATATGAAGGCGTATCAGACGCATATTCCGGTGCTGGTGGTCGGCGGCGAGGCAGGCTCGTTCCTCGGCGAATATCAGGCAGGCGGATACATTGTCGTGCTGGGACTGAAAACGACAGAGCATGCGCCAGTCGGACGCTTTCCGGCGGCTGGCATGCACGGCGGAAAAATCTTCCTGCGCACAGAATGCGACATGCCGTTTGATATTCCGCAGCAGGTGCTGTCCCATGAGGCGACGGACGAGGAAAAAGCGGAAATTGCACCCTACATCCGCCGCTTCGCCGAGAAATTCGGCAAGGATGCAGAGGAGATTCTTTCCGGCCGCTTCGTGGTGCTCGTGCCGGACAGCGCGAATCCGTATCGTTCCATGTATGTGACGAATTAAGGCAGTACCGCACATTCAGCGGCGCCGCCGAGCTGTGCGGTGTTGCCTTAACAGACGTGTCGGGGGAGGAAGAACATGACTGAGCAGGAAGTGCTTGATTTTGTTGAGGAAAATGATGTCAAATTCATTCGTCTGGCGTTTGTGGACCTCTTTGGGACGCTGAAGAACATCTCCATCATGCCCACACAGCTGCATCGGGCGCTGAACGGCAGCGTATCGTTTGACGCGTCGGCGGTCAAGGGCTTCTGCGACATTTCGCACAGCGAGCTGTTCCTTCGCCCTGACCCTAAGACCATTACGCTGCTTCCGTGGCGTCCGCAGACGGGACGCGTCGCGCGAATGATGTGCGACTGCCTGACGCCGGAAGGCAAGCCGTTTGAGGGCTACAGCCGCGAAATCCTTCGCCGGCAGGTTGAAAAAGCGCGTGCGCTCGGGCTGACGTTCCGAATCGGCACGGAGTACGAATTCTACCTCTTTCAGGCGGATGAGGCTGGCAACATAACGCTTCAGCCGCAGGACAGGGCGGGATACATGGATGTTTCGCCGCTGGACAAGGGCGAAAATGTCCGCCGTGACATCTGCCTGACGCTGGAGAATATGAATATCACGCCCGAAAGCAGCCACCACGAGCAGGGACCTGGTCAGAATGAGATTGACTTCCACTATGCAGGAGCGTTGACGGCGGCAGACCATGCCATGTCCTTCAAGACGGCTGTGCGGACGATTGCCAATCAGTACGGGCTTTGCGCATCGTTTATGCCCAAGCCCCTGCGTGACGAAAGCGGCAACGGGCTGCATATCAACCTGTCTATCGAGCGCGGCGGCGTGAATATCTTTGCACAGGAGAACGGAAAGCTCTCGAACGATGCGCAGCATGCCATTGCAGGCATCCTCAGCCGCATCCGTGAAATCAGTCTGTTCCTCAATCCGCTGCCATCGAGCTATCAGCGGCTTGGCTGCTGCGAGGCACCGAAGCGCATCAACTGGTCGTTCGGCAACCGCAGTCAGCTTGTCCGTATTCCGGCGGCAGAGGCAGGCGCAGGGCGCATGGAGCTGCGTTCACCTGACCCGGCATGTAATCCGTATCTGGCATTCGCGCTGGTGCTGGCGGCGGCGATGGAGGGTATTACCGAGGTCACACCGCTGCAGGAGCCGCTGAAGGATGTCGGGGAGCTGCCCGACAATCTCGAGGAAGCCATTGCGCTGGCGTCAAAGAGCAGCTTCATTAAAGAAGTGCTGCCGGAAAGCGTCATCGAGGCATATCTGGAAGAAAAGCGGAAGACGGCGGCACGCTATGAGGCAGATGCAAACGCCATGTATCAACTGCACCTTCGCACCATCTAAGCAGAGCAGGGAGGCATGTGCATGCAGGAACAGATTCTGCTCGCAGGCAGCACCGAAAAGGGTCGGCAGCTGCTGCAAACCCTGCTTCCGCCCGGAAAGGCGGATTCTGTTCAAATCGCGCAGAACGGTGCGGAAACGCGCCGTCTGCTGGGTGAACGCGAGTGGTCGTTCATCGTAATCAATACGCCGCTGAATGATGAAAGCGGCATTGATCTTTCGATTGACGCGGCAGACAGAACCTCTGCCGGCGTGCTTCTGCTCGTCAAGGCGGAGCTGGCAGATGCTGTTCAGGAACGGCTGGAGGGTAACGGCGTGCTGGTGGTAGCCAAGCCGGTTGCACGCCCGATGTTTGATCAGGCGATGCACTGCGCGGCGGCGTCACGAAGCCGTCTGCTGAAGGTCTGCGCCGAAAAGACGAAGCTGGAGAAGAAGCTCGCGGAAATCCGCGTGATTGATCGGGCAAAATGCCTGCTGATCCAGTATCGGAGCCTGACAGAGGAGCAGGCACACCGCTATATCGAGAAGCAGGCGATGGATCTGCGGCTGACGAGAATGGCTGTCGCGCAGAACATCCTTGCGCAGTACGAAATGTGAATAAAAAGGGGACTGATGCATTCTGTGCAGCAGTCCCTGATTTCATAATCTCTTGAACCCTTTGCGTCCATCGTCCATCATCGCGCCGAACAGAGATGTGTTTTCGACAGCCTTGCCGCATCCGAGGACAACGCTTGTCTGCGGGTCGTCCGCGACGCCGCAGGGAATATGCAGCACGCTGTAGACGGCGTCCGCGAGCCGTGCGACACCGGCAGCACCGCCGGTCAGCACGATGCCGTCATCGAAAATGTCGGCGGCAAGCTGCGGCGGCGTTCGCACGAGAACATCCTGAATGCAGCCGATGAGCGCGGAGACCGGATCCTTGAGCGCCTCATAGATTTCGCTTGCGCGGATTTCCTGCGTGCGCGGCAGACCGGAAAGCTGGTGGCGCCCGACGATGGTCATCGACAGGTCAACATCGTCACTTTCAGGCGGCATGGCGGTGCCGATGTTGATTTTGACCTGCTCGGCAGTCTTTTCGCCGATGAGCAGGCTGTATTTCTTGCGAATATAACGGATGATGGCGTCATCGAAATAGTCGCCGGCATAGAAGGTTCTGGTCGCCTGTACGATTTCGCCCTCGGAAATGACGGCAATGTCCGTAATGCCGGCCCCCATATCGACAATCATGCGACCGAAGCGCATGGTGACATCTATGCCAGCACCGATAGCTGCCGCCAGCGGACGATCCAGCAGATAGGTGCGCTTAACGCCGGCATCAAGCAGAATGTTGATAAGCGACTGCTTTTCCGTTTCTGTAACGCCGGAGGGGACGCTCATCACGACACGCGGTCCGGAGAAAACGCGCTTTTCCAGCACGCTGCCGAGGAAGACACGCAGCATCGAGTTCGTCAGCTCGAAGTCGGCAATCGTGCCCTGCTTGAGCGGACGAATGGCGAGAATGTTGCCAGGCGTGCGACCAATCATCCTGTATGCATCGTCGCCGACAGCGAGCACCTTCTTGGTGGAGCGCTCGATGGATACTACTGCCGGATGGCGGAGTACGATGCCCTTGCCTTTTTGATAGATGAGTACGTTGGAGGTTCCGAGATCAATGCCTAAATCATTCAGCTGAGCCATTATCAAACCACCTGCCAGTTTTTGTGCATACGTGCGCTCAAAATGGCCGCGAGCATGGCTGACCGCGACACAGACTGAATACACTGCGCTCCTTATTATACCATCAAATCGCACAAACGCAAATGGTTTTTTATTGACCCGAAAGACAAATTGTAGTATGATAGAATATGAGATACTGTTTGGAGAACAGACAGCATCCTCTCCCGCAGGCTCGGCACCTTTGCTGATGCTGCCGGGACGTCATTGAAAGAAAGAAGGAAAGCCCTTTTGACAGGAACGAAGAAAATCCCGCTGACGCTCGATACCATGGATGCGTATATGTCGCTCTTCGGGATGAACGACCAGAATGTCGCGCTGCTGGAGATGGAATGCGGCGTTCATGTAAGCCTGCGCGAGTCGGAGCTGAGCATTACGGGCGAGGAGGATGACGCGTCGCTGGCGGAAAGCGTGATTGTCAAGCTGCTGGAGATGATCCGGCGCGGCGAGTTGGTGGATCGGGCACGCATTCGGTATGCTGTAGCGCTGGCTCGCGAGGGAGATGTCGACCGCATCGACGAAATCCTCCGCTCTGTGGTTGCCATCACGCACCGCGGCAAGCAAATCCGCTGTAAGACGCTCGGTCAGCAGGAATATGTGCAGGCGATCCGCGACCATGACCTGACGTTTGCTGTCGGACCTGCCGGTACCGGCAAGACGTATCTGGCGATGGCACTGGCGGTCGTTGCGCTCAAGAATAAAGAAGTGGAGCGCATCGTGCTGACGCGTCCGGCGGTGGAGGCAGGCGAAAAGCTCGGCTTCCTGCCGGGCGACCTGACGCAGAAGGTTGACCCGTATCTGCGGCCGCTTTATGATGCGCTCTACGATTTCATGGGCGTGGACAGTTATCAGCGGCTGTTGGAGCGCGGCGTGGTTGAGGTGGCGCCGCTGGCATACATGCGCGGACGCACGCTGTCAGATTCCTTCATCATCCTGGATGAGGCACAGAACACGACATCCGAACAGATGAAGATGTTCCTGACGCGCCTCGGCTTTCACAGCAAGGCGGTTGTTACGGGCGATATCACGCAGACGGATCTGCCGTATGGCAAGAAATCCGGTCTGGCGGAGGCGGTTGATATCCTGAAGGGCATTCCCGAAATCGGCATGGTGGAGCTGACACACAAGGATGTTGTCCGCCATGAACTGGTGCAGCAGATTGTTCAGGCTTATGATGCCTATTATAAACAGGAAGCGGAGAAAAAAGCGCAGCAAAAAGGATGATTCTCCGTTTCTGCTTCAGGAGGAGAGAGTTTTATGCGCAAGGTGAAAGGCGATGGCAGAAAACAGCGCAAGCCGGTTCTGCGCAGCTTTGCCATGTGGCTGCAGAGTACAAGTGCAAAGTGCGTGCTGATTTATGCAGTGGGAACGATCCTGCTGCTGGCGATGTTCTGCGCTTCCTGCGCGCCGCAGCGCTACAGCCTGTCTGTCGGCAGTATTTCGCATCAGACCATCACGGCGACGAAGGATGTCGAGGATACCGTAACGACGGAGGCACGGCGCAAGGAGGCTGCTGCGAAGGTTGAACCCACCTATCACTTTCAGGAAGGCTCGACCGAAGAGGTGCTCAGCGACTTGGATGCAACGTTCCGAGAGCTGCGCGTTGTGCAGCAGTATGGGCTGACACTGCGAAGTGAATCATCCGAAGAAGCGGCGACGGCGACAAATTTGACGACCTTCACAACGGAAGAAGTGGACTATGCACTGGCTCAGGTCACACTGGTGACGCTGACGCGTTATCAGGCGACCGTCCTTCTGCGCGCAAGCACGGAAAATTTCGACACGATGGTTTCAACTGTCCGACTTGCGGTGGAAAGCGCTCTGAATACGACCATCCGCGAAGGACAGGTCAGCCAGTCCATCTCAACCATCCGGCAGATTGCGGGTTATCGCGTCGAAACGTCGCTGATGCAGAATATCGTGCCGGTCGTGCTGAACCACTGCATTCGCCCGAACATGGTCATTGATCAGGAAATGACTGCGCAGGCGCAGGAGGAGGCGGCCGCGCAGGTTGAGCCGGTCGTGTATCTGCAGGGGCAGAACATCATCCGCGAGGGTGAAGTGGCGCAGGCGAATCAAGTGGCGATGCTCGCTGCGCTTGGTCTGTTGGATACGGCGCAGGTTGACTGGGATATCTATCTCGGCGCGCTGCTTGTTGTCCTGCAGTCGATGACGGTCATGTGTCTGCTGCTGCTGATTCTTTCGCGCGAGGTGCTGTCCGACGTATGCAAGTCCAGCGTGATCATGGTCGTTCTGGTGTTATGCGAAGGATTATGCGTTATTGCGGTGAAGCTGTTTAATGTGTATCTGGCACCGGTTGTGTTGGCGGCGATGCTGCTGACGACGCTGCTTAATGCCCGTGTGGGACTGGCGGCGGTATTCACAATGGCGCTGCTTGTGTCCGGCTTAAGCGCAGGCAGCTCCAATACGTATTCATCCGAAATGGTGCACCTGATGATGAGCGGCATCGTGTCCGGCGTGGTCGTGGTGCGCTTCCTCAAGGACAAGCCGCAGCGCGTACGCATGGTGATCGCCGGCGTGATTGCGGCAGTGGTGAACATGATGGTCATTCTGTCTGTCGGATTGATGACCGCCAGCGATTTGTCCAATGCGGTGGATAACGCGGTCTGGTCTGTCGCTGGCGGTATCCTCAGCGGTTTGATTGCTGTGGGCTTCCAGCCGGTGTTTGAGGCGGCGTTCAATCTGGCGACACCAAGCAAACTGCTCGAACTGGCGAACCCGAATCAGCCGCTGCTGAGAAGGCTGCTGCTTGAGGCTCCCGGCACGTATCATCATGCAATTATCGTCGCGAATCTGGCAGAGGCGGCGGCGGAAAAAATCGGCGCGAATCCGCTTCTGGCACGTACGGGCGCGTATTTCCATGACATTGGTAAGCTCAAGCGTCCGCTGTATTTCAAGGAAAACCAAATGGGCGAAAACCCGCACGACAGAACCGATCCGTATGTGTCCGCCGCTATCGTGACGGCGCATACGCATGACGGACTTTTGCTGGCGCAGAAGTATCATCTGCCGCGCGAAATCCAGACGATTATCATGGAGCACCACGGCGATACGCCCGTCATGTTCTTCTATCACAAGGCGCTGCAGATGGCGGACGGCAAGCCGGTTGACATTTCCGACTTCCGCTATGACGGTCAGCGTCCGACGACGAAGGAAAGCGCTGTCATCATGCTGGCAGATACGGTGGAGGCGGCTGTCCGCTCCATTCCAGACCCGACGCCCAAGGCGATTGAGCAATTCATCGAGCGTCTTGTCCGCGGCAAGCTCGAGGATGGACAGCTGAGCAATTCGCCGCTGACGCTGCGCGATATCGATGCCATTTGCGAAGCGTTCTGCAAGGTGCTCAACGGCGTGTTCCATGAGCGCATCGAGTATCCGACGGTGAATGTGCCGTCGAGACCCCTTGTGCAGGCAGAAAAGGAAGCGGAGAAGGAAACGAAGCAGCTCAAGCAGGAAAAGCAGCCGGATGCGCCTGATGATCACGAAGCTGCTCCCACTGAAGTGACGGATAAGACTGAAACGCAGGAAAGCGAGGAAAAGGAATGAAGCTGATCTGGCAGCTTGACGCGGAGATTGAGCCGCGCTACCTGACGCTGATGCAGACAGCAGCCGACTGTGCCGAATGGACAGAAGGAATTACGCGCGCATGCGCCGTGTGTGTACGGCTGTGCGATGACGAAACGATTCGCGAAATCAATCGCGAGTACCGGCAGATCGACCGCGCGACGGACGTCCTGTCCTTTCCGACGATCAATTATCCGGCAGGCAAGACGGCAGGTGCATGCGACAGCCTGATTGAGCGCGAGCTGGATGACGAGGCGGATGCATGCATGTTGGGCGACATGATTATTTCCGTACCGCATATGCTTGCGCAGGCGGCAGAATACGGTCATTCGCCGGAACGTGAGGCGGCGTTCCTGCTGGTGCATGGGCTGTGCCATCTGATGGGATATGATCATATCGATCCGGACGACCAGAAGAAGATGCGCACAATGGAGGAGAAAATCCTGTCCGCCATCGGCCTTTCGCGGGACAGCGATGCACCGTTCGTGACGGACGAAACGCTGCTGACCATGGCACGTCAGGCGATGACGCGGAGCTATTCTCCCTATTCGCACTATGCGGTGGGCGCGGCGCTGCTTTGCGCGGATGGACGTGTTTTCCAGGGCTGCAATATCGAGAATGCATCGTTCGGTATGACGATCTGCGCGGAGCGGACAGTACTTGCAAAGGCTGTCAGCGAGGGAGCACGGGAATTTACAGCAATCGCCATTGCCGCAAGGGAAGCCGCACCGTGGCCGTGCGGTGCATGCCGGCAGGTACTGAATGAATTTGCACCGGAGCTTCGCGTACTCGTTACATGGGAAGGCGGCACGGAGCAGGCAATGTTGGCGGATCTGCTGCCGAAGGGCTTTGGTCCTTCGGAGCTGCAATAAAGGAGCATACAGAAATCATGAGTGATGAAAACGCATTTCGCTCGGGCTTCGTGACGATTGTCGGACGCCCGAATGTTGGAAAATCAACGCTGATGAATGCAATGGTCGGCGAAAAAATTGCCATCGTGTCCAGTCGTCCGCAGACGACAAGAAACCGCATCATGGGCGTGATGACGCGTCCGGACTGGCAGATTGTCTTTCTTGACACGCCCGGCATTCATACGCCGCGGACAAAGCTCGGCGAAAGCATGATGCAGTCCGTGAAGGATGCCATGGACGGCATGGACGGCATGCTGGTGCTGGTGGACGCGACGCAGGTCGGCGAGCAGGATCGTGCCATCGTCCGTGATATGGGCGGACGGAAGGTGCCGAAGGTGCTCGCACTGAACAAGATTGACCTGCTGACGCCTGACAAGCTGCTTTCGCTGATTGCGTCGTTTGCGGACTGCGGCTATGATGCCATTATCCCCATCAGCGCGAAAACCGGTGACGGCCTCGATGATCTGACGAGGCAGCTGTCCTCAGCGCTGCCGCAAGGGCCGAAGTATTTCCCGGATGATATGATGACGGATCAGCCTGAACGGCTGATTTGCGCCGAGCTCATCCGCGAGAAGGCGCTTAGCCACCTGCGCGACGAGGTGCCGCACGGCATCGGCGTGGAAATGATGGGCATGGAGAAGAAGAACGACAACTTCATGGAAATCAACGCGACGATTTACTGCGAGCGCGATGCACACAAGGGCATCATCATCGGCAAGCACGGTGCGATGCTTCAGACAATCGGAACGGAGGCGCGCGCGGATATCGAAAAGCTGCTGGGGCTGCACGTGAACCTGAAGCTTTGGGTGAAGGTGCGCCCGGACTGGCGGAACCGCGCATCTGACCTGCGTACGCTCGGCTATGATGTGAAGTAAGAAAGGCGGAATATCACCAATGGGTAAGTATTTCGGAACAGACGGCTTCCGCGGAGAAGCAAATAAGGGACTGACGGCAGACCATGCATACCGTGTCGGACGCTTTCTGGGCTGGTATTACGGTGAATGCAAGCGGCGCAGCGGCGATGACAGCCGTCCGCGCATCGTCATCGGTAAGGACACCCGCCGCTCCAGCTACATGTTTGAATATTCGCTCGTCGGCGGACTGACGGCGTCCGGCGCGGATGCTTATCTGCTGCATGTTACAACGACGCCGTCCGTGGCGTATGTGGCGCGGCTGGATGGCTTTGACTGCGGCATCATGATTTCCGCCAGCCATAATCCGTATTACGACAACGGCATCAAGCTCATCAACGGTCAGGGCGAAAAGATGGATGAAGAAACGATTGCACAGGTCGAGGCATATCTGGATGGCGAGCTGGAATGCTTCGGACAGCGCTGGAATAAGATTCCGTTCGCCTTTCAGGAGCAGATCGGGCGTTCGGTGGACTACGTATCCGGCCGTAACCGCTATGTTGGTTACCTGATTTCGCTTGGTCTGTATTCCTTCAAGGGGTATAAAATCGCGCTGGACTGTGCCAACGGTGCCAGCTGGAACATTGCCAAGTCCGTCTTTGACGCGCTGGGTGCAACGACCTTGGTCATCAACGCCGAGCCGAACGGTCTGAACATCAACCGCGATGCCGGTTCAACGCATATCGGCGGTCTGCAGAGGTTTGTGGTTGAGAATCACTGCGATGTCGGCTTTGCATTCGATGGCGATGCAGACCGCTGCCTGTGTGTGGATGAAACAGGTGCGGAGGTGACGGGCGACCACATCCTCTATCTCTGTGGCAAGCACATGAAGCAAAACGGCGAGCTGCTCGGCAACACGGTCGTTGCGACGGTGATGAGCAATATGGGCCTGTTCAAGGCACTGGAGAAGCTGGGCATACAGTCCGCAAAGACGGCGGTCGGCGACAAGTACGTCTATGAATATATGACGAAGAACGGCTGCAGGCTCGGCGGCGAGCAGTCCGGTCATATCATCTTCAGCAAGTACGCCTCCACCGGCGACGGCATCCTGACGAGCCTGAAGGTGATGGAGGTTATGTGTGCGACCGAAAAGACGTTGCATCAGCTGACGGAAGACTTCTTCGTCTATCCGCAGAAGCTGATTAACGTCCGCGTGAAGGACAAGAAGGCGGCGCAGGCGGACGAGAAGGTGAAGCAAGCCATCAAGGATGCCGAAGCGCAGCTTGGCGATACCGGTCGCGTGCTGGTACGTGAAAGCGGTACGGAGCCGCTTGTGCGCGTGATGGTCGAGGCAGAAGATGCGGAGACATGTGCGAAGACGTGTGAAGCGATTGCGCAGACGATCCGCGATCAGGGTTGGGAAGCATAATCAGCAGAGCAATCATCTTTCTTTAGGAAGGCGTTGGCTGCATGGATTTGTTTGATTTAATCGGACCGGTCATGATTGGCCCGAGCAGCTCGCATACGGCGGGCGCGGCGCGAATCGGGCTGACGGCGTACTATCTGCTCGGTGAACGCGTTGTGAAGGCGGAAGTCGCGCTTCACGGTTCGTTTGCGAAGACGTATCATGGGCACGGCACCGACCGCGCAATCGTCGGCGGACTCCTCGGCATGCATGTTGATGACGCACGGCTGCGCGATTCGCTGGAAATTGCCGAAAAAAGCGGCATGGCGGTGACGTTCTCGCAGGTGCATCTGCGCGGCGCACATCCCAACACGGTCCGCCTGCACATTATCGGCGAAAGCGGCAAGGAGCTGATGATCGAGGGCGCATCTGTCGGCGGCGGCAACATCGAGATCCACCGCATCAATGGGCTGAGCGTCAACTTTACCGGCAAGGAAAATACGGTGATTATCCGCCATCAGGATACGCCGGGCGTGATTGCCGCGGTGACAGGCGTTTTCGCGCGGCATCGGCTGAACATCGCGGATATGCAGGTCTACCGCCGAAAGGCCGGCGCGGATGCGGTGATGGTGCTTGAGCTCGACGGCATCCCGTCGCAGGCGGATATCGAGACGATTCGGGTGCTGCCGCAGGTGGAAAACTGCACATTCCTGAAGAGGAGGGATGACTGATGGACTATACGCTTCGGGAATGGGTGACATTTGCAGAAAAGCATGGCTCGCTGGCAGAGGCTGCTATCGAAAAGCAGGCAGAGGAATCCGGCATGAGCCGTGAGGACGTTACGGGCAGGATGCGCGCAACGCTGCACGTCATGCAGGAGGCCGTAAAGCAGGGAATGGATGAGCACCTGCGCAGTGTGACGGGGCTGACAGGCGGTCAGGCGGTGCTGCTGCAGAAGCGGCTGAAGAACGGCAAGTGCCTTGCAGGCAGCTTGCTCGGCAAGGCGGAAACATACGCGCTGGCAACAGCGGAATGCAATGGCTGCATGGGCAAAATCGTCGCGGCACCGACTGCCGGTGCGTGCGGTATCCTGCCGGGTGCGGTGCTTGCGATGATGGAGGAAAAGGGCGTTTCGGAGAAGGAAACGGTCAAAGCACTGTTCGTTGCCGGAGCGGTCGGTCAGGCAATTGCAACGCAGGCGAGTATTTCCGGTGCGGAAGGCGGCTGTCAGGCGGAATGCGGCTCGGCGGCTGCAATGGCGGCGGCGGCGCTCGTGTATTTAGAGGGCGGTACGGCGCAGGAATCTGCGGATGCGGCTGCGTTCGCACTGATGAACCTGCTCGGACTTGTCTGCGACCCGGTCGGCGGACTGGTGGAGGTGCCCTGCGTGTACCGCAATGTGGGTTCATCCGGCGTGGCATTCACTGCAGCGGACATGGCACTCAGCGGTATTCGCTGCCCCATCGACCCGGACGAAATGATCATAGCAATGAAGGACGTTGGCGATACGCTCCCGACATCCCTTCGGGAAACCGGCGAAGGCGGCTGTGCATCGTGCGAAAGCGTCTGCCGGAAATTGCATAAAAAAACTGTCTCCCCGTCATAAGGGAGACAGTTTCTATGTTGTTGCAGCTTACTCATTCGTGTAATCAGCAAGATACATGGCGTAGACATTCGCTCCGGTTTCGCCTGCTTCAATCAGGGCGATATATTCGCTCAGCTCACAGATGATGTCCAGCGACAGGTCGGTATAGTCCAGTAGAGCGTTGCGATCCCAGTCATCGATATTGTCAGGATCAACGGAGATGAAAATCTCGTACGTCAGGAACCAGTTGTCGTCGCTCTTGTCCAGCATGAGCTTGCCGACATAGAGGTCGCCGTTGAGCAGATTGATGAACGAAAGGATTTCGCCGAAATTCTCACTTTTGATGGCGGTCGTAAAGCCGGCAGTGATGGTGAAGGCATCGGAATAGGCGGACACGAACACCAGTGCATCGCCGTAATTAGCGTCATTCAGCGTATAGCCGAAATAGAGAGCATAGTAGTCATCATAGCGGTCATACGTAAGTTCGACGCTGTCCAACTCTTCAAGAATCATGTTGTAAATGGCCTGATAGGGGGCGTTGTCATCGGTCGTGTCCGCGACAGCGGCGGAGAACAGGAACGTCATGGTCAGCAGGAGGGAGAGGACAGACGAAAGCAGTTTCTTCATGGGGAAAATCACCTTCATTTCCGGCGAAAACGCCTGATTTCGGAACGCAGCACTGCAAAAAGCGGCGACCCATCTTTATTCTGATTGTATCATGAATTTCAAGGAAACGCAAGAGATTACGTGCCGGGTGTCACGGTAATCAGGTGAATTTGCGGCGTGCAGAACAAACGCGCAGGAAAGCCGGTCGTGCCGACACCGTTGGAAATCAGCAGCCACGCGCGTGCCTCCAGCAGCCAGCCGCCTTCATATCGGGCAGGGATGCCGTCGAAGTTAAAGATATTTTCGATGAAGGGAATCTGTCCGCCGTGCGTATGCCCGAACAGACCGAGGTCAAACCAACCGGAATTGCCGCTCTGGTCGGTGACGGAAAGTGCTTGCGTGATGATGCCGGGATTGTGCGCCATGAAGATCACAAAATCACTCGAGCTGACCTTTTTGGCAACTGCTTCCACGTTATCAAGCTTCGTGCTGACATCATCGATGCCGGCAATGTAGATGGTTCCCGTGCCGATACGAATGCTGACAACTTCATTTTCCAGGAGCGTGATGCCCTGCCGGTACATGGCGTTGCGCAGGCGCGAGGCAGACTCATCCGTGCGTTCCATGGGCTGACGGTCATTTTCGCCGGCGACCGCGTATACGCCGTACGTGCTGGAAATGCGCGGCAAATCCTCAAAGAATGCGGCTGATGTCAGCTTGTCGGAGGCATAATCGCCGCCGAGAAGCACGATATCCGCCTGACAGGCGTTGATGCGGTTTATCAGCATATTCAGCCGCGCCTGCGAAAAGAGCTGTGAGCCGTCATGAATGTCGGACACGTATACGATTTTTAACTGGCTGATGGTGGAAGGCAGGTTATCACATGCAATCGTAACTTCCTCTGTTTCCAGCAGGTAAGGCTCGATCAACGGCCAGATCAGGCAGCAAACCAGCAGGATAATCAGTACCCACCTGAACTTTTTCAGCAGATGCGGCACCTCGGATTGATAGGCACCGGCATGGGCAGGCACATAGTCTTTGTCCTCACCGGGAAAAAAGTAGCTTTTAAGCGTATCGCGAAGGCTCAAGACGGCAACCTCCTGTCAGACAAGCAGCAACATCAGCGGAATGGTTACGAGTGAGAATGCGGCCGAAATGGCTACGCCGCGCGATGCAAGAGCACTGTCGCAGCGGAACAGCTCGCTCTGCATCGCGGTCAGTGCAGCACCGGGCATGGCGGTGCAGATGTACAGCGTGTTGATGACGACAGGCGAAAGGCTTGTCAGGCGCAGCAGCAGAACGGCGGCAGGAAACAGAACGAGCCGCAAGAGGCAGGCAAGCAGCAGCGACTTGTCCGTAAAGTGCGACAGCCGGATGTTAATCAGCCGCGCACCGATGACAAACATCGCCAGCGGCGTTGTTGTGTTGCCCATCAGTGAAAGCGCATTGTTGATGAAGCTGGGCAGCTCGAGACCGGTCAGAAAGAGCACAAGCCCGAGAAGCACGGCAATCAGCGAAGGATTGGCTAAAAGTCTGCGCGGCTGAACCGCCTTTATGCCGCCGAAGACGAACGCGCCGAGCGTCCAGCTCATCAGACTGAATGCGCCGTTGAACATGACCGCGTAAATGAGGATGTCCTCGCCCAGACAGGCGGTGATGACGGGATAGCCCATGAAGGAGCAATTGGAGAAGGTGGACAGGTTCGTCAGCACGCTTCGCCGTTCAGCCGGTTCGCGAAAAAAGCAGCCAAACGCGATGAGGCTGCACAGAATCAGCAGGGCGCAGGTGCAGACGAAGACGAGAATCAGGTCGTGGATCAGCTGCGCATCGGCAGGCTCCTGCAGACCGTAGAGGATGGTGGCCGGCAGGGCGAAATTGAGAACCAGATTGTTCAGCGCACTGATGCCGTGCTCATCAATCATTTTCCGCTTGGCAGAAAAGAACCCGCAGAAAATGAGCAGAAAAAGAGTGAGCACCTGTAAGAGGACGGTCATGAAAACGCTCCTTTCAGTCTTGACAATTGAAATGCGGAGGCGTACACTAAGCCATGAAAAACAGATCTGATGGAGGCAGTCTTATGCAAGAATTCCGTACGTTTGATCCCTGCAATCTGCTCGCACCGGTGCCGGCGGTGATGGTGTCCTGCTGCGATCCTGATCAGCCTGACAAGCCAAACATCGTGACACTTGCGTGGGTCGGCACGGTAAACAGCGAACCGCCGATGGTGTCGATTTCCGTTCGCCCCGACCGTCACAGCTACAGCATGATTGCCAGGAGCGGCGAATTTGTGGTGAATCTGGTCGATGAGACGCACTGCAAGGCGCTGGATTATTGCGGCGTAACGTCCGGAAGGGACGTAAATAAGTGGGAAAAGTGCGACCTGACGTCGATGAAGGCACTGAACATGGATGCTGCGCCTGCCATCGCTGAATGTCCGGCGTATCTCTCCTGCAAGGTGCGGCAGTCGATTGAACTCGGCAGTCACACGATGTTCCTTGGCGAAATCGTCGGTGTTCAGGTTAGCAAAAAGCTGTTCGCGGAGGATGGTTCACTTCATCTGGAGCGTGCAGGGCTGGTCGCCTACAGCCATGGGGTTTATCAGAAGGCGGAGAATGTGCTCGGCTTCTTCGGATATTCCGTCGCGCGGCCTGAGGTGCTCGAGCGGCGCATGAACAGCATCAAAAACGCAAGGTAAGGGAAAGCCGGATACGCCTGCAAGAAGTATTCGGCTTTTTACGCACGTCTTGTCCAGTCCTCGCGGAGAATGCTCCATAGCTCCACATCGCGATAGTGCCCCTTATTGAACACACGTCCGCGCAGGCGGCCCTCGTGGGTCATGCCGCATTTCTGCATGACGCGTCCGCTGGATGGGTTGTCGGTTTCGTGCATTGCTTCGACCCGGTGGACACGCAGCACCGTGAAGCATTCATTCAGCACGGTGGACAGCGCCTCGGTCATGAGACCCTGATTCCAGCAGGAACGGGCGAGGGAGTAGCCGAGCTCCATCACGCTATCTGCCTGATTGTAGGCCATGAAGCCGATGGTACCGACAAGGCGGTTTGTTTCGCGCAGGACAATTCCCCAGCTGGAAGGCTCGCCACTGCGGTACTGACCGATGATGTAGCGCAGATAGCCGCGCGTGTCCGCCATGGATGTATGCGCATCCCACAGCACGTGCCGTGCTACCTCAGGGTCACGCGAATAGGCGTACATGTCTGCAACATCGCGCATTGTCATCGGGCGCAGCAGCAGGTGGGGCGTTGTCAGTTGCGGCAGCGAGGAAAAGTATTCCGTGGCGGATATTTCCCGGCGATCCTCCGCGCCGGCGGCGTGCCCAGTCAGCCAAGAATGCAGCTTGTCAACCATGGGCAGGAAACCTCCTGATGAGCGGTGAAAAAGTTACAAAAACGAATCGGAAGGGAACAAAAGGGAACTTTTATCCGTTATATAGGGTGAAACCGGTCAGTACTCTGTCTTCTGAGTGGCGAGCAGCTGCTGCGCCATCAACAGACCGACCAGCGTCTTGCTGTCGTGAAACGTGCCGTCCATAATCTTGGCAATCGCTTCATGAAGCGGCATGCGGATGGTCGCGACAAATTCGTCTTCATCCGGATGCGTCTGACCGACGTGCAACCCCGTTGCAAGATACAGGTGGATGCGCTCGTTGCAGAAGCCTGGCGTTGTCTCAAGCACGGTCAGCTTCTGCCAATGGTCAGCAGACAGACCGGTTTCCTCGCTGAGCTCACGCTGAGCGCAAACGAACGGATCTTCCGCGGCACTGTCGAGCTTGCCGGCGGGAATTTCCAGCGTCAGCCGACCGACGGCGATACGGTGTTGGCGGACGAGAATGACGCGGTTCTGCTCATCGAGTGCGACAACCGCCGATGCACCCGGATGGCATGCAACCTCGCGCAGGGCGATATCGCCGTTGGGCAGGCGCACATGCCAGTGCTCCAGACGGATGATCTTTCCGGGATAAACGACTTGACCGTCGAGAAATTCTTCTGTCAGATGCGAATCCTCAATCATGATGATCCCTCCTGTGGCTTAGCTGATTTTACGGCGGAATCATTCGACGGCAGATGGGGAAAATCCTGCGAAACGGCGCGAATTATGGGAATTTCCGCGCGGCGCGATTTGTTGTTTGACAAAAAACGCAGGTGCGTTATAATATAGACGAAAAAGAGTGCACGGTGTCCCCAAGAGGACAAAGGCAAGGAGGAGACCAGAGATGAGGGAAGCCGCTGGCAAAAAGCTGAACCGCTTGCTGTGCCTGATCATGGCTGCAGCGCTGTTGATGACCGTGTGGAGCACGCCGGCGCTGGCACTGGACAACTGGAATGACCTGATTGTGTCTGTCACGTGGACGGATTCGCAGGGCATGATGCAGACGGCGCAGGCGGCGCTTGTTCCGCAGAGTATGGATCATGCGTACTGGGTGACGCTGGACGGCTCGGCACTGTACTCGACGATGACGCTGGATGTATATTGCTCAGACAGCGCCTATCGTTTCTATTTGCCGGATGGAACGATGCAGTTCCAGTGGGCGACGGATGCAGCAAGCCTCGATGCGTATAATGCGCAGGAGGTTTATTACGACTGCAATGGCAGCTATGAGGGTTCCTTCCTGCTCTACCTGTCCTCGCAGGTTGTTCCTGCGGAATCGACTGAAGTTCCAACCGAAGGTCCGACTGAGGAACCGACTGAGATGCCGGTCTATCCGGCAGACATCACGGTGAACTATCAGCTGAGTGACGGCACGTTGCTGGACACGCAGATGAAGACGCTGAATCCGGGCGAATACTACATCACGCCGGACAGCGGCAACGTGAGCGGCTATGAGCTGACGAGCAAAGCACAGGTGTATGTGTATGTGGACACGAACGGCACCGCAAGCGTGAATCCTGTTGTGTTCACGTATGCCGCGCCGAAACCGACAGAGGTGCCGACTGAAGCACCGACGGATGTTCCGCCGACAGAGATTCCGGCAACGGATGCACCGACGGAAGAGCCTAAGACGGCAACGATTACGGTCAACTACTACAACACGCTGGGCGAAACCATCGCCGAGCCGAATGTGTATGTGCTTGAACAGGGTGTCTATCAGATTACGCCGAATCCGGTCAATCTGCAGTCCGGCTATGAACTGGATGAGAGTCTGACAGGATTTGTGGTAACGGTCTACGCAGACGGTACATACACTCTCGATGATGAGGAACTCGAAGAGCCTGCATTCTACTATCATCCTGTGCAGAGTGAGACAGATGCGCCTACGGAGATTCCGGCGACCGATGCACCGGCGACCGAAGTCCCTGCAACGGATGCACCTACGGAAGAGCCTAAGACGGCAACGATTACGGTCAACTACTACAACACGCTGGGCGAAACCATCGCCGAGCCGAATGTGTATGTGCTTGAACAGGGTGTCTATCAGATTACGCCGAATCCGGTCAATCTGCAGTCCGGCTATGAACTGGATGAGAGTCTGACAGGATTTGTGGTAACGGTCTACGCAGACGGTACATACACTCTCGATGATGAGGAACTCGAAGAGCCTGCATTCTACTATCATCCTGTGCAGAGTGAGACAGATGCGCCTACGGAGATTCCGGCGACCGATGCACCGGCGACCGAAGTCCCTGCAACGGATGCACCTACGGAAGTCCCTCCGACCGATGTTCCGGCGACCGATGCACCTACCGAGATCCCGGCAACGGAGGTTCCTCCAACGGAAACGCCGATTCCGGTTGGGCAGATGATCAATCGCTATGCGACCATCAACAGCACAAAAGTCGCGTTCCGCAGCGAAGCATCGACTGCAAGCAACGACACGGTCATCATGCGCCTGGATAAAGGTGAGCATGTTTTCGTGTTCAAAGAGCTGACAAACAGCAGCGGCGAAACGTGGAGCCGAGTTAGCTTCAACGGAAAAGCCGGGTACGTGAAAAGCGAATTTATTACCCTGATGTCGCAGGCAGACAGCGATGCGTTCGCTGTTGCAAGCGGCGAAAGTCCGGAAATCAGCAGCGCGAACGTCATCATCAGGTACTTTAACACAGATGGTGAAGAGGTCGCAACGCAGCAGACTAAGACCTACACAACGGGTGCGTATACCATCTATCCGGAGCCGACTGATCTGAAGAGCGGCTATCAGCTCATGGAGAATAATCCGGATAACAAGCCGGTGGAGCTGATTGTTTCGCTGACCGGTGCAGCCAGCCCGTCGGAGGTTTCTTTCTACTACGAAATGGTGCAGACGGAGGCGCCAACCGCAACTCCGACGGCAACGCCAACTGAAACTCCGACGGCAACGCCAACGGCAACCCCGACCGCTACGCCGACAGAGTCCCCGGTGGTAACGGCGACGCCGACCGCAACGATTTATTATAATTATCAGGGCTATGCAGTCGTATCAAACGGGTCGCTAATCTATTCGGGCACTGATGTCAGTGCCTATGCAATGACCTACGTTGAAGAGAATGATCCGGTGCTTGTCCGCAGCCAGATCACCGTCGATGGGATTCTTTGGGACGTTGTGACGACGCTTGACAATATCAGCGGTTTTATGCACGACAGCGACCTGATTCATGTGTCGAACGAGCAAGCGGAAGCCTATATTCAGCGTTGGAACGAGAAACGCAGTACACCGGCGCCGACTGCTACCTCGACTGCAACGCCGACCGCTACCCCGACGCCTACGCCGATTCCGACTGCAACTGAAGAACCGGAGCAGGTCACGGGCTATGCATATGCGTTGGGCGACAATGTGCCGTTCCGTGCAATACCGGATGACTATAGCGAAATTTACTCCTTCATGGCGCGGGGAGACGTTGTATATGTATTCGGCCAGGTGTACAATAACGGTATGCCTTGGAACAGAGTCTATATTGATGGCAAATGGGGTTATGTCCGCTATGATATGCTTCGGTTCATGACAATTGACGAGGTTATGGAGTATATCAAAAATATGCAGATCACGGCGACGCCGACTATTGCGGTTACGCCGCAGCCGACGTACAGCGTGAATAATCCTTCCTCTTACGGCTATGTGAAGACAACCACATACGTGAATTTCCGCGCGGAGCCCACAACCAAATCCACAGTGCTGGCAAAGCTGAGAAATTACGCCCTTTGCATGATTCTCGATACTGTCACCGGTACGGACGGAGACACATGGTATAAGGTTCGCTATAATGAACAGGTGGGATACATCAACGGCAATTACTTCTGCCATATGACGATTGCTGAGTTGTCTAATTTCCTCTATAGTGATGAATACTATCAGGGAATCAACAATAACAGCACTTCTAAGGAAACGGCAAATCCGACCGGTATCATTTCCGAGGAGGACAGAACGGTCAGCGAGTGGAAGGGCAGCGGCGTTGAAATCAGCTATGTCCCGTGGACCGGCTTTGCAACGCCCGGTCCGGCAAGCACGGCGACTGCTTCGCAGCAAACCGGCACGGTAGTATATACGAATCCGCCGCAGCCTGGTACAGCGGAAACGGACGGGGCAGGGCTGATTATCGCGACAGAGACAGCGACGCCTACGCCTTCGCTGGAGCCGCTGCCTACGACAACGGTGACCTACCCGACAACGAACGAAAGCAGCAGCAATGCAGTCGGCATTGTCGGCGGCGCAATTGCAGTCATTCTTGCAGGCGGCGGTGCATTCCTGTTCATTCAGTATCAGCGGCAGAAGCGCGAACATGCGCGCATTGTCGCACAGCGCCGTGCACAGGCGGCACGTGAGCCGGGTGCAAACCGCCCCATTTTCAGTGCAACGCAGCAGACACAGCAGCGCACGGGCTCGTATGTCGCGCCGCAGCAAACCAGACAGCAGAGCAACAGCCCCGTGCAGCAGGTGCGCCCGACAACTGCGGCTCAGCAGACGCAGCAAACCAGGCAGCAGAGCAGCTTCCGCACACCCATTCAGCCGCAGAATGGAGGTCAGCCTGTGACTGGCAGTCAGCCTGTGACCGGCAGTCAGCCCCTGACCAGCAGTCGCCCTGTGACCGGCAGTCAGTCCCTGACCGGTAGCCAGACAGCATCAACGACGCAGGAAAATCCGTATGCACGTCCGATTGCAAAGTCGAATGAGGAAACGCCGCGTCGCCGCCGTTCCAGCCAGTATCATGAGGATGACCAGAACAGCTAATCTATTCCAAACAAAGAGGGACAGCTCTATCGGGCTGTTCCTCTTCTTATGTGTTCTGCCGAGACGGTTTTTTCATGCAGAAAGCCATGCTTGGCAGGATTTTTTATTCAGGAAATAGAAATATCCATGAAGTGCCGCTGGATTCGGCGAAGCATGAGAAGCATAAGGGAGGAAATAACCTTGCTGACCATCTGTGACCTGTTTGATTTGTCCCATTCCATCGCGGGCGATTACCTGCGTCAGTTTACATATCCGTGGGAGGCACTCTCCGACATCAAGGCAGAAATCATCCGACTCGGCGAAGCTCTGCCGAAGGATGAATATACGGAAATCGGCGAGCATGTCTGGGTGCACAAGACCGCAACCGTTGCACCAACGGCTTTTCTGGGTGCACCCTGCATTATCGGCGCACGTACCGAGGTGCGTCACTGCGCGTTTGTCCGCGGCAGTGCACTTGTCGGCGAGGATTGCGTTGTCGGCAACTCCGTCGAACTCAAAAACGTAATCCTTTTCGATCATGTGCAGACGCCGCACTACAATTATGTCGGCGACAGCATCCTCGGCTATTACAGCCACATGGGCGCAGGCTCCATCACCAGCAACGTTAAGAGCGACAAGACGAAGGTCATTGTCCGCGAAGGTGAGGAGAACCAGGAGACCGGACTCAAGAAGATGGGCGCGATGCTGGGAGACCATGTTGAGGTTGGCTGCAACAGCGTGCTGAATCCCGGCACAGTCATCGGGCGTGATTCGCAGATTTATCCGCTGAGCTGCGTGCGCGGCGTTGTACCGGCTGATTCCATCTGGAAGAACGGCGGCGTTATTGTCAAAAAGCATCATGACTGAGGTGCCAAATGAACATCACGCAAAAGCTTTGTGAGGAATTTTCGATTCAGCCGTGGCAGGCAGAGGCAGTCATCCGGCTGTTGGATGAGGGCGCGACGGTGCCGTTCATCGCGCGTTACCGCAAGGAACAGCACGGCTCGCTGGATGACCAGAAACTGCGTGAAATTAGCGAACGGCTGGCAGCATTGCGTTCGCTGGATGAACGGCGCGGCGAAATCAGCGAGAGCCTGAAGAAGCTGGAAGTATGGACGGACGAGCTGCAAAAGGCGCTGGACAAGGCATCGACCATGGCGCAACTGGAAGATATCTATCGCCCATACCGCCCAAAGCGCCGGACAAGGGCAACCATTGCACGTGAACGAGGGCTGGAAGGTCTGTCGGCAGTGCTGCTGCTGCAGAAGAGCGGCACGAAGCCGATGCAGCTGGCGCTTGATTACGTGAACGAAGAGAAAGGCGTCCCGACGGCGGAGGATGCGCTACAGGGTGCGATGGATATTATTGCGGAGACGGTGAGCGATGATGCGGCTGTCCGTACGCGGCTTAAGACGTACTATCACCAAAATGCGATGGTCGCGACATCGGCGGCGAAGGAAGAGGACAGCACGTACCGCATGTATTACGACCATCGGGAACCGCTTCGGCTGATGCCGTCGCACCGTGTGCTGGCGATGAACCGCGGCGAGAAGGAAGGCTTCCTGAAGGTTGCACTGGAGGTTGACCGTGAAAGGGCACAGCAGCTTGTGCGTGTCTGCTTCGTCAAGCCGAACAGCGGCGAAGCAGGCAATTATGTCGCGCAGGCGTGCGATGACGCGTACACGCGACTGATTGCACCGTCGCTGGATACGGAGCTTCGCGCGGAGCTGACCGATAAGGCGAGTGCAGCGGCGATTAAGGTGTTTGCGTTGAATCTTCGACCGCTGCTCATGCAGCCGCCTGTCCGCGGCAAGGTTGCCATGGGGCTTGATCCGGGCATCCGTATGGGCTGCAAGGTCGCGGTGGTTGATGAAACAGGGCGAGTGCTGGAAACAGCTGTCATCTATCCGCTGCCCATGCATGGACGAGTGGAGAAAGCGAAGGCTGACGTCAAGCGGATGATTCTCGAGCATGGCGTGAGCATTGTTGCTATCGGCAACGGCACGGCAGGACGTGAAACGGAGCAGTTCTTCGCAGATGTGATGAAGGAAATGGGACTGGGCGACAGGCTGAGCTACATGGTTGTCAGCGAGGCTGGCGCGTCGGTGTATTCTGCATCGAAGCTGGCGGCAGAGGAGTTTCCGCAATTTGACGTTAATCTACGCTCGGCAGTTTCCATCGCAAGGCGTCTGCAGGATCCGTTGGCGGAGCTGGTGAAAATCGACCCGAAGGCGATTGGCGTCGGGCAGTATCAGCATGATCTGAAGGCATCGGAGCTGGATGAGGCGCTCGGCGGCGTGGTCGAGGACTGCGTCAACAGCGTCGGTGTGGACGTGAATACCGCGAGTATGTCGCTGTTGAGCTATGTCGCAGGCATCAATGCGGCAGTCGCCAAAAATATTGTGGCATACCGCGAGGAGAACGGCGCCTTCAAGAGCCGTGCGCAACTGAAGAAGGTGCCGCGCCTTGGTCCGAAGGCATTTGAGCAGTGCGCGGGCTTCCTGCGCATTCCGGACGGCAAGGATTTGATGGAAAACACTGGCGTTCATCCGGAAAGCTATGACGCGGCAAAGGCTCTGCTCAAGCGCTACGGCATGACACCTGCGCAGGCGGTCGGCAGGTTGAATGCGCTGGTGGAGCAGGATGGCGCATCGGAAATTGCAGCGAAGCTTGGCATCGGCGAACCGACGCTGCGCGATATTGCGGCGGAACTGTCCCGACCGGGACGTGACCCGCGCGATGAGCTGCCAAAGGTCATGATGCGTAGCGACGTGATGGACATCAAGGACTTGAAGTCCGGCATGGAGCTGCGCGGAACGGTTCGCAATGTGACGGATTTTGGTGCGTTCGTGGATATCGGCGTTCACCGCGATGGATTGGTGCATATCAGTCAGATGGCACAGCGGAGGATTCATCATCCGAGCGAAATCGTGCGAGTGGGCGACATCGTGACGGTCTGGGTGCTGGAAGCGGACGCAAAAACGAACCGTATCAGCCTGACGATGCGTCCGCAGAGTCAGAAATAAGATGGATAGTGGGGAAAAAGTATGGATCTGGAGTATTTGTATTGGCTGCAGCAGCTTCGCGAGCAGGGCCCCGCGTGGCTGAACAGCATTCTGCTTGGCATATCCGAATTTGCAGCGGGTTCATTGGTCATCGTATTGATGGTGCTTCTGTACTGGTGCATCGACAAGCGCAGCGGCGAACGAATGGTGTTCTCCTATGTGGGCGCGATGAGCGTTTCACAGCTGCTGAAGAATATTGCGTGTGTCTACCGCCCATGGAAGCGTGACACGCGGCTGCATATCATGCCCGAGGCGGAATCAAGCGCAACCGGCTATTCCTTCCCGAGCGGTCATACGACGCTGGGCACGGCGTTCTATTCCAACCTTGCAGTGTTCCTGAAAAAATACAGCAAATGGTGGATTCTGCCTTGCGCCATTCTGATTTTCCTTACAGGCTTTTCCAGAAACTGGCTGGGCGCGCACACGCCGCAGGATGTCATTGTCGGCTGGGTGATTGCACTGGCGTTCCTGCCGATTTCAAACGGCTTGCTGAAGCTGGCGGACAGCCGGAAGAATGCGGATATTGTCATCGCGGCGGCTGGTATTGCGCTGTCGGCGGCTATGCTGGCGTACACGAGCCTCAAGGTCTACCCGATGGACGAGCTGGAGGACGGCACGCTGCTGGTTGACCCGTGGGAGATGCTCACGGACTGTTACCAGGCGTTCGGCGCCCTGATGGGCATGATGATAGGCTGGCTGATTGAGCGGCGGTTTGTGCGCTTCGACACGGCAGGGAAGCCCATGCGGCGTGTGCTGCGCGGCGTAGTCGGCGTGTTGCTGCTGCTGGTGGTGCGCAAGGTGCTCAAGGCGGCAACGAATGCTTGTCTTGATGAGCATTGGTCGAACTTCGGGCAGATGTTCGGACTGATTCTCTTCGCAATGGCGGGCTATCCGGCGATGTTCACATGGGTGCGCCATCGCTGGAAGGAATAAACGAATGAAAGAAGGAGTATTTTATGAACATCGGACTTCGGTTGCACGACACGAGCGGCAGCAATCTGGAGGAAAAACTGAGATCGGCGCATGACCAGGGTTTTTCCTGTGTGCATATCGCCATGAGCAAGGTGATGCCGGGCTTCAGGATGGCGCAGGCGCCGGAGCTGCTGACGGATGCGCTGGCGGATGAGGTGCGCGAACTTCTGGACAAGTACAATCAGCAGTGCGTGCTGCTGGGCTGCTATTTGAATCTATGCACGCCGGATCTGGATGCGTATGCGCACACGCTGGATATTTATCGGGCGCATTTGCATTTCGCAAAGAAAATCGGCGCACAGATGGTAGGCACGGAGACTGGCGCACCGAATACCGCCTATAAGACATACCCGGAATGCCGGACGGAGGAAAGTCTGCAGCTGTTTATCGAGCGCGCAATGCCCGTCGTCCGCTGCGCAGAAGAGGTTGGTGTGACGTTCGCCATCGAGCCGGTCATCCGCCATATCGTCTATAATGCCGAGCGCTGCGAACGCGTATTGAAGGCTGTTCATTCGCCGAATCTGCGCGTCATTCTTGATGCAGTGAACCTGCTTGACCGCACGAACGTGAATCAAGCGGATGCAGTTATTCAGGATGCAGTCAGCCGACTCGGCGACCATGTGGCGCTGCTGCACATGAAGGACTTCCTGCCGGAGAATACGCCGGCATGCATCTATGCGCAGCAGACTGTGGCGAATGCGGACATGTACGATGGACTGCTGTCGCTTGCCCCTGGTTTGGGCAACATGAATTATCGTATACTGCTTGATTTGGCGAAGCGGCGCAAGCTGCCGATGACACTGGAAAACACGAATCCGGACAATGCGCGTCAGGCTCGACTGTATCTGGAAGCGCAGGCGTGAGGAGGAAAACGGATGTCGATGGATGTCCAGCGTCTGACGAGCTTGCTGCGGAGCTGCATTCAGCGGTATGACATGATTCAGCCGAACGACCGGATTGCTGTCGGACTTTCCGGCGGAAAGGACAGCCTGACGCTGCTGACGGGAATCAAGCACCTGCAGCGGTTTTATCCTGTGCCGTACGAGCTGTGCGCGATTCACGTTGACAGCGGCGCGGCAGGGAGCGAGGAGGGCATCCGAAGGATGCGGGAATTCTGCGATTCGCTGGACGTGCCGTTTTATGTAGTGCATGCTTCCATCTATCAGATCGTGTTTGAAATCCGCCAGGAAAAGAACCCGTGCAGCCTGTGCGCGAAGCTGCGTCGGGGCGCGATGAATGATAAGGCAATTGAACTTGGCTGCAACAAAATCGCTTACGCGCACCATAAGGATGACTTCATCGAGACGAGCCTGATGAACCTGATGCTGGAAGGGCATTACGACTGCTTTCCGCCGGTGACGCGGCTCGATCGGACGAATCTGACAGTGCTTCGCCCGATGCTGATGATTGATGAGCGCGATGTCATCGGCTTTGCGCGAAGGGAACAGCTGCCGGTATACAAAAACCCGTGTCCGGCAGACGGAAATACGCGCCGTCAGGACGTAAAGGAATGGATTCGCAGAAGCAGGGATGTGTTCCCGAATGGGCGGAAGTGCCTGTATGCATCGCTGCTGACGTATTTTGATAAGCAAATGGAAGAAGCAAGAAAGGAAAAGAAACAACATGATTGACCAAAACGTGGCGCGTGAGGTGCTGCTGGCTGCTGTATCCACCGGCGGCGACTTCGCGGAAATCTTCATCGAGGATCGCATTGATCACGGAATGACCATGCGTTCGCAGAAGCTGGAGATTGCATCGAGCAGCAGGACGCATGGCGCGGGCGTGCGCGTATTCAGCGGAACGAATGAAATCTACGTCTACACGAACGACACGAGCCGCGAGGGACTGATGAGCTGCGCAAGGCAGGCAGCTGCGGCGGTTCGCGCCGGCAAGGGCTGCGCGGTGCAGCCGTTCAAGGCATGGGACGCGTCAAGACCGGAGGAAATCCTGATGCTGCCGACGGAAGTCAAGGGGCAGCTCAAGGCGGAAAAGCTCCGTGCTGCAGAAGCAGCTGCAAGGCGCGTATCGCCCGAAATCGTGCAGGTCATCGCAGGCTATGCGGATCATGTGCAGGATGTGTGCATCTGCAATACCGAGGGAGTGTTCGTGACGGATCGCCGCGTGCAGACGCGCCTGCGCGTTAATGCCATTGCCAGCAACGGCACGGAGAATCAGTCAGGCGGAGATGCCCCGGGTGCAAGCATGGGCTTCGAGCTTTTCAATGAGCGCGTGAATCCGGAAGCGTCGGGCGAACTGGCGGCGCGTCAGGCAGTGACGATGCTGCATGCGCCGGTCTGCCCGGCAGGCATCATGCCGGTCGTCATCGACAATGGCTTCGGCGGCGTTATTTTCCATGAGGCATGTGGTCATTCGCTGGAGGCGACGAGCGTCGGCATCGGCGTGAGCGAATTCTGCGGCAAGCTCGGTCAGCAGATTGCTGCGCCGTGCGTCACCGCGATCGATGATGGCACTGTGCCGAACAACTGGGGCAGCATCCATGTTGATGATGAAGGCACGCCGAGCCAGCATACGGTGCTGATTGAGAACGGCATCCTGAAGAGCTATCTGGTTGACCGCCTCGGCAGCCGCCGGATGAATCATCCGCTGACGGGCTCTTCGCGCCGTGAAAGCTACGCATATGCCCCGACAAGCCGTATGCGTTCGACCTACATCGCACGCGGCAATGACGATAACGACGAGATGATTGCCACGATGGGCAATGGGCTGTACGCCAAGAAGATGGGCGGCGGATCCGTCAATCCGGCGACCGGCGAGTTTAACTTCGCTGTGGCAGAAGCGTATCTGGTGCGCGATGGAAAGATTATTCATCCGGTGCGCGGAGCATCGTTGATTGGCCGCGGCAGCGAAATCCTGATGAAGATTGACCGTGTCGGCCGAGAGGTCGAATTGGCGCAGGGCATGTGCGGCTCAAAGAGCGGCAGCGTGCCGACGGACGTTGGTCAGCCGATGATTCGCGTCAGCAGCATCACGGTAGGCGGCCGTTAAGGAGGAAAAGTGCATGAATGTGAATGAATTTCTTGATCGTGTGCTTCAAAGCGCAAAGGAAGCTGGCGTGAATCCGGCAGAGGTTTACTACAGCCATCATGAGAGCTTCCAGGTCAACGCGATGGACGGAGAAATCAGCAATTACGAGGTGTCAGAAGGCGGCAGCGTATCGCTGCGCGGCGAGTTCGGCGGTAAAATGGGCAGCTCATCCACCGAGGCGTTCGATGAGGCGGCGGTCAGTCAGTTGATTGACGGCGTGAAGGAATCCGCAACGCTGCAGGAAAACGATGAACAGGACGAAATCTACGCGGGCGATGCGACCTATCCTGAAATTGAGAAGGAAGAAAGCGACGTTGCTACGACAACCGCATCGCAGAAAATCGAAAAGAGCCTCAAAATTGAGACGCTTGCGAAGAAGAGCGATCCGCGCATCGTCCGTGTGCCGGATTCGCTGATTGAGTCCCAAAGCAGCACGGTGATTCTGCGCAACAGCCTTGGCATGAACCTTTCTAATGCGAGGCAGTATTTCGTTGCCTACACGGAGATGATCGCCAGGGAAGGCGATTCTACTGCATCGAACGGCAAACTCATGGTTGCACGACGTTTTGATGATATCAAGCCGGAGCAGCTGGTGCAGGACGCCTGCAGCGAGACGGTCGCGCAGCTCCACGGCAAACCTGTTCCGACCGGCGAATACCGCGTGATTTTTCGCCATGACGCGATGAAAAGCCTGATGAGGGTATTCTCCGGCATCTTCTCCGCAGAAAATGCGCAGCAGAACCTGTCGCTGCTGTCGGGGCGCGAAGGCGAAAAGATTGCGGCAGACATCGTGACGATTATCGACGATCCGCTGATGAAGGGTGGACTGGCAACGCGTGCGTTCGACGGTGAAGGCAGTGCAAGCCGCACGAAGCGCGTGGTGGATGCAGGCGTGCTGACAACGCTGCTACACAACCGCAAAACAGCGCGCAGGCAGGGCGCCGAAACGACCGGCAATGCGGCGCGAGTCGGCGGCAGTATCCATGTCGCTCCTACGAACTTCTACATTCAGCCGGGCGAAAAGACGCTTGCCGAGCTGATGCAGGATATTGGCAGTGGCGTTGTGATTACCGAAGTGACCGGCCTGCATGCCGGCGCAAACCCGTCCAGCGGCGATTTCAGTCTGCTGAGCAAGGGCTACACTATCGAGGACGGTCAGCGCGGCAGGGCTGTGGAACAGATTACCGTTGCAGGCAACTTCTATGAGGTGCTCAAGAGCATCAGAGCGGTCGGCAGCGACCTGACGTTTGAAGGCAGCTCCATCGGTTCTCCCTCGGTGGATGCCGGTGTGCTGAAGATTTCGGGCTGATTTCGGATTTCGTTCGTTTTTTGACATCAGAGAGGAGCAAGAGCGTGACTGATTTTGAACCCATGGAAGTAGAGGGCTGCGGCTTTTTGTGCGTGCATGAAGCGGTTGTCGAAAAGGTCCAGCACGAATTGCCGCAGGAGGAGACGCTGCTTCGCCTTGCAGATCTCTTCAAGGTCTTCGGCGACGGCACGCGTGTCAGGATCCTCTTTGTGCTGCTGACGGCGGAGGTCTGTGTGTGCGACCTCGCGAAGCTGCTTGGGATGACGCAATCCGCCGTGTCGCACCAACTCAGGGTGCTCAAGCAGGCACGGCTGATTAAGGCTCGCCGCGATGGCAAGACGATGTTCTACTCGCTCGCGGATGACCATGTCGCGACGCTGCTGCGTCAGGGTATGGAGCACGTGTGCGAGGGCAATACACCCATCGACTCAATCGAATAAGAAAACGCGCCGGAGAAGATGAAAATCCTCCGGCGCTCCCTTTTGCGGATTATCGCTTTTTGAGATACTTCGTCATCATGTAACCGGTATAGCCGTTGTAACGCACCTTTGACCATGTCTTTCCTTCAGACAGAAGAACGACAGACGCGCCGTGCGGCACCTGGGTCAGGATGCGTGCGTTGGTTGAGCCTTTGCTGCGCAGGTTGACGTATGTGCTGTCCGGATGGCGGACAATGCGCGTGGCGGTAGATGTGTTTGTCTTGAGGATGGTCAGGTAATCGGTCATCATGTAACCGGTCTGACCGTCCGGTGTTTTGACCTTGCACCACTGGTCGCCGCGGGAAATCAGCGTGACAACGGTGCCGTTGCTGTATTTGCCGAGGCTGGTGCTGCTCTTGCTGGCGCGTCGGCGTAGGTTCAGTTTATCGCGCAAATTCGGGTTATTGACGACTGCCTGCTTGCCGGCGTAGGTCGTTGAAGACGAGCCGCAGCGCTTTGCTCCTTCGGACAGGGTCAAATAACCGATGTGGAGGTAGTCTGTCGACATGAAGCCAATCTTACCGTTGACAGAGATGCGGCACCAGTCCGTGCCCTGCTGGAGTACCATGACATATGTGCAGCCGGGAACGGAATCGATGATGGAATACCCCATGCCGGGACCGCTGCGCAGGTTGACTGGGCTCTTCTCCGGTGAAATGACCATGCCGAGTTTGTCGGAATAGATGCCTCGCTTGGTGGAGATGTACTTGGCGAGAAAATAGCCGTTCTGCCCGTTGACAGACACATAATACCAGTTACCGCTGCGGTTCAGCACCACACAGGGTGTGCCGTCATCGTATTGTCCAAGGGTACGAGATGAGGTGCTGGCACTCTTGCGGAGGTTCAAATAGCCGGCATTGGTCACGTAGCCGACTGTTCCGGTGGCATCGGCAGACACGTGCAGATATCGCTGCATAATCCAGCCGAGCGTACCGTTGGCTGTTTCGACCTGATAGAAGCCGTTTCCGCTGCCGAGCACCGTTACCCATGTGCCCCTTGTGCATGCGCCGAGCTTGGTGGCGTTGGTGCTGGGTGCGGCGCGAAGATTGACGCTGTTGACATCGACAACAACGCCGAAGCGCGTGCTGTCTGCCAAGGCGGAGGCAGACAGCAAAAGCAACAGCAGAAGCGCAGAAACAAGAAAGAGCCTCCACTTTTTCATCTGTGAACATCCTTTCGGGGGTAATCGGGGAATGACGATGAACGCAATCATCGCATAAACCTTCAAAATGATTATATCAAAGAAAACGATGAATGGCAAGGAAAATATGACCGGTCAGCAAATTGCGCACACGCAAAAGTCAAGAGTAAAAGCAAAAAAAATAAATATTTTTTCTGTGTTGTAAAGAGATATGACCCATGGAAGCAAAATCGATATGGCACATGCGT
>CAVIHU010000014.1:0-50599 GCA_963642705.1 Bacteroidaceae bacterium
AGCTTTGTTATCTTATCACGTTTCCTTTCCTTCGTCAACCCCTTTTTTGCTTTTTTTTTGCTGGAAATTTCATTTTCCCCTTGACAGAATCGTTATTATCGTGTAAAATCATCTGGTGTCAATGCAAAAAGCTTGACAGCAAGGAGCGCTGACATGGTGCAGGATGAGATCAGCAAAAAAGTTGAGCTAAACTGGCTCGCCGCGTTTTACGGCGGCCTGCTGACGGAAAAACAGCGTGAGGTGCTGTCCCTGCACTGCGAGGAGGATCTATCGCTCGCTGAAATCGCTCAGGAGGTCGGCATCAGCCGTCAGGGCGTTCATGAGCTGCTGACCCGCGCAGCGCAGAAAATGTTTAATATGGAAGAAACGCTCCATGTCGCCGCCCGATTCCGCCGGATGGAGGACGGGCTCGCCGCATGCCGGACGATGCTGCAGGAGAAGCGCTACGATGATGCGATGCAAACAATCGATGCGCTGATCCGCTCTGATCAGGAGGACAACAATGGCCTTTGAGGGCTTAACAGAAAAACTGCAGGGCGCGCTGAGGAAGCTGAGCAACAAGGGCAAGCTCACTGAGCAGAGCGTCAAGGAAGGAATGCGCGAGGTTCGCATGGCGCTGCTCGAGGCGGACGTCAACTACGCCGTCGCGAAGGACTTCATCAAAAAGGTCACCGAGCGCTGCATCGGTTCCGAAATTACCGGCTCGCTCAACGCCTCCCAGCAGGTCATCAAGATTGTTAATGAAGAAATGACCGCACTGATGGGCGGCACGAACTCAAAGCTCACGTGGTCGTCCGAGCCTCTGACTGTCTTTATGCTCTGCGGCCTGCAGGGAGCCGGCAAGACGACCATGGCTGCCAAGCTCGCCAACTACCTCGCCAAGCAGAGTAAGAAGCCGATGCTTGCTGCGTGCGATATCTACCGCCCTGCCGCCATCAATCAGCTTCAGGTTGTCGGCAAGCAGGTCAACGTGCCCGTCTACGAGCATGGAACGCAAGACCCTGTCAAGACGGCGCTCGAAGCGGTTGATCGTGCGCGCTATCTCGGGCGCGACGTGCTGATCATCGACACTGCCGGCCGCCTGCATATTGACCAGGAGCTCATGGACGAGCTTGTGCGCATCAAGGAAGCCGTCAAACCGCAGGAAATCCTGCTGGTTGTCGATGCAATGACCGGTCAGGACGCGGTGAATGTCGCGAAGTCCTTCAACGAGAAGCTTGACATCGATGGCGTCATCCTCACCAAGCTCGACGGCGATACGCGAGGCGGTGCTGCGCTATCCGTTCGCGCGGTGACCGGCAAGCCTATCAAATTCAGCGGCATCGGCGAAAAGCTCAGTGAAATCGAGCCCTTTCATCCCGATCGCATGGCCAGCCGTATTCTCGGCATGGGTGATGTGCTCACGCTGATTGACAAGGCAAGCGAGGCGTTCGATGAGGAGGACGCTGCAAAGCTCGCCAAGAAGGCGCGTTCCGCCGACTTGACGCTGGAGGACTTCCTCGATCAGATGCAGTCCATGAAGAAGATGGGCGGCATCAAGTCGATGCTTGAGATGCTCCCCGGCATGTCCGGCAAGAGCATCAATGTCGACGAAAACGCCATGAAGAAGCCCGAGGCCATCATCCGCTCCATGACGCCCCGTGAACGCCGCAATCCCGGTGTGCTCAACGCCAGCCGCCGCAAGCGCATCGCTGCGGGCTCCGGCACGACCGTGCAGGATGTCAATCAGCTCATCCGCCAGTTCGAGCAGGCGAAGCAGATGATGAAGCAGGTCACCCAGATGAAGGGCAAGGGTCGCATGCGCATGCGCTTCCCCGGCATGAAGTAAGGCAACGCCATTCCTATGCATTGCCGCCATCCTGTGCGTGGTATCATATAATCAACATGCTTATATGATTTCCATATATATAATTTCCCGAACATTTGAAGGAGGAACAAACACATGTCTGTCAAAATTCGTCTGAAGAGAATGGGTATGAAGAAGAAGCCTTTCTACCGCGTTGTTGTCGCCGACATCCGCTCCCCGCGTGACGGCCGCTTCATCGAGGAAATCGGCTACTACAACCCCATGGAGCAACCAGCTGAAATCAAGGTGGACGGCGAGCGTGCCAAGTACTGGCTCGGCTGCGGCGCTCAGCCCACGGATACTGTCCGCGTGCTGCTGAAGAAGACCGGCGTTATCGAGAAGTAAGGGGTCCTCTGCGACAAGGATCGGTGCGGTTCGCCGCATCTGACAGCCGATAGGCAGAAAGGACACCCCTATGCAAGAATTGCTCACCTTTGTGGCGAAATCGCTGGTTGATCATCCCGACCAGGTTCTCGTCCGTGAAACCGAGGGCCCTGAAGCCGTCATCCTTGAGCTGAGCGTAGCGGAGGACGATATGGGCAAGGTCATCGGCAAGCAGGGACGCATTGCGAAGGCCATCCGCACGGTGGTTTCCGCTGCCACTGCCAAGAACAGCAAGCCTGTTTTTGTTGAGATTCACAGACCCGAAGAGGATGAGACGAGGGAATGACCGCCGGGCGTGGGGAGCATGCATGTTTCCCGCGCCTTTTTCCATTTTATTCGACCGGAGGTACACATGAACAGCTATCTGATGATTGGCGAGGTGCTCAAGCCGCAGGGCATCCGCGGCGAGGTGAAGGTGAAGCCCTACGCAGCAGATTCGGCGCTATTTCACCGGTGGAAGACGCTTTATCTGCGCGACGGCGAATGCTACACGCCCATTGCCGCCACGTGCTCGCGCGTGCATGACGGCTTTGTCTATCTGACGCTGGGCGAATGCAACAGCATGGAGGACGCGGAGAAGCTGCGCGGTCAGCAGCTGTATATCGACCGGGCACATGCCTCGGCTCTTGCGGAGGATGAGTGTTACATCAGCGACCTGCTCGGCTGCGCGGCAGTTGCGGAGGATCATACCGTGCTCGGCAAGCTGACAGACGTGCTCCAGCACGGCGCGGTCGATGTGTATGTGTTCGATTCTGCCGAAGGTGAATGGATGGCACCGGCGCTCAAGGCGGTTTTCCCGACGGTCGATTTGCAGAATAAGACCATCGGCGTCATCCGTGAAAAACTCGATGAGGTGATTGTCCGGAATGCGTGAACATCAGTCGCCCGCGATGAAAATCACCATCCTGACCATCTTTCCGGAGATGTTCGAGAGCGTCCTGAACACCAGCATCCTCGGCCGTGCACGTGCACAGGGCATTCTGGACATTCAGTGCGTAGACATTCGCCCATTTTCCGACCGGAAGCACAAGAACACGGATGATTACCCCTTCGGCGGCGGCGCAGGCATGGTCATGTTAGCTCAGCCGATTATGGAGGCCATGGCGCATGTGACCTCGCAATCCCCTGACGGCTTCCATGGCAAGCGCATCTACATGGGTCCGCGCGGCAAAACGCTGACGACCGCTCTTGCGCGTGAGCTGGCGCAGGAAAAGGAGCTCGTGCTGCTCTGCGGTCACTATGAGGGCGTTGACCAGCGTGCGCTCGATGCCTGCATTGACGAGGAAATCAGCATCGGCGATTACATTCTGACCGGCGGCGAGCTGGCGGCAATGGTGCTGACGGACTGCGTCGCGCGCTTCGTGCCCGGCGTGCTGGGTTCATCGGAATCCGCAGAGGATGAATCCTTCTCGGATGGGCTGCTGGAATATCCGCAGTATACGCGCCCGAGCGACCTGAACGGCATGCAGGTGCCGGACGTGCTGCTTTCCGGCGACCATGCCAGAATCAAGGCATGGCGCAGGGCAGAATCGCTCCGTGCCACGAAATTGCACCGCCCCGACCTGCTTGCTAACGTACAGCTAACCGACAACGAAAAGCGCCTGCTGGAGGATTTGTGATGTTTCTGAGAAAGCTGCTTGTCATGGTGGTTCCGCTGCTGCTGTGCGGTTTGTGCGTGTTCTTCTTTCCGCTGCTGAGCGGCTTCGGGCTGTGGTCGAGCATCCTGTGCGGGCTGATTCTGGGCGTTGCGCTGGCGCTGCTGCTGCCGCTGTCCGGCGCGTCACGGCGCAAGGAGCCGTTTGCGTCGCTGCTTGCCGTACCGATGCTCGTGCTGCTCGCGATAATTGCCGTGCAGTTATTCGGCGCACTCGGCGTTCCGATACCCTTCAGCACGGTCAGCGGCGATACGCTCGCTGTGGAATGCGCGTTCCTGTCGTTCATGGGCGTGCAGGCCATCCGCACGCGCGGATAAAATATTTCGCGCACGGGAAGAAAATCCGCCTCACCATTCGTTATATAGGTGAAGGTACAAAACCTTCATCCTCGGACAAATTATCAAAAGGGAGCTGATTGACCATGAACATGAAAGTACGGCGTGCCGCTGCACTGCTCAGTGCCATCGTCCTGCTGCCGGCTTGCTCGGCCTTTGCCGAAACCGCTGCCGATTCACTCATTCCTGTCGCTGTCGTTTCCTCCGATGCAGCTGATGAAACCGCTGACGATGCCGTTGAAAGTCTGCTCGAGGCAAAGGAAAACACGCTGACCCGCTATGAGCGCGTGCTCCTTTCCGGTGGACGCGAGGCATGGATTATCTGCCAGTTCGACCAGTCCACCATGACCGATGCGACCTGCCGGATGATTGACGCAGCAACAATGGAAGTGCTCAGCGAGGATACTACCGACACCGGCTATTTCTTCACCGTGCGCGAGCGCTGGGAGCAGGTGAAGGGCATCTACGAGCTGTGGTCGCTGCAGGACAAGGCGCTGTTCGACCGCCTGTATTCGCTTTCCCCCTGCTACGGCGAGCCGGACGAGGGTGACATGACGCAGGAAGAGGCGCTTGCCTCGGCAATGGAAGCCACTGGCATCACGAATGCTGATTATGATGCGGTCGGCTACGGCTACATTTGCGGCATCGGTGAAGACGGCGGCATGTGGCAGGTGTACTTCGTCAAGAACAATGAGTGCTTCTCCATGGTCAACCTTGACGCGCATGAATCTGCCATCCTGATGGTCGATTCCGTCGATGACGGCAACGGCTGATCTGACTGACTCCTCTACCTGGACTTCTCAGGTGGAGGAGCCTTGTTTTTTTTCTGCACTTTGCCTCATGGATGGTTGCAAATCCTACAAAAGTGGTATATAATGACGTCATTCTTCATGAAGGAGGCGCTGGATATGCGCATTGCAAAATCCGTCACTGAACTAATCGGCCGCACGCCAATGCTTGAACTGAGTCACTATGAGCTTGCGCATTGTCCCGCCGCTCATCTGCTCGCGAAGGTCGAATCCTTCAACCCCGGCGGCAGTGTGAAGGACCGCATTGCCCTGAACATGATTGAGGCCGCCGAACGCGCCGGTCAGCTCAAGCCCGGCGGCACCGTCATCGAGCCGACCAGCGGAAACACCGGCATCGGGCTCGCCATGGTCGCCGCCAGCCGCGGCTACACCGCCGTCATCGTCATGCCGGACAGCATGAGCATTGAACGCCGTCTGCTGATGAAGGCATACGGCGCGCAGCTCGTCCTCACACCCGGCAAGCTCGGCATGAAGGGCGCTGTCGACAAGGCGAATGAGCTTGCCGCCGAAACACCAAATTCCATTGTCGTCGGACAGTTCGTCAATCCGGCCAACCCTGCCGCTCATATCGCCACCACCGCGCCCGAAATCTGGGCAGATACCGACGGGCATGTCGATGCGCTTGTCGCGGGTGTCGGCACGGGGGGAACACTCACCGGCATCGGCACGTACCTGCGCGAAAAGAACCCGAATGTCAAAATCATCGCGGTCGAACCGTACTCCTCACCGCTCCTGTCAAAGGGAACTGCCGGACCGCACGGGCTGATGGGCATCGGCGCGAATTTCGTGCCCGACGTCCTCAATCGCAGCCTGATTGACGAAATCATCCCCGTCAAGGAGGATGACGCCTACCGCACCGGTCGCGAGCTTGCCGCACAGGACGGCCTGCTCTGCGGCATCACCTCCGGCGCTGCAGTCTGGGCTGCCGCTCAGCTCGCGCAACGCCCCGAATACTACGGCAAAAATATCGTCATCATCCTTCCCGACACCGGTGAACGTTACCTGACAACAAAAATGTTCGCGGTTGAGGAATAAACCGGTCTCATAAAAGGGTCTGCAGACGGACACGTGCCGCATGCAGACCCTTTCTATTCGTTTTACTTCCGCTTGAGCGGCGGATGCAGATTCCAATCAGGGAAGCAGCTTGCAAGCCTTCCAGATTCTGCGTCAGAACGATTTTCGCCGCCTTTTCCTGATCATTTTCCGGCTGACCGAAGAGCACACCCAGCTCCTCGGGCTGATTCACCCTGCCATCCGGCTTTTTATATGTTCCTTTTCATGCATCTCATTGCGCGCTGCCATAGTCCTCCACAAGTTTTTTTCTTATACGTTTTCAAGAAATTGCTATGTCAAGCTCCCCTCAATGCAATCATTGCAGAGGTTTAACTGACATGCTCCGGCATGTTACGCGCAGCTAATATGTCAAGCAGCCTGGTTTTACAGATTAACATCCAGGTCATTGACAATTTCATAACAATATTGTATAATCATGTCTTAGATGACCGGCCATTCTTCATTCCGCCGGGCAGAAAGAAGGATACCCTATGAAGGTTCTTACTCGTTTGACTGCGCTGCTGGCGGCAGCGGTCATGGTGCTTCCGATGGCAGCCATGGCAGAAACCACGGATACCGTAACGTCTGCAACACAGACAGCCACGGAAATCACCGATGAGCAGGGCGCGGCGTGGGCAGAAGCGCACGGCTACGTCAAAATGGAAACAGACGCTGTGACCTCCGCGACCGAAAAGAAGGTCGGCGGCGTGAACTACGGCGCCATCGAATGGGACACCGAGCTGCAGGAAGCGGCCGTGCGTGAGTTCCTCAAGGGCGGCACCTATCTGGGCGATGCCTCCTACGCGCAGGACGAATCCGGCTACAACTACCGCGAAATGTATCAGCTCGCCACCAGCCGCAACAATATTCCCTCCAACACCAACCTCGAAATGGTGCTGGATGCCAGCAATCTGCACCTGCTGGGCGTGTCCGAGGCTGGCACCAGCAAGACGCAGGATTTCAAGGACAACCCCAAGGTGTCCGTCAGCTGGGTGCGTCAGCTCCGCGTGGAAGAGGAGGATACCTACAACTATTATTGCTCCTACGGCGTGCAGTACAACGGCACGGTGAAGATTTACACCGCGGATGACCTCGCCACCGAGGAAGGGCAAAATGCCCTGCTGAACCTCTACGACAAGTACTATCCGACGCTTGCCTCCAGCTGGGCGACCTACAGTGCCAAGTTCGCCGATGCAGCTGACGAGACTGCCGTGAAGGAAGCGAAGCTTGCCTACATCACCAGTGCGCTGAACGCCGGCTCCATGGTCATCTACGAAATCATCCCGGACAGCATCGTAATTACCGCGCCGTTCCTGATGAACATGTCCCCCACGATGGCCAACGCCGCCAGGTTTACCCAGGTGCAGGACGGCGAGGACAAGTACGCCTATGACCTCTGCCTGTCTGACAGCTTCATCGACAAGCTGATCGCCTACAAGAACGATTACCTCGCCGCCGAGGAAGGCGTTACCGCCGTGACGGAGTACTATTCCTCCGCCATGTATCAGCAGCTCGACCAGTACTGTGCGGCCTACGGTGCCTCCACCAGCCTTGAGCTGGCGCTGATGACCACCAATGCCGCCGGTCTGAAGACCCAGACCACCTGGAAGCCTGCGGAGTAAAAGTCCATGATACAAAGAGAGCTCACAGGTCGGGATTTTCCGACCTGTGAGCCCTTTTTTAATGCAGTTCTTTCTCAACCACGCAGTGTGATTTGATTTCTCCGACAAGCGACTGCAGCGCATCAATCACGTGCGGACGAATGTCGCCGCCAACAAGCACCAGCATGATGTCATCGCCGATCCGGAGATGTCCTCGGTTCAGCCAGACGCGTACATAGCCGATGCCGGGCAGCTTTTTCGCGTTTTCCACTGCCGCATCGACCTTCGCAGCATCATAATCAAAATCCATGCCGGTGACATCGGGCGCATCCTCGCCGCTGCGCACGCGTGCCTTGGCGGTTAAGCGGACGGTGCCGTTGTGCACGAGATACATGCCGCAGCCCGCCGCGGACGGGTCAGCCTTTGCCTCCCTCAGCCACTGGTCGATGCCGGGCGCGTGCTCCGCATGATGATGGTGATGATGGCTGTTTTCTGCGCAGTCCGCAGAGCCGGCGGATGTCAGCATATTCAGCCCATGCGAGAGCGAATCCACGACCGACAGCAGATTTTCGCGCACTGCCTTTTCGCTGCCGGGCAGATTAACAATCAGGCTTCCGCCGCGAATGCCTGCAACGCCTCGGGATAAGCACCCGTGGGACGTAATCTTCATGCTTTCGGCGCGCATCGCCTCGGGGATGCCGGGCACATCACGTTCAATGACCGCCTTGGTTGCTTCCGGCGTCACGTCGCGCGGCGAAAAGCCCGTGCCGCCGGTCGTCAGAATCAGATGCGCCTTGAGATCGTCCGCGCAGTGAATCAGCTGCGCCTGAATCTGTTCCATCTCATCCGGCACGATGGCAGTGTACACGACTGTCAGACCGTTCTCGCGCAGAATTTCGCAGATGGCAGGACCGCTGGTGTCCTTGCGTTCGCCGCGCGAACCCTTATCGCTGATGGTGATGACTGCTGCCTGATAGCTCATTGCTCATTCTCCTTCCGATGAAAGACACCGTGAACGCCGCCTGTTTTTTCCAGCAGGCGAATATCCGTGATGACCATGTCCTTCTGCACCGCCTTGCACATATCGTAGACCGTCAATGCTGCCGCGGTAACGGCGGTCAGCGATTCCATTTCTACGCCCGTGCGCCCGTCGCAGGTAACGGTCGCCGTGATTTCCACGCTGCAGCGCACTTCGTCCAGCGACAGCGACAAGTCAATGCCGTCCATCACAATTGGATGGCACATGGGAATCAGCTCCGGCGTGCGCTTTGCACCCATGATGCCGGCAACCTGCGCGACCGTCAGCACATCGCCCTTCTTGATGCCACCGCTCTGAATCAGCGCAAACGTTTCCCGATTCACCATCACGCGCCCTGCGGCGACGGCTCTGCGGCGCGTGACGCCCTTCTCGCCGACATCGACCATGCGTGCGCGTCCTTCATCGTTGAAATGCGTAAATTCTGCCATTGCTTCAGCCTCCGATTTCGTTCATGGTGCGTCCCGCCTCGCTCAGCTCCGTGCTGGAAAGCGCCCCGTGCTGACGCGGCTTCGCGGCAATCGCCGCCAGGAACTGCCGACGCATGCCCTCGTAATCCAGCCCCTTGATGCTGATTTCCGAGCCGGTATGCAGGCAGGGCTTCAGCTTTCCGTCTGCCGTCAGGCGAAGGCGGCTGCACTGCGCACAGAAATGATGGCTCAGCGGATGAATCAGCCCGACATTGCCCAGCGCGTCCGGCAGCCGGTACAGCTGCGCCACGCCGCCGTCAGCAGGCTGCTCAACAAGCTCCGGCAGCGCATCGAGCACCGCCGAGCAGGGAATGAACGCCTGCGGACCGAATTCGCCGTCATACATGGGCATCAGCTCAATGAAGCGCACATCGACTGGCCAGCGGCGTGTCAGTGCGGACAGTGCCGGAATTTCATCATCATTAAATCCGCCGATGAGCACGGTATTGAGCTTGATTCGCTCAAAGCCCGCATTCAGGGCGGTCTCGATGCCGCGCAGCGCGTCATCCAGCGAACCGTTGCACGTTATATAGGCATATTTTTCGGCATTCAGCGTATCCAGGCTGATATTCAGCCTCTTCACGCCCGCCTCGCGAAGCTGCAATGCCATGCCCGGCAGCAGCGTTGCATTCGTCGTCAGGCAGACCTCGCGAATACCGGGAACTGCCGCCGCCTTGCTGCAGATGGACAGAATGTTGCGCTTAACAAGCGGTTCGCCGCCCGTGATGCGCAGCTTCGTCACGCCAAGATCGGCAGCGACGCGCACGGCGAGCATCATCTCTTCCTCGCTGAGCATCTCCTCGTGCGCCTTCTTGCAGATGCCGTCTGCCGGCATGCAATAGCGGCAGCGCAGATTGCACAGCTCCGTCACGGAAAGGCGCAGATAGGTTATGCTGCGTCCGTATGAATCGAGCATTACTTTTCCCTTCTAACATCTACTCCACAAGGAAGCATTTGAGCGCAGTGCCGGCGGCGATTGGGCCGCTGCCTGCCGGTATCACGCCGAGGGCGTTGCTGCCGACCATGCGGCTGATCATCACATTGCCCTGACCGCTTGACGGCACCAGTTCCGCCCTGCCTCCATCAATCACAATGCGCCCATGCAGCAGCCGCGTCACACCGCTCTTCTTGGAAAAACCGTCTCGAAGCACCGCGTCGATTTCCTGCGGAAGCGGATTCGCGCGTCCTGCCAGTTTTTTCAGTGCAGGCACGGCAACGGCAATCAAATTGATCAGCGAGCTTGCGGGATTGCCCGAAAGAGCACAAATCAGCTTGCCGTTCTTCATGCCGTAAGCGCATGCCATGCCTGGCTTGAGCGCAACGCCGCGGAAAAGCATCTCCGCGCCGCATTGCTCCATCGCTGCCGGCGTCAGGTCGTAATCGCCCACGGAAACGCCGCCTGACGTCACTACCGCATCGCAGGTGTCAAGCGCCTTTTCAAGCATTTCAGCGATTTCCGCCGTATCGTCCCTCGCAATGCCCATGTATACCGGCGACAGACCGATTTCCTTCAGCGCGGCGCACAGCGTGTAGCCGTTTGAATTGCGGATGCAGCCCTCGTGCATGGGTGCATCCGGCTCAAGCACCTCATTGCCGGTCGAGAACACCGCAACGCGCGGCACGCGGTACACCTCCGGCCGCATCACGCCCTGCGCGGCAAGCGTTCCGCAAAGGCCTGGGTCAATGACCGTTCCTGCGGCAGCAAGCAGCGCCCCTCGACGAACATCCTCGCCGCGGCGAACCACGTTTTTTCCGGCTTCAAGCGGCGCGAAGAGCGTCACGCGCTCCGCCGTAAATTCGGTCGCCTCGTAGTTGATGACCGCGTCCGCGCCCGATGGAACAGGTGCGCCGGTCAGGATTTTTGCGGCAGTGCCGGCAGTAATCTCCCTTTCAGGCACCGCGCCTGCCGGAATTTCCTCCACCACTCGCAGTGTAACCGGGTGCTTTTCCGAGGCGTTCACCGTATCCGCCGAGCGTACCGCATATCCGTCATACGGCGAACGGTCAAAGGCAGGGACGTCCTCTTGTGCCAGCAAATCACGTGCCAGCACGCGTCCGTATGCCTCGGTCAGCATTATGCGCTCCCTGCTCAGCGGCGCAGCGCGGGTCAGGAGCAAATCACGCGCGGCAATATAATCGAGGTGACTCTTCATGCTTGAATCCTTCCCTCATCGGATATTCGCTGTTCATCAGCTAATCTCCGAACAAAATCAGCAATTCCCGAAGCATCATCGGGCGAGAGGACAGGCAACGGCAAATCACACGGGCTGTCAGCAACGACGGCACGCAGATATTGCGCAGGCGCACGCAAGGGCGCACTGCTGTCCCGCCTGACCTCAATCACAGGCAGACATGCCTGCTTTTCAAAGCCCTCAATCAGAATGATGTCTGCGTTTTTTACACGCGATAGCAGGTCGGACAGCGAATGCTCCCCTGCTTCACGCAGCAGCAGACCATCCGACGCGGACAGCATCACCGAGGATGCTCCTGCCGATTCAAATGAAGCGCTGTCCTTGCCGTCCTCATCCGGCGGAAGTGCATGGTGCGTATGCTTGATAACGCAGACACGATTCCCCTGCTCTGAGAGCATCCGCACAAGCCTTGCAATCAGGGTCGTTTTGCCGCTGTTCGACCAGCCCGAAAAGCATACTGCCGGTATTGTCATATCATGCTCCTTCAACGCGCGTCTTCACACGTTCCGCAGCACCGCAAACCGCCGGCGACTCGCTGTGCGCGCAGCTGACGAGCGCGATGCCGAGGCGCTTCGCCCACGCATCGGCAAGGTCACTCGGATATTTCCGGCTGAAGAACACGGGAATGCCTGCCGCAGCAGCCTTCGCCAGCATCTCCATGGAAATCCGTCCGGTTGAGCCGAGGATGCACCGGCTGAAATCCCAATTTCGATGCAGTCCGGCAGCGATGCACTTGTCTGCCGCGTTATGCCGACCGATATCCTCGCGGAAAATCGCCTCGTCCCCGCAGAACAGCCCCAGCCGATGCGTGCCGAAAAACGCCTCTTCGCTCAGCAGCTGACGGCAGAGCTGCTGCACGTGTTCCATGTCCACCTGAAAATCACCCGTGCACGGCGCACATTGCTGCAACCGTTCGAGGATGTCCGCGCGCCCGGCGGAAGGCGTATACCGCGTCACGACCGCCATTCCGTTATCCTGCTCTCTGATTTCGGCAATGTCCGACAGGCTGCGGATGAACCCCTGCGTATACAGATACCCTGCGGCAAGCTCCTGCACATATTGCGGCGTGCACAAAAAAGCAGACTGCTTCTGCCCATTCAGGGTCCACGGTACAATACGCTCAATCATCAGCTGCGGCATGAGCCAACCACTCCTGTCAACCGCGTTCATTTTTTCTGTAGCGGCATTGTTTCGTCTTATTATACCTGTGCAACAGACGCTTGTCAACCGAGATAGACACGTTTAACAGCGCAATATGGTTGAAAACATTCCCTTTTTGTATATTGTAATCATGATTTGGGTGTACTATACTGACCTCAGATAGTGCCGCTCCGAGCTGTCCTGACCCACGAGGCCTCTTCAGCCAATAGGTGCGGGGAGCAATCCGCGCGCCAGCCTTTTGCAAAGGAGATGAAAAGCACGTTTGTTTGCTGTTCCATCGCAGGCGACGGGCTTTTTTGCAGTGTCTATCCACAGTAAAGCAAGGAGGAAAAGGTTATGTCTGACAACAAAAAGACGTTGATGGACCGCGAGTTTACCCGCCGCCAGTTCATGCAGCTGACAGCCAAGGGTTTCGCCGGCATCGCCCTCTCCAGTCCGCTGCTTTCTCTGCTGGGATGCACTCGCTCCCAGGCAGAGGCAGGACTGGTGGACACCATCGCCACTCCCGATTTCCTGCTGGTGGCCAACCGCGCCAAGTGCACGGGCTGCCAGCGCTGCGAAGTCAACTGCACGCTTGCCAATGATGGGGATGCCCATCCCTACATGGCTCGCATCCGCGTTCGCCAGAACGTCAATTTCGGCGATCAGGGACCGACCGACGACTACAAGCATGGTGACGGCTGCTTCGGTCTGTGGGGCTTCAAGCCCGACACCTGCAAGCAGTGTGCCGACCCTGCCTGCGTAAATGCCTGCCCCATGAAGGCGATTTCCGCCGACCCCGAGACCGGCGCCCGCGTAATCGACCAGGAAAAGTGCGTAGGCTGCGGTGCTTGCGTCAATGCCTGCCCGTGGCATATGCCCCGTGTGGATAATGACACGCATAAGTCCACCAAGTGCATCAGCTGCGGTGCCTGCGTTGCCGGCTGCCCGACCAGCGCGCTGCGCATGATTCCCTGGGAAGATGTCGCTCAGGCGATGTAATCACCGAATAGAAGGAGGCAAGCTCTATGAACGGATGGATGGGTAATCTGCTGCGCGTCAACCTGACAAGCAGAACCAGCAGCATTGAAAGCAGCGAAAAGTATTTCAAATACATCGGCGGCAAGGGTATGGCCAACCGCATCATGTATGACGAGGTGCCCGTCGGCACCGATCCCGCCGCGCCCGAAAACAAGATCGTTTTCGCCGTGGGTCCCAATACCGGCTCCAGCGCGCCGTGCTCCGGCCGCATCACCATTTCGTCCCTTTCCCCTTTCACCAAGTATAACGCAATCGTCGATGCGCATATGGGCGGCGACACTGCCATCCGCATGAAGAACTGCGGCTATGACGCGGTCATCATCGAGGGCGCCAGCGATACGCCTGTTTACATCTACGTCAATGACGAGAACATCGAGATTCGCGATGCATCCCACGTCTGGGGTAAAACCACCAGCGACACCACTGCCATCCTGACAAAGGAAACCGACAATGCCGCCAACGTCGTGTCCATCGGTCCGGCAGGCGAGGCGATGATCAACCTCAGCTGCGTCATGACCGGCATCGGTCACTGCGGCGGCGGCGGCCTGGGAAAGATTTTCGGCTCCAAGAAGCTCAAGGCAGTCGTGTTCAACGGCACCAAGGGCACGCAGATCGCCGACCCCAAGCGCGTAGTTGAGCTGAACAAGTACGTCATCAGCGACCTGATGGGCTCCAACAACAACCACGTTGTGCCCACCGTAGCACAGTCCTGGTCTGAATACGAAAACACGTCCAGCCGCTGGACGGGTCATCCCGGTCTGACGTGGGGCGCTGCCGAAGGCGGTCCTATTGATACCGGCGAATCCGCCCCCGGTCAGCCCACGCTGATCGGCTATCGCTGCCAGAAGGCCGTAAAGGATCACGGCGCGATCGCCGAAAAGTACACCGTTAAGATGACGGGCTGCGCCATGTGTCCCATCCGCTGCTTCGGCAGTGTGTACATCCCGCAGATGGAGAAGGCGACCGGCGTGGTCGGCTCCCATGCCAACACCTGCGGCGCAAACCGCGGCTTTGGTCTGAACGACCTGGTAAGCAATGTAAAAGATGTCGAAGAAGAAGGAGACGGCGTTTTAATTACCCGTATTTATGCTTCTATCTTTGCCGACGATATGGGTCTGTGGGATAACTACGGCGAGCTGGCTTGCACGCTGAAGTATTTCATGAACGACGATTACAAGCTGATGAAGCAGATCATGACCGAGGATGAGTTCAACGCCATCGACTGGTCTAAACGCGAAAACGGTGATCTAACCTTCATCAACGACTTGATTGCCTGTGTGCTTGATCCCAACAACTCCCTGAACATTCTCGGTCAGGGCGCGTACTATGTGGATCAGAAGCATCATGACATTCTGGGTGACGAGTACCTGCACAGCCAGGCCATCGGTCTGTGGGGTCCCATCGGCGCCAAGCGCCACCACGGCAATGAGTGCGCCGCGCAGGTCGGTCAGCTGACCAACATCATCTACAACCGCGACGGCATGTGTCACACCATCGTCAACATCACCGGCTCCGGTCTGCCCTACGTCATTCAGAAGAACATCGTCGAGGGTCTGTTTGGCGAAGGCTGCCTGGACGCGCCCAAGAATTACACCCCCATGAACGAGAGCAAGGCGCGCTTTGCCAAGTTCGGCATCATGCGTCAGGTGCTGCACGACAGCTTCACCCTGTGCAACTGGGTATGGCCGATGACCTTCAGCCCCCGCAAGGAGCGCGGCTACAAGGGCGATCTGAGCGTGGAATCCCAGTACATGAGCGCCATTACCGGCGAGGAGTGGAGCGAGGAGGATCTTGACCATGCGGTGGAGCGCTGCATTCAGCTGCACCGTGCCATGACCGTCAAGGCCGCCGGCACCACCGACATGCGCAACAACCACGATGTAATTTCCAACTTCATCTTCGATATGGATCCCGATATGGAGCCCTTTACGCCCGGCACGGTGAAGCTGGAGCGCGAGGACTGGCAGAAGGCGCTGACGCTGTTCTACGAGCAGTTCGGCTGGGATCCCACCACCGGCGCACCTACCCGCGAGACGCTCGAAAAGTTCGACCTCAAGGATGTCGCCGATGATCTGGACGCGCTCAACCTGCTTCCCTAAATGAGCGATCAGATGGTCGACCGCGCGCAGGTGCTCTATGAGTGCCTGCGCGCGCACACTGCGAAGTCCAAAGTGACCGGCAGAAAGCAGCTGATGCAGCATCCGCCTGAAGGGCTGGACAAGGAGGAATTGAGCGCTCTCCTCGCTCAGCTGGGCACCCCGGAGGCACCCGAGGCGCTGCGGAATGTTGCCGTCCTGTCCGGCCGCAAGGATCAATATTACTACGACAGCAGCATCATGACGCGCCATTACGCCGAAATCGATACGCTGCTGCAAGAGAAGGATATTCTGCGCACCATCGCCAGCGTGACGCGTTCGGACTCCAATCTGTATCCGCGCCCGACGCAGTTTTCCAAGCTTCAGGATGTTCCCTTCCGCTTCAGCCGCGATGAATTACTCGGCGCCGCCGCACGTATGCGTGATGAGCCGGAGTATAATGACATCGGTCTGATTGAGGCGTCCAACGGTGCAAAAGCATTCTTCTCCACCAAATACCTGACAAAGGGTTACGCGCAGTCCCTGCTCGAATGGATTGAGGTGGAGGAGCCCAATAATCCATAAAAAACAGCACAGCGCAGAATGGGAGGATAACACACAGCAGCATGTTTAACATTGGGTTTGAGGAACTGATTGTGATCCTGCTGGTCGCGTTTGTGATTGTCGGTCCAAAGGATTTACCCAAGGTAGCCCGTGCTCTCGGCCGCTTCGTCAAGATGATCAAGAAGATGTATGCCGAGTTCAAGGAGGAAACTGGTCTGGATGAGGCGATAGGCGAGTTTCAGGATGCTTCCCGCGACATCAGCAACACCCTGCGCGATGCTGATCCGAGACAGGAAATCCGCTCAGCGCAGCGCGATGCTGAAAAAGCAATCAGGGAAGCCAAAAAAGAGGTCGAATCAGACAAAAATAAGGAGGAGAAAAAATGAGAATCGGTGTAACGGAAATTCTGCTGATTCTGGCGCTGGCTTTGGTGCTCTTCGGCGGCGGAAAGCTCGCTGGTGTCGGCAAGGCGCTTGGACAGAGCATCCGCGAGTTCAAGAAGGAAGTCAAGACCGACGACAAGGAAGAAAGCACAGAGCAGCCGGAAGACAAGAAAACGGAGACAAAGTAACGCTTTATGTCAACTAACAAAAAAGCGCTGACGCCTGAAGAACGGCAGGTGCTGGAAGCAGAACGCCTGGAGCACAAATCGGCACTTTCCGAGCACATCAAGGCCTTGCGGCGTGTGCTGATTGTGTCGGTGAGCGCGGTAGGCATTGCTTTTCTTGTGCTGTTCTATCTGTGCTGCACGCCGCTGGTAGATTTTGTGCTGGATCCTGTGCGTTCCCGCGGCATTGATGTCATCTCCACTGCCGTCAGCGAGGCGCTGATGCTCAAGTTCAAGACATGCCTTGTCGCTGCGGTCGTGATTGCAATGCCGGTCATCATTCAGCAGATTTGGTCATTCGTGACCCCCGCCCTCTATGACAGCGAAAAACGACTGTTTGCTTGCCTGTTCGTTGTGATGCTGCTGCTGTTCATCTTTGGTGTGGTATTCTGCTATGTGTACGTGTTTCCGCTGGCTGTGGATTTGTTTTGGGAAGCCAGCGACGGTGTAGCGACAGCCATGTGGTCCGTGCAGGAATACTTCAACTTCGTGCTATCCTTCGTGCTGCCATTCGGTGCCATGTTCGAGCTGCCTGTGGTCATCTACATGCTCGCACGTCACGGTATGGTGACCTACGCAACGCTTGCCAAAAATCGCAAATATGTTGCCCTTGCCATTGCGGTCGCAGCTGCGATTCTGACGCCGCCTGATGTCGTATCCCAGTGCATGCTTGGTATCCCGATGTACCTGCTCTACGAGATTTCTGTGCAGGTTGCGCGCTTCGTCAAGCCGAAAACTCCGGCCACATAAAAAGAGGCATTTCGCCTCTTTTTTTTATGCCCTGTTGCTTTTCACTGATACAGCAACAGGATATTTTCAGGTGCAACGCCCAGCTCCAGCTGATTGTTTTTCGGCTTATTGTCCTTGGCAAGCCGCCACCAGAGCGACGTGCTTTCCTCCCTCTGCCCGTCAAAGCGGAACGAGATGGTCATTTCGAACGGCTCCTCCATTATCTCGCCCAGCATGACCCGGCAGCGGTTCTGCATGCAGCGCTGGTTGAAATAATGCGCCCGAATTCCGACGGCATACAGGTCATCCCCAACCCTTGCCGCGGTGCGCAGCGTAACGTTCCAGTCAGGCACGAACACCTCGTAATCACCCGTTTTGACAGCCTTGGCAATGTTCTTGCATCCCGTCACCTCCGCCGCAGCAATGCTGCCCGGGTCAGCAAATAACGCTTTGGTCGGGCGAAGCTTCAGGATGCTTCCGTTATTCATCAGCGCGATGCGGTCGCAAAGGCGGTATGCCTCATCGCGGCTGTGCGTGACCATCAGCGTCGTCCCCTGATAACTGCGCAGGAGGTGCTTCATTTCAATCTGCAGCCTTTCGCGCAGATGGCTGTCCAGCGCAGAAAACGGCTCATCGAGCATCAGCAGCTTCGGGTTGCTGATGAGGATGCGCGCCAGCGCGGTGCGCTGCTGCTGTCCGCCGGAGAGCTGATGCGGCAGATGGCGTTCCAGCCCGTTCAACCCAAGCAGATTCATGACGTCCTTCAGCGCCTTTTCGCGGTCAGCCTGCACACTTTTCGACGCACGCAGTCCGCAGAGGATGTTCTGCCGTACCGTCATGTTCGGGAACAGCGCATAATTCTGGAACAGATAGCCCACATGCCGTTTTTGCGGCGGCAGGTTGATTTTCTTCTCGCTGTCAAACAGCACAACGCCGTCCAGCTCAATATGACCGCTGTCAGGCTTCTCGATGCCGGCAATGCATTTGAGCGTCATGCTCTTTCCGCAGCCTGATGCGCCGAGAATGCCGAGCACGCTGTCTTCTCCGCAGGTAAAATCCGTCTGGAGGCAGAAGCTGCCCAGCTGCTTTTTAATCTTAACTGCGAGGTACATTAGCGCGTCCTCCCTTCTGCCTGCGCTCCAGCATGTTGACTGTCAGCAGGACGACAGCGGAAATGGCGAGGTTCACCATAACCCAGAAGAACGCGCCGCTTTCGTCATTTGTCCGCCACAGCTGGTAGACCGTTGTGGATATCGTTGCCGTCCTGCCGGGCGTGTAGCCAATCAGCATGCTCGTCGCGCCGTATTCGCCCAGCGCGCGTGCGAACGCCAGCACCGCGCCGGCAAGAATCCCCTGACGGCAATACGGCATGCGGATACGCCAGAAGATATACGTGTTGGACAGCCCCAGCGTCTGTCCGGCATACGCCAGCGTCTGGTCGAAGCTCTCAAATGCGCCGCGCGCCGTGCGGTACATCAGCGGAAACGCCACAACAGACGCTGCCAGCACACCGCCATACCACGTCATGACAAACTTGATGCCAAACTGGTTGAGGAACATGCCAATCGGCCGCTTTACACCGAAGACCAGCAGGATAAAATAACCCACGACCGTCGGTGGCAGCACCATCGGCAGCGTCAGGATGACATCGAGAATGCCTTTGAGCCAACGTGGCAGCTTGGCAACATAGTACGCCGCGAAAATGCCCGTAAAAAAAACGAGCACACTGCTGATGGCCGCGATGCGAAGCGAGTTATACAGCGGATACCAATCCATACAGCCCCTCCGAAAAATATCCCGGAAAGGCGCCATGCCCTTCCGGGAATGCTTGATTGATTGATCAGTTCGCCGGCGCGAAGCCTACGCTCTTAAACACCGCCACAGCATCCTCACCCTGAAGGTATTCAAGGAAAGCCCTGGCGTCATCGGGATGAGCAGCCGTCTTGAGCACAGCAGCAGGATAGATGACCTGACCGCACATGTCCTTCGTGGCGTAGTCAACGATGGTCAGACCCGCACTGAAGGCGTCCGTGCAGTACACGATGCCGCAATCAACGCTGCTCTCAACAACCTGCGTGGTAACTTCCTTGACGTTGCTGCCATAGGAAAGCACGCTCTTCTTGACGAGCTCGTTCTCATCAAGCCCATAGAAGGCAAAAATCTTCTGGGTGTACTGTCCGACAGGGACATCGCTGTTGCCCATTGCCAGCAGAACATCGCCGTTCTTGAGGTGCTCCGCAAGGTCATCGAAGCTCTCGATGCCCTTCGGGTTGCCTTCCGGTACGCACAGGGTCACACGGTTCTCCAGCAAGTTCAGACGGGTTTCGCTGTCCACAAAATCGAGACCATCCGTGTTGACAGACGCGTCTGCGGTGATGTCCAGCTGGTTCATCTGCTTCGGGGAGGCGGAGATGAACAGGTCGCAGTCAGCACCTTCCTGAATTTGCGTCTTGAGGGTACCGGAGGAGTCGAAGTTGAACACGAGCGTCACATTCGGCGCAACCTCGGCGTACATCTCAGCAATCTTCGTGAGCGTTTCGGTCATCGATGCGGCGGCAAACACAACCAGCTCCACCGATTCCTCGGCCAGAGCGACCGTGCAGCAGCTGCACAGCAGGACGAGCGCTGTCAACAGGGCTGTAAGCTTCTTCATGGGTCTTCTCCTTTGCTGTTCGCAAATATATTCAAAACGCGAATTTACGCGTTTTGTGCAGGAATGAACAGGCATGTTATACGCCCTTGCCGAATCCGCAATTGGGAAAATGACAGACCGGACAGTTCAGACACAATCCGCCGTTGCCGTAGCCGGACATCTGCTCGGCAGTCACCGGCTCACCGGAAAGCAGATACGGCAGCACCAAATCAAACACCGTGCGCTTGGCATACATCACGCATCCCGGCAGACCGCAGACCGGGCGCCCGTCCTGCGTGTAGGACAAGAGGAACATTGCACCCGGCAGCACCGGTGCACCGTAGCTGATGATGTTAACGCCTGCATTTTTGATGGCAAGCGGCGTGCGGTCATCAGGGTCGACGCTCATGCCGCCCGTGCACAGCACCATGTCCATGCCGTCAGCAAGCATTTTCCTGATGGCCTCGGTAATCGCCTGCGCGTCATCGCCCAGAACGGCATGCGCCGCCATCGTGCTGCCGCATTCAGCCAGCTTCTTCTCCAGCACCGGCGTAAACTGATCCTGAATCAGCCCCTTGAACACCTCGCTGCCTGTCGTAATAATGCCGACTCTGCGCGGCTTCAACGGCAACAGGCGCAATATGGGCGTATCCCCTGCCAGGGCACGTGCCTGCGCCATCGCTTCCTTTTCTATTGTCAGCGGAATAATGCGCGTGCCGCACAGCTTGTCGCCCGCCTTGACCATGAAACCGGAAGGACGTGTGGCAATCATCATCCTGCCGACGCTGTTGATTGCGCGCAGACGCGACAAATCCGCCAGAAACAGACCGTCGCACTCGGCCGTCAGCTCGATTTTGCCTTCCTTGGGCTGCGATGCCTTCATATGCGGACCCATGCACATGTCGCGCAGAATCGCGGCGGCATCGTTCTCGTGCAGCATATTTTCATTCTGTTCCCAAATGTAGATATGCTCCTTGCCCACGCTCAGCAGCACAGGAATGTCCTCTTCCCGGATGATATGCCCCTTGCGAAACACCGCGTCCTTCGTGACGCCGGGAATAATCTGCGTTATATCATGGCAAAGCATCTGTCCGACTGCTTCGGTCGTTTTGACTAATTTCATGGTAATATTTCACTCTCTTTATGCATGCTGAAAGCGCATTCTACTGTGCAAAAGAACGGTCAAATTCCTTTGATTGAACGCACAAGAACACGATGCAATTATAATAGAAAAAAAAGTGTTTGTCAAGGCAGTTTCCCGAATACACACAGCCGCCTCCCACAGCATATGCGCCATGGGAGGCAGTCGTTTTCATGCATTGTTTATTTGCTGGCTCTTTGCTTTTGCAGGCTGACAGCCGTCATCAACATGGACAGGGCAAAGAATGCTGCGCTCGCGCCGAGGAGGCAGTAAAGTGCAATCTGCCACCACGGCATGACGGTCACGATCTGCAGCGAGGAGGAAATGCCGTTCATTGCCGCACTGTAATTGCCGATGACATACAGCAGGCGGTGTGCGGACTCGCGAACCCTTCCGGCAAACGTTGGGCTGTTCTTGTACGCATCCAGTGCCGTTTCGCTGCCTGCGCCGAGGTAAAGGTCAGTACCGTTCATAAAGCCATCCACATACGTCATGAAGTACGCCGCATTAGACGAAGCCATGTCCGTAATGGCATAGCCGTCAAAGCCCATCTCACCGCGCAAAATTTCATCCATCAGCTCGCTGCTCGCGCTCGTCCACAGGCAGCCTGCACGGTTGAAGGAGGTCATGATGGCATGGGCATTTCCGCGGGAAGGCTTCACCGCATACTCCCAGGGCTTCAGGTAAATTTCACGTGCGGACTGCTCGCCCAGCCAGATGCAGATGCCGTTGCGCTGTGCCTCTTCATCGTTGAAAATGTAGTGCTTCACATGCACAATGACGCCCTTTGCCTGAACCGCTTTGATTTCGGCTTCTGCCGCAATGCCGGTCAGGAAGGGATCCTCGGAGAAATATTCGTGCGTTCTGCCGCCGAATGGCGTGCGATGGATGTTGATGCCCGGCAGGTACAGACCCTGCAGGTCGTTGATGCGCGCATCCTCTGCCAGCGCATCGCCAACCTTTGCAATCAGCTCGGTATTGAAGGTCGATGCCCAGATCCCCTCGCTTGGGAAGGACAGCGAATTGACGCTGCCCACGACGCCTGTCGGACCGTCCTGCTCGGCCGTTCCGCTGAGCGCGACAGAGGAAATCGCCTTCGTGCTGAAGGAGCCGTCCGTCACCAGCAACGCCTGCTCAGAGAACGTCATCTGATCAAGCAGCTGCTCCCATAGCGGATCGTCATAAGCGATCGTCTGCGTATCGTCCGATCGAAGCATCGCCAGCGTCAAGCCGGATGCTACGCCGTGGGTCGGCATTTTCGCGTCTTCATCCTCGGCAATTGCCTTGTAGCTGGAAAGATCCGCCGACATCTTTTCCGTGCTGACGCTCAGTTCAACCGGTGCAGTCGGCCATGTTCCCTCCCAATCGTTTCGGGAAACGTACCGCACGCCGGATTCTTCGATGCCGTCATAGCGCGTTGGATCGCAGAAGGCAAGTTGATTTTCGATCTTTGTGCCCGTTTCCTCGGACAGCGCATAGGTCGTTGTATCCAGCGTATCGTTCTGCCATACAACCGCCGCCATACCCACATCACCCGATGCATCCATGCTGTCAGCCTCGGTGAAGCCCTTCAGGGAGAGGATGTTGTTCAGCGCATCATGCGCATTGCCGCCGACAGCGAGGTAATAGTCGCCCGTATCGACAATGTACGTGCCTGCACCGTTCACGTCATAGGACTTGAATTCGCTCTTTTCGACCGTGATGGTCACCTGCTGGCTTTCGCCCGGTGCGAGCTGCTTCGTCTTTGCAAAACCGACCAGTTCGACAGAAGCCTTTTCCACGCCGTTTTCCCGGTCATAGTCGGTGTACGGCTTCTGCAGATAGACCTGCACGACTTCCTTGCCGGCATACGTATCGCCGATGTTGGTGACTGTCACGGTGACATCATAATCGCCGTCTGCGCGCTCGGAAACCGTCATATCCGTCGTTTCAAACTGCGTATAGGACAGTCCGTAGCCGAAAGGATATACAACCGTATCGCCGTAGCTGTAGCTGCCGACATTCGCCATGCCGAGCACGGTATCCTCGTAGCGCGTTTCGTAGTAACGATACCCCACGTAGATACCCTCGCTGTATACGCCGTAGTACATCTGCGTACTGTTCAGCCCAAGCTCCCTGGAATTCGTGTACGTCTGAGAGAACACGCCGTTTTCATTCAGAATCCACGATGCCATCGCCGGCGAGGAGAAATTGTCGGCAACATACGTGTCCGTCAGTCTGCCGGACGGCACCGTATTGCCCACGAGCACATCCGCCACGGCATCGATGCCTGCGCTGCCCAGATTGCCGATCCACATTGCGGCATCGATCCCGTACGCTTCGTCCTCGATGAAATCGGCACGGATGGCAAGCGCAGAGTTCAGCAGGACGACAATTTTGCCGAGGCTGCCGTCCTCCTTCATCGCCTTGAGCTGCTTGAGGAGTTCCAGTTCATTTTCGGACAGTGACAGGTAACTGCCGTCAATGCCATCGCTGTTCGTCGTGCTGATATCCATGCCCTCGCCGCTCGCGCGGGTAATCACCACGATTGCCGCATCACCGTATTCCGCAATGCCGGACACTTCGCTTTCCAGTTCAATCCACGGTGCGGCATTCGCGGCGTACACCTGCATGCCCAGCTTGCGGTTGAGCTTCTTGGTCGGCTTGTAGCCTGCGCCATTGCCCTCGGTATAGAACGACCACAGGGACGGATTGATAGTCAGCCCGATGTCGTCCGCCTCAAGCGCTTCCTTCAGCGTCTTGTACGCTGAGGTATCCGCGCCCGATGAACCGGATGTCGCGTAGTTCAGGTTTGCAGCGCCGTAAAGGAAGCAGCTGACCTTGCTGCCCTTATCAAGCGGCAATGCCTGATTGGCGTTCTTGAGCAGGACGATGCCTTCGCTTTCGATCTCCTCGCAGACGCTCAGCCCGTACGCCTTCACGTCCTCCGCAGTGGAATACGTTGTCGGATAATAATTGTAATCGCCATCATCCTCGCCGTCTGACACGATTTTATACGTCGTACAGCCGAGCGTTGTGTTAATCATCGCGCTCTGCGCCACTGCCAGCTCCGTCCCGACTGCCAGAATGACCGCCAGCGTCGCCGCAAGGACACTGCGCGTGCGCCACCTCTGAAGGGCGTTCTTGATTTTCTTCATGCTTCCGCACCTCCCTGCGCTGCCTGCTGCTCCTGCTGTCTGCACAGGCTCCTTGCCGCAATCAGCGCCGCGATCCACGACAACATGCCGCAAATTACCGTCGCCAGAAAGCTGGCAGAAAATGTCGTGCCGTCAATGGCAACAAAAACGTTGACGATATAATATACCTGACTGGAAAGATACTCCAGCCATGCATACAATCCGCACAGGTACGCCGCATATTCAAGCAACTGCACGCCCTTGAAGATAGAAAGCAGCTCAACCGCCGCCATGATACCAAACGGTGCAATCACCTGCATGGAAAGCGTTGTGTTGAACTCATTGCGTCCGGTCCTGATATAGATGATCAGCGTTGCCAGGGAAAACACCAGTGCTGCAAAGCTGAAAAGCGCCGGCTTTTTGTCCTTCATACGATCCTTCCCTTCCGAAAAATCGCGGCAAGAGCCGTGATGCTCCGCCGCAAATCTGCACATTACTCGAGGTTGCTCAGGACAGGCTCCCACGTCAGCTCAGCGCTGGTGTAGAGAATCAGGCAGTCCACCATGGGCGCGGTTGCCTCCATGGTCGCACCGCTCATGTGCTCGGAATTGTTCGTCACCAGCTCAATCACGTTTTCGCCCTCGTTCAGGTGCACCTTGGTCGCGATGGTGTGCTGGGTGAACGGACGCTTCTTGTGCTCGCCGTCCTCCGTCACAGAATACGCGCCGGTCAGACTGACCTCAACATTATACGTTTCGCCGTTCACATCCACAAAGTACATGTCATCCGTCAGAATGACATCATCGAACTCCGCCGACAGGCTCAGCACGATCGTCACATCGGAAACCTCGCGGTCTGACACGATGTTAAAGGTCAGGTACGCACCGTCATAATACAGGCAGGAGATGTAATAGCCATTGCTCGCGCCCGCATCGCAGTTGTCCCTGCCGATCAGACCAACGCCGCTGGTGTTGCCGGAATAGCCGTTGCCCTGACGTCCTTCCAGATCGGTATATTCTGCCTCGAAGACGTAAATCTTGCGCCAGCCTGCGTACAGGCTCGTATCCGCCTCGCAGCGTCCGTTGAAGCTGAACTTCTGCGTCGCCTCGGCATCTGTATACCAGCCGTTGAACACATACCCCTCACGCACAGGGGCTTCCGGCTCGTCAATCCATTCGCCCAGCGTGAATGAGGACGTCGTGTAGATTTCATCGGGGTCGTCTGCATTCAGATAAAAGGTTGCCGTGCCCGTACCGTCTGCCAGGGCATTGCAGCCAAGAAGCACCAATACAGCCATCAGCAGGCTGAGCCACTTCTTCATCATATTCATTTCTCCTTGTCATTCCGGGATTCAAAAGGGGTGTTGACTGCGCAAGAACTCCCTGCACAGCCAACACCGATTGTTATTACTCACCTACGACAATCGTCGCGCTGCAGGTGTAGGCAGAAACAGACTGCTGCATGCCAAACCACGAGCGAACCTCGGTCATGGCATTCACACGCAGCGTAATCGGGAATTCACCGGCCTGCGTCGGCGTGCCCTTGATGGTGCCGTCCTCAGCCAGTTCAAGACCTTCCGGCAGCTGACCGTCAGCCAGCTCGTAGGTCACAGCGGTGTAGCCTGCTTCGGTGCTGATCTTGTCGGACACAAGCGCCGTACGGAATGCCTTGCCGACAACCGCGCTGTCCAGCGCATCGCCGTCCACATAGAATGAAGAGGCCACGTTGATGGTATATTCTGCGCTCCTGGTAATCCACTGGTCGATGGTCGCGGTCACCTCGAAGTTGTACGTTCCGGCGCCGGTCGCCCTGCCGGAGAGCCTGCCGTCTGTGGAAAGCGTGATGCCGTCCGGCAGCTCGCCGTTCGTAATGGTGTAGGAAGCCATGGAGATGCCAAGGTCATCCGCGGAAATGGCGATGGAAGCATCCAACGCGTCCGCCTGAACCGCGTCAATCGCAGCAGGCTGCATTTCGAGGAGCGTGAAGCCATTCTGGTTGGCCGCGCTGTTGACCTCTTCAAACAGCAGACAGATTGCGAACTGACGCGCATAGTAGTACTGAACGTCATTCTCCACGCCGTCGATGGTCACGCCACCCTTGCCGTTGCGCAAGGTCGCGTCCCATTCGCCGGAAACCGTGGTAGAACCGCCCAGAGACAGCTGGATGCAGCCGGTACGGATCATGTAATCGCCGGTGGTGCACTGTGCAACGCCCATGTAGCCGTCAGTCAGGAACACGCCGTTCCAATCCCACTGCTCATCGCAGAGCTTGACAAGGAAATCGTAGTTGACTGCCGTCGGGATGCCGCTGATGCGGGCGAATGCGCACATTGCCGCTGCCGCGCCGCCTTCCTGCATCGCCATCTGGAAGACCTTCAGGTTGCCCTCGCGCATTGCCTGTTCAGATGCCCAGCTGCAGTTGTTCATGCCGTCGCGGCTGGTCTCCTGGTCGTTGAATGCAAAGTGCTTGATATACGTCTTCAGGCCGCGGGATTCAGCACCGGAAACAACAGCCGCCGCCATGTAGCCGCCCTGAAGACCGTCCTGAGAATAATATTCGTTGTTGCGTCCGCTGAAGGGAGAACGATGCGTATCCATGCCCGGACCCCACCAGCCGTTGACGCCCTTAAACATCGCCATGTCGCCCACGATGACGCCCTGCTTATAGCCGAGATCCGTGTTCCATGTGGAAGCGACTGTGGTTTCATCGCACCAGCTGTGCGTGCTGCTCAGGTTGTTTGGACTGTCAGCCTCGATGCCGGCCACCTTGCCGATGGAGGGAATGGTCGAGGTGCTGTGACCGCCTGTCTCAACGATGGTGTCAATCTCCGCATAGGAGAGCTGGTTCATGAAAATCTGCCAGGCCTCGTCGCCGGTCTTGCCATCGAACACAGCGATTGCCGTGTAATGCTCCGCATTCGGGTCAGACGTCTGCAGGGTGTAGGAGTCGTCGTAGGGATCAATGCCTGCCATATCCTTAAGCAGGATTTCGTTGCGTTCGGCAGCGGTTTCAACCTGCGTCCAGTCGTCAGGAATCGTCACATCCGCCCACGGCAGATTGTCATCAGAATAGGTGTATTCTGTCTTCTTGCTCTGGCTTTCGTTCCAGCCGAAGGTGTTCCAGTAGACCCAGTTGGCAAGAACGTCATTCTTGAGCGTCAGGTCGCCGTCCGTCGGGGGCTGCGGGAAGGTGCCGTCGAAGTCCGCGCGGCTCATAAGCTTCATCGCAGACGTGCCATCAGCTGCGTATTCCGCCGTACGGACGGAGTTGCTGTACAGGGCATATTCACCCTCGGTCGCATTGGTGTACTCGCCGATTTCGGTCGAGAACAGGTTCTCCACCAGCTGATGACTGTAGTCATCCAGCTTCAATGCTGCGCCGCTCGCAAGCGTGAAGCTCTTCTGGTCGTATGCGTCGGTGGTGTCGGCGAGATCGGTCGCGAGGTCGTAGTGAGAACTGCTCGTTGCGCGGATGACGTACTCGCCGTCCTCCAGCACGTAGCCGCCGTTTTCGACCATGCCGCTGATGTTCTTGTAGTCATAGGAAGCGAAATCCTGCACGTTGACGGTAACAAGCACGGTTTCGCTCGCACCCGCTTCAAGCAGGCTGCTCTTGGCATAGCCTGCCAGCACCACATGGGACTTCTCCACGCCGCCCTGCTTATAGGGAGCGGTCACGTAGATTTCAACGACTTCCTTGCCTGCCGTATCACCCTCGTTCTTCACGGTCACGGGGATGTAGAGCTTTTCGACCTGTGCGGGGCTGTCCGCATCCGATGCGAAAAGCGCGGAATCAACAGTATCCGCCAGCGCAGCCGTGCAGGCAGCATCGGTGTATACGCCCTGAATGTTCAGGCTGAACTGCGTGTAACTCAGGCCGTAGCCGAACGGATAGAGGACGTTCTCGCTCCACCACCTGTTGGCGGCGGCAATCTTTTCCTCCTCGGTCGCGCCTTCCGCTGCGGATGCGGCAGTGTTGCCCAGATAGGTCTCATAGTAGTAGGTTTCGTAGTACTTGTAGCCGGAATAGATATCCTCTTCATAGTCTACGAAATAATAGCCGGGGTCAGACGGACCAGTCTGTCCAGCACCGGTCGGCTCGCCGTCTTCATTCCTGTAGATGTTGGAGCTGCCGGTCTGGCTGTTGTCACCGAAGTTGTACCATGTCGGGTCGGCAGAGAAATCAACCGTCCACTCATCGACCAGATGGCCGGAGGGATTGACTTTGCCGCTGAGGATTTCACCGACGGCCACGTGACCGGTTTCGCCGGGACGCTCCATGAGCAGAATCGCGTTGATGTGCTCGTCCTGCTCAAGGTTGTACATTTCCATGGCGTTGGCGGTGTTCAACACAACGATGACCTTGTCGAACTTGCTTTCAACGTACTCCAGCAGCGCCTCCTCGGAATCGGTCAGCTGCTGAAAATGCTTATACTCCGTGTCGCTCGAATCATCATAGACGAACTTGCCGTCCACCCAGGAGCCGGTTGCCAGCGCCTTATGAACGAAAGCAGCCGGCTTGGTGCCGTAGAGGTTGTCTTCCACTTCCTGAATAATACGGGCGTTATCCGCGCCCTCACCGCCGTTACGGCAGAATACAACGACTGCCGCGCCGTTGTACACATCCAACGAGTTTTCGACCTCGCGGCTGAAGTCCGTCGTTTCGTTGCCGATGGACGTGCCGATGGACGCGTAATAGCGCACGAGCGCGGGGTTGACGTTGAATCCGGCGAGCTGCAGGCTCTCGGCGATCGTGCCGCTGGCGTTGGTGCTGTCCTCGCGGATGCTGGTCAGATTATCCGACGCAACACCGAACACGCTGACCCATTCCTTGCCGGTCAGCGGAAGCGTGCCGTCATTCTTGAGCAGCACATTGCCCTCGCGGGAGAGTTCTTTGTTCAGCTCATCCGCCGCGGCCTCGGCCTCTTCATACGATGCATAATCGTTGAAGTACTTGCCGTCAACCAGCGTGCCTGCGCTGGCGGTCGTCAGCGTACCAAAGCAGAGCGTTGCTGCCAGCGCGGTGCTGAGCAGCCCCTTCAGCATGGGACGCCATCCTGATGTTGTCATAGGGGTACCTCCTTTTTTTCACTGCCGAATTAATGATTCAGTAGCAACTTGGAGATACTATACATCAGAAATGGCCGATTTTTATCCATCTGTGACAAACTGCACCCTTGGCGGGACAATTTGCACCGAGCTGTCATTCAACAGGGAATACAATGGCAAGGCGGACAATCGCATCCTCCTGCGAGAATTTCATTTTTCCATGATACTTGTCCACCACATAGTGAATGCCCTTCATGCCGATGCCGTGGTTCATTTTGTCAGGCTTTGTCGTTTCCATCCTGTCGAAATCAACCGGATAATTGCAGTAATTCTCCGCATTCACAAGCACCATTTCGCCGTTTTTGACGATGCGCAGGCTAATCATGCGGTTATCCTTCTCTTCTTCTTTCATTTCGCTCTCGATGGCATTGTCAAGGATGTTGTTGAGCAGTGAGAACACGTCAACCGCCTCCATGAACGCCATCTGCGCGCCATCGACAATGTAGCTGAAGCGGATGCTATTGATTTCGCACATCAGTCCCTTTTCCATCAGAACGGCGTCAACAGTCGCGTTGCCTGTATTCGCCATGCTGGCGTATATCTGCATCGTGCGCTTCAATCCGTCCAGCTTGTGGGATTCCTCAGCGCTCATGCTTTCCTGAACCGTGCGAATCTGGCTGCGGATGTTATGCAGCTTCACGCCCATCATTTCCACTGCCTGCTTGGACAGCTCATGCTGCTCGTGTTGCTGGCTGATAATTAGCTCGAGCGTGCGCTTTTCCTCCTGCATCTTTTCCGCTGCGGAGATGCTGAACTGAATCATCAGGCAGCTGATGCACGCGAGCGCGTCATACACGTTCATGTACAGTGCGTCCTTCTCACACGTTTCACGGAGGCTGCTCATCACGATGCAGATAACAATCAGCACCGTCGAAATCAGTACCTGACGGTGGTCTGCCGTTTCATAGAAGCGGTCGTTCTTCCCCAGAATCAGCAGGTCGATCAGGACAGCCGCAAGCAGATAATACCCCATAGCAGAAAGCAGACTGTAATCCGACGGAATGGCAATAAACTGGTATGCGATGCTGCGTACGGACGAACCGATATGCTGGATAGCATAGCTGCCGACGGAAACGAACAGGATGCCCGACAGGCGAATTTTCCAGCAAACCGCCGCGGTGGCTGCCGCAAGCAGCCATACAATCGCCCAGTCCAGCACGCACATAACCGGCAGAAGCCGCCAAAGCTCCAGTCTCTGATAAAATATTGCCGCCGTGCCGCTGATGACGATTGATGCCGCCAGCAAACCAGCAAAACCGCATTTGCGCGGTGCGTGCTTTAAATACAAAATTTCTCCGATGAGCAGCTGCACATATACAAGCAAAAGCGGATTGTTCATTGAAAACATCAGCAGCACCCCCTGCTCAGATAATCAATATACTTGTCCATAAATTCCTTTTTGCGTCCGCGGCTGATTTGTATAATCCGGTCGCCGATGAACAGCTCATTGTCAACGACCTTGCGGACGTGCGAGAGGTTGATCAGCATGCCGGCATTGCACATGGCAAAGCACGAATGTCCGAATTTCTCCTGCACCGACCGCATGGTAGAGCGCTCGCGATATACTTCCTTCTCCGTGTGATAGGCGACATAATTCCGTTCGCTCTCCGCATACAGGATTTTCTGAAACGGCAGACGCACGACGCTCGTTTCGTTATGCACCACAATTTCGCCGTGCTCGCGCCGTGCGCAGAAGGACAGCGCCTTCTTGAGCTTCTGGCAGAACACGGCATACGACATCGGCTTGATGACATAATCAATTGCGTTGACTTCATAGCCGTTGATGGCATATTGCGAATAGTTCGTCAGGAAAACGATGGATACCGTGTCATCGAACTCGCGGATGCGCTTTGCCGTCGCGATGCCGTCCATCAGCGGCATTTCCACATCGAGAAACACCACATCGCCGTCACCGCCGTAGTCGCTGACAAAATTCATGCCATCGCTCGATGCCAGCGTTTCGATATTCTCGCCGCTTTCCCGAGCATATCGGGCGATGTATCCCTGCAGCTGCTCCCTGCACTGTGCGTCATCATCGACAATCCCGATTTTCAAGCGTTTCCCTCCTCCGAACCATTTCAGGCATAATTCAGCAATCATTTCTATATTATTGCATATAATCTTGTGGAACTTTACCGATATTCCTTTCTACTATACCATCCCTTCCAGCGAAAAGCAAGAGGAATGCGCGATTGTCTTGCATAACGCCGCAATCAATCAAACAGGCATGCACGTTTGACTGATGCATGCCTGCTGATGATGCGATAAGGCTGATGTTGTGCAGCCTGCCGGACAAAAAAGCCCGACGCCTGGCATCGTGCCGGGTATCGGATTTTCCTGATGGGGGTTGCGATTAACGTGTTTACTTACTGGCAGGGATCCTCTATGCTTTCTATGCTTTCCAACTCAATCCGAATCAGCTTATAGCCATGATCCTCATAGATTCTCAGCACGCCGACCGCACGCACATAGGCTTCCGCCTCGGGATAGACGGCATCCTCTGTCAGCCAGACCACTTCCATCCCCTCGCGCATCATGCCGTCATCGCAGCAGCTTTCATGCCAGTGGTAGACGTAGTAGTAGCTGTCGCGCTCCAGCTCGGGCGCATCGCCGACATAGAGGTATCCTTCAATGAGCACCGTCTGCCCAAGAAGCGATATGTGCTTGGTGTAGAATTCCTCCAGGCAGTCATGGAAATCCTCACAGCCGGTAATGCAGAATGCCGGCTCCTCTGCCATGCAGATGCCTTCACAGGCAAGAACTGCCGCAAGCAGGAGAACAATCAGCCTGATGAAGCGCTTCAATTTCGATTCCTTCCTTCGTCAATGTACGGTGTCTGCCTGCCTTCGCCGAAAAGCAGAAGGGTCAGGAAGCTGTTCTTGATCTCTACTGAACCGCACAGATAGTTTTCGCCGATAATCAGCGTCGGAACAAGCTGGCGCTCCTCGGGAATGCCCTTGCTTTCATAGTATGCCTGAATGACGGCGCCCTCGTCCGGATCCGATTTATTCAGCGCAACGAGCCTGATTTTGCTTTTGCTGCCATCCGCCAGCGTGATTTCCTCCGGCAGCCCGGCAATGATCATATCCGCGCGTTCCGAGCAATACCTGCAGGTCGGCCGATAGAAGTAGTAAACCAGCGAATCGCCGACATCCACGTCCGCATCAATGCTTGTATTGCTTTGGGGGTGATAATCCTCCGTCTCCCCCTCGGCAGGGGCTGAACCCATGAACGAATTCAGTCCCTGCTCCGCAAATGCATTCGCTGTAAGGAGGATCACAAGTAACATCCACAGGGCAATGTGCTTCCCTCGTCCCATCGTCATTGCACCTGATAGCGGTACAGCACGCGCGTCTGCACCTGATTTCCTTCGAGCGGAGTGTCCTGCCAGGCAGACCAGTCGCCGTTGACCGTACGCGTTTCAACCTGTCTTGTATCGCTTTGGCCAACCCAGTTGCTCGTCCAATCGCTCCAGGATCCCCAGCCCTGATAGACATACTGAATCGTCTTCGTGCGGGAACGGTACACCGTCACCTGGGTGGTCTCCGTCTTCGTGGAGGAATTTTCATTATACCAGCTTGAGCCGTCCGGAGCCTTATACCAATAGCAGCCGCCCCTTGTACCTGATCCTGTAAATCTGGTCGTAGAGCTTTTGTATTTCCAGCCGATTACCTCCGTCACCACAGAAGGTGTCTGCGTGGTCACATCGATGCAGCTGTACCAGAGCATGCCGGGATGGTCACGATGACGGTATTCCCAGCGGGAATAGTTCCAAACGGTTACATCCTTATAAACGTCCTGTGTGGACGTTTCAACTTCCAGCGTGGCAGAAGCGTAAACCGGCGTTTCAGAATAGCCAGACCAATCGCCGTACACTACGTTCTGGAACCAGCCATCGCCGGTCTGGATTTCCGCGCTCGTCTTGACAACAAAATCACGGTAGCGGTACTCGGTTTTTACGTTTCTGTTTCGATACTGCGTCTTTTTGTCGACAATCTTCGCGCCATCCGGCACGGTTTCCACCCAGTCTGAATAAACAACAGGCTTCGCTGTCTGCGTTGCCGTGACAACAGGCTTCGCTGTCGGCGTTGCCGTGACCTGCGGCACGTAGCGAACGGTTGGTTTCGGGGTTGCCGTCGGTTCAGGCGTTGGTGTAATCAAGCTATCAGCAAATTCGTTCAAAACAACATCGTACATTGCCTTTGCCGGCGCATATTTGTCTTTAATTTGGGAAAGAAGCTGAGCTGCCTTTTCATAATCCCCCTCTCCATAAGCCTCCACTGCATTGTTGAAAATATCTTCATTGTTCACAGCCGGTTTTTCTATAAGCAATGAAATCAATCTCTCACGTGCATCATGGAAATCGGAACACTGCAAATACTTTGACCTTGCCAAATCAACGTCTTCGTTTGCTTCCGCTTTGCGTCCATCAATGTACGCTCTGATCTGCGATACAGGAACGATGCTGATCTTTCCGTCATCGATTTTGCAATTTTCTTTCATGTATGCGGTGAGACCGTTTTCATCTGTTTCGAGATAATTGGTGAACTTCGGCATTTCCTCCAGTGCCTTCACATACATTTCAGCGATTGTCAGTTCATCCTTTTCAATAATATACTGTACGGCCATCGAATACATGATCAACTGAGCGCTGTATCCCTTGTTTCCGAGCATAGTGAAATCTTCGATGATATTGTTGATATCCAATCCGGAGTTCTTGGGGTTGCTCATGTAGAGATCCAGTTTCTTGAGGGTCAATGCATAGTTGTTTTCCATTTCCGCCACCGCAGAAACGTTCAAACAGCAAAGCAGGGTCGCCACCGCAAGCAGCATAGCCAGTATACGTTTCATCTTGTCTTCTCCTTTTCCTGCCGGATATTATGCCGGCTTTATTGAATGGTTCCGTTCATGTTGTACAGCAGTCCCCTGGAAGAGTAAACCCGCAGTTCGTAGCTTTGTCCGCTCACCAGGCTGTCCTTTGCCTGATTCAGCACCTCATCCAGCCGCACGAAGAGCAGATTCTGCCCAAAAATGCCGCAGCCACCGTCTTTTGCCGTCATCGTGACGATGACTGTTTTTGTTCCGCACAGGATTACCACCTTGCAGCTGTCTATAGGCTCCGGAAAACCGTTAGCGGCAGACAAATGGAGATACACGCCCTGTCCGTCGCTTTGCATCTGCGTGACCGGCAGATTGCTGTCAGAGAGAATCCGCGTCAGCAGAAATTCCTGCATCAGCTTCTCGTGCTGGTCCGCGCCGTCATAGCCGCAATCCTTTGGATACCAGAAGAGCAGCCCTGTCATCTGACCGTAATCCGTTGGATCCTTTTCGAGCGTCAGCACGGCGATTGAAGCCGCCTGTACGTTTCGTCGCTGATGAATCACACCGACCGCTGCTGCTGCAACAAGAGCAGCGACCGTGACGATGGTGAGCAGCCTTCTTCTTTTCTTCCGTTTTTCGTCCTCGTTTTTCCTTCTCACGATTTCGTCCAGGTCATCGGTGATGCTGGCGTTCCGATCCGGCGTCTGTGGATCTTCGGTCACAGGCGGCTTTATCTTTTGTTGCGGCTGTTCGGGAATGACGCTCTCATCCTCGTCCGGCCTGTTCACCCTGCTTGCAAGCGAATCCGTCTGCGTTTCCGTTATGCTCTCCCTTTGCCGATAGTGCCATTGCAACGACGGATTTGCCTGTATTTTCTCTAATTTCTCAATAACCCTCCTGATATTTTCCGGTCTGTCTTCCGGATTTTCCGCCGTCATCAGCGCAGCAAACCGCCGCAGTGAGCTGCTTGTACCGTCCTGCTGCCCTTCAAGCAGCCGCTGAATCGTGCGTCCAAGGGCGTAGATATCTGTTTTCGGGGTCATCGTCCCTGAACGTCTCTCCGGTGCCTCATAATCAGGCGTACCGCCCTGCCGCTGTCCATCTGCTTCTGCCAGAAACGCTGATACGCCAAAATCGCCGAGCTTGTAGATATTATCCCGCAGCCAGAAGATATTATCCGGCTTCACATCGCCATGGATAATGGGCTTCGGCTGATGATAATGGCAGGTCTCCAGCGCCTTCGCGACGCACAAAGCAATCTGGATAATCCTATTTTCATTCAGCGGCGCATCGGAAAGGACATTCTTGAGCGGCGTCAGCTTTTCCTCGCGGATCATCAGCATTGCGCCGGGTCTTCCCGCCGCCTTCACCTCTTCAAAGTCAAGGCAGTTCAGGATGTATGCCTCGCCCTGCAGCTGCTGCATGATTGTGATTTCATCGCGGCATTGGGCAACCATTCTTTTGTATTTCTGCTCGATCGCGTCCGCCGTCAGGCCAATGCTCTTCAGGTATTTCACATCATCCGGCTCGGGCATGACACAAATGACCTTAAGCGCCGATACCGTTTTTCCCGTCTCCGTTTCTCTTGTAATCTGGTAGACAACGCTCTTTTTTCCGCTTCCCAGAATGCTCTCAATCTGCCACTTCCGCAGCATTTCGGCTTGCGTCACATACGCTCTGATCTGTGCCTCTTCCATCATTTCGTCACTCCTGAAGCCGAGAAGATGATTTCATCGTCCAGCAGCAGCTCAACGCACCAGTCAGCCCCAGCCGGAATGCCTTGCAGCTGATCGAACAGGTCAGCCAGATAAATGGTCATCATCGTATCCGCATTCGTGCCCGGCAGGAACCTGACCTGATCCATCGGCCATTGACCGATCATCCGCGCCGTACCGCAGCCTTCCACGTGAAGATAGATTGCAGCCGCCTTGCCATCAAATGCCTCCCGATTGATTTTTCCAACTGCCCTGACAATTTCCAGATAGTATCCGTACTCTGCCAGGTTTTCCTCGGAAATTTCAACTGCAAAATCGTTGACTCGCTGTGCCGCGCCGGCGTTGAACAGCGTCACCGCGGGAGAGCTGCCCTTGCTGCTGCCGCGGTCAATTTCGCTGATTGTCTTGCTGTAGCTCGTCTTCCTGACGCGGAACATGCGCACATTCACATCTTCCTCTGCGCCGATGTACGTTTCGTTCGTATCTGCCCTGTCCACGGAGATGCTGTTACACTCACACTGCGCAAGCTGCCTTGCATCGTACACGCGAATGTAATACGTACTTCCCTGCCACAAGCCGCTGACGGAAAACGACACCTCCGCGTCCGTTGTCTGAACACTGTAGAGCGCGCAGCCGTTTTCGTCAGGCATCCATGCAACTGATTCGTCCTTTGCAACTTCAACCGCATCTCCGCTTACATCAGGTGCTTCCGCACTGGCGCTGACCGTGATGAGGTAATCATTGATGCTCTGCTGATTCTTCCACGCGATTTCGATGGATGACCCATCGCCGCCTTGTTTTTTCGCCGTAAAGTGCAGGATGACCGACTGTAGGGCAGCAGCCGCCTTGTCCAGTTCCTTCTGTTCCTTCTGAAGCTTCCACAGCACATCCAGCTGCTCCGCTGCCATGCCGGACAGGATCGTGTACTCCCGTGCTTCCTTCAGGTCCTTTTCAGCATTCGTCAGGTCGCCTGCCGCAAGCTCCTCGCTGCCCTGCACATACATGATGTAGTAGACGACATCGGAGAATTTGCTTGACGAGCAGCGTTGAAAATGCTCCGCCGCATCCGTGTATTGCTCATCCCAGAAGCACAGCCAACCTTGCGCATAATGATAGTATTCCGCCGCATCCTTGTAGCTGCCGTACACATTTTCCGCGTAGTTCGCAACCACGTTTGAGAAGGACTTGCGCGCCTGCACCATGTTGCCTGCGGATTCATATGTCTTTCCGCGCTCGTACTCGGCATACATTGCCTCAAGCTTTGATGCCAGTGAATAATCATCGACGCCCGCTGCTGTTTCAGCCATTCCTGTCGAACAAGCACACAGCACCAATGCAATTAGTAAGAACCACGCAATCGCATTTCTCAGTTTCATGCCTATAGCCTCCATCATGAATTGATGCTGTATGGCTGCCTTGCCTTAATCCAGCTCGTTGCTCTCTACCGGCTTGTTTTCCGGAGGCTTTTCCGTCAGCGCCTTCTGCTGTGCAGCAAGTACAAACTGGCTGGTCACCGCAAATGTCTTGCCTTCCGGCCCCGTATAACCCTTGAATAAGACCTCGCTGATGTTCTCCGCATCAAACGGGCGAACCGTTTCGTCATCCTTCTCGCCCAGCGGATAGAACACGCCGACGTAATCAAAGCAATGCTCCTGTATTTTTAGACCGTAGCCTATAACGGCAAAGCAATACTTCCTGTTCTCCTCAAGGCGCACAATACTCCCAATGGGAAGAATGTTTTCAGCTGTCAGCATGAATTTTGCCCTCCCCTGTTAAAAGATATAGTTAAAAAATGTCTTACCACCATCCACAACATAGTTAACGCCCTGTCCGACCCATCCGCCGACTGTCGCGCCGGTCTGAATGAAAGTGGTAGACATGCTGTCCGGGATATCAATTCCAGCGGCATTCAAAAGTAACTCGGCCACACCTATTGCAGCTCCTCCAACGGATGAACCGGCACTCGTGCCAAGCATTTCAGAGAGCGACGTCCTGCCGCTGTGGTAATCTCCGGTAGTTTCGTTAATAATACTCTCATTCACATTGACAGCATGCGTGTAAGAATGCGTCATATTCCCCACATTGTTCAGCAGTGGGATTCCTGTAACGCCAGCTGCAATAATGCCTCCTGTGCCGAAGGCGGCCTCAAGAACGTCATTCGTGTCACCATTTGCAATGGCATCAATCAGTTCGGACGCATAGCCGCCTGTGACCACATCCAAAAGCGCCGTGACCGCGCCAGCAACGCCGCCGTCCTGAAATGCTTCAATCACCTTCACGGCCGAGTCGTAGATTTCCTTTACCTTAAGCAGCTTATCCAGATACTTCGACAGCTTCTCAAACTTTTCAAAGACAGTCTTGACCATAGCGCTGATTTTGCCCAGAACGGTTCCGCCTACGTCGCTTAGAAGTTCGCCGCCTGCCTCCGGATGCGCCTTCAGATAGGACTCCGTGTTTTGCGCACTTGTGAGCGCGTCTTTCGCAGAGTTCTTTGCACTTGTCGTCTGCTCAATCAACGTCTGCAATGCTTGCGCATTATAATCGGTTGTTATCGCCGTCATGTTCCCGATCCTCCTGTTCTCTCTTAATCAAGCGTGTTCAAACGCCTTTCCGTAATCCTCTTCTCAGTGTCGATATTTTTCAGCAGCGTCTGCAGCGTCTGCAATGCTTTTTCAACCGCATCGCTCTTATCCGTGCACGCCTTATAGAGGTTTTGCGTATTGGCGCTCGCAATGCCCAGCTTCAAAAAAGAAAGAGCCTGCGAAAGATTGCCAATCTGCGTCTGCATGCTCGTCACAATAGACTGGCTATTGTTTACAGCCGTATCGAAGGCCGACAAATCAACATATGCCATGTTTTTTCCTCCTTTTTATCCTTTAAGCACTTTCATTGCTTCATTTTCCTTTTTGCCGAGCTGTCCGGAAAGCGTTTCGACCGCCGTTGCATACGCCTTCACTGCCTCCGCGAGGCTCTGAATCTGCTCACTGAGCTGCATGTTGTTGTTCGAGATGAAATCCGACTTGTACTTGCTGTCCCAATTGCTCAGCATCGTGTCAAGCTCTGACTTAAGCTTCGCGCCGTTCTTCTTCAAGGCATCCGAAACGTCGTTCAGCGTGGTCAGCGCCTTGCTTACCTGCTGGCTGTTATACGAATAGTTGGTATTTGCCATATGCACACGCCCCTTCTCTTTTATCCAAGCGACTTAATCTTCTTCGCGATGGTACCGCTTGCCGACTTCGCACTGTTCTTCGCCAGATTCGCATCCGCGATGCTGTCGTCCAGAATTTTCTGAAGCTCATTAACCGCCATGACGCCAATGGTCGATGTGTTAACGCTGGACAGCGCCTTGGCCGCCTCCTGCATCTTCAATTCCATATCTTCCAGATAGCTCTTTGCCGATGCCATGTCTGCGCTGTTATACTTGTCGCTCATTCTGTTTCCTCCTTAATCAAGCTCGTTCGATTCGTGCGGCTTCGGGGCGAATTCGCCCGCAGCAGCCCTGCGCTCCGCATCAGCCATCGCCTTCGTCATCGCCTGCTGAAACTCGGGGTACTTCTCATACTGATAGCCATTGAACAGCACCTGTTCGATAGCATCCTCATCAAACAGGACAATGGGCATATCACCCAAGCCCAGCGGATACGGGACAGAAGAGTACTTCCGGACGTTTCCGGCTGCGCCCACACGCAAATAGCCCGTAACCATGCGCTTCTCGCGATGCTCCCTGATCGTCACGACACTCCCGATCGGCAAAAACTCCATACAGACCTCCTTATATTTTTAGCACAGCATGAGCACTGCGCCGTTTTTTACATTCAAGCTGCGCACTGACTCGTTCAGGTCGAGCACTGCATGTCTCTGTTTGTCGCAAAGCACGCAGATCACCAGATCAATATACGGCTGTGCATTCATCTGCGTAACGATGTCGGCAAGCATATCCCGGAAAGGCACATCCGCCGGCAGCGTAAATGTTTCACATTGACCCGTGCCCGGCACAACAATATGGGCAAGAATATGTTCCATTCAGCCTCACTCCTTCGGAAGATAAACCTTGATGGGGAAACGGTTTTCCGGAATGATGAAGCCTTCGCCGGGCTTCATATATTCATTCGTCCGGTCATACGTCAGCGAACAGTTCCACGGGTCAAAGCTGGACAGCGTATTGCCGGTTGTGATGATGTGGCAGTTCTGCGCAAACGCTCTGACAGAATCCGGCAGTGAATTTGCATTGAGCTGCGTGGAAATCAGAACGCGGATGCTGTACTTGCTTCCGAGGCGCACCGCGGTCAGAAGCTGCTTTGACAGCTGCTGATCCACCTTTTCCCCATCAAACCAACGATCCATGTCATCCAGCACAATGCACAGCGGCTTGATGGTGCCTGCAATCTTACGCCAGTTGTTTTCATCCTCCCAGCCCGGAACGGCGTGTTGCGCACGCTTTTTTTCGCCGAAGCGGTCATCCATATCGGACGTAAAGCCGCGCTGTCGGTCAACCGGTGTATTGCTCGACAGGAAGGTTACATGACCGTTGATGGTCTTCCACCTTGCGTGGTCGGCCTCGCTGGCTATCACGAAAATGTCTCCATCGTCCCCTGCGCAAAGCTTCGCCAGCGACATCAGCAGCGACGTCTTGCCGGTTTCGCGTTTTCCTGCAACAAGCACTGTCGGCTTTTCGTAGAAATCAAGGCAAACAGGCTTCAGCGATTCATGCCTGAATGCGATCGGCACCTCCGCGTTTTTCTCCTTGACGGCATACGCGGCAAGCACCTGCGCACTGAATTCCGCCGGAACGCGTGGCATTTTGAGCACCGGCGCACTGCACTGAGGAAGGGATTCGCCGTATTCATGCAGCTTTTCCGCACGCTTCCGATCCTCCGCCAAACCAAATGCAAGCCCCGTCTGAAACTCGAGACAGCCCTGCTCGCTGTTCATCACACCGCGACCGGGCAGATCTGCCGGAATCGCCTGTATGCTGCTTGTGCGGACATTCAGCGCATCCGCATATTCCGTTGCACTGCCCATACCGAGCGGAATGACCTGCATCGTCTCCAGCAGCCGCCGGTTGATTTCGCCCATGGCATTCGCCGTCACGATGAAATAGACGCCGCGACCCGAGGCTGTTTTAATCAGGTTTTCCGCCTTTTCCTGCTCGTTGTCGTTCAGCAGCTCATACCATTGCGCAAAGCGATCCACCGCCACAATCAGCGCTGGCATAACAGGCTCGCCGTCCTCCGCGCATGCCCGGTTGTAGCTCGCAAAGCTGTCTGTCTTTTTCTCCGCGAATGTCGCGTCACGTGCGGTCATCAGCTCTTCCAGACGATAATATGCGGCACGTTCCTCGCGACTTTCCCATTTGGTCAGCACATCACAGACGTTTGGAATTTTCTCAATGGACTTCAGCGCCGTGCCCGAGAAGCTGAGCACCATCATTTGCACCTGCTCCGGCGAATAGCGTCGGCTGATTGCATAGGCGATCGTCTGCAGGAACATCGTTTTGCCGCTTTGGCTGTGCCCGATAATTGCCATATTCCGCAGCACAGACACATTCAGCGATGCCGTCAGATACCGCTGATTCGCAACATCATCCAGCATACCGATGACGGCGCTGATGCCGTCCTCTGTGTTTTCCTCCGCCGATGGCAGCGCAGTCAAGTTGATCACATTCGGAAGCTCCGGCAGCCACAGCTTTCCAGGACCCTGATAGCCATACACCTCCGCCGTCCTGTTGATTTCATCCAACACGGCGTTCATCTGACTCTTTGCTTTTTTCGTCGGTGCATTTGACGCAGCAACCATCTTTTTCCTGCGACCGAGCGAATCCATCAACGCAGGCTTTGCCGCGGGATCCCCCTGATCAGGCTCATAGGCTGCGCCGCAATAGGCCGTCTGAATCTGTTCAAACAGCTCATCATTGCCTACCTGTACGAAGCCGCGTCCGTTTCCCTTGATGAACGCCGCATCCGGACGGTGCAGCATATCATTCGAGTCCTCGCGAGTTCGCACCTGAAGGCAGATATGGAAGCGGCTGTTGCTCCAGATTTCAGGACCCACCTTGTTTGATGGGCGCTGCGTTGCCAGCAGAAGATGCAGGCCGACCGAGCGTCCCACACGTGCCGTGCTGATCAGCTCGCTCATGAAATCCGGAAGTTCGTCCATCAGCTCAGAGAACTCGTCAATCACAATCAGGATATGGGACAGCTTCCTGCTGTCTGCAAGCGGATTCACGTAGCGGATGTACGCATCGATATTATCGACATCGTACTTTTTGAACAATCTCTCACGCCGTTTCACCTCGCCGCGAAGCGAATACAATGCGCGGTTGATGCTCCGCTTTCCCTGCAGATTGTCTACAAAGCCGATGCAGTGCGGCATATTTCTGAAGTTGTTGAAGGTGCCGCCGCCCTTGTAGTCGATCAGAATAAACTGCATCTGTTCCGGCGAATAGTTCAGCGCAAGCGAAAGCAGCAGCGTCTGAAGCAGTACGCTCTTGCCCGAGCCGGTTGTCCCTGCCATGATGCCGTGCGGTCCATGCTGCTTGTCCGACAGATCCAGTGGGAAAACACGCTCGCCCGCCATCTTTCCCAGATAAGCGATGATGTCCCTGCTCGTGCTGTTCTGCTCCCACCGAAGGCGGATTCCCAGCTGCTCTGTCTCGCGAACACCATACATCTCCAGAAATGTCACGCGATCCGGTATTTTCCGGTTGCCGATTAATCCCGTTTCGCGGCAAGCATTGAGCGCATCGATTGTATGCCAGAATTCGTTTTCCTCGCAGTATTCCGGTGTCACGCTCCGCGTTGTTTTCTCTGCGTAATTGTAGAGCTTGTTCTCCCGTGCATTGTATACAACCTTGCATTCCTTGGGAAGCTCCTCTTCCTTTTCCGCGCAAACGCAAATCGAAAAGCCGGCATTCGAGGAAATAATGTTGGAAAACAGCACATGCCGCCACAGATAGGTGCTGTCCTCAAAAATGACGACATAGTGCGGCAGCACGCTGCTCTTTTCGTTGTCCTTTTCCAACCGCAGCATCAGCACATCGTTGAGCTGCGACAGGATTTCCATCGCATCCGCATAATTGTCTGAAATCAGTTGACCCTCGCTGCCGTCATACATCTGCATATGCGGCAGCGCACGCAGGAAACGCCACTTTTCGCCGTTGCCCGGCTTTGCGATGAGGGCAATCCGCACATCCTCTGGCGCATGCATGACGGACAGCTGCAAAATCAGCGTTTCAATCAGCGAAGAGGCTTCCGCAGACACGATGCCGAACAGCTTGTCATTGAGCAAATCGACCGTAATCGGCGCATCGTGCAGCATACTGAATTTTTCCTGCAGGCGGTACGGCGCGTTCTTTTCGCCTTCAGGCACCTCGCCCATCTTCAATTTCGGCACGGAAATGCTGTACGGCAGTCTGACCTGTCCTCTGCCCAGGCGTATTTTGAGAAACGTCTCGCTGTTCGGCGTTCTTTCCCATACGGCGGAGCTCAATTGCGCCGCATCGTTGCAGCATTGCTGCCATGCCGGATAATATTTTTCCAGTGTGTCCAGAATTTCCTCAACGCCCTTGTTGATTTCCTTTTCTGTTCGTCCAAGGCGCTTGATATAGTCCGCCATCGCTTCCTTGAACTGTTTTTTTCTCATGTGCTTGCTGTAGCAATAGTTAATCAGCGTCCAACCGACCGCCAGAACAGAGGAGGACACCATCATTACCGTGCCGTAGCCGCGATAGCTCGACCCGCTCAACATGCTGCCCAGCAGCATCGGCAGGCTCATCGTCAGCGCCGGACCCATGCTCAAAAGAAGCGGCTGTGTCTTGTTCTCCTCAAGCACCGGCGTTGCTTCAATCTCGTACTTCTTCTCTTCAATTCGCGGCATAAAGCGCGGCGGACGGGCAATATCCCGATACAGGTGATCCGCCTTCGCCCGGAACATCACCATATGCGATGTGCTTGCCGCCTGTAACGCAACGTGTCCGCCGCCGATGCCGCTGACACCAATCACATTGCCGCCAAGATACACAATCTGCAATCCGCTTGCGAACGCAATCAAATCACCCGTGCGGATCTCCTTTTCCTCATTGCGGATGAAAAATCCATTGATAAACGAGCCGTTCTTGGATGTATCGGCATAGCTTGCATGATCTCCCGACACCTTCAAAACACCATGATGATCAGAAAGGCGCTTGTCCGGTGAGCAAACTCCGCAGTCCTCATGACGTCCGATCTGCAGCGTCTCTCCGGTCAGGACATACTTGCCGAACCGGACATCCTCCTGCAAAATTTCGGAGCAATAGATGCCGATCATCGCGTCCTCACTCTTCAGAATCAGGCTCATTTCATGATGCAGACAGCGCTCCCGTGTATCTTCTCCGTCACTCCATGTCATTTCCTCAGGTCTGACCGCATACCACTGATGATCCATGGCAACAAACGTCACCTGATATTTCTCATAGGACGGCGCTGCCGCGGTGATGGTATCCTTCTCGACGTCCGGCAGGCAGAATATTTTTCCCCGTCCCTTGCTGTACATAACGATTCGCAGCATCATCTTTCATTCCTCGATCAGCATCGTTCAAGCAAACGCACAAGTCTACATAGAATCCCGATGTTCCCGAAAGGCCATTACGATTCATGAACATACGCAAGCATCGGTTCAAGCTCTTCCATCAGGAAAAAGCCTCTTTCCCGCATGGCTTTATACTTCTCAAGGACGGCATCGATGTACTCCTGTGCCTTGTCCTTCTTGTTCATGGCATCGTATGCCATCGCAATCTGGAAATGGATTGTCACGCGCCCGACCTCATCCGGCTGTTCGCACTCATTCATCCGTTTCAGGCACTCCTCAAGCACCTGCAGCGACTGCCTGTATTTTCCTGCCTCGTAATACGCATAGCCGCGTTGATCCAATGCGTGAAGCGTCAGCCAGGACGAGCGGTCGAGGCGCTTTATTTTGCGCAGCAGCTGGTAATTGACCTCCAGTGCCTTCATCGGCTGCTTTACGCGTCGATAGGCCTGTGCCAGATGAAACAGCTCATCCTTGTCGTTTTTCAGGCTGTCGTCCGCATTCTTCATGTATTCTTCGATATAGCGCTGTGCATACGTTTCCACCCTTTGCCATTGTCTGCTGTACACGAATGCTTCCATCATATAAGCGCAGAAAATCCAGCTGTCTTTTTTTGCCGTGCCGTTTCCCATTTCCTTTATTTTTTCGGCAAGCTGTTCAAGCTTGTCAATATGCTCCGTATCTAAAGCCGGAACCCCCAGCCTTAAGCTGTAAAAAGCCTGCAGATGGAACTGAAAACAGAACGACTTTTGCTCAGGATCCATCTTTTCCGCCTGTGTCAGAAGCTCGTTGCACTTCATTACATCGCCGCTGTTCACGAGCACATTCTGTGCTTCCTCGATTAGAATAAACCCGCGTGGAATCGAGTTCGGACATTTTTCCAGAATACGGCTGATCAGCTCGTTTATTTTTTTGTTCCCAAAGCTGTTGCTCAACCGGATGAACGCAAGCACACCCATTGCAGCAAGCGGATTGGCAAAGTCAATTTTCTCTGCTTCCTTCATCAGCGCAGCCGCATCGTTTTCTTCTCCGGCGCTTTCATATTGTGCCATACCGTCCGTATATTCAAAGCACCACGCAATAAAACGAGTTTCCTTATTTGAACTTTTCCTGCAAAACCGCACCATCCTTTTCCGAATCTGGGAATAGCCGTAGATGTCTGCATACACCATCGCGCCAAGTGCAATCTCCTCCGGCACTTCCATCCCGTTCCCCAGCAGGAAGGAAACAATGCTTGCGCCTGCGTACGCATCCCGCTTATAATAGAACAGCTCATCCCCATGCTGTGCGAACAGCTCCCGAATGCGTTTTTCCAGCTTCGGATGATCCCGGAGCGTACCAAATTCCGTGCGCATTGCCTCGGCGATGACCGGCTGCATCGAATATCCATGCTGATTCAGCTCCAGCCAGCCATTCAAATAGCTGTTGTAGAGAATCGACGGCACCTTTCCGGTATCCGGCTCCGCATCCAGCAGGAGATTTTCCACGTTTCTGGGCGGCCAGCTCACAGTGTCCAGCGCTGAAAACAGCACCAGCAGCCTGCGCATTTGGGGCGTTACGATTGTCGACGCAAAGACCTTCCTGAGCTTCTCGATAAAGCTCTCGCTTTCGCCGCGATGAATCAGCTGCAGATTCTGATAGCCGTTTGCATCAATTTCTTCGTTCAGCGCGGCAACTGTCAGCGAACGCATCTTCAATGCCTTGCCCAGCAGAATCACTGCCAGCGGATGACCCTGCACGCGGCAGTGCAGCTGCTCAAATTCCTTTCTGCTGTCCGACAACGGGAAGCCGCTGCTGACCTCCAGCAGCTTTCTCGTTTCATCCACACCTAAAGGCGCCATGGGAAATTCTGAAAATCCCTCCAGCTCTCTCTGGCGGGATGTCACCAGCACATCGCAGCCGAAGCACGCCACCTTTTCCCATTGCTCCGGATTCCGGTCAATCCGCGCATTGTCAATCACCAGCAGCGTCCTGCCGCTGTACGGCTTGTCCAGCAGCTCTCCGACACTGCGAAGAACCTCCCCCGGCTCCTCCTCGCGAAGCTCCAAAAACGCCTTTTGAAATGCCGAAACCAAATCTCCCTGATCCTGTGCAAACGCCAGTCGGCTGTATCTTCCCAGTTCTCCGCAGCGCACCAGCACCTGCCGGACAAGCTCCGTTTTTCCCATGCCGCCGGCACCCGAAATGAGCACCTTTCCGCTTTTTTCCAGACGCTCATACAACAGATCGACCACGTTTTCCGGACAGGGCACGTAAGCTTCCTGCGCAAGCGCCTGCTTGCAAGCCTCGCACTCATGCGACGTCAGCACCACCGGCACAAAGCGTCCGAACGTGACATGGCGGTATTTCATGTACAGCTGGCTGGCTGAGAACTCGTCGCGTTTCCGCAAAAGCGCAATCCGCTTGCTGTCCATATGGCTGCCAAGGAAAGCATAAACCGTCAGCCACGCCATCTGCACGCTGCAGAAAAAGCCCTGACTGGGATAGTCCATCTCAAACGCTTCATTCGCCTCATCGCGCATAGTTTCCAGATGATCCTGAATTTCGGACGTTATCGCGCTGTCGCCTGCTATGCACTGATCTTCAAACGCGCACAGCGACTCCATAAACAGAAACCAGTCCGGCTCCTGCCGATTCAGCACCTCCAGCCATGCGACCGTCAGATGCATAAACTTCGCGCTGTTAAGCTCTTTGGAGAATGTCTCATAAAGCGGCGACATCACGCCTGCGCTACCGCTTCGGTTCATGATATTGCTCAGGCTTCTCGAGCGTTTCTCCTTCGTGCTGTCCAGCATTGCCAGCGAGTCATCATCCAGAATCGTCATCAGCAGCTCACGCCAGAAGTGAATCAGCGTCGTCTTCGAAAGCCGGATTGCTGCGGTTGATTTATCCCCGTCTATGCCATTGCTGAGCCAGCGATAAATCTCACGCGGTGTCAGCATTCGATTGCCTTCTGTTTTCATTTCTCCTTCAACTCCTTTTTTTATTATAAAGAAGTATTCCTTAATTTGTAAAGCATAAGTTGACGTGCTTTTGCCACAATTTTCGCCGGGCTTGCGCATTTTTCCTTTTTTGTGCTAATTTTTTCCCGGTTTGCCTTTGGCTACGCGATTCGCTGTACATCGCACCACCTTATTTGTGCGGTGTTGCCTTAACTTTTTTCCTTTCGCTCATGACAAACCGTCAACGCAGCGAAGTGTGCCGTGTCGTTTTACTGCGCTATTTACATCGTCCGCTGTCCATGGTATACTACATTTGTTTGGCTGTGCCTTAAAAGATAGAAAGTGGTGGCGTTATGGTCTTCAGTTCAACGATTTTTTTGCAGTTCTTTTTGCCGATCGTCTTTATTCTGAACTATTTCTTTCAGAGGAAGTACTCCAACATCCTGCTTCTCATGGCAAGCCTTGTGTTCTACGCCTGGGGTGAGCCGGTGTTGGTGTTGCTGATGGCAGCATCGGTGGTGCTAAACTGGTTCGTTGGCGGAGTCATTGCCAGAACCTCCGGCCGTGCAAGGAAAGCCGCATTAGCCATTGGCGTTGTGTGTGATCTGGCAATCCTCGGCTATTACAAGTATGCCGGATTCCTTGTCTCGATTCTCAACGGTATTGTCGGCAAAGCACTGATTGACGTGCCCGCAATCTCTCTTCCCATCGGCATTTCCTTTTTCACCTTCCAGGCCATTTCCTACATTGTGGATGTGTATCGCGGTGACACGGATGCTTCGCCAAGGTTGGTGAATGTGGCTCTGTACATTGCCTTTTTCCCGCAGTTGATTGCAGGACCCATTGTCAAGTATAAGGACATCAACCGGCAGATTGAAGATCGCAGCATCACATGGGATGGCGTAACGAAGGGATTCCGCCGGTTCATCATAGGCCTGGCGAAGAAGGTTCTCATCTCCAATGTCATGGGCGCATGCGTTGATGCAATCTTCAGCAGTGAACTTGCCAACGTCGGCAGTGCAGAGGCATGGGTGGCGGCGCTCGCCTACATGTTCCAGATCTACTATGACTTTTCCGGCTATTCTGACATGGCCATCGGTCTGGGCAAAATGTTCGGTTTCGATATCCTGGAGAACTTTCAGTATCCCTATATATCTTCTTCAATTACGGAATTCTGGCGCAGGTGGCATATTTCTTTGGGTTCCTGGTTCAGGGAATATGTGTATATCCCGCTTGGCGGCAACCGCAAGGGCGCAGCTCGTACCTACATCAATCTGTTTATCGTCTTTCTCTTGACAGGTTTGTGGCATGGTGCGGATCTTGCCTTCGTGCTGTGGGGTCTCTACCACGGTCTCTTCTCCATCATTGAGCGCGCAGGACTGAAGAAGCGGCTGGACAAGCATCATTGGGTTGGTATGCTGTATTGCTTCCTTGTGGTGCTCTTTGGCTGGGTTTTGTTCAGAGCCGCAAACACAGGATTAGCAATACGCTATATTGCACGGATGCTCATGCCGTGGCGCTATCAGAGCACAGGTCTTCTTCTGCAGTGCGTTGACTTGAAGACGATCACGGTTTTCTGCTGTGCAGTGCTTGGCATGGGTTTTGCAAATTATATTCCCGAAAAGATTATGAAAAGGTGGCGATATTCCGTGCCCGAGGCTATTCTATGCGTCCTTCTGCTCGTGCTCTGCCTTGCCTCTGTTGCGGGCAACAGCTATAACCCGTTTATCTATTTCCAGTTTTAAGAGGTGGAAAAGATGAAAAAAAGTTTAGGTTCATGGATTCTCATGATCATGTTTGTCGTGAACATCTGCCTTTCGTGGGGAATTTGGTTTTTCGTGCAGCCTTTGGCTGACAACACCAACTATGAAAATCGTCAAAAGGCAGAGGTGCCGGAATTGACGCTGTCCACCTACAGCAGCTTTCCAACACAATTCACAAGCTATTTAGAAGATAGAATTCCCTTCCGCAATGAGCTGATCAGCCTGAATTCCTCAATTGATTACTACATTTTTCATAAATCCACCAGTGATTACGTATTGCCGGGCAAGAATGGCTGGCTCTTTTATGTCCGCAAGGATGACGGTGATCCGCTCGCCTGCTACCAGGGTGCCAACCTTTACACAGACGCGGAATTGCAGCTGATTGCAGATAACTGCCTTCATTTCCGTGATGTACTGGAAGAACGCGGCATCGAGTTCGTTCTGTATTTCGCGCCCAATAAGGAACGAATCTACTTCGAAAACATGCCTGATGAATACGGTCTTCCTGCCGACGAATACGGTGTATTGCAGATTGTCAACTATCTCCGCAAGAACACCGATCTGCGTGTTGTGTACCCCTATGAAAAGTTGATGGATGCCAAGGAGCATACCGAGTATAATATCTACTACAAGACGGATTCTCACTGGAATCAGATCGGCGGCTATGTAGGCAGTGCCGCACTGCTTCAGGAGCTTGGAATCGATATGCCTTCCCTTGCTTCTGATGAGCTTGTGATCACCGAAGGCGAAGCCACCTCCGGCGACCTGGCTCAAATGCTGTATCTGTCAAAGCAGATGAACGGCGTTGACCATAATTATATTTTGAGCGGCTATCCTGACCATGACATCATAGATGTCAGCTCAAACTTCAGCGGTCTCATTGCCTACAACGCTCCCAATGGTGCAGATCCCCGCACACTCTATGTCATTCGAGATTCCTTTGCGACCGCCATGGCGCCTTATTTGGGCTCACAGTTTGAGCAGACCTATCTCAGGCACTTTAATGCTTACTCTTTCGATGATATTCTAAACTATGATCCCGATATTGTTGTGCTTGAATTGGTTGAAAGAAGTTCCATTCTTTTAGAATATTTCTCAGCAGACGAGTAAAGCGTTGTGAATTGCCTGCTATGACTCTGGTCAGCGATGCCGCGGAATTGCACGGTATTTCCTCCACAAAAAAAGGCAGCCTGCACCGTGATATGATATGCTCCCTCCAGCGTAGTCTCGAAACTTTTGTTTTTTCGAGTGTCTACTCCGGA
>CAVIHU010000015.1:0-47952 GCA_963642705.1 Bacteroidaceae bacterium
TGTTGCGACTCCATTATACCATATCTCTAATGAACTTCCTTTTCTTTTTGAGGGGGTCATATCATTTTAACACATACAACATCCGGCAAATAAGGAGGAAAACCTACTATGAAGAAGCTTCTCGCACTGCTGTGCGCCGTCGTGCTCTGTCTCGGCTGCGCACCTGCCATGGCGGAGGAAACCGAAGCCGCCGCAACGCCCAAATACGTGTTCATGTTCATTGGCGACGGCATGGGCAACCCGCAGGTGACTGCCACACAGTACTACCTCGGCAGCATTGAAAACCCCGACAGCGATTACCCGGTTCCTGCTGATTTGTCCTTCACCACGTTCCCGTACCTCGGACTGGTGACGACCTACGACAGCTCCTCCTTCTGCCCGGACTCCGCATCGACCGCAACCTCGATGGCTTCCGGCAGAAAGACGCTTTCCGGCGTTATTAACTACGATGTAACGCTGACCAATCCCTACAAGCTGATCACCGAATACGCCAAGGAAGCGGGCAAGAAGATCGGCGTCATCACCTCCGTGTCTGTTGACCATGCAACGCCGGCGGCTTACTACGCCAAGCAGCAGTCCCGCAACAGCTACTACGAAATCGGCCTGCAGGCGGTGTCCGGCACGACCGTTGACTACCTCGCAGGCGGCGGTTTCAAGAAGGAAACCGACGACGGCACGCAGCAGTCCCTGGTGGAAATCGCCGCGGAAAACGGCTGGACGATTCCGACGACGAACGATGAAATCCGCAGCCTGTCCTCCGCGGACGGCCGCGTGCTTGCCATCAGCCCCGACCTGCAGGATTCCAAGTCCATCTACTACGAAATCGACCGTGAGCAGATGGTTGCCAACGGTGAGGATGTGCTCTCCCTGGCTGACTTCGTCCGCAGCGGCATCAATGTCCTGGATAACGAAAACGGCTTCTTCATGATGTGCGAGGGCGGCAAGATCGACTGGACCTGCCATGCAAACGACGCTGCAACCTCCATTCACGACACCCTCGCGCTCTCTGACGCCGTTCAGGTGGCGCTGGACTTTGCTGCCGAGCATCCGAACGAGTGCCTGATCATCGTTACGGCTGACCACGAGACCGGCGGCATGACCATCGGCTTCGCAACCACCGCTTACGAAACCTACTTCCAATACCTTGCAAACCAGAAAATCTCCTTCACCGCCTTCGATGATGTCATTGCCGAGTTGAAGGAGAACAACGCAACCTTCGAGGATGCGCTGGCGAAGGTTGAGGTGTACTATGGTCTGACCACCACTGCTGAGCAGGATCTGACGCTGACCGAGACCGAGCTGGAAAGCCTCCGCACCGCATGGAACGTGGTCATGGGCACCGAAGCATTGTCCGATGAACAGTCCGCGCTGCTCTACGGCGGCTACAACGCCTTCTCCATGGCTGTCAGCCACATCATGAACAACAAGGCGGGTCTGTCCTATACCTCCTACGCCCATACCGGCTTGCAGATTCCGGTCTACGCCTGGGGCGTCGGCGCTGAGAACTTCTCCGGTCTCTACGACAACACCGGCATCTTCAACCGCACCATGGAAGTTATGGGACTGACCGCTGATGCCGAATAAATGAAGGGGGATTTTCCGAACGCCCTTTGTCCCTTTCGGGTATGCAAGCTTCCATTTCCATAGCGGACAGCAAACACCGGGGCAGAAGCTGCATTTGCAGGCCTGCCCTGTTCAAGAATCTGCCGGGAGGTCGTCATCATGAAGCCAAGGAAGGCGTGGAAAGCAAAGCAGAACTGGGTGCTGTGCCTTGTGACGCTTGTTGTCTGCGGGCTGCTGTGCCTGCTGCCCGATGAGCACCTCAATGTAACAAGCACCTTTCCGCGTGAGCAGGTACGTATCGATTCGGTGGACAACAGCATGCTCGATGCGGTCGGCATCGTCTATAACGGCGTGCAGCCCTGTCAGGTTACCATCCTTACGGGCGAATACGTCGGTCAGACCGCCTCGTCGTTTAATTACCTGAACTCCGCGCTGGATAAGGACAAGCTCTACGAGGTCGGCGATGTCGCATGGGCGATGATTCAGGGTGATTCCTCGAAACCTGTCGTCACGCTGATTGACCATTACCGCATCGGCATCGAAGCCGGCGTGGTCGCGGCGCTGGCGCTGGTGCTGATTGCCTTCGGCGGCGTCATCGGCTGCGGCGCGATGGTTTCGCTCGTTGCAAGCGCCGTCATCGTATGGAAGCTGCTGATTCCGCTGCTGCTTGACGGCATCGACCCGATGCTCGCCTCCTTCGCGACCGTGCTTGCGCTGACCGTGCTGATTGATGTGCTTGTCGCAGGCTTCACGCGGCGCTGCCTGACGGCGGTGCTCGGCTCGATTGCCGGCACGCTGGTTACCTGCCTGAGCGCGTGGGGACTGACGTACCTGCTCAAGCTCGACGGCGGCGATCTGCCGTATGTCGTGCCGTTGCTGAGCCAGTCCGCCATGCAGATTGACACGCGCAGCCTGTATATAGGCATGATGTTCCTCGCAAACTCCGGCGCACTGATGGATTTGTCAATGGATATCAGCGTCTCGCTGGAGGAGATCCACCACCATAAGCCGGACATCAGCTATCCGGCGCTGATGAAGTCGGGGCTGCTGGTCGGCAGAAGCGTGCTCGGCACGATGACGACGACGCTGATGCTGGCGTATTCGGGCAACTACCTGTCGATGCTGATGTACTTCGTCGGGCAGGGCACGCCGGTGACGGACATCATCAACCTGAAGTACGTCGCGTCGCAGCTGCTGAACACGCTGGTCGGCTCGTTCGGGCTGGCGGCTGCGGCTCCGCTGACGGCGCTGATTGCCTCGGCGATGTACCTGCGTGCGCCGGCGAGGAAGAATCCGGCGGACGAACAGGAGCTGGTTCTTCCCGGGCATCGGGCGGCAGAGGAATGCACTGCTGAATCTGCCGATGCATAATCTATGGAGAATCGAAAAAGCCAGGCTGGACTGTGCGTCCGACCTGGCTGGTTTTGTTTGATAGAGGAGGCTTCCCGTTTCCGTCTCATTCCCTGAAATACAGCACATCCCTGACGGGCTCGCCGCCGATTTTGTAATCCACGTGCTCGTCCATGCGCCGGAAGCCGTGCTTGCGGTAGAAGCCGTCGGCGATTTTGTTGCCGTCAATCGCCCAGACGTAGAATTTTTCGTAGCCGTCAAGCTGCATCAGGCGGATAACCTCCTCCAGCAGCTGTCCGCCGATGCCCTTGCGCATCGTGTCCGGCAGGAGGTAGAGTGAAAGGATTTCGCAGCAGTCGGCGTACTGTTCATCGCGGCCGCGCCCGTAAATGCAGCAGCCGACCGGCTTATCGCCATCGTAGACCATCAGCCCGTAGAACTGTCCGCAGGAGAGCCATGAGCGGATGGACGGCACCCAGTATTCATCCGGCAGACGGTCAAGATAATGCTGCGAGATGTGCCCGCGGTACGTTTTGCGCCAGCTGGTGGCGTAGATGTGGCTGATCAGTCCGGCCTGATCGGCGGTTGCCTCGCGGAATGTCAGCATATCCATACACCTCCTCGTGAAAAATCGCGACCTCCGCTTACATTATCCTCCGACAAGAATAAAATGTCAAGTCCTCCGCAAGGCAAGCGGATAAAAAGCACCTTCTCAATCGTTTGTTTCTGTGGTATAATAACCAAAAGGCGCATTCAAACGCAGGAGGAATTGTTTATGATAAAGCTGCCGGTGCTTTATATTGTTGTACCGTGCTATAATGAAGAAAGCGTCCTGCCCATTACGAGCACCATGTTCCGCGATAAGCTCCGTCAGCTTCATGCGGACGGAAAAATCAGCGACAAGAGCCGCGTGCTGTTTGTCAATGACGGCAGCAAGGACAGGACATGGCAGATTATCACCGAATTATCCGCGTCCGACCCGTGCTTTCAGGGCATCGCACAGAGCCGAAACCGCGGTCATCAGAAGGCGGTCTGGGCAGGGCTGATGGAGGCGAAGGAGCGCTGCGACATCACCATTTCCATTGACTGCGACGGTCAGGATGACATCAATGCCATGGATGCAATGGTGGATGCGTATCTGGAGGGGTGTGAAATCGTCTACGGGGTGCGCTCCAAGCGCGATACGGACACCTTCTTCAAGCGCTTTACCGCTGAGGGCTTCTATAAGCTGCTTAACGCCATGGGCGCGGAGGTCGTGTTCAATCATGCCGATTACCGGCTGATTTCCAGTCGGGCCTTGCAGGCGCTCTCGCAGTTCCGCGAGGTCAACCTGTATCTGCGCGGCATGGTGCCGCTTGTCGGCTTCAAGTCCACCAGCGTCTGCTATGAGCGCCATGAGCGCCTTGCCGGGGAAAGCCATTATCCGCTCAGGAAGATGCTCGGGCTGGCGTTTGACGGCATTACGAGCCTGTCCGTCAAGCCGATCCGCATGGTATTCTTCTTCGGGCTGCTGGTGACGTTCCTGTCGTTCATCGGCATCCTGTGGGCTGTCATCGCGGCGCTGCTGGGTCACGCAGTGGCAGGCTGGGCGTCGCTGGCATGTCTGATCTGCTTCGTCGGCGGCGTACAGTGCCTGTTCCTCGGCATCATCGGCGAATACATCGGCAAGATATATCTGGAGGTCAAACAGCGTCCGCGCTACATTATTTCGGAACGAACTGCCGAAATGGCAGATGAGGATCAAAAGGGATAAGGGAGGAATCACATGCTGTACGAGGGGAAAATCTGGGTTGGAACGGGGGAAAAGCCGGTCTTCCTGCTGCCGGAAATGGCAAACCGTCACGGGCTGATCGCAGGCGCGACCGGCACGGGCAAAACCGTGTCGCTCAAGGTGCTTGCGGAAGGCTTCTCCGAGATGGGCGTGCCTGTCTTTCTGGCGGACATCAAGGGCGATTTGGCAGGCATGACGCTGCCCGGCACGCACAGCGATGCTATCGCCTCGCGGCTGACGAACTGCGGTGTGCCGTCGTTTGAATACCGCGCATTTCCGACCGTCTTCTGGGATGTGTTCGGCAAGGCGGGTCATCCGGTACGCACGACCGTCAGCGAAATGGGACCGACGCTGCTGTCGCGCCTGATGGGGCTGAACGAAACGCAGACCGGCGTGCTGAGCATCCTGTTCCGCGTCGCGGATGACGAGAACATGCTCCTGCTCGACCTGAAGGATTTGAAGGCCATGCTGGCGTATGTCGGCGAGCATGCCAGGGAATATACGCTGGACTACGGCAACGTGTCCGCCGCATCCATCGGTGCGATTCAGCGGGCGGTGGCGCTGCTGGAGGACGAGGGCGGCAATTCGTTCTTTGGCGAGCCTGCGCTGAACATCTCCGACTGGCTGCAAATCGACGAGAACGGGCGCGGCGTCATCAATGTGCTGGCGGCAGACGTGCTGTCGCGCAAGCCGCGGCTGTATTCAACCTTCCTGCTGTGGATGCTTTCCGAGCTTTACGAGCTGCTGCCTGAATGCGGCGATTTGGAGAAGCCGCGCCTTGTGTTCTTCTTCGATGAAGCGCATCTGCTCTTCGATGACTGCCCGAAGGCGCTGCTGGAGATGCTGGAGCAGGTCGTCCGGCTGATTCGCTCCAAGGGCGTCGGCGTGTACTTTATCACCCAGAGCCCGAGCGACATCCCCATGACGATTCTGGGGCAGCTTGGCAACCGCATTCAGCATGCACTGCGCGCGTATACACCGCTTGATCAGAAGGCAGTCCGCACCGCCGCAATGACGTTCCGCACGAATCCGTCGTTTGACACGGCGGAAGCCATCACGACGCTCAAGACCGGTGAAGCGCTGATTTCCTGCCTGGATGCAAGCGGTGCGCCCGGCGTTGTGGAGCGTGCGACCGTGCTGCCGCCGCAGAGCGCCATGAGCGCCATCACCGATGAAGAGCGGCAGGCATGCATCGAGAACAGCATGTTCTACGGCGTTTATGACACGCCCGTCGACCGCGTCTCCGCCTACGAGATGCTTGCGGGCGCGTTCGACAAGGAACAGCTCGACATGCCGGAGGTGCCGACGATGGCGGTGCCGCAGGTGACCACCGCCGAACCGACCGTCAGCCGACCCGAGGCATTCCTCGTTTTCGACCCGACGACCGGACATTATGTCCAGCGTGAGACCGCACCGGCCGCACCGGCCGCACCTAACGCCGGCAGCTCGCCGCGTCCTGCATGGATGACGGCCGAGGAGCCTGCCCGTGCCGCATGGCAGAATCAACAGCCCTCGCCGCAGTTGGTCGTGCCTGAAACGCAGCCGGCAGCGCCGCAGGTGCAGCAGATGCTCGTCATGGTCTACGACCCGACAAGCGGTCAATATGTGCAGAAGATGATGACGATGCAACTCGACCCGACCACCGGCAACTATGTCCCTGTGCAGACTGCCGCGCCCGTTTCGCCTGCCGCTGCGAAGGAGCAGGAAAAACAGCGCAAGGCCGCCGAAAAGGCAGAAAAGGAACGTCAGGCGGAGGAACGCCGCAAGCGTGCCGATGAGCTTCGCGAGGAACGTGCAGCGCGTGCCCGGAAGAATGACTCCATCCTTGGGCGCGTGCAGAATACGGTCATCAGCACCGCAACGAGAGAAGTCACGAAGTCGGTGACGCGCGGAATTCTCGGCGGAATTTCGGGCATCTTCGGCGGCAAGAAGAGGTAATTAGATGGCAGCTGCTCATTTCGGGCAGCTGCTTTTTTGCTCTGCGGAGCGACCAAAGGGCTTTCCGGTCGCCCTTTGGAAACCTTCGGCAATCCATGGTGATTGGGGAATGCAACTTAATATATTGGTTGGCTAAGCTCGAATGTGGAAATGAAAACAAGAAGGGTGCCGAAGAAGTCAAAAATGGACGAAGTTCGTGATTGATTTTAATTATTTGTTCATCTTTGGATGGGATGAAAAAACGAACCGCAATCGTTCTATATGGGTAACACCCATTCACCAGTCTCAGGAGGGAACGATATGCGGAAATGGATATCACTGCTCATGGCGCTGCTGCTCGTCCCGATGGCGGCGGCAGAATCCGGCGAAGCGCCGATCGCGACGGGCACCTCGCTGCCAATGGCGGAAAACAGCCGCCAATATGCCTACTTCAGCCGTTCCGACATCACATCTGCCGAGACGGCTATCGAGCAGGCAAAGGAATGGCTGAATCTGCCGCTGCTGTGCACCAATTTTCCATCGGGCAGCAATTCCGCCGACTGGACTGCCATGCAGGCGGAGGAAGGCTGGTATGTCACGGGGTACATGCGCGGCACGTTCGTGTGGATGCTGCTGAACGAATCCGGCTACCTGATTAACTACCGCTTTAACGTGCTGGCGGAGGATGGATTTACATATGACGGTTCGCTGCCGGAGAACATCGATGAGGCGATCCGGAGCTATATCGAGCGGTTCGCGGAGCTGAACGGGCTTGGCGCACTGGAAAGCTACGAGCGCGGGGATACAACCTCCTCAGGCGACGCGGCGGTGTCCGTCAAGACGACGGTCGTGCTTGGCGGCAGATCATATCGCTTTACGATGCGGCTGGACATGCTGGCATTCACCGAGATTGAAGCGCTGGATGCGGACATCCATGCCGCGCAGACGCAGCGTGATGTGCTCCTGCTGATGCGTGATGACCTGCTGGAAAAGGGCGTCAACACGGCGAAGGTATTCTTTGCCGTTCAGGCGCAGGCTGACGGTACAATCACCGGCATCGCGTCCTTCCCGGATGATGAGGCAACCGATGTCATCAAAGACCTTTACAGTGAGCACAAGCGGTACACGCTGCTGTACCATTGCAGCGCGTCCGCCATGGGCATTGATTCCATCACCCTGTCCGAGCAGGCGGAAGAAAGTCTGCCGGAGGTCACCTGTACAACGCTGCAAAATGCCATCACCGTGTATATGCTGGTTGAAGGACGTTATCTCGTGCAGACGGATGAGCTGCCTGCAGGCACGGCATACGCGAGCCTGGAGACCATCAAGGCGCAGGATCAAAACGTGCTGCCGCTGGAATGGGATGACAGCCTCACGCGGATTGCCTACTCGCTGACGGAGAACGAGTTCAAAACCGGCTGGGTCGCGACAAGCGATCTGTACGGCACGAGCGCAAAATCAAGCGTGCCGGCGCTGTCCGCCTGCGACATTGTGCTGAACGGCGAAGCATACACCCTCTTTGCAGTCAACATGGCGGAAAAGTACGCCGGAACGTGGTCTGGTTATGCTGCGGCGGACGGAGCAGACTGGACGGTCGAACAGGCATTGACGGCTGCCGCCCTCGCTGTCATGGAAAAATACGGCGTCGATGCTTCTACGCTGACGACCTGCGTGGCGGAATACGGCTATCTGACCCAGGGCGTCAGCCGCAGATGGCAGGTGAATTTCCGCATAACAAGCAGCAGCGGCTCGGAAAGCTTCTATGAAGTCCTGCTGCAGGACGCGACCGGCGAAATACTGGGCGTATGGGATTCCGAAGCCGGCAACGGCTGATCCCCCTGAAATAAGGGCTGCCTCATCGATAATGATATGCACCCTCCGGAGTACGCTCGAAAAAAGCTTCGAGACGACACTGGAGGGCGCATATCATATCAAAACAGGGGCAGCTCTTTCCGTTTATGCATTTAAGACCGAGCGCAGGAACGCCTTTGTGCGCTGCTGCCGGGGATTCTCGAACACCTGCACGGGCGTTCCTTCCTCGATGATGTAGCCATCCGCCATGAACAGCACGCGGTTGCAGACTTCCTTGGCAAAGCCCATCTCGTGCGTTACGCAGAGCATCGTCATCCCCTCGGATGCAAGATCCTTCATGACGCTCAGCACCTCGCCGACCAGTTCAGGGTCAAGCGCGGAGGTCGGTTCATCAAAGAGCATGATTTCCGGCTTCATCGCCAGCGCGCGCGCAATCGCAACGCGCTGCTGCTGCCCGCCGGAGAGGCGGTTCGGGTACTCCTCCGCCTTGCTCTTAAGCCCGACGCGGTCGAGCAGCACGAGTGCCTCCTCGCGCACCTTGTCAGGCTCCTCGCGCTTGACAATCACCGGCGACATCATCACGTTCTCCAGCACCGTCTTGTGCGGAAAGAGGTTGAAGCGCTGGAAGCACATGCCCATCTCCAGCAGAAGCTGCTGCTGAAGCCGCCTGTCGATACGCTCGACCGTGTGGTCATGCTCGCGGTGGAGCAGCAGATGACCCTTGATGAAGATTTTACCGCCCGTGATGGTTTCCAACTGATTCAGTGAGCGGAGATACGTTGATTTGCCTGCGCCGGACGGCCCGATCAGGCAGATGACCTCGCCCTTTCTGACCTGCAGGTTGATGTCCTTGAGCACCTCGAGCTTTCCGTAGCTTTTGGAGACATGCTGCGTTTCCAGCATCAGCACGTCCTGCGGCAATGCGCCATTCATCACAGCACCCCCTTACTCGTACAGCGAGAACCGCTTCTCGACCTTGTTGAAGATGAACGTGAACAGCGCCGTGATCATCAGATAGATGATCAGCGCGGGGATAAAGACGAGGTTCGAGCCCTCGCTCGTGCGGATGTTGTTGGAAATCGTGGTGATGTCCTGCAGAGAAATGGCAAAGACGATGGATGCGTCCTTGAGGATCATCACGAATTCGTTGCAGACAGGCGGAATCATGCGCCGGATGGACTGCGGAATAATAATGTATGTCATGGTCTGCCGGTAGTTCATGCCGAGCGCCTTTGCCGCCTCATGCTGCCCTTTATCGATGGACTGAATTGCCGCACGGACGATTTCCGCACAGTACGCGCCGGAATTCAGGCTGAACGTGATGCACGATGCGAGAAAGGAACCGAGATACGTTGCATCCGTCCCGTAGGCGGAGAACAGCCCTGTCCACGAGAAGTCGAACAGCTTCGGCAGCGTGAAGTACACGACGAAGAGCTGAATCAGCAGCGGCGTGCCGCGGAAGAAAAAGATATAGCCGCTGCAGAGCTTGCTCAGGGGCTTGAATCGGCTGATTTTGCCCAGCGCAAGCAGCGTGCCGAGGATGAGGCCGAAAAAGACCGTGATGGTCGTCAGCAGAATCGTGAGCTTTGCACCGTACATCAGGTTGCGTCCGCCGCCGAGCATGCGGTACGTGTAGTTAATCATCTGCCCGACAATTTCCATCGCGCCGTCATCGGCGGGGATGATTTGATTGCAGAAGCCGACATAGCTTTCCGACACGGCCGTTTTGCCGCTGCTGGAAATGGACAGGTAGCTGACGCAGAACAGCGGATTGTACGTGATGGTCAGACGCTTGCGGGTGTTCTGCGCGTCCTCTGCCAGCCTTTCCTGCATCTCCGGCGAGGTGGATGCCAGCATCTCCTCGCGCGTGGGCATCATGGTCGAAAGGACGCCGATGACGATGACCGCCAGCAGCACAATGCAGACGGTGATTTTCGTTTTCCGCTGCCATTCCTTTACCCGAAACAGCTTCAGGGGCTTCTTGTTCTTCATGGCAATTCCTTTCCCAGCATGCCTGTGCCTTCCAATACGCAAAAAAACGCCGCCTGCCGGAATGCGTTAACATCCCGGCAGGTGCGGATGATGGTTCCCTGTTTCGCGGATGAATCACCGCGTCTGTGGCTTGCGGAAGGATTATTCCACTTCCTCCGTGCCGAACCAGTAGTCGAAGGTCTCGGCCAGCACGCCATCTTCGTCCAAAAAGGTCATCGCCTGATTGATGGCTGTCTGCAGCGCGGTCGCGTCAAGACCCATCGCGATGGCGAACTGCTCCGGCTCGCTCTTGTCGTAGAACACAATCTTGTACAGCTCCGGATGCTGCGACACGTAGTTTTCCGCGACGCTGCTGTCCACGACAACCGCCTGAATCTCGCCGTTTGTCAGCTGGGTGAAGCAGTTGTTCAGCTTGTCGTTCGCAACGACAGTGATGTTGATGGTTTTGGTGGATTCGTAGTCACCCATGACGATGTCGGCCGTCGTGCCCTTCTGCACGCCGATGACATAGCCGTCAAGATCCATCAGGGACGTGATTTCAACGTCCTTGTCAGCCGGCACGACAACCGCCTGATAGTTGGTGATATAAGGCAGGGAGAAGAGCATGTTCTCCTGACGCTCGGCGGTGATGGTGACAGCAGAGCAGACCACATCGTAGTTTACGCCGATGCCGTCGAAGATGCCGTCAAAGGACGTCGTCACGACCTGCAGCTGCAGACCGAGATAATCAGCGACTGCCGCCATGATGTCCATATCCAGACCGATAATCGTCTCGCCGTCATCCGCGACCATCTCGAACGGCGGATAACCAGCCTCGCAGCCAACGGTCAGCACACCGGGATACAGCGTGGTAAATTCCTCAGTCGTTGCGGCTTCCTCGGCGAACACGCAGCTCACCATCATCAGCAGCGCAAAGGCAAGACAAAGCAGCTTCTTCATTTTCTTCATCCTCCTGATCATTGTTTCTTCTGCGCCGCGATTCCTCTCGGCGAACATGCATAGTATAGCGCAGTTTCTCGCCGTTGTCAATGCATATTCATACATTTTTGCTGTATGACACGCAAATTTATTTTGTCCCTGCTTCGGCGGAATTTTCGGACCGCTTCACCGCCGTTTCGCTCAGCACGACTGCGATGAAAATCACCGCGAAGCCCAGCCCCATGCGTCTTGTCATGGTTTCGCCAAGCAGCAGCACCCCGAAGAGCGCACCGAAGACCGATTCGAGGCTCATCAGCAGCGACGCGTGCGAGGACGGTGCATATTTCTGCGCGATGTTCTGACAGGAGGAGGCCAGCGCTGTCGATACCACCCCCGCATACAGCACGCCGCCGACGGACGAAAGGTTCCAGACAATCTCGGCGTCGCGCTCCATCAGGAACGACCAGATCAGCCCGGTCAGCGCGGCAAAGGCGAATTCCAGCACGATCAGCGCATAAGTATCCATCCGCTGATTGCACCGCTCCACTGCGATGATCTGCCCTGCATACAGAATGCCGCACAGGATCGTCAGGTAGTCGCCGATGTTGAGTCCGCCGCTCTGCTCATCCAGCGACAGGATGCCGATGCCCAGCAGCATCAATGCCGCCGCGATGTACCGCCGGAGCGTCAGCCTTTCGCGGAACAGCACCGCGCAGCCGAAAGGCACCAGCAACACATAAATCGTCGTCAGGAAGGCGTTCTTTCCGGCCGTCGTGTAGGAGAGCCCGACCGTCTGCGCGATGTATGCCAGTCCGGTCAGCACGCCGACGAGCATCCCCATCAGCAGCTCACGCCCTGTCAGGTGCCGCAGATGCCGATGGAACACCATCGCCGCCAGCAGCGCCGCAATGCCGAAGCGCAGCGCGATAATCAGCCCCGACGGCAGAGAATCCAGCGTGTTTTTGACAACCACAAAGCCGGAGCCCCAAATGATTGCCGTCACCAGCAGCATTCCATCGGCAATCCATTGCTTTTTGTTCATCCTGCAGCCTCCTGAATTTTATCCGGTCACTTGCATCGTCCCGGCACGCGTGATATACTGTAGTCGAATCCATTTTGAGGAGGGAGTTCCATTGAAAAAATTCCTGAAAAAGTTCATTGAAGAATTCAAAAAGTTCGCCCTGCGCGGCAACGTGATGGACATGGCAGTCGGCGTCATCGTCGGCGGAGCGTTCACCGGCATCGTGACCTCGCTGACGGCGAATTTCATCAATCCGCTGCTGTCGCTGCTTCTGACCGGCAATCCCGGCAACATCGCCGACGGCACCGCATTCACCTTTGGCGCGGCGTTTTCTGCCTTCCTGACGACGGTGGTGAATTTCTTCATCACGGCGTTCGTGCTGTTCGTGCTGCTCAAGGCGATCAACGCCCTGCTCTCGCTCGGCAAGAAGCCCGAAGCACCTGCCGCGCCCACGACGAAAAAGTGCCCCTACTGCCTCAGCGAGATTCCGATCAAGGCAACCCGCTGCGCTCATTGCACCAGCGAGCTTCCGAAAGAGTGACGGGAAAGGGAACATTTCCTTCACAATCCCTTTATTATCGGATTATTTCCGATATTAAGGGGATTTTTTTATTTCTTAGGTGTCAAAACGAACAAAGTCCCCGACCGGCAAGTCGCCTTGAAGCGATAGAACAAGTCAAGGATGACGAAGCGCACTGCAAGGGGGCGAGCGCAAAGCTCCAAGAAAGAGCAAGAGCGGCGTTCCCGATCACATCGAGCAACGCCGCTCATTGTCATGCCGCAGTTCTGCGGCTTATTCTCCCTGATGCTTCAGCGCCGCGCCGATAAAATCGCGGAACAGCGGATGCGGACGGTTCGGGCGGCTCTTCAGCTCCGGATGGAACTGCACCGCAACATACCACGGATGATCCTCGATCTCCACGATTTCAACTAGATTGCGGTCGGGATTGCGGCCGGCGACGGTCATGCCGCCTTCCTCAAAGCGGGTCAGGTATTCGTTGTTGAATTCATAGCGATGGCGATGACGCTCCCAGATTTCATCCGCATCGTAAGCACGGTGGCTGAACGTGTCGGGCTTGAGCGCACAGCGGTACTTGCCCAGGCGCATGGTGTGACCGAGCATGTCCAGATTCTGATCCGCCATCAGGTCAATGACCGGATAAAGCGTATTGGGGTCGAGCTCCGTGGAGCTTGCGCCGCGCAGATTCAGCACATTGCGGGCGAATTCAATGACTGCCATCTGCATGCCGAGGCAGATGCCGAGGAACGGAATCTTGTGCTCACGCGCGTACTGAATCGCGACCATCTTGCCCTCAAGACCGCGCTGACCGAAGCCGCCAGGCACAAGCACGCCGTGGCAGCCTTTCAGCGCCTCCGCGACATTCTCCTGCGTCAGATCGGCGGACTGCACCCACTTGATATGCACCTTCGACTGATGCGCGATGCCGCCGTGCGTCAGCGCCTCGACAATCGACAGATACGCATCAGGCAGCTCGACATACTTGCCGACCAGCGCGATGGTCGTTTCACGCGTCGGATGGAGCTGACGCTCGACCATGTTCTCCCATTCAGTCAGGTCGCAGGTGAGACCGGTCAGCCCGAGCAGCTGGCAGACCTTTTCGTCGAGACCTTCCCGGTGGAGCATCAGCGGCACCTCGTAAATCGAGCGTGCATTGAGGTTCTGGAACACACGATCCGCCGGCAGATTGCAGAACAGACCGATCTTCGCGCGAACCTCCATGGGCACCTCATGCTCGCAGCGGCAGACAAGGATGTCCGGGCTGATGCCGATGCCGCCCAGCTCCTTGACGGAATGCTGCGTGGGCTTCGTTTTCAGCTCGCCGGCCGCCTTCAGGAAGGGAATCAGCGTCACGTGGATGTACAGGCTGTTCTCGAAGCCGACCTCCGCGCGCATCTGGCGGATAGCCTCCAGGAACGGCTGACTCTCGATGTCGCCCACCGTGCCGCCGATTTCGGTGATGACCACGTCCGGCGCATTTTCCTGCTTGGAAACGAGGAGGATGTTGCGCTTGATTTCGTCGGTGATATGCGGAATGACCTGAATCGTTGCGCCAAGATAACCGCCCTGGCGCTCACGGTCAATGACGGTCTTATAGACGCGGCCGGACGTTACGTTCGCCGCCTGCGTCAGGGATTCATCGATGAAGCGCTCGTAGTGACCCAGGTCAAGGTCGGTCTCCGCGCCGTCGTCCGTCACGAATACCTCACCATGCTGGTACGGGCTCATCGTGCCGGGGTCGACATTGATATAGGGGTCAAATTTCTGTATGGAAACCCGCAGACCGCGGCATTTCAGCAGCCGTCCCAGCGAAGCTGCCGTAATGCCCTTGCCAAGCGAGGAAACAACGCCGCCGGTAACAAAAATAAATTTTGTGCTCATTGCCCAACCCTCCCGTTGCTCTAAACACAATGACACTTCATTGTATCTATTTTGGCGCCGTTCGTCAAGGGGCGTTTTGGATTTATTTCGTACCATTATGGCGTGGGTGCAGGCAGTTGCCTCTGGGCAACACCGCACAATGCGGCGGTGCCGCTGAAGGTGACTTTGCTTTATTTTTTTCTCAGCTTCGCCACGAAAAAGCCCTCGAATCGCTCGGTAGGGCGGACGCACACGACATCCGGCACGCTGACCGGCAGCTGCGGCACGTCGGACAGGAATTCGTGCGCAATCGGGACGATATCGCACAGACCTGCCCTGACGGCGCTCATTACGACGTCCTCATTCTCTATGCGGAGGATGGAACAGGTCGAATAGACCATTTCGTGGTTTTTGGACAGCAGCGCCAGCGCCTTTTTCAGCATGGACTGCTGCGTTTTCGCGATCTTCCGGAGCCAGTCAGCCGTCATACGGCGCTGCGGTTCGCCTTCCGCAAGGCAGACGGTGCCGCTGCCGGAGCACGGCGCGTCCAGCAGGATTTTATCGAAGCGCAGCATGCTGTCGAGCTGCCGCGCGTCCTGTTTCAAGACGCTGACACGCCCTGCACCCTGCCGCGTCAGGTTGAACTGCAGGCGTTCGGCGCGAATCGGGTTCTTCTCACATGCGGTGATGAGTGCCCGTCCGCCTGACAGCGCCGCCATCTGTGTGGTCTTGCCGCCGGGCGCCGCCGCCATGTCGAGGATGGATTCGCCTGGCTTCGGGTCAAGCACGAGCGCCGGCATCATCGAGGAAAGCGATTGCAGGTATACCGCACCATCCGCATAGCACGGCAGCGCCTGAATGTCCGTCTCGCAGCCCTGCGACAGCACGAAAGCATCCGGATACCACGCGACAGGCTCGGCAGTCAGTCCGGCAATGGCAATTTGCGCAAGCACCTGCGTGCGGTCGCCTTTGAGCGGATTGACGCGGAAGGTAGTCTTTCGGCGGACAAAGCCGCGCTCAATTTCGGCAGCGATTTCCGCCCCATACTGGGACACAAGCTGCTCACGGAGCAGCGCAGGCGTTTCAGGCATCATGAGGGAGCTCCTTGATTTGTGTGTTCATTCCATGAATTCTCGCGATATCTGCGGCAGCGTGCGGACTGCGGAAAAGCGCCGTGCCCATGACCGCCACATCGAGTCCGGCTGCGGCAAGCGCGGGCAGATTCTCCAGGTTGACGCCGCCGTCCACCTCGGTCAGCCCCTGATAGCCCAGCGTGCGCAGCTGACGGAGCTTATCCAGCACGACAGGATTGAACTTCTGGCCGCCGAAGCCGGGCTCTACTGCCATCAGCAGCACCATGTCGCACAGCGGAAGCAGGGGACGAATCTGCTCCACCGGCGTGTCCGGCTTGAGCGCGAGTGCAGCCTTCGTGCCGGTTGCGCGAATGCGCTTGAGCAAAGCCGACAGATCCGTCCGCACCTCGGCATGGATGGTCAGCATGTACGCGCCGGCGCGGCAGAACTGCTCGGCGTACCGCTCCGGATTATCCAGCATCAGATGCACGTCCAGCGGAATGGCGAAGCGGCGGTGCAGCCCTTCCACCACGCTCGGGCTGAAGCTCATGTTCGGCACAAAATGACCGTCCATGAGATCGACATGGATCCAATCCGCGCCGGCGGTGATCATTTGCTGCGTGCCGCCGGCGAGGTTCAGTATATCTGCCGCCAGAATTGAAGGAGATACTTTCATGCTGTGCCTCCGAATATCAGAATACGCCTCTGCACCGGCGATCACGAATCCATGCGGCCTGACTTGATATGAAGCAGCGCCGGAACGCCTTGCGGGCGCAGACCATGTCCGATTTTTTCCGGACTCCTTTACAGTCTTGCAACAAGAAAACGGACGAAGTCCGCGAAGTCCGTGAAGTCCGTTATTGATATCTGTTTTTCCAGGACAGGCGGACGTCGGAAAGGAGTGTGCGGTAGCGCTCGACGCGTTCGCGGCTGATTTCGCCGTTTTCCATCGCCTGCGTCACGGCGCAGCCCGGCTCGCGGTCGTGCAGGCACGGCTGAAAGCGGCAGTCCGTCGTGTACGGCTGAAATTCGGGATACAGCGCCTGCAACTGCTCCGGCGCCATGCCCTTTTCCGTTTCAAGCAGGCTGAATCCGGCTGTATCCAGCACGCGGATACCGTCACGGATGAGCAGCTGCGCATAGCGCGTCGTGTTTTTGCCGCGCATGATCTTCTCGCTGATTTCGCCCGTTTCCAGATGCAGACCGAGCAGCGCGTTCAGCAGCGTCGACTTTCCCACGCCGCTCTGCCCCGCAAGGCAGCAGCAGTCCTCGCCGCGCATAAGCGCTTTCACCTGCTCGAGCCCTTCCATGCGCAAGGCACTCACGCCAAGCACGGGACATTCCGCCTTCGCGTACTCCTGCTGCATCTCCTGCAGCAGCCTTTCGCCATCCAAATCACATTTGCCGACAATCAGCGCCGTTTTCATCTGCTGCCTGCGCGCTCTTGCAATCAGCCGGTCGACCAGCAGCAGATCCGGCACGGGCGACGGGCAGACAACCAGCAGCAGCAGCGTTACATTCGCCACGGGCGGACGAAGCGATTCTGAGCGTCTGGGGAGGATTTCCTCCAGCCAGCCTTCCTCTTCGCCTGTGCCGGGATGAAAGCGCACATGGTCGCCTACAAGCGGCGACAATCGCTGATGACGGAATTTCTTGGGGCAGCGCAGGATGTACTCCTGCCCGTTTTCATCCGATGCGACGTAGAAGCCGCCGAAGAAGCGCACGAGCACCCCCTGCATCAGCTGCGTTTCATTTTCGCTCATTCCAGATTCACCTGCTGCTGATAAGCAAATTCGTCATTGCAGTATACGCGGTAGGTGTATGTGCCGGCCTCGGTGCCGGTCAGCTCAACCTCCGGCTCGCGGCTTGCGTTGGCAGGATAATCCGCCTCATACGCGGTATATTCCACGCCGCTGTCCACAATCATCACGCGCACGCTCATCATGCTGTCCGTCTGCGGCAGTGACAGCCTCACGGTCGCCTTCGCCATCATCGACGGGACGCGGTATACGATCAGCGACACCCTTGCCGCCGCGATGACCTCGCTGTCCGCAGAGGGCGTTTGCTGGGCGATGCGTCCGTGCATGGATTCATCGTCCGTTTCCTCGTATGTCACATCGGGATTGAGCGTCAGCCCTGCCTCGGTCAGCAGCTTCTGCGCTTCAGAAAGCTTGCAGCCGTACAGCTTCGGCACGACCGCTCTGCCGCCGGAGACCGTCACGTTGATGATGTCGCCTGCCGTGCAGGTGGTGCCTTCTTCAGGCGACTGCGCGACGACCTGTCCGGACGGTACGCTGTCCGATACGACATATTCCACCACCGTCAGCGTCAATCCGCTGGCAGACAGCGCCGAAATCGCGTCTGATACGCTCATGCCGGTCACCTTGGGCACATTCTGCGTGGCGGGTCCCTTCGACACGGTCAGCACGACCACGTCATTTTTCCGCAGCGTTGTGCCCTCCTGCGGCGCCTGCAGGATGACCTCGCCTGCCTTGACGGTCGGATGGTTGATTTCCACCACCTCTGACCGCAGCCCGAGCCGCTGAATCTGCTTCTGCGCCTGCGTTACGTCCACACCGATGTATTCATCGACGACGGCGCTGTTTACGACGCTGTCGTAGATGATGCGTATACCTGCGAACAGACCGTAGCAGACAGATAGCGAAAGCAGCACCGTAATCACCCACCAGCCGGCGGAATGCTCCTTGCGCACCATGCGGCTGCTCGGCTGACGGCGCTGCGAAGCTGTATTGGCTGCCGTGTCCACAATGCGCGGCTCCATCTCATCGATTCTGCCGCTTGTGGCACGCCGAAGGTCAGCCGCCATATCCCATGCGGACTGGTAGCGGTACGCCGGATTCTTTTCCATCGCTTTCATGCAGATGTGGCATACCGCATCCGAAACGTTCGGCGCAAACTGGTGAATGGGCGGGGGTGCGTTGCGGAGGTGCTGCATGGCGATGGCAAGGGGCGTGTCGCCGTCAAAGGGTACGCGCCCTGTCAGCATCTCGTAGAGCGTCACGCCGACGCTGTAGATGTCGGTCGTGACGCCCATTTCATGACCGGATGCCTGTTCGGGACTGAAGTAGTGCACCGTGCCCATGACGGTATCGCCCTTTGTCAGCGTATGCTTATTCAACATCCGCGCGATGCCGAAGTCAGCCACCTTCACGTGACCATCCGACTGCATCAGGATGTTCTGCGGCTTGATATCGCGGTGGATGATGCCGTTTTCATGGGCATGCTGCAGCGCCGAGAGGATGCGGATGGTAATCTGCACCGCTGACGATTCGCTCAGCTGTCCCTTTTCGCGGATGACCTCCTTGAGCGTCTGTCCCTCGACATATTCCATGACGAGAAAGCGGTTGCCGCTTGTATCCATGCCGACATCCAGCAGATTGACGATGTTGCTGTGCGTCAGCTTCGATGCCGCCTCCGCCTCGCGCTGAAAGCGTGCGACAAATTCCTCGTCCTGAATGTGCTCCGCCTTGAGCACCTTCACGGCGACATAATGATGCGTGTTCAGGTCGACGGCGCGGTAGACGACCGCCATGCCGCCGATGCCGATCTGCTTCTCGATGCGGTAGCGTCCTGCGAGGATTCGTCCGGGCTGAATGGTGCTATTCATGCCCGCTCCTCCCCATCATGCACGATGACCAGCGTCACGTTGTCTTTTCCGCCCGCATCGAGCGCTGCCTTAAGCAGCCTGTCCGCCGATTTTTCGATGACCTTCATGCGAAGCGCGTCGTTCAGAACGCTCTTTTCTACCATGCCGTGCAGGCCGTCCGAGCAGACGAGCCAGGTATCGCCCGTGTGGCGCTCGTCCACCAGCAGATCGACCTCGACCGTCTCCTCAGTGCCGACAGCACGCGTGATGATGTTGCGCAGCGGATGATTCTCCGCTTCCTTCTCCGTCAGGATGCCCTCCTGCACCATCTGTTCGACAAGGGAATGATCTGTCGTCTTCTGCACGAGCTTGCCGTCGCGCATCAGATAGACGCGGCTGTCGCCTACGTGGCCGATGTAGACGAACTCATCGCTCATCCAGAGGACGGACAGGGTCGTACCCATGCCGGTCAGCGTATCGTCCTTTTCCTGCTGATGGAAGATTGTTTCATTTGCCTTCTCGATGGCGGTGCGCAGTGCCTGCGCGGAAGGCTCCTGACCGTTCAGCGCCTCCAGCAGCGCGTTCCGTGCGCCGGCAGACGCAACCTCGCCGCCCTTGTGACCGCCCATGCCGTCCGCAACGCCGAATACGCGAAGCTTTTCGCTGACAATCGGAGCGTCCTGATTGTTCGCACGAACCTTGCCCACATCCGTGCGCGAAGTCACTGCAAGACTCTTCGGCATGTGCTCTTCCTCCCTCTGCTCCTGCTTTTCCATTTCCCGATGGCTGAAAAAGTCAATCATCGAGCTTTGGCTTTCCTTACTGAAACGGATTTTCCGGCTCATGCTTTCTCTCCATCCCGATGCTCGTCGTTGTGAAGGACCTTCCTGCGCAGCTGACCGCATGCGCCCTCGATGTCGTCGCCCATTTCGCGGCGGCGCGTCGCGGAAATGTGCAGCTCCTCCAGCTTATGCAGGAAACGCTGCACCGTCTGCTCATTCACGCCCTTCAGATCCCGCTCCTCGACCGCGTTGAGCGGAATCAGGTTCACATGGCACTGCATGCCGCGAAGGCGCTTTGCAAGCTCCTCGGCATGCTTTTCCTCGCAGTTCACGCCGCCGACGAGCGCGTACTCAAAGATGACGCGGCGGCCGGTTTTGCTGATGTAATACCGGCACGCGTCCAGCACATCCTCCATCGGGTAGACCTTGGCAATCGGCATGGTGCGCTGGCGGATTTCGTCATTGGGCGCATGCAGGGAGACCGACAGCGTCACGGGCAGATTCTCCTCCGCAAACTGCCGCATTTTCGGCACGAGACCGCAGGTGGACAGGCTGACGTTGCGCAGCCCGATGTTCACGCCGTCCTCTTCACGGAGCAGGCGCAGAAACCGGCAGACGTTGTCGTAATTGTCCAGCGGTTCGCCGCTACCCATCAGCACGATGTTGTGGACATGATCCTTGCCGGCCAGATAGCGGTTTGCCGTCAGCACCTCGCCGAGCATTTCGCCTGCCGTCAGCGAGCGGACGCAGCCCTCCAGCGTGCTGGCGCAGAATTTGCAGCCCATCCGGCAGCCGACCTGCGTGGAGATGCACAGCGTGTAGCCGTGATGATAGCGCATCAGCACGCCCTCGACGCAGTTGCCGTCCGTGAGCCCGAAGAGGAATTTCACCGTGTCATCGAGCTGCGAGCGCCGCTCCTCAAGCAGCGTGACCGGCTGCGCCACGGCAATCTCCGTCAGCTGTGCACGCATTGCGGCAGGCAGGTTGCTCATTGCCGCGAAGTCCGCGCCCTGATGAATCCAGCGGAAAAGCTGCTTGCCGCGGAAAGCCGGCATCCCCTGCGCTTTGCACCAGTCTGACAGCTCCTGCGGCGTCATGCCGGTCAGCTCTGTCATACGCGCTTCCTCCGCATCCGGCACATGTAGAAGCCTTCGACCCCATCTCGATCCGGCAGAAGCTGCAGCCCCAAAGCCTCATACTGACGGTACTTTTCCGGAATGGTGTCCGGCAGGCGCTGCAGCTCGAATTCCGGATGACGCGCGAGGAACTGCTCCGCCTGACGCTCATTTTCATCCTTGAGCACCGAGCAGGTGGAATACACGAGTGTGCCGCCCTTCCTGACGTACGGACAGACCGCATCGAGCAGCCTGCTCTGCAGCGTTACCAGCTCCGATACGCTTTCCGGCGTTACGCGGTAGCGGACATCCGGCTTTTCGCTCATCACGCCCAGACCGGAGCACGGCGCGTCCAGCAGCACGATGTCCATCGTTTCAATCAAATCCTCGCGGGTCTTGAGCGCGTCGCGCGTCATCGGGCGGACATTCTCCAGCCCGAGGCGCTTCACCTGCGCGGCCATCAGATCCGTGCGGTGCGGATGAAGCTCCCATGCCTGCACGCGTCCCGTGCCCTGCATCATTTCCGCCAGCAGGCAGCTCTTGCCGCCCGGCGCGGCGCATGCATCAAGAATCTGCATGCCGTTCTTCGGCGCGGCGGCGAGGCAGACCATCATGCTGCTTTCGCTCTGGATAGAGAATTTGCCGCCGACGAAACCCGCGTCATGTGCGAGTTCCGCCATGTTGCGGACATGCCAGCTGAACGGCAGACTGCCCTTCTCCCAGTCCCAGACCTTGCTCCGGAGGAATTCCTCGAAGGAAGCGGCGTCCATGCGCATCATGTTCGGGCGGATGGTGACAGGTGCGTTCGGCTGATGATGGCTGATAAGGCTCTCCGCGTTCGCGCCCCAGTCGTCCAGCAGGCGCTCAACCAGCCATTCCGGCACGCTGTTGCGGATGGACAGCGATTTGACCGGCTCCGCTTCCGGGTCAGGGTAGACAATGGCATCCTTCTGGCGGACGAGGTTGCGCAGGATGCCGTTGCATACGCCTGCCAGCCCCTCCATGCCCAGCTCCTTGCAGAGCGTGACGGACGTGTTGCAGGCGGCGCTCTCCGGAATGCGATCCTCCAGCAGAATCTGGCAGGCGCCGAGGCGGAGAATGTTGCGGAGCTTGATGTCCGTATCCGGGCGCGCCATCAGCGAATTCAGCGCGTAATCGAGCGTCAGCATATGCTCGAGCGTGTCGTATACCAGACGCGCAGCGAGACGGCGATCAACCAGCGGCAGCGCGCACTTGTTCAGCTTTTCATCGAGCGTCAGGGAGGCGTAGGCGTTGTTCTCCGTCACCGCGCGGATGACCTCCAGCGCAAGGCGGCGTGCAGGCATGCCGTCGCTCACAGGCGCTGCCGGCACAAAAGGCGCGGGACGCTTCACGGGATAGGGACGCTTTTCCACACCATGCGCGCCAGCGGGCGATGATTTCGCACGAAATTGTCCATGCGCTCCACCATAAGATTTTTTTGCACCGCCAATTGGATACCTATCCCCACTGTGAACCGGATGCCCTGCTTTCGGCGAGGGAGAATAGGGACGCACTCCACCGACAGGGCGATTCTGCCCTTCCGGCGTCATGCTTTTTCCGTCACGCGGCTGATTTTCACGCGGCATATCATGGCGTTCCCCACCAAAGGAACGATTGCCGGCGGGATGGGTGTCGTTGTTACCACTAAAACCGCGATTTTTGCTCGAATGATTTCCGGCGTTACCACCGAAGCTGCGGTTTCCGGTCGGGCGATTGCCATTGTTACCACCGAAACCGCGGCTTTCAGTCGGGCGATTGCCGTTATTTCCACCGAAGCTGCGGCTTCCGGTCGGATGATTGCTGCTGTCCCCACCGAAACCATGTTTTTCAGTCGGACGATTGCCGCTATTTCCACCGAAGCTGCGGTTTCCAGTCGGGCGATTGCTGTTGTTACCACCGAAACCGCGGTTTTCACCCGGGTGATTGCCGCCGAAGCCGGAACGATTTCCGTTATTCATGGTGCTCTTCCTCTTTCAATATTGCTCCTGCGGCCATCGGGTGACCGCGCAGATAATCGCGTGATGCCATCGGCTTGCCGCCGGGTGCCTGCATTTGCAGGATGCGCACGGCGTTTTCTCCTGCCGCGATGATGAGCCCTGCCTTACTGTCCGCCGCAAGTATTTCGCCCGGCTGACCGCTGCCCTGCACCGTTTCAGCGCGAAGCAGCTTCCAAGTGCCCTCCGGCGATGCGGTCGTGCAGCCCGGCCACGGGTTCAGCGCATGAATGCGCCGGACAATCGCGTCCGCAGGGATCGTCCAGTCAATCACGCCCATCGCTTTTTCCAGCTTCGGATCGTAGGTCATCCGGCTTTCGTCCTGCTTTTCCCTCGGCAGCGTGCCGTTTTCCAGCCGATGCAGCGTATCCAGCAGCAGCGATGCGCCCAGCTCACTCAGCCGAACTGTCAGCTCGCCGCACGTTTCCGCCGGGTCAATGTCTGTAGATGCCTGAAGCAGCATGTCGCCGTCATCGATGCCGCGCGATGTCATCATCGTTGTCACGCCGGTCTGCCGGTCGCCCTGAAGCATCGCCCACGCAATCGGCGCGGAGCCGCGGTGCTTCGGCAGCAGCGAAGCATGGACGTTGATGGTTCCCAGCGGCGGAATGTCCAGAAGCTCCTGCGAGAGAATCTGTCCGAACGCCGCCGTCACGCACAGATCCGGTGCGAGCGCCTTCAAATCCGCCACGCTGTCGCGCCTGATTTTCTCCGGCTGATACACCGCGATGCCGTGCGCGAGCGCATATTCCTTCACCGGCGACATGGCAAGCTTCTTGCCGCGTCCCTTCGGGCGGTCGGGCTGCGTGAATACCGCTGCAACTTCATAGCCGCCCTCGACGAGCGCCCTGAGCGACGGTACGGCAAAGTCCGGTGTGCCCATAAAAACGATTCTCACTGTAAATCGTCCTCCGGGATATGCCCCTCGATTTCCGCCGGCGTCAGCTCGCGCTCCATCACATCGATGTAGAGCCGACCGTCCAAATGATCCAGCTCGTGGCAGACGGCGCGCGCGAACAGCCCCTCAACCGTCTTTTCGCACATTTCACCGTCGCGGTTCTGATATTGCACGGTTACGCGCATCGGGCGCCTGACAACCGCCTGACGACCAGGCAGCGACAGGCATCCCTCACGCCCGCACTGCTCGCCCTCGCGCATCGTGATGACGGGGTTGACCAGCTCGACAAGCCCTTCGCCGACATCAATCACGACGATGCGGCGGAGAATGCCGACCTGCGGCGCCGCAAGCCCGACACCCTCGGCGCGGTACATGGTGTCCGCCATGTCCTTGAGCAGAATTCTCAGCCGGAGGTCGAACTTCTCCTGCTTTCGGCACACCTGACGAAGGCTTTCATCGCCCAGCTCCACAATTTTACGAATCGCCATAGCTGCTAATCTCCTTAAATCATCGTTGTCGGATTATATTCAAAATAAACATCCGCATCATCGTGCGGCGTGCGTGCCAAATCGCTCAGCGCGGCAGAAAATTCCTCCGTATCCGGATGGACAAGCAGCTTCAGCAGCACCTGCCAGCGCGCTTTGCCGCGCAGCACCGCGATGCCGGGCTGGTCAAGGCGCATCATCAGCGTGCGCTTTTTCCACGCCGGATGGTCTGAAAGCAGCTGCTCGCACTGCGCATGAAGCGTTCTCGCCGTCTGCTCCGCCGTGTCCGGCAGTTTGCTCTCGATCAGCAGCCGCGCCAGCACCGTGAACGGCGGATACAGCCCCGTGCGCCGCCTGCTGAACTCCCTCTCGAAGAACGTGCGGTAATCCTGCGCCGCCGCCGTCTGTATGACCTCATCCTCCGGCTTGTAGGTCTGGATGATGACGTGCCCGGGCAGCACCCCGCGCCCTGCACGTCCGGCGACCTGCGTCAGCAGCTGGAACGTCCGCTCCCTCGCGCGGTAATCCGGCAGATTCAGCGTCATGTCTGCGGCAATCACGCCGACGAGCGTTACCATCGGGAAGTCAAGACCCTTGGCAATCATCTGCGTGCCGACAAGCAGCCGCGACCGCCCGGAGCGGAATTCATCCAGCAGCTTCGCGTGTCCGTCCCTGCCGGATGTCGTGTCGATGTCCATCCGGACGACATGCTCCTGCGGAAAGCGCTTCTGCAGCTCCTCCTCGACCTTCTGCGTGCCTGCACCGAAATAGCGAATGTACCTGCTGCTGCATTTCGGACAAAGCTGCGGCGGCGCGGCAGTATAGCCGCAATAATGGCACTGCATCAGCGGCTCGGCACGTCCGTCGGAGGAAACGTGATACGTCAGCGAAACATCACAGTTCTGGCACTTGACGACATAGCCGCAGCTTCGGCAGCTCACGAAGCTGTTGTAGCCGCGGCGGTTCATCAGCAGCATCGCCTGCTCGCCGCGCGAAAGGCAGCCTTGCAGCGCCGTCACCAGCTGGGTTGACAGCACGCTGCGGTTGCCGCTTTCCATCTCCCTGCGCATGTCCACCAGCGTCACCTGCGGCATTGGGCGGTTGCCCACGCGCGTGGGCATCTCCAGCAGCGTGTAATCGCCGCGCCGTGCCCGCGCGAAGGAAAGGATGCTTGGCGTTGCGGAGGCGAGCAGCAGCGTCGCACCCTCGTTGCCGCACCGCTTCGCGGCCACCTCGCGCGCATCGTACCGCGGATGACGGTCGGATAGATAGGTCGTTTCGTGCTCTTCATCGACGATAATCAGCCCTAAATCGCCGCATGGCGCAAACACAGCGGAACGTGCACCGATGACGACCCTTGCATCGCCGCGGTGAATCCGCCGCCACTCATCGAAGCGCTCACCGGCGCTCAGGCGAGAGTGCAGCACTGCCGCCACTGCGCCGAAACGAGACCGGAACCACGACACCATCTGCGGCGTGAGCGCGATTTCCGGCACGAGAATCATCGCCGAGCGTCCCTGCGCAAGCGTTTCCCGAACGAGGCGGATGAACACCTCCGTCTTGCCGCTGCCTGTCACGCCGTGCAGCAGGAATCGCCCTCGCCCGTGCCGCAGCTCCGGCAGCATGACCGAGAGAACCTCCTTTTGCGAGGGGGTCAGCTCCGGGTCGGGAGCAGATGGCTGCGGAACGCTGCCGCCGGGGATTCGCAGCACCTCCTCCTCGCGCAGCACCGCAAATCCTTCTTCCTGCAGACGTTTGAGCGCCGGCAGCGGTTCGCGTACAAGCAGCTTCAGCTCCTCGACCGGATGCGCCCGACCGTCAGCAAGCAGCGTCAGCAGCATTCGCCGTTTCGGAGAACGCTTCTCCCGTGCCGCTGCAGCCGTAAGTGCCGTGCCGTCCTGCGCCGCCAGCGCAACCGTCTGCGTTTTCACCTGAATCCGTCCGCCGCGCATCTGCGCCGGCAGCATCAGCCGAAGCGTTTCTGCGAGCGGGCAATGCACCTCCTGCGCCATCTGTTTGGAAAGCGTCAGCAGCGGCGGACGAATCGCTGCATAATCCTCCAGGGGACGCAGGATATCCCGAATTCTGCTCTGTTCGATTTCCGCACGATCCGACAGAGAAAGGACGACGCCCTCCTTGCGCATCCGCCCGAAGGGGACCTCCACGCGCTGTCCGGCGGTCAGGTGCATGGTGTCCGGAATCCTGTACGTAAACGTATGCGCCACGTTTTCGTGCACAATGTCCACAATGACCTGCGCGTACATGCACCTGCCTCCTTCTGCGAAAACCGCCAATTTACCATCTTCCATTATACAACGTAATCGGAGGAGGGTCAAGTGTGCAATCTGCATTCAAAAAGGCTCAGAATAAAGAGGGAACGAAGTTCCCACCCCCCTTGACAACGAATGCACCGAAACGTTATAATGAAACCATGCAATGAGGAAGAGAGTACTCCGGTACGGCATGCACAGAGAGCTGCCTTTGCTGAAAACGCAGCCTTGTCCCCGAAGGAAGATGGCTTCTGAGCTTCGTGCGCCCGAACGCGATTTTCGTCTGAGGGTGCGGCGGGTCGCGCCGTTATCCGCAGGAGAAGCAATAAATCAGGGTGGTAACGCGGCAATTCGCCGCCCCTTAGTCCAAAAGGCTGAGGAGCGGTTTTTTATTGGAAGAAAGCGAGGATGAATCCCATGTGCGACAACGGTAAGAAGACCTTCTACATCACCACACCCATCTATTACCCCAGCAGTAATCTGCATATCGGTCATGCGTACTGCTCCACCGCGGCGGACTCGATGGCGCGCTTCAAGAAGCTGACCGGCTATGATGTGTATTTCCTGACCGGCACGGATGAGCACGGGCAGAAAATCGAGCGCAAGGCAAAGGCGGAGGGCGTAACGCCCAAGGCGTATGTTGACCGCATCGTCGCGGGCATCAAGGACCTGTGGAAGCGGATGGATATCGATTATAACGACTTCATCCGCACGACCGATGACCGCCATGTCGCCTGTGTGCAGAAGATTTTCAAGAAGCTCTACGACCAGGGCGATATCTACAAGTCCGAATATGAGGGCTGGTACTGCACGCCGTGCGAATCCTTCTGGACGGAGCTGCAGCTCAAGGACGGATGCTGCCCGGACTGCGGACGCCCGGTCGAAAAGACGCGCGAGGAGTCGTACTTCTTCAGACTCCAGAAGTACGCAGACTGGCTTATCCGGTATATCGAGGAGCATCCGGATTTCATTCAGCCTGCAAGCCGCACCAACGAGATGCTTAATAACTTCCTGCGTCCCGGTCTGGCGGATCTGTGCGTCAGCAGAACGTCCATCAAATGGGGCATTCCGGTCACCTTCGATGAGAAGCACACCGTATACGTCTGGGTGGATGCGCTGAGCAATTACATCTCCGCGCTCGGCTACGGCACAGAGCAGGACGAGCTGTTCCGGAAGTACTGGCCGGCTGACGTGCACCTGGTCGGCAAGGAAATCGTTCGCTTCCATACCATCATCTGGCCGATTATGCTCCACGCGCTGGGACTGCCGCTGCCCAAGCAGGTCTTCGGTCATGGCTGGCTCGTCATCGACGGCAAGAAGATGGGCAAGAGCGTCGGCAACGTGGTCGACCCGGTCGTGCTGTGCAGCCGCTATTCCTCCGATGCGGTGCGTTATTTCCTGATGCGTGAGATGCCCTTCGGCTCTGACGGCGAATTCACGCTCAAGGCGATGCTGACGCGCATCAATTCCGACCTCGCGAACGATTTGGGCAACCTTGTATCGCGCACGGTCGCCATGATCGAGAAGTACTTTGACGGCATGATTCCGGCCATCGGCACGGTGGATGAAGCGATCGATCAGCCGATCTGGCGCGAGGCGGAGGAACTGTCCGGCAAGGTTGAAAATTATGTCAACGCATTCCAGTTCTCCAATGCTCTGACGGAAATCTGGAAGCTCATCGGCGACTGCAACAAGTACATCGACATGACGCAGCCGTGGGTGCTCGGCCGCAGCGAGGAAACGAAGCCGCGCCTGCAGACCGTGCTGTACACGCTGGCTGAATGCGTCCGTCGTGTCGCTGTGCTGATCGGCTTTGTCATGCCGCGCACGCCGGAGCGCATCTATGCGCAGCTCGGTGTGACCGACCCTGAATTGAAGACGTGGGATTCCGTCTGCAAGCCGTTTGCCGTGCTGCCGGAAGGCCTGAAGGTGACGAAGGGCGCCGCGCTGTTCCCGCGCCTTGATGTGCAGAAGGAAATCGAGCGTGATCAGCCTGCCGCCGCGAACGAAGCACACGGGACGGAAGCCGGGAAGGATGCTGGGAAGCCCGAAAAGAAAGCGGAGAAGAAACACGAAATGCCCGAATTCCCGTCTGAAATCGCCTTTGATGACTTCTGCAAGTGCAAGATGCAGGTTGCGCGTGTGCTGAGCTGCGAAAAGGTCGAGAAGAGCAACAAGCTGCTGAAGTTCCGCCTGTCGTTCGGCAGGGACGGCGAGCGCACCATCCTCTCCGGCATCGCGAAGTACTATCAGCCGGAAGAGCTTGTCGGCAAGCAGATTGTCGCCATCACGAACCTCGCGCCGCGCAGGATTGCCGGCATCGAGAGCCAGGGCATGATTCTGTCTGCCGTTGATGATAAGGATCATCTGCGCCTGATGAGCGTCGGCGAGGGCGTCGAGGACGGTGCAATCGTCGGATGATTGCGTTGTTTGACTCGCACTGCCACGTCGACGAGCCGAGGTTTGATGATGACCGGGAGCAGGTGCTTGCGCGGATGACGGAGAACGGTGTCACGCGCTATGCCGTCATCGGCTCGGACATGGCAACATCGCGCCACAGCATGGATTTCGCCGCCGCGCATGAGGGAGCATACGCTGCCATCGGCATTCATCCGCACGAAGCAAAGGGCTTTCAGCCCGAGGATTTGCAAACGCTTGCCGATTGGTCGAAGGAAAACAAGGTGGTCGCCATCGGCGAAATCGGGCTGGACTATTACTATGACCTGTCGCCGCGCGAAACGCAGATGTCCGTCTGCGAGGAGCAGATGGAGCTGGCATGGACGCTCGGACTGCCGGTGGCGTACCACATCCGCGATGCGCATCAGGACATGATCGACCTGATGAAGCGCCACAAAACGCACCTGACCGGCGGCATTATCCACTGCTTTTCCGGCAGCTGGGAAATCGCGAAGGAATACCTGAAGCTGGGCTATTACATCAGCTTCGCCGGACCCGTGACGTTCAGGAAGGCGCCGAAGCTGCAGGAGGCGGCGGTGAATGTGCCGCTTGACCGCCTGCTGATCGAGACGGACAGCCCGTACCTCGCGCCGGAGCCCGTCCGCGGCAGGCGCAATGAGCCGTCGAACGTGCGCTATGTCGCCGAGAAGCTCGCCGCGCTGCGTGAATTGTCCCTGGAGGAGCTTGCACGCATCACAACGGCAAACGCCATGGCGGTCTACAACATTCGCGAATAAAAAAAGGGGCTGCCTCATATTGATATGCTCCCTCCGGAGTAGCCGATCGAAAAAAGCTTCGAGACGACACCGGGGGGAGCATATCATTCGGGCAGCTGCTCTTTTCTGTTCTGTAACTGCGAGGCTTCGCTTGATTTCTTTCCAACCCCCTTCGGGCATGCTTTTTCTTTTCCATGGCAGTTTTGCTATGCGGCTTTTTTATTGTGTGCTCAAGCTCAACCATGAAAACGAAACCAGGCATGGAACCGAAGGGGGATACGGGGCGACCGGACAGCCCGCCTGCTGGCTTGCTGAAATACAGCGATGAAGTGAAAAGCATCGCGATGCAGGGCAAGCCGGGATCAGGCGCAGGCGGTCACATGATAACCCTGATGTTGGCGCCATCTGTGAGGATATCATCCGTCAGGACACCTTTAACGGGCGCGCCGTTGACCAGCACCTGCTGGACGCCGCCCTCGTGATGCGCGGCATTGTCAACCGTGATGTGCAGGTGCTTGCCGCGGAAGACCTTGTCCATCGTGAAGCCGTCCCATTCGGCAGGGATAGCCGGGCTGATGACGAGTCCCTCGGGCGTGGGACGCAGACCCAGGATGCCCTCAACGCAGCCGACCATGACGGTCGATGCGGTGCCGGTCAGCCAGTGGACATGCGCGCGGCCGGGCTGAGGCGTTTCGTGACCCTCGATGAACTGCGTGTGGACATACGGCTCTGCCTCGCGGAGCTCGGCGCGGTCGTTGTAGGCGGCGGGGCAGCTCTCCTTGAAGTACCGGAAGGCGCGTCCGCCGTGACCGAGCATCGATTCGGCAAGAATCGCCCAGCCCTGAATCTGGCAGAAGATGCCGCCGTTCTCCTTCGTCGAGGGATTGAAGAGCAGCATGTTCGCACCGTCAAAGGCGTGCTTCCTGTAGCAGGGCGCCATGATTTCCACGCCGAACGGGGTGTTGAGCTGCTCGAAAGCGGTCTGCATCGCCTTTTCCGCCTGCTCGGGCGTCGCAAGGCCGGAAATGACCGCCCAGGACTGCGGATTCAGCCACATCGAGGCCTCCGGGTCGTTCTTGCTGCCGATGATGCTGCCCTGTTCGCTGTAGCCGCGGCGGAAACGGTCATCCTCCCAGAAATGCTCGTTGATGAGCGCCTTCTGCTCCGCAGCCTTTTCGTGCAGATACTTGCGGTACTCATCGTTTTCCGGACGCTTCGGCATCAGCTCATCCAGCAGACGCAGCGCAAGATAGAGCTGCATCGCAACGAAGGAGCTTTCGCCGGCGGCACCAAGACGCAGGCAGTCATTCCAGTCCGCATGGAGACCGGCAGGCATGCCGTGTGCGCCGAGGTGATTCATGGAGAAGTCAATGGCGCGCTTCAGGTGGTCGAGCACGGTGCCTTCACCGTGGGTGGCGTAGGGGATGACCTCGTCCATGAAGGCGGTGTCGCCCGTTTCGGCAATGTACTTGTAGACCGTCGGGAAGAGCCACAGCGCGTCATCAGCGCGGTAATGCGGATGACCGGTTGCGCGGACGTAGCTGTCATCCTCGGGCGAATCCTCGTGACCCGCATGGTGGTTGAACTTCACCAGCGGCAGTCCGCCGCCGTGATGCACCTGCGCGCTGAGCATGAACACAAGGCGTTCCTTCGCCATCTTCGGGTCGAGGTGGATGATGCCCTGAATGTCCTGCACAGTGTCGCGGTAGCCCAGACCGTTGCGCTGACCACAGTAAATCAGCGATGCCGCGCGGCTCCACACGAACGTCGTGAAGCACTGGAAGGCATTCCACGTGTTGACCATGCTGTTGAAGTCCGCATCGGGCGTTTGAACCTTCAGCGCAGCCAGCTCGCCGTGCCAGTAATCAATCAGCTCAGCCAACTCCTTGTCGACACGTGATGCGACATCCTGATAGCTGTCCACCAGCGCGCGCGCCGCCTTTTCGCCCTTCTGGGAGAGCAGGAAGGCGATGGTTTTCGTTTCGCCGGGCTGAAGCGTCAGCACGGTGTGCAGCGCGCCGCAGGGATTGCCGTTGTAGTTGAGGGAATTGCCGAGGTCGCCGTCGACGACGCCCTTCGGGTTGGAGAAACGCCCCTGACCGAGGAAGCGCTCGCGGCGGCCGGTATAGCTCCTGACAGGGCTGCCTGCGAGGCAGAAGCAGCGCTCGCGGCCGTTCTCGCCGTCTTCATTTACGCCGCAGAACTGGTTGATGTGCTCAATCAGGTGGTCGCCATGGAAGGTGGTGGTGGTGATGAACTGCGTATACTGCAGGTTGACGAGATCCTGCTCATAGTTGCTGTCGGTGGTCAGCTCGCAGTAGGACATGACGGAGATGGTGCGCACCCTGGCGGACTTGTTCGTCACGGCGACACGCCAGACCTCATGTGCCGCGCCCAGCGGCACGTAGTACAGCGTTTTGCTCGCGATATCGCTGTATTCGCTCTCTACTTCGGTATAGCTCGTGCCATGACGGGTGATGGTCTTATAGGCATCCAGCGGCTTTTCGACCGGGCGCCACGTTGCCGACCAGTAATCGCCCGTTTCGTCATCGCGCAGGTAGACATAGCGTCCGGGCTCGTCGAACTGATTGAAGGTGTAGCGCAGGATTCTGCCTGCCGCGCCGGATTTGACGAAGCTGTAGCCGCCGGCATTCTGGGTGACGATGGCGCCGTATTCCGGCGAGCCGAGGTAATTTGCCCAGGGCATGGGCGTGCGCGGGTCGGTAATGACGTACTCACGCGCTTCATCGTTGAAGTAACCGAATTGCATAGTGGACGCCTCCTTGCGTTCATCATGTCGAGCTGACGTGTTCCGAAAACGTTTTCTGTCCCAAAGTTCCTCTTCTTCCGAAAACGTTTTTCTGCCGCTATTGTAGCATAATTTAAATCCCTGCGCAAGGAGGGAAGAAAAAAATAGAAAGGAATTTTCTTTTTCAGGCTTCGCATGATTTTGCCCGCTTCAGGCATGTTTGACTTCATTTTCATGGCCGGCTTTGGGTAAGCTGTTCAAGGAATCTTTCCGTTCGCCCGATTGAACCCGTTTTCGCGTGCGTTTATGCGGGCGTGTTATATTGTAAATATTTCATGCACGTTTATCCGCTTGCTTGACATCCATGCCTATTTGTAATACAATGTTAACAAACGAATTGTGCCCTTTTGGGCTGCATGAAGCTTGAGGTGAGCCATTGATGAAGCACGGTTGGCAACGGGTGCGGTCATTCCTGGTACTGGTTCTTGTGCTGGCGCTTTGCGGCATTGTGCCGGAGAGCGGTGCTGTGCTGCAGCTTGAAACCGCGCACGCGGATACGACTGCGACGGCGGCGTACGGCATGGCAACGGCGGATAACGTCGTTGTGCGCAAGCAGGCCTCGACCAGCGCGAACTACTGGTTCCGCATCAATACGGGATTCGTCTGCGAAATTCTTGATACGGTTGTCAAGAACGACACGACCTGGTATAAGGTCAGCAGCACGAACCCAACCCCCAATGGCCGCACCTATATCGGCTATGTCCGCGCGACGTATTTCCGACCGCTGACGGCAGACGAAACGGCGAGCTACCTGGCCGGCACGATGACTTCCGCACCGGCAGCGACGGCAACGCCTGCCGCAACCTCATCCGCAGCGGACACCGTGGTCGGCACGGGAAAAATCACGGCAAGCGGCACGAATCTGCGTGCGGAAGGCAGCCTGTCCGGCGGCGTGCTCGGTACGCTCAACAGGGATACCGTGGTGACGCTGCTGTCCATTCCGGATGTCATTGACAGCAGCCACTGGTATAAGGTGAGCTACAACGGGCAAATCGGCTATGTTCAGGCGAACTTCATCAGTGTGATGACCTCGGTGGTTACGGCAGTGCCGTCTACCGTGTACGGCACCGTCAAGCTGCTCTACAATACCGGCAACCTCCGCAATTCGCCCAATGGCGAAACGAAGGCGGTCTGGCAGGGGCTGGGCACAACGCTGACGGTTGCCGGTCTCTCGACGGATAAGGGCGGTTACACGTGGTATCCGGTGTATTACGGCACGAACAACACGGTTTATTATGTCCGCGCCGACATCGTTACGTATACCGCCGGCACGTCGCCATCCTCCGCGACTGCGACGCCTCAGAGCGGCAGCACCTATGGCTATATCATCACCACCCAGGCAAACGTGAATCTGCGGCTCTCGCCCAGCGGTGAAACCATCGTGCAGGTGCCGCGCAATGTCGTGCTGGCCTGCATCGGCAATCCGGTTACCCCCACCGGCAGCAGCTATACGTGGTATTATGTCCGCTACAACAACATGGCCGGCTATCTGCGCGGCGACTGCGTCGTCGTGTGCGACCAGAACGGCTACACGCCCGGCACCGTGACCGCAACGCCTGCAGTAACCGCCGCACCGACTGCCGCGCCGACCGTTTCCACCTATGTCAAGCTTGTCAAGACAAATGTCAACCTGCGCACAACGCCCGCAGGCAGGACGCAGGGACAGTATACCATCAACCTGATTCTGCCCGTTATCGGTTCGACTATCTCTTCGGGCAAATACAACTGGTATTATGTCCGCACGCCGGACGGAAAGACGGGCTATATGCGCAGCGACTGTGTCGTCCTGTGCGATGTCAGCGGCAATCCGGCAACGGACACGCCGACAGTCACCGCGTCCGCAGCGACCGCGACGCCAACGCCGGTAAGCGTCCTTTCCTCCTACGTCCAGACGACGCTTGATTACGTCAATCTCCGCAAGTCCGCCAGCCGCGACGCTACTTCTGTCGCGAAGGTGCGCACGGGCACCGTTCTGGCGTACAACGCGTCCACCACCTCCGGCACGTCTACATGGTACCGTGTCGTGTACAACTCCTCCGAGGTCTGGATTCTCGGCAGGTGCGTCAAGATCATGACGCAGGCGGAATACGAGGCGTATATCGCGGCGCATCCGTCCGATGCAACGCCCCAGCCGGATGCGGCACTCGGCACCGTCACGACAACCAAGGGCGGCGTCAACATCCGCGCAACCGCTAACGGCAGCAATATCCTCACCCGTGTGGATAAGGGCGTTCAGCTGTCCTACTACGCCGAGAACATCAAGGCAGGCGGCTACACATGGTACCGCATCCGCACCTCGTCCGGCGTAGATGGCTACATCCGCTCCGATATGGTGACGAAATCATCGTCCTCCACGCCAACCGCGACGCCGTCCGGCGGCTCCACAACGCCTGTGGAGGCAACCTACACGACGCTGCGCCTCGGCTCGACCGGCGACGCCGTCAAGAACCTCGTGCAGGAGCTCGCGAATCAGGGCTACTACAGCGGCACCGTCACCAGCAGCTACACCAGCACCGTGCGTGACGCGGTTATCGCGTTCCAGAAGGCGAAGAGCCTGACCGTCGATGGTATTGCCGGCAAGGAGACGCAGCACGCGCTCTTCGGCACCGTTGAACCCGGCACGGTGGATCACACCGACCGCACCTTCATCTTCTATCCAGCGGAAAAGATCGACTGGTTTACCGGCGGCATTCAGACGCTGTGGGCGAAGGGTGAAAGCTACAAGGTCTACGATGTAAAGACGGGGCTTGTCTGGTGGGCACGCCGCTGGTCCGGTTCGAATCACGCGGACGTTGAGCCGCTGACCGCCGCGGACACGGCGATCCTCTGCAAGATCTACGGTGTCAACACGGCGCAGGAAATCTGGGATAATAACCTGTGGCAGCGCAGACCGTGCCTTGTGACCATCGGAACGAGGACATTCGCATGCTCGCTGTTCGGCATGCCGCACAACCCTGACGGCGATACGATTGCCGACAACAACATGACCGGTCAGATCTGCATCCACTTTACCAACTCCAAGGGACATGAATCCGGCAAGGTGGACACCTACCATCAGGAGGCAATCCAGTACGCCTACGAGCACTGCCCGGCAGGTCAGAAGTAAAAGCAACACCTCGCATCGCAGGAAGCATTCCACGATGCGGGGTGTTTTTTGCCTGAAATCATCCTTAGGGCAAGCATTTTTTATTTAGCCGGTTTCAGTTGAGGCAAACGAAAGAAGCGGCATTGCAAAACCGATGCGGAAAAGTGCAATGCGAAGGGGGATTGAAATCAGACGAAGTCTGTGAGCTCAGACGAAGTCTGCGAGCGCAAAGCTCTCAAAGCTCATACCACCGCCATGCCCTTTTCTTCAGTCATCTGCAGTATCGCCTGATCAATGCACTTCCCAATCCTGTCGCCGAGCTCCTTCTGCACGACCTCCTCGTTTGTCAGCGCTTCCTTTAGGATGCTCGCGATCCTTTGGCGGCTTTCGTTTGAGCACAGATGCTCTTCTTTGACCTGCTTCCGCAGCAATTTGGGCATTTTCCAGTGCTTTAGCATCGGACGGAGGAACGTATCCACCACGGATTCGCCGAAAAACGCGATGATCAGCCCGATGATGAAGCCGATGACCAGCCCGAGCGGTCCGGACACAAGCAGCGCGACACCGCCGCCGCCACAAAGCGCCGCCGTAATGACGCCCATGATGATGTTGAACAGCCCCGAGACCAGCGGCATGTCCGTCATGCCGGGCATGGTCAGCACGCCCTGCATGGAGAGGCTGCCTGTCGGGATGGTGGCGCTGCGGATCTGCAGGCGCTGGATGTCCACACCGTACTTGACACACAGTTCGTTGAGGTCGTGCTGAACCTCCGTCAATATGCCGTCCAGCCACGGCGTTACGACTGCGGAGAGCTGCTCGCGCCATTTGTCCGTCTTGAGCAGTTCCTCGGCACGGATCTGGCATTTCGACTCCATGTCGGCGAAGGTATCTGTCCTGCCCTGCTGCCACGCGCGGTATTCCGGCAGAATTACCTGTTCGAGCAGCTCATCCGTCATCGCGCCGGACAACGCCTCCGTCAGCTTCGGCATCGCCTGCGCCACGTGGTTTTCAACGGCATCGCTCTCGACATATGATGCGACGTCTGCCTTCAGTCGCTTCAGCATCTCATCGATATGCCCGGCGCACGCCAGACCGCGTGCAATGTCGTATTCAGGGGAGGCGGAATGCTGGAACTGCGCGTTCGGGAACGTTTCGCGGCAGAGTTGGCGGAAGAACGCCATCCGTGACGCGCCGCCTGTCAGCAGGACGATTTTGGGCGGACGATTTGCCGTCACCTGCTGCGCCATCATCAGGCAGTTCATCATGCGGCTGCGGAAGGATTCACCGTTTAACAGCGATGACGGCCGCACGGAGAGCTCCTCGATGACCGCGTTGCTGATGGTGATGTCCAGCACATGCCGTCCCTCGCGGAAGATGGTTTCCTGCTTTGTCAGCGCATCGCCGTTGTCCAAGGTGAAGAAACGCTCCTTCAGCCGCCGCGCGGACAGCATCAGACGGTTTTTCCATGCCGGTTCGCTGTCAAGGACTCTGCGGATGACGGCTGCTTCCTCCGCGCAGTGCTGCGAAATGGCATGCTCCAGCAGCAGCTCATCGAGGATGCCACCGCCGACCTGCGTGCCCATCGTGCTGACGGCGTATTCCTGACCGTCGCAGACGTACGCCAGGTCCAGGGTGGAGGAGCCGAGGTCGATGACGAGCGCACAGTCCATCAGCAGATGCCGGAGCTCAACCTGGTCATCCGTCATGGCGGCAGAGAGAAACGCGGCGCGTGATTCCGACACGAGGTGAACGTTCGGCAGTCCGGCAGATGTCAGCAGCGTAAGGTAACGGTCGCGCACCTCCTTCGACCAGTCCGCAGGACAGCCGACAACGAAGCTTGCCTCGCCGGAATCAAGCACATCGCGGATGGTTGTGTGGTCACGCAGCGCCGTCAGCACCCCCGCGGCAAAGGCGGTGATGGCGCGTTCGGTATCACCATTGCCGGCGCGGAAGGTGCGCTTGAAGCACACGCGCAGGTTTTCTGCCTGCGGATTGTCGCTCGCAAGCGGCCCGATGACCGTCCTGCCGTCAAAATCGGCAACGGCAGTCAGGAAGCTGCCGCGCCCATGGACGGGAATCACCACAGGCTCCACCTGCCGGCTGGTATAGAGCGCGATACAGCTTTCGCCGTCCCCCAAATCGAAGCCGAAGTAACGCATTATCGCACGCCTCCCTTTCCGTGGGAAAGCAGCATCAGACCGCGGCGGAGCATGAGTCCGCTTTCCTTCGCGACAATGGCCGGATAGCGCTGCTGGTCAATGTCGCTGTCCATCACGTCAAAATACGCCGCCTTGTCCGGCGCGTAGTCAACCGTCTGGCAGCCCCTGCTGTTCAGGAGGCTCTGCGCGTTCGACAGCGGCCATGATAGTGCGTTTTCCTGCTGCTTGCTGCCGCTCAGACGGGCATCCTGCATCATTTCGTACAGGGAGGCGTAGATTTCGCACACTGTATCTTCGCTGACATTGACGGCTGCCGTGCTGTCCTGCGTGAACAGCGATTCAATCGTCTGCGCATCCAGCGCGATGCGGCTGTCTGCCTCGCAAACAAGGCGGTGAATGTCATTCTCCTCGGCGGTGACGGTTGCTTCCGGCTGACGTTTGAGCATGACCGCCGCGCATATGCCCGATACGCCCAGCGACAGCAGCTGCACCGCCGCGCACAGGACGAAACGCCCGACCCAGCCGCTGTTTTCGCCTGAGATGGTCTGGGGCAGCGTGAGCCACAGCGCGAACGACCCGATGCTCAGCACGACGGCGGCAATCAGCAGCAGGAGGTGTTTGCTGTTCTTTTCCTGCCTGACGGGCTGTGCATGCAGCACGTCCATGCAGGCAAGGGATTTCGCTTCGTGTGCATACAGCAGATGCAGCAGCTGCCTGCGCGTGCCGGTGGAAACGCTCGCCATGCGCGTTTGCTCAGCTTGACGGAGCTGTTCCTCTGCCTGACGGCGGATCATTTCGGCGGAATTCATGGTCATTGCTCATATTTCCTTTCGTCCGGTCGGGGTGCTGTTGTTCATTCTCCCAAAGTATACATCACCCGAAGCGGTGAATCAAGCAAGATTTCGTTGAAAGCCCTTTTGTTAACAGGAATTTCGCATTTGGCGGCGAATAAAAGAAGTACTGAAAGAGCTTACAAGGCAATCAGGGAAAGGAAGGAGCCTGCCAATGGCAATGAGTGCAGAGGAACGCGCACAGATGCTTCTGACGCAGCCGGTGGAAAAGATCATCCCGAAGATGGCGGTGCCGACCATCTGCTCAATGCTGATCACATCGATTTACAACATGGCGGACACGTATTTTGTCAGTCAAATCGGTGCGGAAGGCAGCAGCGCCGGCACATCGGCGTCGGCAGCAGTCGGCATCGTGTTTTCCGTCATGGCAATGATTCAGGCGCTGGCATTCCTGTTCGGCATGGGCAGCGGCACGAATGTCAGCCGGCTGCTGGGCATGGGCAAAAAGCGGGAAGCGGAGGTCTACAGTGCAGTGGGCTTCTTCTCCGCATGCGCGGCAGGCGTTGTCATCGCGATTGCGGGCAACGTGTTCAATGAGCCGCTGATGTATCTGCTGGGCGCGACAGACACCGCCGCGCCGTACGCCGTGGAATACGCCCGTTATATCTTCCTCGCGGCGCCGTTTATGATGGGCTCGCTGGCGATGAACAACCTCCTGCGCTTCCAGGGGCTTGCCGTGTACGGCATGGTCGGCATCATCACCGGCGGCGTCCTGAATATGCTGCTCGACCCGCTGCTGATTTTTGCGTTTGATATGGGCATCACGGGCGCTGCCGTCGCGACCGCCGTGTCACAGCTCATCAGCTTCGTGATTCTGCTTGTCATGTGCAATACGCACGCCGATGCGCTGTCCATCCTCCCCCAAAACTACCGTCCGACGGCGAAAATGTACGGCAAAATCCTCAATAACGGTCTGCCGTCGCTGGGACGGCAGGGCATCATGAGCGTTTCGACGTCGCTGTTGAACAACGCTGCGGCGGTTTACGGCGACCCTGCGATTGCCGCGTTTTCCATCGTCAGCCGCTGTCTGAATTTCATTTACTCGACCGTCGTTGGCTTCGGGCAGGGCTTCCAGCCTGTCTGCGGCTTCAACTACGGCGCGAGGCAGTTTGACCGCATGCACCGCGCGTTTTTCTTCAGCGTGAAGGTGACAACGATTGTGCTGCTCGTGCTCGGCGTGCTTGGCTTTGCGTTCGCAGAGCCGATCGTCACCGCCTTCCGCCGCTCCGACCCCGAGGTCATCCGCATCGGAACGGAAACCTTCCGCGTGCAGATTCTCACGGCATGGACGTGGGGGATGATTACGCTGAGCAACATGTACACGCAGGCAATCGGCTACGGCATCCGCTCTACGATTCTGGCTGCGGCAAGGCAGGGGCTTTTCCTGATTCCGGTGCTGCTGGTGCTGCCGAAGGTATTCGGGCTGCAAGGGCTGGAATATTGTCAGCCGGTCGCTGATGTGCTGACGCTGGCGCTTTCGGTTTTCATGATGGCAAAGGTGATGAAGGAAAAATAAAAACAGGTCAGAGAATGGCACCGCTGAATGTGCCTTTGGCAGGTTGGAAGCCCTTTCGGGCTTCCAACCTGTTTTTTGCGGAAAGCTCGATTGATAGCCAGAAAACCTTCGATTTCTGCAATCGCATCCGGCACAAAATGCACGATTCAACTTCGCCGCCTCATTTGTGCGGTGTTGCCAAAGAAAAAAAACGTATGCTGCCAAGGGAAAAATCAGGCGAATCACTCACTGAAGCCGGAACACCGCCGCATCGTGCGGCGCAAGAAGGACACTCAGCCCGATGGCGGGCGCCTGCGTGACGCCGGTCCAGAGCTCACAAGCGGTGCTGAATGTGCCGTCAAGCTGCGCGGGCGTGACGGATACGGCGCGTGAAGCATCCGTCAGGTTGAACAGCGCGATGTAGCAGCCCCTGCCATCCTTGCGCCGTGCCATCCAGATGCTTTCTTCGTCCGTCAACGTCAGCGGATGCGCGCAGGTGCTCTCGCGCGTGATGTTCAGAACCTCGGCGTTTGTCAGCAGCTCAAGCGTGAACGCATCGTTTTTCGTCAGCTCCGCGCCGATCATCAGCGGTGAACGCATCATGCACCACAGCGTCATCATCGTGCGCTGCTCCTCGGGCGTGAAGCGCGTCCAGCCGTTATCGGCATAGCACTGGCGGAGCGCGCCGACCGGCAGCATGTCCGCGTCGGGCCAATGTCCGGCTCCGGCGTGAATGCACCATTTTTCCGCACGCTCGAGCATGCCCCTGAGCAGCTGCCAGTCGTCCCAGAAATCATCGGTGATGCGCCACATGTTGGCGTAGCGCTTCAGATGCTCCGCCTGCTCAATCGGCGCAGGTCCGGGCGAGAGGGACAGCACGATGTCGCGCCCGCAATTCCGGCATGCCTCGGAAATAACCTCGATTTCGCGGCGGCACTGCGGATATTCGCGCGCGATGTCGTCGCACTTGACAAAATCGACGCCCCATTCCGCATACATCCGGAAGATGCTGTCATAATAATCGCATGCCGCAGCCGTGTCGCAGCGCAGACCGTACATATCGGGATTCCATGCGCAGATGCTGTTGGGATTTGCCGCCTCGTCGCACTTGTGCGAGCTGCCGAGGATGGGCAGATGGAGATGTGCGGCCATTCTCGGCAGACCGCGCATGATGTGGATGCCGAACTTCAGCCCGAGCGAGTGGACATAAGCCGCCAGCGGCGCGAAGCCCTGCTGGTTCGCAGAGGACGGAAAGCGATTGACTGCCGGCTGAAGGCGGCCGTATTCGTCCATCGTCAGCTCGGCAAAGGGCTCATAGGCGTGGCTGACGGCGGTCGGCTGATACCACTGGATATCGACAACGATGTACTCCCAGCCATAGGGCTTGAGGTGCTTTGCCAGGTAGTCGGCGTTTTGGCGGACGGTGCGCTCATCGACGGCGGCACCGTAGCAGTCCCAGCTGTTCCAGCCCATAGGCGGATTGGCAGCGATCATGGTGATTTCACTCCTTTGTTCACCTTCATAGTTGATTTTTATACAGCAAGAGGCTTTCCGGTCGCAGACTTCGTCTGTCTTTAACTTCGTCTGCCCTTAACCCCTTCGTCTGCCATTGTGGATTTGTGATGCTGCCCTCATCATAGCATAGCCGCGGAAAAAATTCAAGGCAATACCGCACAATTCGGCGGCACCGCTGAACGCGCCTTGTTCGCCATTTGCGGCGGCAAAATGAAACTTTATTTCGCCGGTCTGTCAGCGGCAGAAAGCATGCTTTGCGTCCGGTAAACCTTCGATTTCTGCAATCACATCTGCCCTGCAATGCACGATTCGACCTCGCGGCCTGTTACGTCAAGAAAAAACTCCGGAGGAGCACTGCTCTTCCGGAGAAATGTTTGTGCGGCGATTTACCAGCCGCCGAATCCACCGCCGCCGAATCCACCACCGCCGCCGAATCCGCCCCCACTGAAGCCGTCGCCGACAACCGTGTCGGTCTGCGAGACGGTCGCGGTGACCTTGCCGATGGTGATGGTATATGTTTCGCCTACGGTTAAATCCGGACTGGAGAACACAATGCTGCTGCCCGATCGGGTCGTTTCGCCGGTATAAATGACGTTGCCCTTGCTGTCCGCGATGGTGATGGTCTGTCCGGCGGTGTACGTGTTCATGGTCACGAGGAAGGCGCACTGCGTTGACGTGTCGCCGAAGCCCTCCGCCATGCCGCTTGCGCCGAGCGCGATGACCGTGCCGCCGGAGATGAACGCGGTGCCGCCGTTTTCCGTGCCGATGTCGATGGCACCGTTGCCGCCGTTAGTCGGACCGTTGACGGTGACCTCGCCGCCTTCAACGCGTAAATTGCCATTTGTGTCGAGCCCGTCGCCGTCCGCCGTGACGGTCAGCCTGCCGCCTGTAATCAGCAGACTGGGCGATTCCTTCTCTTCCCCGGAGGCTTCATCGGTTTGCTCGCCGCTGCGTCCGCCTCGGCTGCCGCCCCATCCGCCGCCAAAGCCGAGGTTGTTTGAGCCGCCATTCGCGTTGATGCCGTCATCCGATGCCGTGATGTCGATGTCGCCGCCGGCGATGGTGATTTCGACCGCCTCCAGCCCTTCGTAGGAGGTCAGGATCATGACCGTGCCGCCGGTGATGGTCAGCGACTTGCCTGCGTGGGCGCCGTCATCGCCGGAGGAAAGCGAAATCTCGCCGCCGCTGATGGTGATGGTATCGTCGCTGTGCAGCGCATCATCCGCCGCGTCAACGGTCAGCATACCGCCGCTGATGACGATGGACTGCGCCGACTTCAGACCCTTGCAGCTGATGCCGTCCGTGTTGTCTGAGGCGGTGTCGAAATCCCACCAGCCGTTTGCCGTCGTGCGCGATTGTACGCTTGCGCTGCCGCCGCCGCTGACGATGCTTACCGTGCCGCCGCTGACAGTCAGCGTGGTTTCCGCCGAAATGCCGTCGCCGGCGCTTGTGATGATGATTTCGCCGCCGTCAATGCACACGAAGCCCTTTTCGGCGTTGTCCGGTTCATCGCTGGTGATGCCGTCCTTGCCGGATGTAATATCGATTTGACCGCCGGTCACCGTGACGCTCTTTTTGCCCTTGATGCCGTGGTTGACGGCGGTTACATGGATGGCTCCGCTCTCGATTTCGATGTCTGCCGTGCAGTGTATGCCGTTATTCAGGTATCCCAGCACAGTCAGCGTGCCCTCGCCGCGGAAAATCAGGTCATCAGTGCTGTGAAGTGTGCCGCCGGAGGCTGTTTCCGCATCTGAAGCATTTGTTTCGGCGGACGCTTCCTCGCCGGACTGCAGCGTATTGACCGTGCCTGATGCCGTTTCGATGGTCACCTCGTCCGCCTGAATAACGGAAAGCGCCGCGCCGGTGCTGTTCGTGATGCTCACACCGCTGAGCACGAGCGTCACGTCCTCCTTTTTGCCGACTTCGATGACGAGCGTGCCATCGGTCAGCTCACCGGTGACGATGTAGGTGCCTTCCTGCGTGATGGTGACGGTCTGCCCGTCGATGGTCACGGAGCTGTCGGAGGAGGACGAACCTGACGGCGACAGCGTGATGGTCTCATCTGCCAATGCGGTGGTCAGCATCAGAGCCGCAAGGATGGTTATCAGGATAATGAAGCTTTTTTTCATCTGTTCACCTGCTCTCTTGGGGATAAAATATGAAAGTTTCTTTTCGGACTGTTTCACAATGCACTTTTCCGAGGCGGTTTTATATTGTTGCTTTATAATCTGCTGCGGAAAAGAAAACAAGTATGCTTCCGAAGTAAGGAAAGAAAAAAGAACCAGACGAAGTCTGCGAAGTCTGCGAAGGCTGTTACATCATGCCATCATCCGCAGCGGAGGTAAATAAAATCGGCAGATTCCCGTTGCGCTCGCGTAAATCATCCATCAGCGCCTTTGTCGGGATATTCCCGGGCAGCTTGAGCTGATAGGTCAGCTCAAACAGCGTGCCCATGCTGACCGAACGCACCTTTTCCAGCGAAGCCTTCACCTGATGCGCTGCGAATACCTCCGTGAATGCGTGTTCGTAATCAAGATCCTCCGGCACGGTGATGCGCAGCTGCTTCTCATTCTTTGCCGGTTCGCCGAAATGCAGTGCGGTCAGGATCAGCACAGCCGCGGCGGACAGCACAAAGAAGATCACCGCGATGCCCAGCATGCCGGTGCCCAGTGCCAGCCCGATGGCGACTGCCGTAAAAATGGCGGCAATCTCGCGTGCCGTGCCGGGAATCGAGCGGAAGCGCACCAAAGCGAAGGTCCCCGCGACGGCAAGCCCTGTGCCGATGCTGCCGTTGACCAGCATAATCACCAGCGCAACGGTCATCGGCAGGAGGGCGAGCGTCAGCGCGAACGATGCGGAATGGCGGCAGCCGCGCGTGAATACGAGCGCCGTGAGGATGCCCAGCACCAGCGAAGCGCCGAGGCACAGCAGCAGCGAGGGAATGGTCAATGTCGAAGGGAGAATGGAATCAAGAAACATATTCATTTGCTCCTTTGTCGCTTTCGCAGGGAATCATCGCACGGATGTCGGGCACATTGCATGCCAGATGCTTCAGGTAGCATGTGCCGTATTTGGAGAAGGACGTCATGTAGCAGTGATGGCGGCTCAGCAGGTGCGTCAGCCACATCGGCGCGGCATGCAGGAGCTTTATTTCCAGCACGACAGGATTGTCATCGCAGATCAGCCGCCCTGAAGCATCCGTGAACTGCTCAAGACGCTCTGTCCGGAAGCGCAGGTTCGTGTCGAACGTCACGCGCAGCGCCGGATCCTCACGCCCGATGAGCGCAATCCGCTCATACGACAGCATCACGCACGGAGAAATCGGGTGCTCCTGCAGATACCGGTGCAGCTCGCGCTGAATCTGTACGTTCGCCCCGTCCCGGAGCATATTGCCCTGCAGGAAGCGTGACAGCTCCTCCGGCGCGGCGGCAATGCGGCGCTTATAGACGATGCCTTTGTACTTCTTCTTCAGCTCCGCGAAGATCAGCGTATCATACGCCGGCGTGCCGTAAGCGCGAAGGCGGAATTTTACCTTATAAACCGGCTTGAGCACGGATTGGCGGATCACCGCATAATCCGGTGTATCAAAATAAAGATTGCGAATCGTGTGCTGACCGTACTGGTCGATTTCCATATAGTTGCGTAAATCATGCAGGAGCGCTTTCGCCTGCAGCTGCGTCAGCAGAAATTTCTTTTCCACGCGCTCAAAGGAGCATTGCACATTCGCCATGGTGATCACCTCCGTTTATCGTGATGTTTTCAGTATACATGAAATCGGTGTACAATTGCTATTCGTTCTGTGAAGATTTTATGAATATTGAAAAGCATTTCTTTTCCAAAGACGGGCTTTGGGACAATATCGGACGAAGTCCGCGGTTGCGGAACCACCGAAGGCTGCAAAACGATCCATGGAATATGGAAGAGCACTGCGAAGCAGCCCGCAGGGCAAAGTCTCTCTTTGCCCCTGTTGCGCGGCAGGAAAAAATGTGTTATGATAGCTCCGGATAAACTGGATGACAAGGAGCAATGAAGCCAATGGATATGAAAACGAAGCTGGCAGGCATGGCGGCAAACTGCCTGACGGAAATCTGGCCTGATGTGCAGGGACTGCCGACTGCGGAGGAAATCCGCGCGCTGCTGGCGGTTCCGCCGGATCCGCAAATGGGTGACTACGCGCTGCCAGTCTTCCGCATGGCGAAGGCGCTGCGGATGGCGCCGCCGAAAATCGCCGCAACGGTGGTTGAAAAGTGGTCGCATGAGGATGTCGCGCGCGCGGAGGCAGTCAACGGCTATGTCAATTTCTTCCTGAATCGCGTGAACTTTGCCGCGGAAACGCTCGGCGCAATTCTTGAAAGCGGTGAACGCTACGGTTCATCCGATCAGGGCAACGGCAAAACCATCTGCCTGGACTATTCCTCGATCAATATTGCCAAGCGCTTTCATATCGGTCATCTGTCGACAACGATGATTGGTCATAGCCTGCGCCGCATCTACGATTTTCTCGGTTATAAGACGGTCGGCATCAATCACCTCGGCGACTGGGGCACGCAGTTCGGCAAGATGATCTGCGCCTATAAGCTCTGGGGCAATGAGGAGGAAGTCGAAAAGGGCGGCGTGACGGAGCTGGTGCGCCTGTACGTCAAGTTCCATGAGGAGGCCGAGAAGGATCCCGGGCTGGATGATCAGGGCCGCGCATGGTTCAAGAAGATTGAGGACGGCGATGAGGAAGCGCTGCGCATCTTCAACTGGTTCAAGGCGCTTACGCTGCGCGATACCGAGCGCGTCTATAAGCTGCTCGGCGTGACGTTTGACTCCTATGCCGGCGAATCGTTCTATAACGACAAGATGGATCGCGTTATCAACGAGCTGAAGGAGAAGAAGCTGCTTACGGTCTCCGAGGGCGCTTCTATCGTTGACCTGAGCGAGGACAACATGCCGCCGTGCATCATTCTCCGCTCTGATGGCGCGACGCTCTATGCCACGCGCGATCTTGCCGCGGCGCTCTATCGTCAGGATACGTATCATTTCGATAAGTGCCTGTATGTCGTGGCGTATCAGCAGGATCTGCATTTCCGGCAGATTTTCCGTGTGCTGGAGAAGATGGGCTATGCATGGTCGAAGAATTGCGTGCATGTCGCATTCGGCATGATCTCCTATGAGGGTCAGGCGCTGTCCACCCGTAAGGGGCATGTCGTGTATCTGGAAGATCTGCTGGATCAGGCGCAGAAGAAGGCGCTGGAGATCATCAATGAGAAATCCCCGAACCTCCCGAACAAGGAGGAGGTTGCGCGGCAGGTCGGCATCGGCGCGGTCGTGTACACCGATTTGAGCAACAACCGCATCAAGGACGTTGACTTCTCGTGGGCGCGCGCATTGAATTTTGACGGCGAGACGGGTCCGTATGTGCAGTACACGCACGCGCGGTGCTGCTCCGTGCTGCGTAAGGCGGCGGATTTGGCGTTGCCGGAGGCGGACATGGCTGCCCTGACCGATGACGAGGCACAGGCGCTGCTGCGCATGCTGGGTCGTTTCCCGGATGTCATTGCGGAGGCGGCGGATAAGTATGAGCCGTCTATGATTACGCGGGCGGTCACCGATATCGCGCAGGGGTATAATAAGTTTTATTATGAGCACCGCATTCTGGATGATGATCCTGCAACCGCGGCGGCGCGTGTTGCACTGACGAAGGCGGTTAAGGATGTCATTAAGACCGGTCTCTGGCTGATTGGCATCGAAGCCCCCGAACGCATGTAAGACGGGATTCCGAAAAGCAGCCTGCTGTTCGTAAGGTGATATGCTCCCTCCAGAGTAGACACTCGAAATAACAAAAGTTTCGAGACTACACTGGAGGGAGTATTATTATGGCAAAGCGAAATGCAGAGGAGATCATCCAATC
>CAVIHU010000016.1:0-42545 GCA_963642705.1 Bacteroidaceae bacterium
ACGCATGTGCCATATCGATTTTGCTTCCATGGGTCATATCTCTTTACAACACAGATTTTTTTGTGAAAAAATTTCAAAAAATGCTTGACAAACGGCTGAAAATGATTACAATAAGACTTGACGAAAGTCAAAGAAAGTCAAATTAAGCCGAGCTTTGAAGGGAGGCTTCGATATGAATACATCTCAGTTCACCCAGAAAACGCTGGAGGCGCTTCAGCGCGCACAGCAAATCGCGGTGGAATATCAACATATGCAGGTCGACCAGGAGCACATGCTCCTCTCTCTGACCGAGGATAACAAGGCGCTCATTCCGCAGCTGCTGACGAAATGCGGCATCAGCATGGACGCGTTCCGTGCCGCGCTGCAGGATGCCCTCGCACGGATTCCGCGCGTGTCCGGCCCCGGCCGCGAGGCGGACAAGGTCTACATCTCGCCGGAGTTTGAAAAATCGCTGCTGGAGGCGGAAAACCGCGCCAAGCAGATGAAGGATGAATATCTTTCCGTTGAGCACATCTTTCTGGGCATTGCCGGAAAGCCGAACAGCCGCGTGAAGGATATCCTGAACCGCATGGGCTATGACGAAAAGACATTCCTGAAGGCACTGTCGGACGTCCGCGGCGCAACCCGCGTCACAACCGATAACCCGGAGGAAACGTATGACGCGCTGAAGAAGTACGGCACCGACCTGGTGGAAATGGCGCGGCAGCACAAGCTCGACCCCGTCATCGGCCGTGACAGCGAAATCCGCAACGTCATCCGAATCCTGAGCCGTAAGACGAAGAACAACCCTGTCCTGATTGGTGAGCCCGGCGTCGGCAAGACCGCCATCGCCGAGGGGCTGGCACAGCGAATCGTCCGCGGCGACGTGCCGGATTCCCTGCGTGACAAGACGATTTTCTCGCTGGATATGGGCAGCCTGATTGCCGGCGCGAAGTTCCGCGGCGAGTTCGAGGAGCGACTGAAGGCTGTTCTGGCGGAAATCAAGCGCAGCGAGGGTCGCATCCTGCTCTTCATCGATGAGCTGCATACCATCGTCGGTGCGGGCAAGGCGGATGGCGCCATGGATGCCGGCAACATCCTGAAGCCGATGCTGGCGCGCGGCGAGCTGCACTGCATCGGCGCTACAACACTGAATGAGTACCGGCAGTATATCGAGAAGGATGCCGCGCTGGAGCGCCGTTTCCAGCCCGTCATGGTCGGTGAGCCGTCGGTCGAAGACACCATCGCCATCCTGCGCGGCCTGAAGGAGCGCTATGAGGTCTTCCACGGCGTGAAGATTCAGGACAACGCCCTGATTGCCGCCGCAACGCTCTCCAACCGCTATATCACCGACCGTTTCCTGCCCGACAAGGCCATTGACCTCGTCGACGAGGCGTGCGCCATGATTCGTACGGAAATCGACTCCATGCCGACTGAGATGGACGACATCAGCCGCCACATCATGCAGCTGGAAATCGAGGAGGCCGCGCTGAAGAAGGACGACGACGAGCTGACGAAGGCGCACCTGAGCGAAGTGCAGAAGGAGCTGGCCGAAAAGCGTGACGAGTTCAACCAGATGAAGGCAAAGTGGGAAAGCGAAAAGGACGCCATCACGAAGGTGAACAAGCTGCGCGAGGACATCGAGCGCGTCAACGCCGAAATGGAGCGCGCCGAGCGTCAATACGACCTGAACAGGGCAGCTGAGCTGAAGTACGGCGAGCTGCCAAAGCTGAAAAAGGAGCTGGCGGCAGAGGAGGCCATCGCCGAAAAGTCGAAGGGCGAGGACAGCCTGCTGCGCGACAAGGTGACCGAGGAGGAGATTGCTCGTATCGTTTGCCGCTGGACGGGTATTCCGGTCGCGAAGCTGATGGAGGGCGAGCGCGAAAAGCTGCTGCACCTCGAGGATACGCTGCATGAGCGTGTCATCGGTCAGGATGAGGCCGTCAAGCGCGTCAGCGAAGCCATTCTGCGCTCGCGTGCCGGCATTCAGGATCCGAATCGTCCGCTGGGCAGCTTCCTGTTCCTTGGTCCGACCGGTGTCGGCAAGACCGAGCTGGCAAAGGCACTGGCGCAGGCGTTGTTCGACGACGAAAAAAACATGGTGCGTATCGACATGAGCGAGTACATGGAGAAATTCAGCGTATCCCGTCTGATCGGCGCACCTCCCGGATATGTCGGTTATGATGAAGGCGGTCAGCTGACCGAGGCCGTCCGCCGCCATCCGTACTCCGTCGTGCTGTTCGACGAGGTCGAAAAGGCGCATCCGGATGTGTTCAATGTGCTGCTGCAGGTGCTCGATGACGGTCGTATCACCGACAGTCAGGGGCGCACGGTGGACTTCAAGAACACCATCCTGATTATGACAAGCAACCTCGGCAGCGAGTACATCCTGAACGGCATCGCAAATGACGATATCACGCCCGAGGCGCGCGCGCAGGTCGATGCGCTGCTCAAGACGCACTTCCGCCCTGAATTCCTCAACCGTATCGACGAAATTGTCTACTATAAGCCGCTGACGAAGCAGCAAATCGGCAAGATTGTCCAGCTGATGCTGACCGGCCTCAACAAGCGTCTGGCAGACCGTCAGCTCAAGGTCGAGCTGACCGATGCAGCGCTGAACACCGTCATCGACCAGGGCTTCGACCCTGTCTACGGTGCACGTCCGCTCAAGCGCTTCATCCAGTCCAAGATTGAAACGCTCGTCGCGAAGCACATCATCTCCGCTGACGTCAAACCCGGCGACACGCTGACGATTGACGCCGACGAGAACCACGAATTGTATATGCGCTGGTAACCTCAAGGGGCCTGTCCATGTGATATGTCCCCGGTTTTCTCGGCACAGTCGATTGAAGTGAATCATTCGTTTCTCATCATGGATGCTTCCCGGATTTTTACAGGAGGCATCCATTTTGTTTTGACCTGAATTCTTCGGTTGTTGTCGTAATCAATGAAGTCGGCAATTGCCTTGGAGAAGAATTCAAGAGAGGTATATTCCTTCTCCTACCCGCAAAACATTCGGTTTTCAATCTGCCGAAGAACGTTTCCATGATGCGGTTATCATAGCAGTTGCCCATAAAAGGAGAGCGCATAAAAATGGCTGTAGCGTGTCATCTGACGGAAGGTGTAAACCTCGGCAGGTTCATTTTACAATGCGCCGTTTTTTTATTTTCCGACGCAGAAACGGCTGAACACCTGGTCAAGCAGCTTTTCCTCGATGCAGTCGCCGGTAATTTCGGACAGCACTTCCTGCGCCTGCTGCAAATCGACGCTCGCCAAATCCACAGAGAACAGCTCGAGCGTCTGCTCTGCCTGACGGAGCGCGGCGACGGCGCGTCGTGCCGCTTCAATGTGGCGCGGCTGCGTCAGCACAAGGATGTCGCTGACCTTTGCCTGCTCTGAGAGATACTGCTTGAGCGGCGTCAGGCTCTCCGGATGACTTGCGGCAACCGTCAGGCACGGCGTTCCTCCGGCAAGCGCAGCGATATCCGACTCCTTCAGCACGGGCGGCAGATCGCTCTTATTCAGCACCACGCAGCCGGTTCGCGTTTGCAGCAGCGTCAGCAGCGCATGATCCTCCTCTGTCAGAGGACGGCTCATATCCAGCACGGCCAGCAGCACATCTGCCTCGTCGACTGCGCGTTTGGCCCGCTCTACGCCGATTTTCTCGACCGGGTCGTCCGTTTCGCGGATGCCGGCGGTGTCGGTCAGGCGGATGACGCAGCCGGACAGCGTGATGCTGCCCTCAATCAGGTCGCGCGTTGTGCCGGGAATTTCCGTGACGATGGCGCGTTCCTCGCCGAGCAGCGCGTTCAGCAGGCTTGACTTGCCGACGTTCGGCTGACCGCAGATGGCGACGCGCAGTCCGGTCGACAGCAGCCGCGCGGCACGTTCATCGCAGGCGCTTTCGAGTGCTTCGGCAAGCGCGTGAATCCGCGGAGAAATGTCCGATGTTGCTTCATCGTCCGATATTTCCTCCGGATAGTCGATGCATGCGGCGACGCCTGCCTGAATGGCGTACAGCTCGTCCGACGCCTTGCGGATGAAGGCAGACGCGCCGCCCGAAAGCTGGCGCATGGCAGCCTTGCGGCTTTGCTCTCCCTGCGCGGCGATGAGGCTCATGACCGCTTCCGCCTGGCTCAGGTCGATTCTGCCGTTCAGGAAGGCGCGGCGCGTAAATTCACCGGGCTGTGCGAGCGCGGCTCCCTCCCTCAGGCAGAGCGCCAGCACGCGCTGGGCGATATAGCCGCCGCCGTGCAGCTGAAGCTCGGCAACGTCCTCGCGTGTGTAGGATTTCGGTGCGCGCATGAGCACCGCCATGCACTCGTCAATGATTTCTTCACCGTCGACGGCATGTCCGTATGTCAGCATATGGCTCCTGAGCGGATGCACGGCGCCTGCAGGACGGAACACGCGCGTCAGGATGGCTTCGGCTTTCGTGCCGGACAGACGCACAATCGCGATGCCGCCCTGACCGGGTGCGGTGGCGATGGCGGCGATGGTGGTATTCATCATAGGGATTTCCTCATTTCCTCCCAATATTCGGGCGTGGTGCAGCATACGCGCCAGGCGAAGGTTCTGTCGGCAAGCCGCCACGCCTCGCGGTCGGCGAGCGTCATGCCGTGCTGTTCGGCAACGCTGCGGACATGCCGGATGAGCGTCGGCACGCCCTGATATTCGCCGGTCAGCATCTCCTGCATACAGGCACGCGTCATTTCCGGCGCCGCGTCAACGAAGCCGTTCTCGAAATAGGCGCGGAGGTTTTCCGAAGGGTCGTAGGGAACGCTGTGCATCGCCAGCGCCTCATCAGCCCAGACGGCAAACATGGCGGTGCACGGCGTGCCGGTTTCATTCATGCCTGCGCTGCCGGGATTGACGGCGCGTTTTCCGCCTGCTTCAACATCCCAGCGAAGGTGATTGTGCCCCGACAGCAGCAGGCGAACATCCTCCGGCAAGGCCGACAGCACCTGCGGCAGCGCCTCCGGCATGATGAGGTGATACGGGTCGCCGGGGGCGCCGTGGGTCAGCAGAGCATCACCGATGCGCACGTCAACCGGCAGCGTGCCGATGTCAACGCCGGATAGCTGCCTCGCGGTGCAATGGAGCATCGTCCAGTTGTAACCGCCGAAATCTGTAAGGTGCATCAGACGTTCCTCGTGATTGCCCAGCAGCATGACCGCATCGAGCTGACGGAGCGTATCGACCACGGCACGGCTTTCCGGACCGAAATTCACCTGGTCGCCCAGAGAAATGATCCGGCGGCAGGAACGTGCCTCCGGCGTTGACAGAATCGCCCGAAGCGCTGCGTTATTGCCGTGAAGATCCGTCAGCAGCAGCGTTTTCTCCATTGCATACCTCCGACTTTGATTTCCGCTTCTATTATATGCGCTTTTGAGGGGGATTGGCAAGAAAAATTTTGATTTCCTATTGCATTTTTATTCATGGCGATGTATAATATGCCCGTGCTCAAAAAACGGAGCACAGCAAAATGCAAATCAGAGCGCCATAGCCACCGGCACGGCGCTGAATTAAAGGAGTCGATTGAACATGGCAAAGATGCGCGTGCTGCTGGCGTATTCCGGCGGTCTGGATACCTCGATTATCGTCCCGTGGCTCAAGGAGAATTATGACTGCGATGTTGTCTGCGTGGCTGGCGATGTCGGTCAGGGAGAGGAGCTTGAGCCCCTGCACGAGAAGGCAAAGAAGTGCGGCGCCGAGAAGCTCTATATCGAGGATCTCCGCAAGGAATTTGTCGAGGACTTCATCTGGCCGACGCTGAAGGCGGGTGCCGTCTATGAGGGCAAGTACCTGCTGGGCACGTCCTTCGCGCGTCCGCTGATTGCAAAGCGCCTTGTGGAAATCGCCCATAAGGAGAACTGCACCGCCATCTGCCATGGCTGCACCGGCAAAGGCAACGACCAGGTTCGCTTTGAGCTGACGATCAAGGCGTTCGACCCGAACATGCAGATTATCGCGCCGTGGCGCATCTGGGACATCAAGACCCGTGAAGAGGAGATCGACTACGCCGAGAAGCGCGGCATCCCGGTGCCCGTCAAGAAGGATCGTCCGTACTCCATGGATCGCAACATCTGGCATATCAGCCATGAGGGCGCAGATCTGGAAAATCCGTGGAACGAGCCGCCGAAGGATCTTCTGCTGACCATGGTTACGCCCGAAAAGGCGCCCGACGAGCCCGAGTATGTCACGATCGACTTCGAGAAGGGCGTGCCGATTGCCATCAACGGCGAAAAGATGGAGGCCATCGACCTGCTGACGAAGGCGAACGAGCTGGCCGGCCGCAACGGCGTCGGCTGCGCCGATCTCGTGGAGAACCGCCTTGTGGGCATGAAGTCCCGCGGCGTGTACGAGACCCCCGGCGGAACGATGCTTTACGCCGCCCATGCGATTCTGGAGTCCATCACCCTTGACCGTCAGACGAGCCACTACAAGGAGCTTGTCGCGGGCAAGTTCGCCGAGCTGGTCTATGACGGCATGTGGTATACGCCCCTGCGCGAAGCGCTGTCCGCCTTTGTTGACAGCACGCAGCAGGCGGTCAACGGCACCGTCAAGCTCAAGCTGTACAAGGGCAACTGTATCAATGCGGGCGTGAAGTCCCCCAACAGCCTGTACATGGAGGAAATCGCAACCTTCGGCGACAGCCACGACCTCTACAGCCACAAGGACTCCGCCGGCTTCATCAACCTGCTCGGTCTGCCGCTCAAGGTCAAGGCCATGGTTGACCAGAAGAACAAGAAGTAAGTAATCTATTAAGGCAAACAGAAATCGCCATCGCAAGGAGAAATCCAAGCGATGGCGATTTTTATGCCAATTTATCCTTCCCGAATCAGAGCGTCCGAAATCGTGACGATGCGCCTGCAACGGTCAGAAGCCTGCGCCGCTGCCGGATGCTATTCAGGCTGAATGTGCCGGGAATGGTGAGCAGCAGAAACGCGAGGAATTCGCGATTGAATGAATACTTCTGCATACATGCTCCGCGTGTCACTTCATCAGGTGCGACTTTTTCAGATGCTTCATGACAAGCGTCGCACTGATGCCGGTCAGCGCGCCGAACAGAATCCCCGAAAGCATCAGCACCGCCATATAATACACCAGCTGCATGGTATGCAGGACGATCATTGCCATCAGAATCTGTCCGGCATTGTGCATGATGCCGCCGACAATGGATACGGTGATGGGGTGAATCCACCTGACGCGCGACAGCAGGCTCATGAACAGCAGCGACAGCACGCCGCCTGCAAGCGCGTAGGGAAGCGCTGCGACGCTGCCGAGAAACAGCGCGGAAAGAAGCACCTTGAGCAGCATCAGCACCCACGCGGTCGGCAGCGACAGCATGTAGACCGCGAAAATCAGCACGCCGTTGCTTAAGCCCAGCTTAATGCCGGGAATGCCCATCAGCGGCGGAAAGAGACTTTCCACCCAGCTGAGCACGAGCATCAGCGTCAGCAGCATGCTGCAAAGCGCCAGCTGCCTCGTAGAAAGCCGCGGCTTACTCATTCGCGGAGTCCTCCTGCAGGTTTCTGGTCATCCACTCGATAATCTCCTCGCGGTCGAAGAGCTGAAGTGAAACCTGATTCGGCAGGCAGATGATCATGTTGGAGAGGACGCGTGTTTCCTTGTTCTCCAGCGTGACCTCGCCCTGCTCAACGCAGTCCTGATTATCGCAGTTCGCCTCGTGCATGTTGACGCTCGTTTCCGTGACATGCACGATGTTGACGCCTGTGCCGTTGGACAGCTTGTAGTATGTTTCGCCCGTCAGCGGGATAGGCGCATAGACGTTGTTGCCCATCGTGACGACGAGGAACGCCTGCGCGTCGTTGTCGAGGATGGATGCGACGGTTTCGTTCGGCACCTCGGTGGCGATGACGTCATCCGGCACGGCGGTTTCGGCAGGCTCGGACGTGTCCGTCGGCATTCCTGTCGGCGTTTCGGTCGGGACATCCGTGGGCGCCTCGGTCGTTTCGGCAGTCGGGTCGGGCGTTTCCGTCGCGACATCCGCCACCTCAAGCGCAAGCGTTGGAGAATTCGCGTCCGCCGGAATGGTGGATTTGCGCTCCAGCACGAGCAGCAGCACGCACACAATCAGCAAGAGCACTGAGATAATGATGGCATTCCGCCGGAAAAATTGCTTCTTCTGTGCAGCGGACTGATCCGCAGACGGTTGCTTATTCATAACCTTTTCGTCCATTCCCTTCTGGCTGTATAAGGCATCGGAATATGGGAAAATCCTCGATTCCGATTATCTTCATGATACAACGATGTGCCGGATTCGTCAAGGGATAACGCGAAGCGCTTGTTAAATTTCCGATAAAACGGGTCAGGGGGCTGTAGAGCAGACGAAGCCTGCGTTCGCGGACTTTGTCCGTTTTCACGCCCTTCGGTCGCTCCGCAGCGCGAAACCCATGCGACAGCAGTCGCCAATCATGGATTATAAAAAGCAGCAGCTCGGATTGAGCTGCCGCCTTTCAGTTGCCTGTGCCGCGCTTATTCCCCCATGAACCTCCCAATGTTTGTCAGGCTGCGCGCAAGGCAGTCAAACGGGCTTTCGCCGTAGCAATTGTCCTGTTCAACGAATGCATACTCTGTCTTGCCAAGCGCCTGCAGGCGCGCAAGGATCCGCTCGAAGTCCATATTGCCCTCGCCGACTACCGCCATGCGCTGTTCAAAGCCCTTGACGGCCATGTCCTTGAGATGCACGCAGGGAATGCGATCCTGCAGGCTGTCAATCGCAGCGAAGACATCTGCGCCTGCCGCCTGCACCCAGTACGTGTCAAGCGTAATGCCCATCAGCTCCGCCGGCATTTGCGTCAGCAGGACGTCGAATATTTTTCGTCCGTCGCGCAGGCGTGTCCACTCGATGTTGTGGTTGTGGTACATGAGCTTTTTGCCGGCGTCGCGGATTTTTTTCGCGGGCGTCAGGAAGTCCGCGGAAAAGCGGTCAATCCACTCGGCAGTCTGGTATTTGGGTGCCATCATGCCGATGCCGATGTAATCGCAGCCGAGCAGGTCATGCTCGCGGATGACGGCATCGGTGTCGCTGATGATGCGGTCGGGATTCGTGTGGGTCAGGGCAACCTTCAGCCCATACTCGCCGCAGATGTCGCGCTGTGCCTCAACCGGAACATTGCCCACGCCGGACAGCTGCACGCAGGTGTAGCCGATGGCGGACAGCCGTCGCATGGACTCGCGGAAATCGCGTTCATTCTGCATGTAATCGCGGATAGTAAACGTCTGTGCACCGATCCTCATGGCGGATTCCTCCTTATTAGCCATAGGCAGAGGGGCGTCGCCCTCTGTCAGTCGTCAAACGGGATATAGGACCCTTGCTTGAACATTTTCCGAACAATGGTTGAATGCGGGTAATAGCTCCAGTCGTCGCCGGTGGAATGAGAGGAGGTCGTGTTGATGATGGTGTCGGGCAGATGCTCCTTCAGGGAGGCGGCGACATCCGACGGGACTGTTGCGGTGCCCGCGTAGCGTCCGCTGTTGTTCAACCACAGGCGCTGCAGCCACGTCATGCTTTCCAGCGGCGACCAGTCCGTGATGCTGTTGAAGCACAGGTTCAGGTCGACCAGATGCGTCAGACCGGTCAGCGGCGTCAGGTCGGAAACATGGTTCATGAACAGCTCCAGATACTCCAGATTCTCCAGCTTCGCCAACGCGGAGATATCCGTGACTTCGTTCGCGGCGATAATCAGCACCTTGAGCTGCGGCAGATCCTCCAGAAAGGACAGGTCATCCACGGAATTGTGCCCGATGTCCAGCGCGAGAAGGTTATGGCAGTATTTGAGCACAGAGAACGTATTGCTCGTGTGGAAGTCGCTCTGATACGTGTGATGCGTGGAGAAGGTTGTCGCATCCGTGCGAACGAGGTGATCTCCGACGTACATCGTCCAGCCGAATTCAATCTGCGGATAGCGCCCGGAGAGCATCTCCATGTCCGCACGCTTCATCTTCGTGCCGTACATGTCCAGTTTTGTGAGGTTTGGCATCTGGTCGATGAAGTCGCATAGCTTGTCGAAATCGGACACGACCGTTTTCTCGAGGTCAACGTACGCCGCATTGCGGTCGAACGTCATTTTTGCGTAGGCGACGGTCGGCGAGGGCGTTGCGGTCGGTTCAGGCGCGGGCAGCGTCTCGTAATCCGTCAGCGTTTCGGAATCCGTCAGCGTTTCGGCGAAGGGCGTGTATTCCCCAGAGCGGAACATGGCGTACAGGATATTGTAGCGCTCGTGCTCGCGCCAGCCGCCGTTGGTGGAGTACGACTTGGAGTCGATATGCGTGTTGGGCAGATGCTCCTTGAGCGACTGCACGACCGTCTTGGAAATCGGGTCGTCCGTTACGTAATTGTTCGAGTTATACACCCAGAGGCGCTCTAACTGCGTCAGCCCTTCCAGCGGCGTCCAGTCCTTGATGTAGTTGAAGCAGATATTCAGGTCAATCAGGTTCGTCAGGTTTGCCAGCGGCGAAATGTCACGAATCTTGTTCTTGAAGATCTCCAGATATTCCAGCTTGGTCAGGTTCTGAAGCGGCGTAATATCCTCGACGCGGTTGCACGCGATAATCAGCACGCGCAGCTCCGTCATTTCCGAGAGGAAGGAGATGTCATCGGCGGAATTATGCCCGATATCCAGCGCCATCATGTTCCTGCAGTACTTCAGCACCGAGAAATCGCGGCTGTTATGCGTGGCGCTTTTGTTGTTATGGAGCGTGGAAAAGACCGTCGCGTCCGTGCGGACGAGGTGTTCCCCGATGCACATCGTCCATCCGAAGGTGATGTTCGGGTAACGCTCCGCGAGCATCTCGATATTCGCCCTGCTGATTTTGGTGGCGTACATATCAAGCTGCGTGAGATTCGGGAGCTGGTCGAGGAAGGAGCAGAGCGCATCGTAATCGGAAACGACAAGGTCGCCGAGGTCGAGCGTTTCAACGGAGGTATCGACCGTGAGCGTCATGAAGGTGGCCGTACCGGATTCCGCGAGGGCAAGGGTGCAAAGGAGAAGGACGGTCAGGAGGACGAGGAGAAATTTCTTCATGGTAAGCTCCTTTCAGGCAGGATGGTTTCCTGCAAAAGCGTGTAAATCGCATGCTTTGCAGCAAGGGTACGAATCCGCTCTCTGTTTCCGGCGAGCTGCAGGCGGAACGCACGCGTCCCTTCAGCAGTCGAAACGCCCACGCACACCGTTCCGACGGGGCAGCCTTCCGTGCCGCCGTCAGGCCCCGCAACGCCTGTCGTGCTGACAGCGATATCCACGCCGAGACGCATGCGCGTGCCTTCCGCCATGGCCCGGGCAACCTCCTCGCTCACGACACCGAAGCGCTCGATGATGTCCGCAGGGACATTTGCCAGAATCGTCTTCGTGTCCGTCTGGTACGTCACCAGGCCTGCGCGCACGACCGCAGACGCGCCCGGAATGTCCACGAGGGACGCAACCACCTTGCCGCCGGTCAGGCTCTCGCAGGTCGCGCAGGTCATGCCGCGCCGGCGGAGGGTTTGCACTGCGGTTTGTGCAAGGGAGCCGTTTTCGTCTTCCTCAATGGCGTAAATCACATGTCCGAGGCGCGACTGAATCTGCTCAAGCAGCGGATCCAGCAGGGCAATCGCCTCGTCCTGCGTCGGTGCGGAGGCAGTGGCACGCAACAGCACCTCGCCCAGCGAGCAGTACGGCGACAGCGTCGGGTTTTCGCCAAGCTCAAGGTCGTGCAGGCGCGTGTCCACCTCCGATTCGCCCATGCCGAAGATGCGCACATACCGGCTGATCAGCACGCGTCCGGACATCTGCTGCAAATACGGCTCGACTGAGTCGCGGAACATCGGCTCCAGCTCACATGGCGGCCCGGGCAGATGAATAACGATTTTGCCGCCGCCCATGGGAACGATGGCGCCCGGCGCGGTGCCGTTGGGATTCAGCAGGAGGGTCGAATCCGGCGTGAACATCGCCTGCGAGAGGTTGTTGAGCGTCATGTTCCGGTGATACTGGCGGAAACGCGCGGTGACCATCGCCTCGGCCTCGGGGAAAACGACAAGCTCCTTGCCGGCAACCTTTGCCGCGATGCGCTTGGTGATATCATCGACCGTCGGACCGAGTCCGCCGGATGTGATGACGATGTCGGCGCGGCTGAGCGCAAGGCGGTACGCCGCTTCCAGGCGGACGGGATTATCGCCCACGACGGTTTGATGCTGCTGGGTGATGCCGAGGGCGGAGAGACGACGCGAGAGGAACTGCGCGTTGGTATTAAGCACCTGCCCCATCAGGAGCTCAGTGCCGATGCAGAGGATTTCCGCAATCATCCGAATTCACCTCGAAGTAAGGGGTAAGGGGGTCAAAAGGGTCGCAGGCTTTGCATGGTATCCTTCCGGAATCCTTCGCAGTGCATTGCCATCCGAGGCGGCGAAATAAAACTGTATTTCGCCGGTCTGCAAGCCCTTTCGGGTTCCGCCATCGTATCGGGTACAAAATTCGTCCTTCATCGTACCATCTCATTGGGGCGGTATTGCCCTTGAATGGTAAAGCGCTTATTTCCCCAGCTTGCTGACTCCCGATGCCTTCGCGCAATCCATGACCGTTTTCGCAACGGCGGGCGCAACGCGCTTGTCAAACGCGCCGGGGATGATGTAATCCTCCTTCAGCTCGCTGTCGGAAACGATGCCTGCGATCGCCAGCGCGGCGGAGCGCTTCATGTCCTCGGTGATGTCGGTCGCCTGCGCATCGAGTGCGCCGCGGAAAATGCCGGGGAAGACCAGCACGTTGTTGATCTGGTTCGGGTAGTCGCTGCGGCCGGTCGCAATGACGCGCGCGCCGCCCTTCGCCGCTTCTTCGGGCATGATTTCAGGCGTGGGATTCGCCATGGCAAACACAATCGCGTCCTTCGCCATCGTCGCGACCATGTCCGCCGTGACAATCTTCGGGGCAGACACGCCGATGAACACGTCCTTGCCCTTCATTATTTCGGCAAGCGATCCGCGCTCGTTGCGGCGGTTCGTGACCTCTGCCATGGCACGCTGCGCCGGATTCAGCCAGTCCTCATCCCTGCTGACTGCGCCTGCACGGTCGACCAGCACGATGTTGCCCGCGCCGAACTGCAGCAGCAGCTTTGCAATCGAGATGCCCGCGCTGCCCGCGCCGTTGATGACGATTTCGGCGTCCTCCATTTTCTTGCCGACGAGGCGAAGCGCGTTCAGCAGACCGGCGGACACGACGATTGCCGTGCCGTGCTGGTCATCGTGGAAGACCGGAATGTCCAGCTCCCTGCGCAGGCGCTTTTCGATTTCAAAGCAGCGCGGCGCGGAAATGTCCTCCAGGTTGATGCCGCCGAACGTCGGGGCAATCGCCTTCACCGTGCGGATGATTTCCTCGACATCCTTCGTATCCAGACAGATCGGGAACGCGTCCACGTCCGCGAATTCCTTGAACAGGATGGCTTTGCCTTCCATGACCGGCATCGCCGCCAATGGACCGATGTCGCCCAGACCCAGCACCGCCGTGCCATCCGACACGACGGCGACGAGGTTGCCCTTCGCGGTATAACGGTAGACGTCGGCGGGATTTGCATGAATGCGGCGGCAGGGCTCGGCAACGCCGGGCGTGTAGGCGGTGGACAGGTCGTCGCGGTTCTCAACCCTGACCTTGCTGCGGACGGCGACCTTGCCGTGATGAGCTTCATGCATTTCAAGTGCTGCCTGATTATAATCCATCGTCTTATCTGCTCCTCTGCTCGATGCTTGATGCGCGGTCAGGGACAGTCTGTCCGCCCTGAAAACGCCTTTGTGACTCCTTCAGTTTAGCACATTTTCGGCGAAAATAAAAGACTGCGGGAAGGATTCCTTCTTGACAGGGAAAAGGAATTATGGTAAACTTTCAAATGCATTTTGGTTTACGCAAAGGAGGCTTTCCGCGTGACGACTTCCGTGAAATCTGTATCGAAAACATATACCATGGTCGCCGTTGCCCTGATGACGGCGATCACCTGCATTCTTGCGCCGCTGTCGCTGCCCATCGGTCCTGTGCCGATCAGCCTTGCGACGCTCGTGCTGTTTTTGTCTGTGTACGTGCTCGGCTGGCAGAAGGCGGTCATCAGCGTCTGCCTGTACATCCTGCTTGGACTGGTCAGTGTACCGGTATTCAGCGGCTACACGGGCGGCGCGGAGAAGCTCGCAGGCGCAACAGGCGGATTTATCGTCGGTTATGTGCCGATGGTTGCGCTTGGCGGATTTTTGATGAGCCGGAGCGAAAAGCGCTGGGTGCACCTGCTGGCGATGATCGCCGGCGAAGTTGTGTTGTACGCGCTCGGGACGGCGTGGTTCTGCGTGCAGGCAGGGAAGAGTGCAAGCGCCGCGCTGGCGGCGTGCGTCTATCCGTTTATACCGCTGGATCTGGTGAAGATGGTGATTGCCGTTACCCTCGGACCGATGCTGAGAAATCGTCTTCAGCAGGCGCACCTCATCTGAAAAAAAATCAAAAAAACGGGTCAAGGGAGGAACTCCCTTGCGGGGTCAAGGGGCAGCGCCCCTTGTGGAGCTTGGGGCAACGCCCCAACCAAAAGGGCACAGTCACCCATGAAGCTGTCCCCAACCGCGCCCCACGCGCGCTGAACAGAGAAGCGGACGCAGTCCGCGGAATACTTTCAGCGCAGGCAACTAAAAAGCAGCGGCTCAATCTGAGCTGCTGCTTTTTATCGTCCAGAATTGGTGACTGTTGTCGCAGGAGAGGTTTGCGACCGGAGGGCATGAAAAGGAACGAAGTAACTTGATACGTTTTGCAATTTTCCTCATTGCTCCCATGATGCAAACATGCTATAATAAACAAAACGACATCGCAGGAGGCACATCATCGCATGAAGCAGTACGGACTCATCGGCGAGAAGCTCGGACATAGCCTGTCCGTCCCCATTCATCAGGCCATCTGGGAAAAGCTCGGTATTTCCGCTTCCTATCGCCTGATTGAAATTCCCCGTGCCGATCTCCGCGAGCAGGTGAATGTCCTCCTTCGTACGCTGGACGGCTTCAACGTGACTGTGCCGTATAAGACGGATGTGATGCCGCTGCTCGATGCGCTTGACCCGTTCGCGGCGCAGGTGGGCGCTGTCAACACCGTGACGACCGGTGAACATAGCTGCGGCTATAACACCGATGCGCCCGGTTTTGAGGCGATGCTGCACCATTTCGGCATGGAGGCGCAGGATAAGCGCGTGTTTATTCTCGGCTCGGGCGGTGCGATGCATGCGTGCCGCTCTGCCGTCCGGCATATGGGCGCAGGCAGCGTGCTGATCGTGTCGCGCAGCCCAAAGCAGCCGGATGAAATCACCTATGACGAATTCTATGCCCGTTTTCCGGATGAGGGCGGACTGCTGATCAACACGACGCCGGCAGGCATGTATCCGCATCATGACGGCTGCCCCATTGCAGCGTCGCAGCTGGAGAAAATCGTGTCTGCGGCGGACGGCGTGGCGGACGTCATCTACAATCCGCCGGAAACCGTGCTGACCGCCGCCGCGAGGCGTGCCGGAACGCCTGCCGGAACAGGGCTGTACATGCTGATTGCGCAGGCGGTCGCGGCGGAAACCATCTGGCAGGGCTATGACATGCCGTCGAATCTTGCCGAAACGCTGATGAAGGAGCTGCATTTGCTGTGAGCGAAACGAAAAGAAAGAAAATCCTGATTTTGAACGGTCCGAACATCAATCTGACCGGTCTGCGCGAAACGTCCGTATACGGCGCAAAGACGTATGACGACCTGGTTGCGCTCTGCCGCGAGGAGGGCGAAAGGCTCGGCGTTGATTTGACCTTCGTGCAGTCCAACCACGAGGGCGACCTCATTGATGCGCTGCAAAAGGCGTATTTCGACGGCTTCTGCGGCGCGGTGTTCAATCCCGGCGGATACACGCATACGTCCGTTGCCCTTCATGACGCCGTTGCCTCCGTTCCGATGCCCGTCATCGAGTGCCACATGAGCAACATTCATGCGCGCGAGGAATTCCGCCATCGCTCCATGACCGCAGGCGCCTGCCGCGGACAGATCGTCGGCTTCGGATTCTACGGGTACATCATGGGCATCCGGGCGCTGCTGGAGGGATGAGCCGCATGAAGGTCTACCATCCCGATACACGCAGAATCCCTGAGCTGGACGGCTTTCGGGTCATGCTCGTTTTCCTGGTCGCCTGTTATCATTTCTGGCAGCAGTCATGGCTGACGCCCTCCATCGGCAGCTATTCGCTGGATTATCTGCTCCGCGCGGGTTACATGCCCGTGGACGGCACCATCCTGCTGTCGGGCTTCCTGCTGTTCCTGCCGTATGCGCGCACGATGCAGCTCGGGGAGCCGGTGCCGAGTGCGAAGGCGTTCTATCAGCGGCGAATCTGCCGCATCGTGCCGAGCTACTACGCGCTGACGCTGCTGATGCTCTTTGTCGTGGCGATTCCGTGGAACCAGTTCGGCTCGACCTCCGACCTCATCCGCGACCTTGTTGCCCACCTGACCTTCACGCAGACGTTCTCCTATGCCACCTACGTCGCGACGCCGTTAGGCAATTCCTCGTGGACGCTCGCCATCGAGGTGCAGGCGTATCTGCTCTTCCCGCTGCTTGCGCACGGCGCGATGAAAAATCCGCTCGGCTCGCTGATGAGCATGGCGGCGGTCACGTTCGCCTTCCGCGGCTGGTGCCTCTGGGTGATGGACGATTACAACATGGTTGTCAATCAGTTAGGGAACTTCCTTGATGTGTACGCGATGGGCATGGGGGCATCAATGCTTTACGTGCGGCTGACGCGGCTGTATCCGGCGGAAAGCAAAAGAAAATGGCTGTGGCAGAGCGCGGCGACCGTGCTCTTTGTGCTCTCCTTCTGGGCGATGCTGCGTGTTTTCCGCACGCAGGCGTACACGAGCGGTCAGTCCGCCTTGCAGGCAGGGCAGATGATGCGCCGTCCGCTGCTGTGCCTGACGATGACGGGCGTCATGCTCTCGCTGCCGTTCGCCCTGTATCCGCTTCGTTTCCTTTTCGGCAATCGGCTGATGCACTGGCTGTCCGCCATTTCCATGAACTTTTACCTGCTGCACGCGAATGTCGCCGTGCACCTGAAGCGCCTCGGCATTCCGGCATCCGTCAGCGCGGAGCCCCATAAAGCCGGCGAACGCGCATGGCAGTACAGGTACCTCGCCCTGTGCTTTTCCATTTCGCTTCTCGGCGCCATTCTCCTGACGGTGCTGATTGAAAAGCCGTGCGGCATGCTCCTGAAAAGGCTGTTCAACCGCAAAAAACATCAATGCGACACTGCAAAGCAGAAAGGATGATTTCGGATGATGATTCTTTATCCCTACGGCCTGCGCAAGGCGCTGACGCTCTCCTACGATGACGGTGTGGAAACCGACATTCCGCTTGTACGCATGCTCGACGAATACGGCATCCGCGCGACGTTCAACCTGAACAGCGGCCTGTTTGCACCGGAAGGCACGGTCTACCCCAATGGACAGGTGCACCGCCGGATGACCGCCGCCGCCATCAGGGAGCTGTTCACGGACAGCCGGCACGAGGTGGCCTCCCATTGCCTGACCCACGCGTCGCTGTCTGAGCTGCCGCCTGCGCGCATCGCCTATGAGGTGCTGGCGGATCGCGAAAATCTTGAGAACATGTTCGGCAAAATCGTCCGCGGCCTTGCGTACCCCTACGGCACATACAGCGACGAGGCGGTTGAAGCGCTCAGAAACTGCGATGTCGCCTACGCGCGCACCGTCGTGAGCACCCACCGCTTCAGCGTCCCAACGAACTGGCTGCTGCTTCACCCGACCTGCCATCACGATGACCCGCAGCTTGATGCTCTCTGCGACCGCTTCCTCGCGAGCAAGGCGCCGTTCAACCTGGAGCTCTTCTATCTCTGGGGACACAGCTACGAGTTCGAGCAGCATGACAACTGGAACGTCATCCGCGCCTTCTGCGAGAAGATGAGCGGCAAGAAGGACATCTGGTACGCCACGAACATCCAGATCGTCGACTACCTGAACGCCGGTCGTCAGCTCCGCACCAGCGCCAACGGACACATCGTTTTCAATCCCACCTCCACGGACCTCTGGGCGGAAAACAACGGCGAAATCATCACGATCCACGCCGGTGAAACGATCAACATCTGAGAAAATCCCCCTGCTTCGGCATTGCGCTGAGGCAGGGGATTATTATGCCGGCAAGGCGGCAAGCCGAGGTGCATGACCATGGTTGAGTTTGGGCAAATACCATAAAATTGCCGCATTGCAGTTCACTCTCAAGCCATGCATTGCGAAGCAGCCCGGAGGGCAACCGCAAAGCACGCTGGCCGCCTCCGCAGAGACGAAATCCCGGTGCAGCTTCAAGGGGCTATAGAACAGGCGAAGGCTGCGACCGCTGACTTTGTCCGGGTTCATGTTCCGGCTCGCTTCCGCCTGGGACGTTTCATTGACAATCTTCACGCAAGCAAGTATAATTATCATGGTTATTCAGGGCAATTCCGCACGATTCAGCGGCGTTGCCTTCAAGAAAAAAACTCCATGCAGGCGCTTTCGGAGGTGGCGGCGAAAAGCAGCTTGCGGATGAGGTGCTGGGTATGGAAACAAAGCCTTGTTATTATGCAGGAATCGATATCGGCTCGACCACCGTCAAGCTGGTGCTGTTCGACCGTGACGGAAAGCTCCTCTGGGGCGAATACCGCCGCCACTGCGCGCATACGCAGGAGACGCTCGCCGATATGATGCGTGCCGCCCGTGAAAAGCTCGGCCCATGCCGCGTGCAGGTGCGCATGACTGGCTCGGGCGCGATTTCGCTGGCGGACGCGCTGCACGTCGGCTTCGTGCAGGAGGTCGTTGCCGTGGCGGACGCGCTGCAGCATGCCGCGCCGCAGACGGATGTCGCCATTGAGCTGGGCGGCGAGGACGCAAAAATCATTTATTTCACCGGCGGACTTGAGGAGCGCATGAACGGCGTCTGCGCAGGCGGCACAGGCTCGTTTATCGACCAGATGGCGTCGCTGCTCAAGACGGACGCGCAGGGGCTCAATGAGCTGGCGAAGAGCTGCGAGGAGCTGTACCCCATCGCGGCGCGCTGCGGCGTGTTCGCCAAGAGCGATATTCAGCCGCTGATTAACGAGGGCGCGGCGCGGGAGGACCTTGCCGCATCCATCTTTCAGGCGGTCGTCAACCAGACGATTTCCGGACTCGCGTGCGGCAAGCCCATCCGCGGACATGTGGCGTTTCTGGGCGGACCGCTCCACTTCCTGTCGGAGCTGCGCAGGGCGTTCATCCGCACGCTGCATCTGACGGACGAAACGGCGATTGTGCCGGAAAATTCACACCTGTTCGCTGCGACAGGCGCCGCGATGTCAGCCCTTGCAGACGGTGAGGACGGCGCCGTTCCGATGGACAGCCTGCTGGAGCGCCTTCAAAATGGCGTGATGCTGACCTTCGGGCTTAAGCACCTGCCGCCGCTTTTTGCCGATCAGGAGGAGTATGCCGAATTTGTCAACCGGCATGCGCAGGCGAAGGTGCAGCGCGGAGAGCTTTCCACGTATGAAGGCAAATGCTATCTCGGCATCGATGCCGGTTCAACCACGACGAAGGTCGTCCTCATCGGCGGCAGGGGCGAGCTGCTGTACAGCTTCTATGCCGGCAATTCCGGCAGCCCGATAGAAACGGCGCGGACAGCCATGCGCGAGCTGATGGACAGGATGCCGGAAAAGGCGTACATCGCGCGCTCGTGCTCCACCGGCTACGGCGAGGGGCTGCTGAAATCCGCCTTCCGTCTGGATGACGGCGAGGTCGAAACCATCGCGCACTGCACCGCCGCGGCATTCTTTGACCCGAAGGTCGACTGCGTGCTGGACATCGGCGGTCAGGACATGAAGTGCATCAGGCTCAAGAACGGCTCCGTCGATACGATTCAGCTCAACGAGGCGTGCTCCTCCGGCTGCGGCAGCTTTCTGGAGAATTTTGCGAATTCAATGGGCTACACGGCGGAAGGCTTCGCGGCGGAAGCGCTGTTCGCGCCCGAACCGGTCGACCTCGGCACACGCTGCACCGTGTTTATGAATTCCAACGTCAAGCAGGCGCAGAAGCAGGGCGCATCCATTCAGGACATCAGCGCCGGACTTGCCTGCTCGGTCATCAAGAATGCACTGTTCAAGGTCATCAAGCTCTCCGACCCGAAGGAGCTCGGCACGCACATTGTCGTGCAGGGCGGCACCTTCCACAACAAGGCAGTGCTTCGCGCGTTTGAGCAGCTCGCGGGCGTTGAGGTCGTCTGCCCGGACATTTCCGGTATGATGGGCGCGTTCGGCGCGGCGCTGATTGCCCGTGAGCATGATGCGGACATCGCAGGTGAGCACAGGTCGAGCGCCCTGCCGTTTCAGGAGATGCTTGACCTTCGCTGGCAGACGCGCACGGCACGCTGTCAGGGCTGTACGAACCACTGCATGCTGACCGTCAGCCTTTTCCCCGGCGGACGGCGGCACATCACCGGCAACCGCTGCGAAAAAGGACTCGGGCAGTCCGTCAAGGGCGACAGAGCGCCGAATATTATGGCATACAAGCTCAAGCGGATGTTCGACTGCGAGCCGCTGAGCGCCGAAAACGCGCCGCGCGGCGAGCTCGGCATTCCGCGCGTGCTGAACATGTACGAAAACTATCCCTTCTGGGCAACGATGCTCAAGAGGCTCGGCTTCCGCGTCGTGTTGTCGCCCGTGTCGAGCCGCGCCGTGTACGAAAAGGGCATGGAATCCATCCCGTCGGAGAGTGAGTGCTATCCGGCGAAGCTCGCGCACGGTCATGTGCAATGGCTGATTGACGAGGGTATCAGGACCATCTTCTACCCGAGCGTGTTCTATGAGCATCAGGAGGACATGCACACCCAGAATCACTTCAACTGCCCGATGGTCATCGCCAATCCGGAAAACATCGCCAACAACGTCGAGGATGTGACCGAGGGGCGCGTGCGGATGCTCAAGCCCTTCCTTGCGCTGACAAGCGAAAAGGTCGCCGCAGACAACCTCGTGCGCTTCTTCCGTGAAACATATCAGATTCAGGAAAACGAGGTGCGCACGGCGGTGCATGAGGCCTGGGAGGCGCAGCGTGCCGCGAAGGCAGATGTCCGTGCGGAAGGCAAGAAGGCGCTCGACTGGATGGCGGAGCACGGCAGAAAGGGCATTGTCCTCGCCGGACGCCCGTATCATGCCGACCCGGAAATCAACCACGGTATGCCGGAGATGATCGCGTCCTACAACCTTGCGGTGCTGACAGAGGACTGTCTGCCGGATGATTTCGAAGCGGAGCATCCCCTGCGCGTGAGCGACCAGTGGGTGTATCACTCCCGGCTGTACCGCGCGGCGCAGTTCGTAGCCAGGCGAAACGATTTGGAGCTGATCCAGCTGAATTCCTTCGGCTGCGGGCTCGATGCCGTCACGACCGATCAGGTGTCGGAAATTCTCGAAAAGAGCGGCAAGCTGTATACGCTCATCAAGATTGACGAGGTCAACTCGCTCGGTGCGGCGCGAATCCGCGTGCGGTCGCTCCTTGCGGCGATGGGTCAGCGCGAAAAGCAGCACATGACCGCCCATCCCTGCTCCGCCGCGTATCACCGTGTCGAATACACGCGCGACATGCAGCGCAGGGGCTACACCATTCTTGCGCCGAACATGTCGCCCATTCACTTCCGCCTCCTTCAGCCGGTCATGGAAAAGGGCGGCTACCATATCGTCATGCTGCAGAACGACTCGCGCTCCGCCATCGATACGGGTCTGCGGTTCGTCAACAACGATGCGTGCTATCCGTCCATCATTACCGTCGGGCAGATGATGGAGGCGGTGCTGTCCGGCAAGTACGACACGAATCGCCTTGCGCTTGCCATGACGCAGACAGGCGGCTGTTGCCGTGCAAGCAACTACGTCGGGTTCATCCGCCGTGCGCTGGAGAAGGCAAACCTCGGGCACATCCCCGTCATTTCCGTCAACGCCAACGGTATGGAAACGAATTCGGGCTTCCGCTTCTCGGTGCCGATGCTGCTCGGCGCGGCGCAGGCCATCGTGCTGGGTGATTTGCTGATGCGCTGCCTGTACCGTGTCCGTCCGTATGAGCTGGAGGAGGGCAGCGCGAACCGCTTAGCCGGGGAATGGTCGGAGAAGTGCATCGACTTCCTTGTGAATGGCAACGGGCATTACGGCGAGGTCTGCCGTCAGATGGTGAACGCCTTCGATACGCTGCCCATCCATGAGGACATGAAAAAGCCGCGTGTGGGCATCGTCGGCGAAATCCTCGTGAAGTACATGCCGGTCGCAAACAACCATCTCGTTGATCTGCTGGAAGCAGAGGGCGCCGAGGCGGTCGTGCCTGACCTGATGGACTTCATGAACTATTCCGTCTACAACGGCAAATTCAAGCACGAGTACCTCGGCAAGGGCTGGACAAGCGAGGCATACGCGATTTTCGGCGTGAAGGGCATCCGCATGCTCCGCCGACCCGCACTCAAGGCGCTTGCAGGCTCGAAGCGCTTCGAGCCGCCCATGCCGATTGAGCAGATCGCCGACCTTGCCGAGCCGCTGCTGTCGCTGGGCAACCAATACGGCGAGGGCTGGTTCCTGACCGGCGAAATGGCTGAGCTGCTCTGCACGGGCGTGCCAAACATCATCTGCATTCAGCCCTTCGCGTGCCTGCCGAACCACGTCGTCGGCAAGGGTGTCATCAAGAAGCTGCGCAGGATCTATCCGCAGGCCAACATCTGCGCGGTTGACTTCGACCCCGGGGCCAGCGAGGTCAACCAGCTGAACCGCATCAAGCTGATGCTCTCCGCGGCGAAGAAGAATCTGTAAGCGGAGTCACCCATCGATCCCCTCGGGCATGAGAAAATCAGATTGACAAATTGTCCGAATTGTTCTATGAAGAAGATTCATTCGGAAAAGCCGATGAATCCTGAATATTGGATGACACAAAATGTCGCTTCACTGCTGTCTTGACAGTGAGGCGGCATTTTTGCGTCTGTAAGGAGGAAGAAACCATGCCCCATACTATGGACCGTCAGCGCACCCTGTTTTTTGTTTGATATTTTTATGGCATATCGATCGTTTTTTCACGTAAAATTCGGTTGAAAAGCAGATGAAGATGTGGTAAAGTATTTGTGTATGTGCTTTTCCCATGGCGGACAGACGGGCTGACCGATGCAGGCAGCCTTCACTGGAGGAAACAAACAACCATGACCATCATGAATGTCTTTGCCCTGTTCGGCGGCTTAGGGCTCTTCCTGTACGGCATGCAAATCATGAGCGATTCGCTGGAAAAGGCGGCAGGCACGAAGCTCAAGCGCCTGCTGGGCATGATTACGCACAACCGCGTGCTGGCGATGCTCGCTGGCGTTGCAATTACCGCGCTCGTGCAGTCCTCCTCCGCGACAACCGTTATGGTCGTCGGCTTCGTCAATGCCGGTCTTCTCTCGCTGACGCAGGCAATCGGCGTTATCATGGGCGCGAACATCGGCACAACGATGACATCGCTGCTGCTGTCCGTTCAGATTGATTTCGGCGCGATTTTTACGTGCCTGGGTCTTGTGCTTTCCATCCTGCCGGAGAAATTCAAGACCGCGAAACAGTTCGGCACCATCGCGATGGGGCTGGGCATCCTGTTCATCGGCATGGATGCCATGTCCTCCTCCATGGAGCCGCTGCGTGAATATGAGGGCTTCCGCAATGCCATTGCATCCATCAGCAATCCGCTTGTCGGCGTGCTGATTGGCGCCGGCATCACGGCGATTCTTCAGTCCTCCGCCGCGAGCATCGGCATTTTGCAGACGCTTGCTGCCCAGGGGCTCATCGGGCTGGACACATCGATTTTCATCCTTTTCGGTCAGAACATCGGCACGTGCGTGACTGCGCTGCTGGCGTGCCCCGGTACGAATGCCACTGCAAAGCGCGCCGCGCTGGTGCATTTGCTCTTCAACGTCATCGGCACGGTCATTTTCGTCATCATTGCGTGCTGCCTGCCGCTTGCCCGCTGGGTGGAAGCACTTTCGCCCGACAACCTCAAGCTGCAGATTTCCATCGTCCACATCATCTTCAATATCACGACAACCGCGCTCCTGCTGCCGGCGGCGACGTGGCTGGAGAAGCTCGCCTGCCTGCTCATCAAGGGCGACGACGACAAGCAGCCGGAGAGCATGAAGCTCGTGTATTTCGACTCCCGCATGCTCAAGACGCCTTCCATTGCCGCAACACAGATTTTCAACGAGGTGCAGCGCATGGGCACCATCGCAAAGACCAATTTCCGGCTTGCGATGGAATGCTTCAGCGAATACGATGAGAAAAAGGAAAAGGAACTGATGCGGAACGAGGAGGTGCTTGACTTCCTGAACCACGAAATTACAGACACGCTGGTCGATATCAAGGGGCTTGACCTGCCGGAAAAGGATGCGCATCTTGTCGGTTCGCTGTTCCACGTCGTCAACGATATGGAGCGCATCGGCGACCACAGCCAGAACATCCTTGAATCCGCGCAGCTCAAGAAGCAGGACGACGTGAAGTTCTCGCCCAAGGCGATTCAGGAGCTTGACACCCTGTCGACACTGGTCGGTGCACAGCTCCAGCGCTCCCTTGATCTCTTCAAGGCGCAGGCGACCGACAACAAGCTGATCAACGAGGTCGAAGGCGTTGAGGAGAACATCGACGTAACGACGGAAGCGCTCCGCACGCATCATATGGATCGGCTGAAGAACCATAAGTGCTCCGCAAAGAACGGCATGATTTATCTGGATATGCTGACGAACCTTGAGCGTATCGGCGACCATGCGGAGAATATCGCCACCGCCGCAACGAAGGCAGCGGTTGCCAATTAAGCAATGCCGCACATTCGGCGGCGTCTGCGATCTCGATCCTTGTCTGTTTTCATGCCGATTGGTCATTTCGCAGAGCGAAGCACATGCGACAACAGTCGCCGGTCACGGATGATAAAAAAGCAGCAGCTCGGGTTGAGCTGCTGCTTTTCAGTTGCCTGCGCCGAAGACGTTCCGCGTGTTGTTTAGAGTGCCGTCAGGCGCTCATTTGCGCAGGCGTTGAGGGCATCCTCAAAGCCGACAACACATACGCCGCCGTCATTCGCCATGGTGTCAAGCGCATCGCACCACCTGAGCAGCGCCGCGGCGTCCGTTGCAAGCATTTCGGAACGTTCGCGGCGAAGGTCATCCGCGGTGACGCCGGTCATGCATTCCATATCGCTCTGCTGCGCCTGCTGTTCAAGGCTCAGCGGCGGCTCGCTGTGCGCAACGGTCGAGATGATATACTTGTCAACCTGTTCATCGCCCTCGGTGAAGTCACGCAGACCCTTTGCGAGCGTGCGATAGACGCTCAGCGTGCGTGCCGGAGAGGGGTCGCGGAAGGAGAAAGCGGAAATGCCGCCGAAACGGCTGATGATCAGCCCGACACCGTACGCGCCGCCCTGTACGCGCACCAGGTTCCACAGGTAGCTGTACGACAGGATGTTTTCGACAACGTTCGCGGTGCCGTCGAAGGATTTTCCGGCAAGGCGGTAGTCGTATGCCATGCCTGCGTAGCTGATCTGCGCCGGAATACGGTAGGCGCTCCTGTGCGGCATGTCGGTCGTGTAGGCGCTTTCCGCCGGAACAGCGGTTCCTTCCGGATAGGCGGACAGGATGGCGGACGCATCGGCATCGCTGTCGGAGGCGATGCTCAGCGTCATGCGCTTCCTTGCGACGGTGTCGCTGCTGAAGCGGCTGCACAGCGCCCTGAAGGCGGGATACTGCGCATCGAACTGCTCTGCAAGCTCCTTGAGCACCGCAATGAAGCCGAGTCCGTCAACGGCATTGCGGACGGCGGCAGCGGCGCTCATGTCGGCGTTCGCAGCGAGCATCGCCATCATGTGTCCCATGCCGGCCACCTGCTGCTTGAACAGCTCGTTGTTCTGCGCCAGCAGCGTGCGGATATTCTCCTGCGCGTCAAAGCAGGTTTCCGTCAAAATCTCATGCACGAGCGCGCAGGCCTTGCGGACATTCGCGTCCAGCACGGAGCACGTTACGCGCAGCATAGGCGTTGCCCTGCTCATGTCGCGGTTCACGACCTTGATTTCAAATTTCAGGTCGCCGATATCGCGCTTAATCGCCTGATTGAGCGCAAGCGGGTCATGCTGCTTCGTCGGCAGCTTGCCCAGAAGCCCTGCGGCGGCGGAAAGGAGACTCAGCTCCGACAGCGTGCAGTCCGTCAGTGCAAAATAGAACGTCAGGGTCGTGATGCCGTTTGTGGGCAGCGCATGGGTGATGACGCGCACGGAATCAACCTGCGATTCCTTCGCCGGAATCAGCACCGGTTCGGGTGAGATTTCCCTGACGGAGAGCACGGGCAGGGTCGCGAGCTGCTCGGCGGTGTCGGGCGTCTGCTGCCATGCGGCGAGCTTCTCGTTCTGCACGCGCAGCGCTTCCCTGTCCGCATCCGTCCAGGCGGCCTGACGTCTGGCAAGACGCTCTGCCTCATCCTTGCGCAGCGCTTCGCCGCACGTATGGGACGGCACCGTGCGGATGACGGTCATGGTGCTTTCATCCAGCAGCAGCTCCTCCATCAGCCGGTCGAAGCCGTCGCCTTCCGCCATGCGGCGCAGTTCGGCATAGCGCTTGTTCTGCACCAGCGGCAGCATCGGGTCGCCGCCGTAGAGCCACGTGTTCAGCGAGAGGATGCAGCGCGTCAGTCCTGCCGGCTGACGGAGCTGGCGCGCGTGATACTCGGCGCTGTTGATGGACGCAGTCAGCGCATCCTTATCCAGCCCGGTCTTGCGAAGAGCCTGCACGGTATCGCGAATGATCTGCCGCAGCTCATCCTCGCTGCCATCCTGAATGCAGCGCATCGTCAGCATCATGTACGGCTGCGCGATGGAGTCGTCCAGCGTCATGCTGACATCCTGGCATTTGCCGGAGGAAAGCAGCGCCTTCTTCAGCGGTGCGTCATTGCTGCCCGTCAGCACATCGAAGAGGATCTCCGTCGCGGCAACGCGTGTGAGATCCGTCCACGGCGCGACGATTTTGGCGAGCGTCAGCATCGTCTTGCCTTCGGTGCCTTCCGATGCGCTGATTTCATACGCCTGCTCCGCCTGAACGGCAAGCGGCTTCTGCATCGGGATATCATGCGCCTCATCGAGACGGTCAAAGCGGCTCAGATAGCTGTCAATCAGCGTCAGCACGCGGTCGAGCGGCACGGCGCCGTCCAGATAAATCCGCGCGTTCGACGGATGATAATAGCGGTGATACATGTGCAGGAACTGCTCATACGTCAGGTCGGGGATGTTCTTCGGGTCGCCGCCTGAGCAGAAGCCGTAGCAGTTGTCCGGGAAGAGGACATCGAGCGCCTTCTGCCCGATCAGCTCATCCACATCGCTCATTGCGCCCTTCATCTCGTTGAACACGACGCCCTTGTACAGCGGCTGACCGTTTTCATCCAGCTCAATGTGCCAGCCCTCCTGATAGAAGATGTTCGGATTTTTGAGGATGGCAGGGGCGAACACGGCGTCAAGATAGACCTCCGTCAGGTTCATGAAGTCCTGCTCATTCCGGCTTGAAACGGGATAAATCGTCTTGTCGGAGAAGGTCATCGCGTTCAGGAACGTGTTCATACTGCTCTTGAGCAGCTCGACAAACGGCTCGCGGACAGGGTACTTGTCGCTGCCGCACAGCACGGAATGCTCCAGAATGTGGAACACGCCTGTCGAGTCCTCCGGCAGCGTCTTGAAGGATGCGCAGAAGAGCTTGTTCTCCTCGCCGTTGTCCAGATAAACGAGCTGCGCGCCCGTCTTTTCGTGCGTCATTTCGACCATGCGCCCGTGCAGCTCCTCGCTTTCGCGGATGCGGTCGATGACAAAGCCGTGCAGCTTCATGCCTTTGGTCTGCTTCATGTTGTTCTCCCCTCTCTGTATGCGAAATCCTCAGCGGATATCCAGCAGCTCGCCGACATCCTTGCGCTTGGGGGCATCGGGCGATTCCGCCGGATAGCCCAGCGCAATCAACGCCGAAACCGCCTGATTTTCGGGCAGTGCAAGCGCCTTTGCAATCGCCGCCTCATCGAAAATGCCCATGATGACGGTGCCCAGTCCCTGCTCATGTGCGGCAAGACAGAACGTCTGCGCCGCGATGCCTGCATCGAAGGACTGCCAGTGCGTGCCCTTGCTCGTGGTAAAGGAGCCGTCACGCTCGCAGCCGCTGCGACCGGTGATGGTTGTCAGCACCACCAGCGCCGGCGCGCCGTGAAGGGTCGTTTGATTCTTCTGAAAGCCTGCCATGCATTCATCAGCGATTTGATCGATTTCCTCGCGCTTCGTCAGGGCAATATAGCGCGTCGTTTGCGTGTTCTTCCAGCTCGGCGCATAGGCGGCCTTCGCAACGACCTCCCTGAGCGCCTCGTCAGACACGGATTCAGCGGTAAACCTGCGGATGGAACGGCGGGTCAGCAGCAAATCGGACATGGTGTTCTCCTCTCCTTTTCAGTCATTCGTCATCGCTCTCGGCGGATTGAATTTTTTCCGGCAGATCGCGGTCATGGTAATGATCCATAAAGCTGAATTCCTGCGTGCCGATTTTCCAGCCCGGCATGGTGTCAAGGCTGACGGCGTGAATCGCGCTGAACACGTTCTTTTCGACGTCGGGATTCGTTTCGCGGAGCGTCCGCAGGAGCTGCTTGATTTCCGCACGCTTCGATGTTCCGATGCCATCGCCGCTCTTATCGCGCTCCTCCGTCAGACGGCACGCACAGGCGATAAACTGCAGATGATTCGCATCGCGCCACGCGCAGATGTCCTCCTCATGCACGCAGTACATCGGACGAATCAGCTCCATGCCGGGGAAATTCCGGCTGTGCAGCTTGGGCAGCATCGCCTGCAGCTGCGCGCCGTAGAACATGCCCATGACGGTCGTTTCAACGACATCGTTGAAATGGTGTCCCAGTGCGATTTTGTTGCATCCGAGCTCCTGCGCACGGTCGTACAGGAAGCCGCGGCGCATCCTTGCGCAGAGATAGCAGGGGTTGCGTTCGGCAATCTGTGTCGTTTCAAAGATGCTGCTGTTAAAGATGCGGATCGGGATATCCAGCAGCGCGGCATTATCGATAATGCGCTGCCTGTTTTCGGCGTTATAGCCGGGATCCATCACGAGAAACTCGTTCTCGAAGGGGATTTCCGTATGGCGCTGCAGCAGCTGCATCATCTTCGCCAGCAGCATCGAATCCTTGCCGCCGGAGATGCACACGGCAATCCGGTCGCCCTCGGATATCATCTCGTACCGCTTAATGCCCCGGACGAAAGGGCGCCAAAGCGGCTTGCGGAAGTCGGACAGGATGCTGCGCTCCACCCTGGCTGCCGGCGACAGCGTTCGCGGCATGAGGACGCCTCCTTTTTGCTTGGTACTTCGCATCGATTGTATCATATTTCGGGGGATTTGTTAAGGTGGCGCGCAAAAGGCTTTTCGAGAGACCTTGCAGCCGTCCCCGAACCCCTTCGCGTTGCGCTTTTCCGTCGCGGCATGGTGATGCGCACGTTAAATGGTTTGCAAAGCTTATTGATGAAAATAAAAACAGGAATGGGTCCGAAATGTCAAAGCAAACGGAAGAGGTCTGCCGGCTTTGTTTCCGCTGCCCACTTGCAAATCACGGTTCATTGCGCTACAATAGAATCGAAAGCGAGGAACCTTTTCATGGCACTCAAGGAAAAAGCACTCCGCCGGCTGGGTGAAAAGCTGGCATTATCAGCCATCCCCTTTGCGGCTGGCGGCGAATGGCTGCTTTGCCAGCGCGGGCTGTCGGACGTATATCATTCGTTTGACATCGTTGTCGCCGAGGAGGATGCCGACCGCGCCGACCGTGTGCTGACGAAGCTCGGCATGCGTCAAATGCAAAAATCGCCAGAGGGCATCTTCTGCTGTCACTATCATTTCGACGGTGCCGACATTACCCTGCTTGCCGTGTGCGGCGAGGCGGTCGTCACTGACGGCGAAGCAACCGTACTCGGCGTGACGATTCCGCTGTTGCAGTCGGACGCATGGGGACGCATTTCACAAAAAATCCATGGAGGAGTATTATGAGCAGACTTGGTGATTTGATCCGCACGGAGCGCCTGCGTTCGAAGATGACGCCCAAGCAGGTCGCGCGCAAGTGCGGCGTTTCGGAAAGCTATCTGCTGGCGGTTGAAGCCGGCACGCGCATTATCGCGGATGATCAGGCGCGGCGCATTTTAAAGACCATCGGTCTCAGGGAGCAGACCGAAGCGGACTTCTCGCTCGATGACATCGCTGCAACGGTTGACCTTGCCAGCGCCGCGCCGAGCGTCGCAAGGGCTGTCACGGAGCGCCCGAAGCCTCAGCCCGAATACGAGCTTGTCGCCTCGACAAAGCAGGACAGGGAAGAAAAAAACGAGGAGGCTGTCGGCGGCAGCGTGTGGCTGGATGCGCTGACGAGCGTCCTCAAGCGGGTGCCGATCATGAACGCCGTCATGCAGCCGGTTGATTACCGCCTTCTGCCGATTCAGTCAGGCAAAATCGAAGGCGCTAAGCCCGACAAGGTGTTCTACTTCCTCGTGCCGGACGACTCCATGCGCGGTTTCCGCATTCATTCGGGCGATGTGGCGCTGATTGTCCCTGCGCACAGCCCCATTGACGGTGCGGTTATGCTTGTGGAGTACAACAGTCACCGCAATCTGCGCAAGGTCAAGAAGGTAACGGATTACAGCGTGCTGCTGCAGTCCTACGACCGCGAATACGCCGCGGAGGAAGCGCAAATCAGCGAATGCAGCTTTCTCGGCCGTGCGGTCAAGCTGGAAATTACATTGTAAGGAAATATATAACAGGCGAAGCCTGCGGCCGCGGACTTCGCCTGATTTTTTCTTGACCCCTTCGGCAGCATACTGGGTTTCATTTTTGGGTTGATTTTGGCTGCAACCTCAGGGGGCTTTCCAGTCGCAGACTTCGTCTGATTTTTTCTTGACCCCTTCGGGATGGTTTCATTTTCATGGTTGGAATTTGGCAAACTATCTATATAATAAAGCAACATAACAAAACCGCTCCGGAAAAGTGCGCTGCGAAGGGGTTAACGAAAACGGACGAAGTCCGCGAACGGAAAGCCCCTGCTCGCTCCGCAGAGCGAAATTCCCCTGCGCGAACAGAAATCAATCAGGACAATGAAGGAGCAGCAGCTCGGACTGAGCTGCTGCTCCTTTGATTTCATGAGCGTCGCGCAAACGCGTAGATACCAATCGCTGCAGCAATGGACAGATTCAGCGAATCCACCTTCGTGCTGCTCGGAATCCGCACCGGCTGCCCGATTTTCGCAAATTCTGCCGGCAGACCGCTGCCTTCATTGCCGAAAATCAGCGTCCATCGTTCCGGAACCTTCTGAATCACGTCAGGCAGCGACTTCGAGCCGTCCAGCATGAACGGATACAACCTGTGCGATGGGAAATCGCGCTGATAATCCGCAAAATCATCATAAACATGCAGGCGCAGCTGAAACAGGCTGCCCATGCTGGCACGGACGGTCTTGGGGTCGAAAATATCGGCGCATGGGCGGATGACGGCGATATCCTGCACGTCAAAGCCCAGCGCGGTGCGGAAAATCGTGCCGACATTGCCGCAGTCCGACGGATGATGGAGGACGATGTGCGGCAGCTCCGGGTCAAGCGCGTCGGAAAATTTGCTGAACACCGCCGCCGCGAAGCAATTCTCCTTGCCGGACACGCGTGCGAGAGCCTTGTCTGCGATTTCCACGCGGATATGGTGCTTTTCCGCCTGCTCGGTCAGCCGTGCAGCGCCCTCGGTGCCCTCGCTGCGGCTGTGCAGGAGCAGACGGCGGCAGAGGTCGGGGCGGTGCAGCAGGCATTCCATCGCGGGGAACATGCCCGGGGCGTAGGCGTAATCCAGGGCAGCGGTATAATTCGATAAAGAAGGCATGGTTTTGCTCTCCTGATGTCAGATGTCAGAAAAGTGCTTCTACGAAATCCTTTGCGTTGAAGGGCTGCAGATCCTCGATGCCCTCGCCGACGCCGATATACCATACCGGTACCGCCAGCTCCTGCCGGATGGCAAGCGCGATGCCGCCCTTTGCCGTGCCGTCGAGCTTCGTCAGGATGATGCCGCCGATTTCGCAAACCTCCTTGAACGCGCGTGCCTGCGCCAGACCGTTCTGACCGGTTGTCGCGTCCAGCACAAGCATGCACCGAACCTCCGCTTCAGGGAATTCGCGGTCAATCACGCGGCGCATCTTGTTAAGCTCGTCCATCAGGTTTTTCTTGTTGTGCAGGCGTCCTGCGGTATCAACGATCAGCAGATCGGCGCCCTGTGCCTTGGCGGACTGAATGCCGTCATAGACAACCGCCGCAGGGTCAGCGCCCTCGGCATGCTTGACAATCGGCACGCGTGCACGCTCCGCCCAGACGGTCAGCTGATCCGCCGCCGCCGCGCGGAAAGTGTCCGCCGCACAGAGGATGATGCGTCTGCCGATATTCTGGAAGCGCAACGCGAGCTTGCCGATGGTGGTCGTCTTGCCGGCGCCGTTCACGCCCACGACCAGCATGACCATCGGCCAGTGCAGCGGCGGACGCGGAATATCCATCTGCTCGATCATGATATCCTTGAGCATCTGCCTGGCGGTGTCGGCATCCTTGATCTTGTTCTTCTCCACGCGTGCGCGGAGCTCATCCATGATGGCCATGGTTGCCTTCATGCCGCAGTCGGAGAGGAGGAGGATATCCTCGAGCTCCTCATAGAAATCATCATCGATTTTGCGCGTTTCCTTAACAAGGGTATCCACGCGACCCATCATGGCGTCGCGGGTTTTTGCCAGCCCTTCCCGCAGGCGCGAGAAGAAGCCTTTCTTTTCCTCCATGGTGTGATCCTCCTGATCATGATCATATATAATGAGAATCGGTAATTTCTGTGGACTTGGTTTGATGGCTGCTTCGGGGGGCTTTCCGGTTGCACCTAACCCCCTTCGTCACCATCTGAGCAGGATGAAGTATATTGGATGCTGCGAAGTGACAAGGCTCAGCTGCGATCAGCACCGGCTCTGTGCTTTTCCAGAAACACCATCAGCACTGCAATATCCGCAGGCGACACACCGGGAATCCTGCTTGCCGCCGCGAGCGACATCGGGCGCTGCTTCTCCAGCTTCTGACGGGCTTCAATTCGCAGACCGGTAACAGCCTCATAGTCGAGCGATTCCGGCAGCAGGGTTTCCTCCATCTGCCGCGCATGGCGGATGAGCGTTTCCTGCCGCGAGAGGTATCCTTCGTACTTGACGGAAATCTCTGCCTGTACCTGCGCGGGTTTGCCGAACTGCGCAAATTCAGGCGACAGCTCCGACAGCGATGATAGGGTGATCTCCGGGCGACGCAGCAGCTCCTCCGCGCTGACGCCGTTTGCCGCCTCCGGCTGCTGATGCTTCTCCAGCCACCGGTTCAGCTGCATGCCGGGCGTATACCGAACCGTCCGCAGCGCGTGCAGCAGCTGCGCCGTGTCCGATGCTTTCTTTTCCGTGCGCTCCATGCGCTCCTGCGTGGCAAGTCCTGCCGCATATGCGATGCGCGTCAGCCGCAAATCCGCATTATCCTGCCGCAGCGATAGCCGGTGCTCCGCACGGCTTGTCATCATGCGGTACGGCTCATCCGTGCCCTTGGTCGTCAGGTCGTCCGTCAATACGCCGATGTATGCCTGGTCGCGCGTCAGCACGATGGGCATCCTGCCCTGCACGGTCAGCGCGGCGTTCATGCCGGCAAGGAGCCCCTGCGCCGCCGCCTCCTCATAGCCGGATGTGCCGTTGATTTGTCCGGCGAAGAACAACCCGCGGATATCGAGGCTTTCCAGCGTCGGGCGCAATTGACGGCTGTCGATGCAGTCGTACTCGATGGCGTACGCAAGGCGCGTCAGCTCGCAACGGTGCAGCCCCGGCACCGAGCGGTACATCTCCCATTGCACATCCTCCGGCAGCGAGGTCGACATGCCCTGCACGTACCATTCGCGGCTCTGCCGTCCCTCCGGCTCGAGGAACACCTGATGGCGCTCTTTCTCGGCGAATTTGACGATCTTCGTTTCGATGGACGGGCAGTAGCGCGGACCGATGCCGTGAATTTTGCCCGAATACAGCGGCGCACGGTGGAGATTCCGGCGGATGATGTCATGCGTTTCCGGCGTCGTCCATGTCAGATAGCAGGAAAACGTGTTTTCCAGCGTGCGGTCGGTCAGGAAGGAGAACGGCGTGACAGGCTCATCGCCGGGCTGAGGGGTCATCTCGTCAAAATCAATCGAGCGGACATCGATGCGCGCCGGTGTGCCCGTCTTGAAACGCCTGAGCGGAAAGCCGAGCGCTTCAAGGCTCCGGCTGAGGTGCGATGCATTCATCAGCCCCTGCGGACCGCCGGGCGTGATGCTCTCGCCGATGATGATGTCGCTGCGCAGATACACGCCGCTCGCGACGACCGCTGCACGGCACGAAACGCGCTGTCCCATGGTGGTTGTCACGGCGGTGACCTGCCCGTTTTCGACCTCGATGGAGGCAGCCTCGCCCTGCCGGACAGTCAAGCGATCCTGCGTCAGCAGCGCCGTGCGCATCCGGTTCTGATATTGCTGCTTATCCGCCTGCGCCCGAAGCGCATGGACAGCCGGTCCCTTGGACATATTCAGCATTCGGCTCTGGAGGAAGGTATCATCGATGGCGCGCGCCATTTCACCGCCCATGGCATCCAGCTCGCGGACGAGATGTCCCTTTGCGCTGCCGCCGATGACCGGATTGCACGCCATCAGCGCGATGCCGTCCATGTTGAGCGTCAGCAGCAGCGTATCCAGACCCATGCGGGCTGCTGCCAGCGCCGCCTCACAGCCGGCATGACCGCCGCCAATGACAACCAGATCCTTCATCATGACCATTTGCTCCTTGAAAAATGCATTCCGGAGGATATTATAGCACAGGAATGAGGGGGAAGGCAAGGGAAAAGGGGAATCAACCATGATACCGAAGCATTGCATATGGAATTGAAAACACCTTAGAGACGTTGGAAATAAAAAAAAGGCAGAGGAAAATCACTTTTCCTCAACCCTTTCATAAGCCAATCGGGGCGAACCGTCCGACACATGAATCACCCCGCAGTACCGAAAGCCGTGCTTGAGAATCAGGTGCTGCATCGGCAGATTGTCCATGTGCGTGTCAATCCGCAGATGATTGCTTTTCTCCAGCGCAAACGCCAGCGCTGCGGCAAACAAGCCGTGTGCACCCTCTGCCGATGCCACGCGGTGAATCGTCCCGTAAGGCGACTCATCCAGCCAACTGCCTTCAATTACGCGGTACGTCGGGTCTTCGCCGAAAATCAGCGCGAATACGCCGTTGATGTGCCCGTTGTTTTCTACCACATACAGATTGCCCAGGCGGATGTCGTTTTTCAGCGTTTCCGTTGTCGGCGAATGCTGCCACTGCGTGGGATTGCCGTTTTTCACCATAAACGAGCGCGCGTAATCATAAATCGGGAGGATGCATGGCAAATCCTCCGCCGCGGCCTTGCGAATCATGAAAGACCACTCCTTTCATGCCGTATCGTACCACGAATGCCGCTGCGATGTAAATGCGCAGGCTGTTTTTCTCCTGTTCTTTTCGGCGTACATTGTGGTATAATGAAAAGGAATTTTCATTCGGAAGGGCATGCTGATGATTGGACGCTTTGCGCCGACGCCCAGCGGACGGTTACATCTGGGCAATCTCCTGTGCGCCATGCTGGCGTATCTGTCCGCACGGTCGCAGGGCGGTCAGTTTCTGCTGCGCATCGAGGATGTCGATGTGCCGCGCTGTCCGCGTTCGCTGTCGGATGCGGTCATCAGCGATTTGCGCTTTCTCGGCTTCCGCTGGGACGCGCCGCCTGTCTTTCAGTCCGAGCGCACGCCGATTTATCAGGAGGCGCTGGACAAGCTCCGCCGCGAGGGGCATGTATACCCTTGCTTCTGCACGCGCGCGCAGCTGCATGCGTCCGCAGCGCCGAATCTCGGCGACACGCAGTTCATCTATCCCGGCACCTGCGCCCGTCTGACGGCGGCAGAGCTTGAGACGCTTTCGCGCGTCCGGCAGCCAGCGATGCGGCTGCGCGTGCCGGACGAAACGGTGCGCTTCACCGATCACGTTTTCGGCGAGCAGTCGGAAAATCTTGCGCGTGACTGCGGTGATTTCCTGCTGCAGCGCTCTGACCGGCTTTTCGGCTATCAGCTTGCGGTTGTGGTGGATGACGCGTTGTCCGGCGTGACGGAGGTCGTGCGCGGTCGAGACATCCTCAGCGCGACGCCGCGTCAGATTTACCTGCAGCGTTTGCTGGGATATCCGCAGCCAGCCTATGCGCATATTCCGCTGCTGACGGACGCGCAGGGGCGCCGGCTTGCCAAACGTGACCACGACCTTGACCTGTCCGCGCTCTCAAAGCGGTTTACGGCAGAGGAGATACTCGGCTTCCTTGCCTGCAGTGCCGGCATTCTGTCGGAACCGCGCCCGATGACGCTTGAGGCGCTCATTCCGCTGTTCTCATGGGACTGCATCGGTCAGGCGGATTTGCGTCTGCCGAAACAATTGCTCATGCCGCATTGCTGAGCTCGTCTTCGTTGTCCAGGCAATACGATATCGTCCGGCAGCCGGACACATCGCGTTCGGCGCAGTAGTCCCCTTCCGCCTCGATGGCGTGCCATGTGTTGCAGCGCATCGCTCGGGGGCTTTCCGGTCGCCCACGATCCCCTTCGGGCGTACATTCTTCAAGATTGACTTCCGCAAAATAAAAAGGCAGCATCATGATGGATGCTGCCGGATTGTCAGCCGAAGAACAGGAACTTTTTCTTTTCGTAGGGTTCGCTGGTCATGCCCTTGAACGTGTAGCCGGTCGCAGCAATGACCTCCTTGACCTTCGCCTCATCGAGCGCTTCCTCGGAGATAATTTCCGTTTCGTGCTTGCTGTGGGAGGAGGTGACCTTTTTCACAGCAAATGCCTTGCGGATGGCATCGTTGACATGATTCTCGCACATGCCGCACATCATGCCGTCTATTTTCAGCGTTGTCTTAATCATCGGAGCAGCTTCCTTTCCTGATAATATACCCCATCGGGGTATCTGTATAATAGCACCGGCGCAGGGGAATGTCAAGCCCTTTCCTGATTTTTGCCCGAACCCTTGACAATTCCTGCCGGAAGCATTATACTGAGCATTGCTACGCGATGAAGGGGAACGCTTGGGGAAACGTCCGTCACAGAGAGCTGCGCAGTGGTGGAAGCGCAGCAGGACGCACTTGAGCCGCTCGCCCCTGAGGGTATCCGGCAGATGTCGGCGAATGGCGCTCGTTACGCGCAAGAGAGGTTCGGCAGAGCCGGACAAGCAGAGTGGTACCGCGAAACAGTCGTTTCGTCTTTGCAAAATCATGCATGGACGGAACGTTTTTTTGTGCCGTCCGAGAAGCGCAGAAAGGAAGCAATCTCATGGAAATGAAGCCGTATGACCCGAAGGTGATTGAGCCGAAGTGGCAGAAGCAATGGGCGGAAAGCCGCGTCTTCGAGGCGAAGAACGATTACACGATGCCAAAGTTCTACGGGCTGATCGAGTTCCCCTATCCGTCCGGACAGGGTCTGCACGTCGGGCATCCGCGTTCGAACACCGCTATGGACATCATTGCCCGTAAGCGCCGCATGGAGGGGTATAACGTGCTCTTCCCCATCGGCTGGGACGCATTCGGTCTGCCGACGGAGAATTACGCCATCAAGAACAAGGTGCATCCGGCGGTCGTGACGCAGAAGAACATTGACCACTTCCGCGAGCAGCTGCAGAAAATCGGCTTCTCGTTTGACTATTCGCGTGAGGTCAACACGACCGACCCGTCCTACTACCGCTGGACGCAGTGGATTTTCCTGCAGCTCTTCAAGCATGGGCTGGCATACAAGTCCGAGATGCCCATCAACTGGTGCCCGAGCTGCAAGTGCGGTCTGGCGAACGAGGAGGTCGTCGGCGGCAACTGCGAGCGTTGCGGCACGCAGGTCATTCGCCGCGTGAAGAAGCAGTGGATGCTTAAAATCACCGCCTACGCGCAGAAGCTGCTCGACGGTCTGGATACGGTGGACTTCATCGATAAGGTGAAGGTGCAGCAGCGCAACTGGATCGGTCGCAGCGTCGGTGCGGAGGTTGATTTCGCCCTGACGGCGGAGGGCGAGAAGGTGCGCGTATTTACCACGCGTCCCGACACGCTCTTCGGCGCAACTTACATGGTGCTTTCGCCTGAGCATCCGCTGATTGACAGGCTCAAGGATCGGATTGCCAACTACGATGCGTGTATGGCGTACCGCGCAGAGGCTGCGAAGAAGAGCGACTTCGAGCGTGCGGAGCTGGCGAAGGACAAGACCGGCGTGCAGGTGCAGGGCATTTGCGCCGTCAACCCCGTCACCGGCACAGAAATCCCGATCTGGCTGAGCGATTATGTTCTGATGACCTACGGCACGGGCGCCATCATGGCTGTTCCGGCGCACGATACCCGCGACTGGGAGTTCGCGCACAAGTTCGGCATCCCGATGATCGAGGTCGTTGCGGGCGGCAACATCAAGGAGAGCGCATATACCGACATTCAGGACGGCGTGATGGTCAATTCCGGTTTCCTGAACGGCATGAAGGTCGCGCAGGCGAAGGAAGCCATCATCGAATATCTCGAAAAGAACGGTCTGGGCGAAAAGAAGGTCAACTATAAGCTCCGCGACTGGGTGTTCAGCCGTCAGCGCTACTGGGGCGAACCGATTCCGATTGTCCACTGCGATCAGTGCGGCATGGTGGCTGTGCCTGAGGATCAGCTCCCTGTTACCCTGCCCATGGTCGACAACTACGAGCCGACCGATTCCGGCGAATCGCCCCTGTCGGTTATGCACGACTGGGTGAACACCACCTGCCCATGCTGCGGCGGTCCCGCAACGCGTGAGACGGACACCATGCCGCAATGGGCCGGCTCAAGCTGGTATTTTATGCGCTATTGCGACCCGCACTGCGATACCGCCATCGCGTCGCCCGAAGCGCTCAGGTACTGGATGCCGGTGGACTGGTACAACGGCGGCATGGAGCATACGACGCTGCATCTGCTCTACAGCCGCTTCTGGCACCTGTTCCTGCATGATATCGGCGTTATGCCCGCGCCCGAACCCTATCAGAAGCGCACGAGCCACGGCATGATTCTCGGTGAAAACGGCGAGAAGATGTCCAAATCGCGCGGCAACGTCGTCAACCCGGATGACATCATTGACGAGATCGGCGCCGATGCCTTCCGCGTGTACGAGATGTTCATGGGCGCGTTCGACCAGGCGATTCCGTGGAGCACGCAGAGCGCAAAGGGCTGCCGCCGCTTCCTTGACCGCGTGTGGCGCCTGCAGGAGAACGTCGTGCCGGATGACGGCTACAGCGAGAAGCTGAACGCCCTCATGCATGAGACGATCAAGAAGGTTTCGCTGGACTACGAGGCGATGAAGTACAACACCGCCATCGCGCAGATGATGACGCTCGTCAATGAGCTGGTGTCCATCGGCAGCGTGACGCGCGGCGAGCTGAAGACGCTGCTGCTCCTGCTGAACCCCGTTGCGCCGCACATCACCGAGGAGATGTGGGAGAATCAGGGCTTCGAGGGTACGATGACGTATCAGCAGTGGCCGACATGGGATGAACAGGCACTCGTCAAGACGGAGGTCGAAATCGCCGTGCAGATTTGCGGCAAGGTTCGCGGACGCGTGATGATCCCTGCCGACATGACGAAGGAACGCGCCGAGAAGGAGCTGCCCCTGCTGCCTGAGGCGGAGAAGCTGCTTGCCGGCAAGACTGTCACCAAGGTTATTTTCGTCCCCGGTCGACTGGTTAATTTCATTGCAAAATAAATAAAGAGGAGCCGCTCCGAATGACCTGATGTCAGACGGGACGGCTCCTGCTGTTCTATCGCGTTGGCAAAACACGATTAAAACACCAGCTGTACCAGCAGCATATACACAACCGTACCGCCGGCAATCGAAAGCAGCATCTGCCGCCGCCAGACGTGCAGAAGGATGGTCACGGCGATGGCGATGATCTCCGGCAGCGCATGCGGGGAACTCAGCACATCGACATTGCGAAGGCAGTACACCACCAGCAGTCCGAACACCGCCGCCGGCAGTACCTTGCCCAGATAATTCACCCAATCGGGGGCTTTTCTGCTTGAGGGGAACAGCACGAACGGCAGTGCGCGCGTCAGCACGGTCGCGGCGACACACAGCGCAATCGTCATCAGCTGCTGCGGAAACGTCTGCGGACTCATTGCGCGTCATCTCCTTCCGTCAGGGGTGCAAGGCGCTTGCGGAAAATCAGCAGCAGCATCAAAATGCAGAGCATTGAGGGAATCATAAACCCGTCCGCATGGAAAATCAGCAGGCAGAGCGTCGGAACGGCAATGCCAATCAGGCTCGACCAGTGCTGCTTCTCCTTGAGAAAGTTGTCCACGAAGATAACGACGAACATCGCGGTCATGACGAAATCAATGCCTTCGGTGCTGAAGGGGAAGAAGTCGCCCAGCAGACCGCCCAGCGCCGCACCGAGCACCCAGTACACCCAGTCCAGCACCGTCACCCACAGGTAGAACCAGCCGCGGTCAACGCCGTCCGGCACGTCAGAGGAGCACGTGATGGAAAACGTTTCATCGCACAGCCCGAAGATCAGGAGGGGCTTTTTCCAGCCGGTGCCGGCATACTTCTTCAGCAGCGACAGCCCGTAGAACAGGTGGCGCGCCTGAATCAGCAGCGCCATCAGGAACGTCTGCATCGGCGCAAAGGTCGACAGCAGCATCGAAACCGTGACATACTCCAGCGAGCCGCCGAAAATTGTCATCGCCATGCACATCGGATAAAGGAACGAAAAGCCGTTGGCATGCATCATCAAGCCGTACGCAAAGCCGAGAAACAAAAAGCCCGCCAGAATCGGCAGCGTCCTGGGAAACGCCGCGGCGAAGGCGCGCCTGACAACGGAGCGAGATGTTTGCGTCATAAATCCTCCAAAGCAAATGCATCAATTGCCCTTGAATTATACATCGCTGCGCGGAGGCGGTCAAGGAACGCGCTGTCTTTCTGATGTTTTCCTACCAAACATATAGGAAAAGACCCTGTCTACCTTAATATGCACTCCCCAAACTGATATATCCCCCCAAAGCCGGACACCCGGCATTGGGGGGATTCCTCTTTTGAAATTTTCTACAAAGCAATTGCCGGCTACATTGATTACTACAACAACCGTAAAATTCAAGTCAAAAAACGGATGCCTCCGGTAAAATTCCCGGAAGCATCCATGATGAGAAGCTAATTGTTCACTTCAACCGACTGTGTCCGGAAAAACGGGGCATAACCCACGGTACGGTTTTTTTCGCCCTGATGATTAGGGGCGCTGACCCATGCCGCCTTCAAGCGTGATGGTCTCGCCGGACATGAACTTGAAGTCGGGCGATGCGAGCTGCACGCACACACGGCCGATCTCCTTCTCTGCATCGCCGTAGTGACCCATCGGAGGCATCTTCACGTTCGCCTTGAACGCGTCCGGATACGCCTTCTCGAAGTTCTCAAGCTGAGCCGTCCACGCCAGCGGGCAGACGATGTTCACGTTGATGCCGTCACGACCCCATTCGGTTGCCGCAACACGCGTCAGACCGCGGATGCCTTCCTTCGCGGCGGCGTACGCGCACTGACCGAAGTTGCCGAACAGACCTGCGCCGGACGCGAAATTGATGACCGTGCCCTTCGTTTCTTTCAGGTACGGATAGCACGCCTTCATGTAATAGAAGGTCGCATACAGACCGGAATACAGCGCCAGATTGAACTGCTGTGTCGTGTGATCCGCCAGCGGCACGCCGGAAGCGGATGCCTGCGCATTGTTGATGAGCACGTCGATATGGCCGAACGTGTCAATTGCCTGCTTGACGACCTCGCCGACGACCGCCTCGTTATCCGCCGCGTCGTTCACGTCCGCCTGCACGCAGACCACCTTGATGCCGTAGAGCCGTTCCAGCTCTTCCTTCGCATCGTTCAGCTTCTGCACATTCCGGCCGGTGATGACCAGATTCGCACCTTCCTTGGCATAAGCTGTCGCTATGCCGTAACCGATGGAGCCGCAGCGTCCGTCGCTCAGCTTGGCGTAGCCCGCACCGGTAATGATGGCTGTCTTACCCGTCAAAAATCCCATAATGAACAACCCCCTTCATAAATCAAGTCCCGAACAGCGATTGCTCTGCATCAAAAAAGCAATTTTCAGCCTATCCGGTTTGTTCTTTCTCTATAGTATCACATTGACAAATAAAAATCAATCATTTCTTTTGACACGCCGGTAGAATAAAACGGCACTTGCCCGCACGAGCACGCGAAACCTGCATGGGCAGCCCTGTCGCCTCAGCGCAGGAAGGTACGGGAACGAAAATAACGCTTTCCAAGCTGTTGTTCAGCTTTCCAAAGAAAATCCCCCTCGACAATATAGCCGAGGGGGTAAAGGGAATCCGGCAGCGACTTATCCTCCCGGGCCGTTTCCAGCCAAGTACTTTCAGCA
>CAVIHU010000017.1:0-37468 GCA_963642705.1 Bacteroidaceae bacterium
ACGCATGTGCCATATCGATTTTGCTTCCATGGGTCATATCTCTTTACAACACAGATTCTTGATAAGTCGTGATGTAAATTTTCTATTGCCTTGCCCGCCTGCTGCAATACAGGGTCAAGTCCTCTTTGTAGCCCTCGAATGTGTCCACGCGGGTAATATCGTACAGTATGCCGTTGTAACGCACAACATGGGCAGTCGTTATGTCCGTGCGGTAATTTATCGTGAACAGCACTTCTTCCTTGTAGTTGATTGTCGCCGCGGCGAAAACCTCTTTGCCGGAAAGCTGCCAACGGTCATTTTATGCCACGGCCTCGGAAGCCACTATACGCTGAGCAAGACGCTCGCGGGGGTGACGCTTGCACGCAGCGGTTTTGCCTTATCTTTTTTCAATCGAACAATTTAATCATTATAAACAACAGATGTTTGGTTAAATCAGTCTTTACATCAAGTGATTGAATGCGTATAATGGCATCAGATTTGAGCCGTGAATGTCTTTCAAGGCTCAACAGAATATAGAAAGGAGAAATCAGAAATGGAAACGAAGCAAAATAGCGTCCGCATTCAAAGCGGATTCTGGTCGCCGATCCGCGAAACCGTCCGCAGAGAAGCAATTCCCTATCAGTGGAGGGCGCTGAACGACCAGATTGAGGGCGCTGCGCCGAGCTACTGCATGCGTAACTTCCGCATTGCCGCAGGGAAAGAGAACGGCCAGCACGGCGGCTATGTCTTTCAGGACAGCGATGTTTACAAGTGGCTGGAAGGCGTCGCCTATTCGCTTGTGTGGCATCCGGATTCCAAGCTGGAAAAGACAGCGGACAGCGCAATCGAGGACATCGCCGCAGCGCAGCAGCCAGACGGATATTTGGATACCTACTACATCATCAACGGGCTGGAAAAGCGCTGGACAAACCTGATGGATCATCACGAACTGTACTGTGCCGGTCACATGATCGAAGCAGCCGTCGCGTATTATCAGGCGACCGGCAAGCGTCGTTTTTTGGATGTCGTGCTGAAATATGTCGATCATATCGACAGCATTTTCGGCAGGGAGGAAAGCAAGCTGCATGGCTATCCCGGACATCCGGTCATTGAGATGGCGCTCATGCGGCTCTACGGCATCACGAAGAATCCGAGGCATTTGAGGCTGGCGCAGTATTTCGTGCTCCAGCGTGGTCAGGCACCCTTGTATTTCGAGCAGGAACGCATCCGCAATCAGAACAACTGTTACTGGCTGGACGGCGTGCTGCAGTACGGCTATTATCAGGCAGATAAGCCGCTGAAGGAGCAAAAAGATGCTGTCGGTCATGCAGTTCGCGCGCTTTATCTCTATGCAGGCGCTACGGATGTCGCCCACGAAACGAACGATGCCGAACTGATGGAGGTCTGCCGCCGGCTTTGGCGCAGCGTCACGCAACGGCGGATGTATATCACCGGTGCGGTCGGTTCGTCTGAATACGGCGAGGCATTCACTTTCGATTATGACCTGCCCAATGACACGGTTTACGGCGAAACGTGCGCATCTGTGGCACTTGTGTTCTGGGCGCGGCGAATGCTGTTGATGGAGCCGAAGGGCGAATACGCTGACGTGATGGAGCGTGCCTTGTATAATGGTGTTCTGAGCGGTATGCAGCTCGACGGCAAGCGTTTCTTCTATGTCAATCCGTTAGAGGTGCTTCCGGAAGCATGCGAAAAGGATCAACACAAGCGCCATGTCAAGCCCGAACGTCAGCCATGGTTCGGATGCGCTTGCTGTCCGCCCAACCTGGTGCGGCTGCTCGCCTCGCTGGAGAACTACCTGATGTCCGTCAAGGATGATACGCTTTATCTGCATACCTATGCAAGCGGCGAAATGACTGCGTCTATCGGCGGTAAAAACCGCACAGTCTCCATTCGGACGGATTATCCATGGGATGGCAAGATCGTTGTGAAGATTTCCGGTGAACGACACGGCACATTCCCCATTGCGCTTCATATTCCGAGCTGGTGCACCGGCTGCACGCTGAGCGTCAACGGTCAGCCACGAAACGAACAGCCTGCTGACGGCTATCTGATGCTGTCCGGTGCTTGGGGGAACAATGACGAAATTCATCTGGATTTGCACATGTCAGCCCAGTGGGTGCGCGCCAATCCACACGTCAGCGAAAACGCAGGCAAGCTCGCACTGACTCGCGGTCCGATTGTGTATTGCCTTGAAGAGGCAGACAACGGTGCTGGCCTGCATCTGATTCATGCCGGTCCTGCGATATCCGGCGATCCGGAGGCTGCCTGCGAGGATGATCTGCTGCACGGTATCGTGACGATTTCAACTGCCGGGCTGCGCGAAATCACGGACGGCTGGGCTGCGGATACGCTCTATGCCGCAGCTGTCAAGCCTCCAATGCAAAATGTCACCCTTAAATGGATCCCCTATTACGCATGGGCAAACCGCGGCGTCGGCGAAATGCGCGTGTGGGTACGGGAATAAAGTAAATTGTACTCGAAACTGCTCACCATGATTGACACACGATGAGCAGTTTTGATTTCCGCAGCGTACTATGCAGAATTGCTGTCATCCATAGCCGTTGCATTTTCTCAACCGAAAAGAATGCCGGCGGCTGATCTGCCGAGATAGTGATGGATCAGTTTATGGAAACTCGTCGAGGAATTTGTTCATGAGCACACTTATTCGGTTGACTTTTGCTCCCTGCTGATTTATACTAAGGCATCACCGCATCATTCAGGAGCGCCGTTGAATGTGCCTTTTGCGTCATCTGAGGCGGAGAAACAAAGCTTTATTGCGCCGGTCTGTCTTTGGCATCCGCCACGAAATTCGCTTTTTATCGTACCACCTCATTTGTGCAGAATTGTCCTAACGCAGGGTAACCGCGAAGGATGCCGCGGATGACCAATAAAAATAATTCATTTGAAGGAAGAGCAGCCATGAAGAAACGTCTCCTTTGTCTATCGCTACTCCTCATGCTTCTTTTGTCTGCATGCACTTTGAGCCGTGCCGATTTCGGCGATTTTTCGGGTGGTTCCGACTACGGTGGTTCCGACTACGGTGGTTCCGACTACAGCAGCTCGGATTACAGCGGCAGGGACAGCTATTACTATGATAATGATGAAATGAGTTTAGATGGCGTGATTTTTATCGCCGGAATGGTCGTAGTGGTTCTGATTGTCAGCAACCGTTCTGAAATAAAGAAAAAACGTCCGAAAGGTGCCAAGGGCGTGGATACATCCGCATTGAAGCCTGTCAGTACTCTGAGCAATTTCAACGAGAGCGAACTGACCGGCCGTCTGTCCAATATGTATATCCGTCTGCAGCAGGCGTGGGCAAACGGAGATTTGTCCCCCGTTGAACCGCTTTTGACTGCCCCTTACTATGCACAAATGGCATCCCAGCTGAAACGTGAATTTACCGACAAGGGCATTACCAGCCATTTGGAGCATATAGCGGTGCTGGAGGTCAAGCTGCTTGGCTGTATTCCCTCAACCGATGGTCAAAAGCCTGACCGTCTGTATGTCTCCCTGCGCACCCGCTTTGTCAATTATCTGACCAGCAAGGACGGCAAAGTGGTTCGCGGCAGCCGCAAGGATGAAATTTATATGCACTACGAGTGGACGCTGGAACGCAGCGAGCAGATAAATGCTAAGCGCTCGATAAACTGCCCCAACTGCGGCGCAGCAGTGGATGCCAATCGTTTTGCCAAATGCCCGTATTGCGGTTCTGTGATCGAAAACTCCGGTTACGACTGGGTAATTTCGTCTATCAAGGGCATTTCCAGAAAAACCGTGAAGCACTGATTGTGAAAGGGGCATATCATGCTCCATTAAGGTCATCTGTACGGAGCTTTATAGTCATGCTTCGGGGAAATAAAGCCACCGTCACGGACGCGAAGGTCAGTGAAAAATCCTGGGCAATACCGTACAATTCGACGGCGCCGCTGAATTGTGCGGTATTGCCTTAATATAATCTGCCAATGCTGTACCAGGAGGAACGCCCTTATGGATTATCTGCCCATTCCAGAGGAAAAGCTGGTTATCAACAGCACAATGGGACACCAGCGGCAGGATTATGAGGCATTCTACACGCTCTCGCCAGTCATATGGCTGTCCGAAATTCATAATCATAATTTTTACGAAATCTATTTTCACCTGCATGGCGGACACACGCTATATGTGAACGGTCATATTTATACGCTTGAACCGGGATGTCTGATGATTTTTCCGCCCTTTCAACTGCATGGCATCATCCAGAAGGAGGCGCTACGCGACTACGAGCGCGCGGTGCTTTACATAACGCCCGAGCTGTTGCGCACACTTGGCTGTGGGCTGATGGATTTTGAACGTCAGCTGCTTGCACCGTCCAGCAATGGGCATTATCAGTTCCATATGAATGCAGATGTGCTTCAGCACTGCATCTTGCTTCTTCAGACAATCGCGAAAAATACAGACGATTTCTCACCGCAGACGAAGCTGCAGGACTATGCCAACATGATCAAACTTCTGCTTGATGTCTGTCAGGTGATAGGCGATGGTCAAAACGCATTCGCCTCGCAGCCCGTGAATGATACTGTTCGTCAAGTACTTACCTATATTCAAGAAAACTATGCTGAGCCACTAAGCCTTGAGATGCTTGCAACGCATTTCAACGTCAGCCGGTCAACGCTTTCACACGCATTTTCACGCTGCACGAACAGCAGCGTATATGACTATATTCTTTTCTGCCGCGTCACACATGCAAAGGAGCTTCTGGCAACAGGAATTCAGCCTGCTGAAGCAGCCTATCAATGTGGCTTTGGCGACTATTCCAGCTTTTTGCGCACGTTCAAAAAAATTGCCGGTCTATCGCCAAGGGCATTTCAACAGTTGATGTCGCATGATCGAAAATAAGCACGCTTAGAGTGCGAAAACTGCATGATGTGCGTTGTTTAAAGTGCGCATCTTTTTTCTTTGTGCAATACGGCATGGATATAGTCAAATAATACCATACGCATTGCAGGATTTGCATAGTTATATGCACGATCTATATTGCCTTTTTTCAAATGCTGCCTGTATACTACAGACATAAGCGTGCCGGACATCTTCGAGCTTCTGTCCAACGGTACGCAGCGTTTGTACCCCATAGAACCAAACATAGGAGGATGTACCATGAAACAGTTTCGTGCACTTTGCCTGCTGATGGCACTGCTGATAGCGGCAGGCGCTATCCCTGCCTCGGCAGAAAACAATGAGGCTCCGCGAACTTACTTTCCTTATCCCTCTGAGCTGGAGCAGTTGGCAGATAATTTCAGTCTCCCTGATCCTTTCCAATTCTTTGATGCTTCTGCTGATCCGAATGGCAGCGGCACGGTTGATTCCCCTGAGGAATGGCCGGCACGTGCGGCTGAATTGAAGGACATGCTACAGTATTATCTTTACGGCAACCGCATGGATCCGCTCAAGGAGGATACGCAGATCGTTTCGATTGAGCGGAATTATCAGCTTGACTGGGCAAACGGAATAATGCAGGGCGTGCTTTCCTACTTCGGCTACACCGAAGCGCCTAATCTGCCAGACGGTGCGGCGGAAGTTTTTGAACTGGACTTTTCTGCATGGGGCATGGGCAAGTACTATTCCGTATCTAAACTGAATGATGATTATGTTCACACGGGTGCGGACTTCGTTATGGCTGATACACTCAAGCCGTGGATGGAAGGCGATACATGGGCCGATCATACAGATGCCGTCGAAAAGATCGAACTGCCTACGCGCACCGTAACCATCCGCACTAAGGACACCAATCCTGATAACGAGGCTTACCGCTCCGAATCGGCGCAGGAGGGTGTTGAATTTTCTTTCGACGTTCGCTATCCGATGGAAGCGCCCGTTGTGAATGGTGTGCTGCGTGATGAAAAAGCAAGCCGCAATGCTGACGGTTATCCGCTGTTGGTTACAATCGGCAGCTTGAGCGAAGCGCAGCAGATTACACTCAACAATAACGGTTACGCTTACATCAGCGTCAATGCTACTGCTAACCCCGACAACGGCGAACTGAGCGTTTATGAAATGCTTTATCCGCCCCAGAATCCTGTTGTTCCCAATGACAATGTGATCGAGAATGAATACGCGGTAGACAGCGGTGACCTGATGCACTCCGGTTGGGCAGCCAGCCGCGCCTTAGACGCGCTGGAAAACTATAAGAAGCTGTCTGCCGAGGAAAAGGCGCAAATCAGTGATGTGACGCTTCCGGACATCGATACCTGTAGTGCGGCCGTAACGGGTTGCTCTCACAATGGCAAGCGTGCCATCATCACAGGTGTTTTCGATACGGGTGATAACGGTGACACACGCTTTGACATCATTTGCCCGAGCGATCCCGGCGGTGGTGGTCTGACAGGCTTCCGTTATTCGACCGAGGGACAGCTTTTCAGCTATAATCCTCCTGTTACGAACGGCGCAGGCGGTACGGTGGTGCATGACTATGCGTACGGTTTAAATGAAAGCGTGCAGCGTGCTGTGCAGAACACCAGTGAGGATCAGTGGTTCGGCGACCGTGCGCAGATTTTCACTGTGCGTCCTGATCTTTCGGATAACACTCCCTTTGATCTTCACGAGCTGGCTGGTCTGTTTGCCAGTGCCGACGAGGAGCGCTACTTTATCGTCTGGACAGGCGAAGCACAAGATGCATGGTTGTCTTCTCCGTCCACTGTGCTGAACACAATGGCAGCCAAGGAAATCTTTGAATACCTCGGCCAGGGCGACAATATCGCCTACATTGTCCGCGATCAGGCGCATGCCAATCAGGATCGCGATCTGCCCGACCTGATTGCTATCATGGACTATGCATTCTACGGCGAGGAAAAAATCATACGCAAGTTCCACGATACACTGACCAGTTCTGTTGATCATCTCACAGCTGCTGACGGCAGCGGCACCATCCTGCCTGAAAGGGAATTCTCCAGCGTTGCGGAAATGACACGCAATCCCTATTATATCCCCAGCGCATACATGAATTGGTCGCGCCCAGACAAACATACCCTGTGGACAGAATCCAACAGCGTGACAGAAGGCGTCGCCATGACATTTGCCTTCCATACGGACGCGCAGAAGGTATCGCTGTTGCTTACCGACGGCGAGACCCGTTTGGATGCCGAGGCAGTGGACGGTGTGGCATACATCTCGCTGACTGCCGAGCAGGCAAAGGCCGGTCAGTACGCCGCCACAGCTATTGGCGACAAGGACGAGAAGACCATCGAAATCTGCGGGTTTACGCTTAACGATGCGCTTCGCCACTCCCTTTCGGACAACAGCGCACTGGGACATGACGTCGGCACAGGCATCTGCTTTACCACGCCGCTTGTCAATTACAACAGTCAGACTGACGCGCCGAAGCTGTACCTGAACGGTGAGTCAGTTCCGACAGACTTGTATGATTATGACAATAAGATCACGCTTGAAAGTGGTGAAACCGTGCCGCAGAGCGGCTATCTGCAGCCCTACGGCGCAACGCTGACGCTCTATGCAGACACGATGGGCGCTGCGGTTCCGATGGGCGATAAGATCGTCTTCAGCCTGCGCAACGCGAAGATTGAAGCTCTTCAGGGCTTTGTCATCTCCATGGATGTGGAGCTTGAAAAGTATGAGCCTTCCGCCGGTCGTCAGCGCTTTAAGCCCACTTATACAACGCTCACAGCACAGACGCCTGTCTGGCAGCCTGATCTATTGCAAAACACACCCAAAAGCGGTCTGCCTGCCGGTGAGACCCGTTGGCCGATGCTGGGCTGCTGGCGAAGCGATTATGATGAGCAGGGTGTGCTCAAGGCACTGGACGAGATTCGACCTGTCTTGTCTGAAAAGACTGAATGCGCCTATTCCACTCAAATTACGCTGTCAGAGGCAGATGAAAACGGGCTGACCATTGCTTTCTCTGCGCCTGTCAGCACCAAGGACTTTGCCGTTGCCATCAATCATGAATCGGATGTCACCTTCCTGTGGGCAGAGGATTGTTGCTCTGTGCATGTTTCCTTTGCAAGTCCTGCACAGAAGGGCGACATGATCACCTGTTTTGTTTTCCGTTCGGTAGATGCGGAGGGCAATATGATTGGCGAACCCGTTGCGCTGAACGCTACACTGTAAATCCTCCTGTCTTACAGGAAGGTCTAATGCAATACCGCACAATTGATGTGGCGTCGCTGAATTGTACGGTGTTGCCCTAACCCTCCAAAGCGAACAGGCTGTTGCACATGTCGGCAACAGTCTGTTTTTGTAATGTGACCGTAGAGGTTTGGGGATGCTCTATGCACGTGATTTGCAACCATCTGCAAATAAATAATCATTTATTCAATTTCGATTCACACTTGACTCATTTGGCAAAATATTTTCCCGAATAGTATTGCATTCACAGTTAAATGATGATACAATATCATCAGAAAATCGAAGCTTGACAGTCTTCGATAAACAAGGAGGATACATCTATGAAAAAGCTGCTTGCTCTGATGCTGGCTCTTACGATGGCTCTTGGTCTCGCCGTTGCAGTTGCAGAGGAGCATGAGCCTGTTACCCTGACGCTCGGCTCCATTTGGTCTTCTGAGTCTGAAGCCAATCGTGCTCCATTCCTCAAGACCTTGGAAGAATTCAGCGAGGCCTATCCGTGGATTACCGTTGAAGTCGACTGGAATGAAGCAAATGCATGGAAAGATAAGGGTGAGATTCTTGCCGAATCGCAGAGCATGCCCGACGTTTTTTACTGGAATGCCGGCGGCGTTTTGAAGGGGATCATTGACAAAGGTGCTGTCATGCCTCTGGATGATTTCCTTACAGAGGACATTCGAGCTCGTATCGAGGGCGGTACGCTGACTGATATGACATTCGATGGTCACGTCTATCAGCTTCCTTACACCAAGGCTTGCTCACTTCTTTACTGCAACACCGAGCTGTTTGAAAAATACGATGTGAAAATTCCTGAAACATGGGACGAGCTCATGGATGCCGTGAAGACCTTCCGTGACGCCGGTGTTACGCCTATGGCTGTCGGCGGTAAGGATCAGTGGCCGACCAACATGTATGTTGACATCATTGCTCTTCGTTTTGTTGGCGATGCTGCTTGTCGAGCATGCTACTACAAAACAGAAGGTGCTACCTTCATAACGGATGACTGGAAGGAAGCCATTCAGGCTTTTATCGACCTGATCGAAGCCGGTGCTTTCCCGGAAGATGCAATTGCACTCACTCGTGATGAATCGGAGGTTCCCTTCTTTAATGGTGAAATCCCCATGTACGTGCATGGACAGTGGTTTGCGGGTTCCCTCTCCGAAGAGATGCAGCAGAAGGTGACGGCTGTCAAATTCCCCGCCGTTGGTAAGGGCTATGACGACCAGTGGATGGGCGGCGCTGCCGAGGGCTTCTGTGTGAGCGCAACGACGAAACATCCGGAAGAGGCTTTCCTGCTGTGCCAGTTTATTGCTGAGCATCAGTCCACCAATGGCTATCTTTCCGGTGCTGGTCTGCCTGCTTGGAAGGCAGATTTCTCCAGTGCCGAAGGATTGAATCCTGTGAACGTGCAGATTGTCGCAGAAACTTCCTCCGCAGAATCTTTCCTGTTGTGGGGTAACACAGCTCTGAGCGGTGACGATGCTGCGCTGATTGGTCAAACCGTATACGATGTTCTCGCTGGCGATATGACCGCCGAAGAATGGTGTGCGGAAATGGAAACCATTTTCGAAAACTGATTCTTTGCTTGCAACCCATTGGAGGGTGGTGGGAAGCCGCCACTCTCCTTTTCGTATTCATTGCTATTTGATTCAAGGTAATACCGCACAAATGAGGTGGTACGATGAATCGTGAATTTTGCGCCAGATACGATTGCAGAAATCGAAGGTTTACTGGATGTAAATCGAGATTTCTGCAAGAAGCAGGTTGGAAACCCGAAAGGGTTTCCAAGTCTGCCAAAGGCAGACCGGCGAAATATAGTTTTATTTCGCCGCCTCAGGTGGCGCAAAAAGCACATTCAGCAACGCCGCCGAATTGTGCGGTATTGCCTAAAATACCTTACGGAGGCCAGGCTATGAAACGAGGTTTATCAAACAAACTTTATATTGCAGCTTTTGTGCTGCCGACCGTCATATTCTTTTCATGTATTGTCGTAATTCCAATCTTTGTGTCCTTTTATTACAGTACGCTTGATTGGACGGCAAAAACGCGACCAAGCTTGGATGTATTTGTCGGGCTCCGCAATTACGTGTCCATGTTCACTAAAAATCGAACGTATTTTACCGAAGCAGCCATTCATTCTTTGCTCTACGCAGCGGTTTCTGTGTTTATCCAGTTGCCCTTTTCTTTGTTTATTGCACTTTTGCTTTCAGGCGGTATTAAAGGAGAAAATGTTTACCGAAACGTATTCTTTATTCCGGTAATAATTTCCTCTGTTGTCATTGGTCAGCTATGGCTAAAGATCTTCAACAACGACTATGGTCTGCTGAATATGGCACTGCGTGCTCTCAATCTTCCAACGCCCAAAGGTGGGTGGCTCGGCAACAGCGACACCATGCTTTTGACAACATTTATCCCAACACTGTGGCAATATGTTGGATATCATATGCTGTTAATGTACGGAGCATTGCGTTCTATATCGCCTGATATTATCGAAGCTGCTAAGGTGGATGGCGCAACCGGTGCAAGATTGGCGTTTCGAATCCAGATTCCACTTATTAAACCGATGCTAAAGGTTTGTCTTTCCTTTTCGCTGATCGGTTCTTTCAAAATGTTTGATATGCCTTATGTGTTATATAACGCGAAGGTCAATAAACATGTTGCTTTTCCGGCGTTCACCATGTATTACGAAATGTTCAGTCGAAAGAATTATGGTATTGCAAGTGCTGAGGCGATGTTTATTGTTGCCGAATGCTTGCTGTTTACGCTGCTGCTGAATTTCCTTTTCCGTGAACGGAAGGAAAAGCTTGAAAAGGGGATGACAAGCCAATGAAAAGAATTATAAAAAAAATCAAGCTGAGCACAATATTAACTCAAGCCTTTTTGATTCTATGGCTCATTCTGAGCATTTTTCCACTGTATTGGCTGTTCACCTTTTCATTAAAAAGCAACACTGAAATTTTCGGCGGGAATGTAATTGGCTTGCCGCAAAATTGGCTGTTTTCAAACTATGCGTCAGCATGGGGGAATGGCGGCAAAATCGGTCTGTATTTAAGCAACAGCATCATTGATACGGTTGCTGTACTGTTGCTGACAAGCATCTTTGGCTTCATGACTGCTTACGGTCTGTTGCGTATGCGCTGGAAAGGCCAGAAGGCTGTCATGGTTTATATCATGCTCGGCTTGATGATTCCAGTACATGCTGCACTGATTCCGTTGTGGCGAATTCTAAACAGCTTAGGTGTGCTTAGAACACATTTCGGACTTATCATTCCCTATACCGCCTTCAATATTTCGATGACAATCCTCATTATCTCTGGTTTCATCTCAGGAATTCCGTACGAGATGGAGGAAGCTGCCTATATTGACGGTTGCGGTGTGTTCCGAACCGCTTTTACGATTATTCTGCCAATGATGATTCCTGCCATGGTTACGGCTGCAATTTTTGTATTTTTGCAGGTATGGAATGAGTTGTTGATGGCATCTGTTTTTGTTTCAAGTGAAAACGTTCGCACACTAACTTCAGGTGTTCAACAGATGTTCGGGCAGTACCAGACAGACTGGGGGCCCATTGGTGCAGCGCTTGTCATAGCGACATTGCCAACGCTCGTTCTTTATCTTTGCATGAGCGGACAAGTTCAAAAGAGCCTTATTGCAGGAGCAGTTAAGGGATAATTGTTTATGGCAACACCACACAATTTGGCGGCGCCGCTGAATGTGCAGTGTTGCTTTTAATGCGAAATTTTACTATTCGGCTTTTTTTTCAGATGTTCAATTAGCTCCATCATCGTTTTATTTTTTATGATCCAACTCACACTTACATAAACGATAACACCAGCAAGTACCGAACAACAAATGGTCAGCAGCAATGAAAGTGACAATTCCATGATGCCATTAATAGCAATGACCATGATAACGGATGCAATGACCGTTTTGAGTGCATCAGAGCAATTAACGCGGAATGGCAGTACTTTTTTCATGCGAACATAGAGGAAAGCATTTACAAAAAGCTCACTCGCTACAGATGCAATGGCCGCACCATTTTCATTTAGTGCAGGAATCAGAAGCCAATTCATTGTAATGTTCAAAATTGCTGTCAAAAAACTGGCTGGAACACGCATTTTCTCTAAACCAGCAGCAATTTGCAATTGATAGCATACTAGATCACCAATCCCGCGAATGATGATAAGGCAAGATAGAATGTTAATCGTAATTGCTGCATCTGCAAAGGAATCACCATACAGAAAAAGTACTACCTGCTTTGATAAGACACAAATGCCAAATGTAAGCGGGATGCAAATGAAAACAAGCATTTCCAGACCTTTGTTAACAATGTGAATTGCGTCTTGCTTACTGTCTTTTAGCACACTGCTGATGCGCGGCAAAAAAGTACCTGTTGCCGCAATACTGCAGGAGATGATAATGTTAACAATTTTATGGGCGTTGCTGTAGATACCTACTGAATAATCTGTGGCGAGTACACCCAGCATAGTGATATCAATTTTATTGTAGAGATCACCAAAAAAGCCACTGATTGCCAACAACAGATTGGGCTTGATATGCCTTGTAAATCGAAGTCCTCTCCGGGTGAATTTCACAAGCTTCTGTGCATGAATCACATTGTAGATATAATTTCCACAGGCTGCCAGAACCGTAATATCTGCATAGCGATTAATATCTGCCTCACTATGGATACACAACACAAGCAAAATCAGTGAGCACAATTTAATGATAATGCTACGTAAAGCGATATAGCCATATTCCTCTTCACCTTTGTACAGCCAATCAATGTTTAGAATGTTTGCAGCGATGAGCATCCCTAAACGGATATAGAGGTCGAGCGATTGCTTACTGATTCCTGTGAAGTAAAGCACAAGCAGATAGAAGCAAAAGGAGAAGCATGAAGTAAAAAAGTTCATGATGAACAACTCGGAAAAGACACGATTTTTTTCTTCATTCTTATCTCGTACTTTTGCAATTTCCCGTATGCCATGGACGGGAATGCCTAACGCTGCCAAGGAAACAAAATAGCTTACAAAAGTCAGAATGTAAGAATAGTTCCCGATTCCCTCAGGTTGAAGGATGCGTGACACATAAACAGAAGATAGCAATGAGAAGAATGTGTTTGCCAAGGTATAAACAACATTATATAGCGAATTCTTTGCCATTGATTTCGTTGCCAGTCACGACCTTTTCTAATTTCTTGCGTCCAAATTCATAAATATTGCAAAGCATTGTTTTACTTTTTCTTTTGGTTTATCAATTTTTTCAACGCTTCCTGTAAACCGTTGAATTTTGTGATGGATATGAACCGTGAAACCTTGTAAGCAATCGCCTTGGGTAAAACTCTATTTAGTTTCCATTTCAAATGTTTGCCATATTGTGAGACCGTATCGTACCATGTGGCATCATACCAGTGTATGCTAAAAGTATTAGGTGTTATATTCATTTTGCCCGAATTAAAGTCAAATGGGCAAAAATACTCTACAGGAAATACAGCAATCCCCTCGATTGTTTGAAACTTTCCATCTGTTTGAAGTCCGTGTCTTTCCATAATTTCTGTCGTATAGTGCGGAATGGGTTTTAAATTGTAGCTTCCATCTTTCCTGATAAACGATAAGTTCTTATAAGCTTCTGCCAATTCACAGATTAGTGGATTACCTTTTTTAGCGCCAAAACCTAAACCTAAAGCTACGTAATGGCTATCCTCGAATCCCATATACCCATCATAATTTAGCAAAGAATCCAGTGGTTTAATCAATTCCACGTCTGTGTCCAAATAGATACCGCCATGTTTAGCAACTATGTATAGCCTTGCAACATCCGAAACAAACGCCCACTTCTTTGCTGCGTATGCTTCAGTTGCATAGTCACAGCAATTGATATCGAAGTTGCTTTCGTTCCATTCGATAATCTCATAATCAGGGCAAAATTTATGCCAACTTTCGATACATTTCTTTGCAGAATCCGGCAAAGGATTGCCACCGAACCAGCAATAATGAATCTTCTTAGGAATCATCTATTCAACCTCCAAGGAGAAGTATATTTCATAGCCACAATTATTTGAAATTGAAATCAAGACCAGATTTATGAAGCATTGAACGATATTGCTCTATCTCCACCGCATTTATCTGACTATCTTCGCGAAGGTATTCGTGAAATCGATATCTTTTATGCGTAATAATACGAAACCATCGCGGAAACCATAAAATTGGGAGCAGTGAAGGGTGATAAAGCAATATCGGATACATGCGGCACATGCTTTCATATGGCAAAAAGACACGTCTAAACCATTCGGAAATTCGAGCTTTCTTTATCGAACCGCAGTGATTCGCCTGTTTCAGTCTTGCTGATAGCAACTTGTCTTCACTGTTTCCAAACATACCGCTTGCAAACAGGCGATCGGAAATCAGTTGTGAAGCCTCTGTGTGCTGCGCACTGCCGAACCACACATCGAGCATGTGCATCGTGTTCGCATAGAAGCACTCAAGCTGAAGTTGATTCAGCGTCTGCTGAATATGCTGCACATCCATATCCGGATACGCCTTGCGGTAGACGTACAGATCGAGTGCCTGGCGGATGCCGGCACCGGCATCGCGATAATGCTTCGCGTAATGCGTGAAGATATAGCTGAACGTGTCCTCATGGCTCATTTCGTAGCGATACGGCACATCTGTCGGCTTCGCGAGCTGCCAGCCATCGCCATAATAGGCATAATAATCCTTGTTGTAGGCCGGAATCAGGCGTTTGTGTAGCTCTACATGAATGCCGTTTTTGTCCCAAACATATTCATGATCACTTTCATAGCATTCATGAAAACCTTCTAACTGCAATGCAGGTCGAATCAACTTTTTGTACTGTTCTTTCCGAATCAAAACATCAATATCTGCCATGGATCGCATTTCATTTATCGGATAAAGAGATTTCATTATATCGCCCTTAAGTGGCATAAAGTCAATTTGATTCGTCTGAAAAATGCTGTACAGCTTTTCAGCCACACTTGCTTGACGATTACTTATCATTGCAGCACGAAGTGCAATCTTTCTCATGCTTGCCGTATATGGCATATGTAATTTGCACATGCCGATTATTAAAATCAACTCAACACCTTGTTTTTTTCCAAATGCAAGGTATTCATCTAACGTTAAGGAAGAATTAATCTGTGTATCGGAATCATCAAGCGCAGCTTTTATCAATGATGTTACTGCTTGATTATCAATCATTCACATTTCCCCCTTTTATATCGTTATAAAATCCAATGGTATGGAAGCGCGTTCTGATTATTGTGTGTAATCAGCATGGTTGTCCAAATGGTAAACAGCACAATGACTGCTGCCTCTACAATGTATCGATTTTTGTCGGTTTTCATTTCCTTGAGCACGCTGGGGAAATACAAGCCAATGATGCCGGTAAAGTAGTAGGTCAATCTGTAGGTGTTTCCTGTCAGGAAATAGGACAAGGTCATCACCAGAATGCAAAGCAAGACAGCAATCATAAAAATTCTGCACCTTGGTTTTGCGTCCAGCGCCTTATGGTCAGTCAGAAGCATTGCCACAATGAAAATCACAACATAGATCATCAGCATGGGCAGTGCTACAGACAACTGATTATCCGCATACTTTGACGAAAAATAATCGCCGTAGGAAGAATACTCCGTAAGCAAAGCAACCAGATACCTCCTGCCTGCGATGCCTGCAACACATGCCGCTCCAACCAGCAGTGCCGTCTTCTTGATCGATAATGGCAGTTTATACAGGAGAAGCAGTGCCAGAAAGAACAGTGCTGAGCGATGCATCGTTGAAGCCAGCAGACACCAAAGAATTGCTTGTATCCATTTGTTTTTCCGTAGTGCTGCAACGGCAAGCCATGTAACAGCAATTGCCACAAACTGACTAATGCCGTTCATGCTGCAAAAATAATCCTCGGAAATCACGAAAAAGAGCACTGAGAAAGCGGGTTTCTCAGACTCCTTCAAAGCAACATGAACATACAGCCCATAGATAACGGCAGATGTAGCAAAAAAGAAAAAACGAGGATTTACGGAAATATTTCGCATTGCATAAATGAATGTCATAAATCCTTCGTTAAAATGAGAAGACCATAGTTCAGGTTCCATGTAGGCTGTTTCATAAGATACATAATCTGTACCCACGTTTACACGTAAGCCCGCAATTAGAACAAAGGGAAGTATAGCAAGAATTTCAAAAATCCTAAGAAACCCCTTGCTCAATCTTTTCCCGTTAAAAAGGTGTTGGCTCGAAGATAATTGCGCAAACAGGACACCTATGACAGTCCCTACGACATATACTACCATTCGTTATTGATCAGCCCTTCATGTGCTTTGCTTGATTAGCTCGTTAATCTGCTTAATGACTATACTTTTGCTTCTTAGCAAGTGAGTAAACTTTTTTGTATCCATTCGGTGATAATTTACAAAAAAGCAATTGCAGCTTAACGGCGGTTGGCAATTCCTTTGAATGCAGCAGTATCCGCCATTTCCCGCCCAGCGCTGTCATGATATTTTTTCGTACAGTAGAATACTGTTCGCTTTGCATTGCTCTATGTAGCAAAGCATTAGACTCCAGAGCCAGTCTGATATAGGCTGCATTGATAATGCGGGGGTACTTGGCCTTAACAAATTGAATGATTTCATTCGCACCAGTTAAAGAGTCCATATGGCGAATACTGAAATTTGCCGTAAGAATGCTACCATTCCGAATAACATAATGGTAGTGGAAGCCTTGGGCAATAGCGACCTTTGTTCCTTGATTCAACAGAAGATATGTCGTAAAAATATCTTCATGCAGCTTACCGACAGGGAAAGGCGTGCTAAGCAAAAAGGCTTTGGGGTACAGCTTGCCAACGGCGAAAATACCAATCTCTTTTCCGATTAACATGCGTTCAAGCGCATCTTCTGGTGCTAATGCATGCTCTACAGAACTTTCAATGGTATTCAGTAGTTTGCCTCTTTCCGTTTCTCGCCGAACTCCTTGTATCGCAATATCCGCTCCATACTTCACGTGCAGCTTCCACAAACTTTCCAGATATTCAGGATCCACATAATCATCCGAATCCACAAATACCACATAATCAGCAGAGGCGTGCTGTACGCCGTAATTCCGAGCATCAGACAAACCACCGTTTGCTTTGTGCAAGGCTATAATGTTAGCATACTTTGCAGCGTATGCGTCACAAATTGCAGGGCATCCATCCGGCGAACCGTCGTCAACAAGAATCACTTCATAATTTGAAATCGTCTGGTTAAGGACGCTGTCAACGCACTTTTTCAAATATGGTTCTACTTTGTATACCGGGATGACAACACTTATATCCATGGGATGCTCCTCGCCTATGCCCAATCCTCAATCATTCTCCGATACGCCTCTTCCATTCCGACCTGTGCCGTCCAGCCAAGCCCACACATCTTGCTTGCATTAAGCCTAAGCTTCGTATCTGCCGCATAGCCGAAATGAGCGTTTTCCGGAATGTCGATGACTGCATTGATTGTTCCATCCGCAACTTTCTCGGCAACCAGATGCGCCATGTCGAGAATGCGCATGCTGCTTGCCTCGTTCGCGACCGTGTAGCAGTCGCCGCTTGTACCTTTTGCCATCACGGTAAAAATCGCAGATGCCGCATCCGCCGTGTACACGTAATTGCCGCACGACTGACCTGCCGTGTGCAGGACAATGTCCGTACCGTTCACGACGCTTCTTGCGAACTGTGCATACACGCGCGTGTCATCCGCTGCAACGCCTGCTCCGAACGTTTGCGCAAGGCGGACAGTTGCGACATTCAGCCCAAACTCCGCGTAATAGCAGGCGCACATGTTTTCCACCATCCGCTTGCTTTCCGGGTAACAGCTGCGAGGTTTTCGCAAATCGATATAACCGAGCATCTCTTCGCTGACACGTTCCTCGCTGTCTACCTCGCCGAACGCCTCCATCGAGGACACGAAAATCATCTTCTCGACCGACTTTTCACATGCGAAATCAAGTACGTTTTTCGAGCCGCTCAGCGTTGTCCATAACGTTTCCACAGGACGCTCGACCATGTTCTTCGAGCGTGTTTCGCTCGCCGCGTGGATGATGTAGTCGACCGCACCGTCATACGAAATCGGCTTGGTAATGTCGCCGACACAGTAGATGATGCCCTCGAATCCGCTGAAGACTCGCTCCGCCTTTGCCGGATTTCGAATCTGCGCAATCACATAATTTTGCAGTGAATAGCGATCGTTGGCTCGCAAAAGTGCCTTCACGAGAATCGACCCGACAAGCCCTGTTGCGCCGGTGATGAGGAACGTTTTCCGGCTGAAGCCGAGGTCAGCAATTGACTTTGCGATTCTGTCCAAATCCTCATCGAATACGCTGCTCATCGCTCAGTCACCGCCATTCATCTGCTCATTTTCGCGGACATCGTACAAAGCCCGAAACGTATAAAAATCATCTGGCGTGGTGATTTTCATGTTCTCCTGTGGCCCAATTACCACCGAAACACTTTTGCCGTATGCTCGCATCATCGAGCACGAATCGACCATGTTCGTTTGCCCATCTGCCTTCGCCTGACGGTGCAGTGCAAGAATATCCCTCAGCCAGAAGCTTTGCGGAGCTTGAGCTATCCGGCATGCCGAGCGATTTGGAACGCCGCATACCTTTGCGCTCTCATCGACCAGAATCACGGTTTCCGTCGCCATCTTGCATGTAATCGCTGAGCCGTTTGCCTTGACAGACGCGATGTTGTCCGAAATCGTCTGCGCATTAATCAGCGGACGCACACCGTCATGAATCAGCACGATGTTGTCATCCGTGCCGTAAATATCCTCCGCAGCACACAGCCCGTTGTAGATGGACAGTTGACCAGTCGCGCCGCCGGGCACGATTTTGCCGATTTTGTCCAACCGATAGCGATATTTCATTTCTTCCATATACGGAATCCAGTCAGCGAGGCACACGACGATGATGCCGTCAATCTCCGGATGATACTCGAACAGCTCAATCGTGTGTACGATAATCGGCTTGCCGTGCACGAGCAGGAACTGCTTCGGACGGTCTTTCGTGCTCATCCGCCTGCCGACACCGCCAGCGAAAATGACTGCGATATTCATTCCAATCCTCCGAATCCTAACGTTTCAGCAACTCGCAGATTCGATTCAAGCATGTTTCTGTGGCATTTTCTTCATGCTTCACATATTTAGCACAGTAATCGGCGCACTTTTTCGACTCTTCCGCATAGTTCATGCGCTTCAAATGCTGCAAAACCGCCTGCTCTGTATGCATGACACCGTTCGGAAACTCGTTTTCAAGGTCCATGAACAACCCATAATTTACCTTGTAATCATCGTAATCCGGTGCAAAGCAAATCATCGGTTTCTTGAGCAGACCGAAATCAAAAAACGCGCTCGAGTAGTCGGAAATCAACACATCTGCTGCAAGATACAGCTCATTCACGTCCTCATAATCGGACACGTCCAGCCAGAAATCGGCCGAATTGCCGAGCACTGCCTTGTTCTTCGTGAAGTGATGCGCCCTGACCAGCATGCACGCCCGATTGCCCAGCATCTGCTCCCACAGCGCGCAATCCAACGTAGGCAACGTCCCTTCGCGCCATGTCGGCATGTACAAAATGGCAAGCTTGCCATCCGCGATGTCAAGCTGCTTCCGGATGCGCTGCCTGTCCGCATCGGTGAATTGCATCAACTCATCCTCGCGCGGACGACCGCACCAGAGCATCGATTCCTCTGCCGCACCGAACCACTTGATGAACACATCGTGCGTGTACTGCCCATCGCAACAGAAAATGTCCACGCATGAAAAGTCGTAATCCTTCCGTCCGGCGATGGCATTGCCGCCTTTTTTCGGTCCCGTCCCATGCCATGTGTTCAGATAAATGGTATCCTTTTTCTTGAAATGCAATCCGCGTTCGATGTTAACATCGGTGATCCAGATTTTCGCCCGGAGCGCTGTTTTGAAATATGCGAGCGAATCCATTCGCACGACATCGGCGCCCGTAACCGGATGCTTTTCCGGCTGCGAAAACGCCCATACATAATGGAATCCCTCGAAGCGCGGGTCGTTCCGCATCGCCTCAAACAGAACGCGCGGGCTACCAGAAAACTGATCGCCGCTCATCGATGACAGCAGCACGAGCTTCTCGTCAAAGCCGGTGAAATGCCCCCACACGTTGAACACGAAGCTCATCATGGCTCGATAAAGCGCCTGCACCCACGCGTAATGTTTGATTAAATATGCCAGCATGTCATGCATGAATTGTTGACCTCTTCACACAGAAAGATTTGGTCACTCAGCCATCAGCCCCATCTCCTGAAACTGTCCCACCAATTCATCCAGATCGCTTCTCGCCGTCTCCTCGTCCACGTCGAATTCCGCAATGACCAGCTTCAGCAAATCTTCCTTTGCGATGGGCTGCTTGAGCCGCTCGAAGATGAACGCTGCGACGTCGGTCAGGACAACCGCGCCGCCGAACTTGGCGACATTCGCGCCGGTGGGCATGACCATGTGCTCATCGCCGACATGGCGGAGGATGAAGCCTTCCTTGATTTGCATTTCTGACGCCTCTTTCTTGATTTTTTTCGGCGATTGAAACAGGATTTCGTGTGCTGCTTTCGCCTCCTCGGCTGTCGGGCCGCAGAAGAGACGATAGACCGGCACGCTTTCCGCCAGCTTGCGAACATTCGCCATGGCAAGTACCGCCGTGTCCGCATCCCACATCGGGATGAACGCCTGACGAATCAGCACGGCATACGCCTGCTCTTCGCTGAGCTTGCGCAGCATGGTGAACGGCGCACGCCGAACCTCCAGAATCGCTTTGAGTGGACGCTCGACATTGCGGAAGATTTGCTCCTTGCCGTCCCACGGAACGCCGCAAGCCGTTGCGTTTCCTGTGTTCAGCCGAATCGCCGGACGATCGCCGCTGATCAATTCAGCCCCGAGCGCAGTTCGCCACGCGTCTGCACGGGTTGATTTGCCCACACCGGAATCGCCCGTAAAGCAGACGGCTTGCCCGCCTGCCTCGATGCACGCCGCATGGAACGAGATTGTTCCGGCGTAGCAGAATCGGCATTCGATGGGCAGACGGAGTAGGCGCAGCTGCCTTTCCGGTGCAGCACGCAAGAAAGCATCGTCTGCTTTAAGCTCGCTGTAATTGCCGGATGCAAGCAGCTTCGCGCCATTCGATGCCGTGCGATCTGCGAAAAGCCAAGCGCCATCTGCTGTTGAGCATACCGCAACGTCATCAGGCGACTGCTCTTTTTCGACAACATTTGACGCAGACACAGCGGAAGCAGTCAGGCAAATATCTGCCTGCTGACTGTCTTCCTCAGTTGCAAATGCATCATTGGGGATATCGATGCTGCTTTTCAACGAGATGCCTGCGACTACATGCCTCATCATTCCGGTTTCGTGGAGCCGATCCAGATGAACTCGTCATAGCACTTTGAGCAATCTTCCCACGGAATCAGTACAGTTGCTTTCGTCCAGCCCTGGTCACAGTATGACGAGGCTGCCATCACCTTATTAAATTGGAAGCTGATTTTCTTAGCGTTCGGCTTTGCGTAAGTCTTTTTCATGGGAATTTCCTCCTTTTTATGATTGAATCAGTTGTGCAAGTCCGCATTCCACAAGACGTTTTGCGCGCTGACACTGCCGCTTCGATGCATGACCAGGCGGCGCGTCTTGCGCATGAATCGCGGCGCATGACGGACATGTGCTGTTGTACTTGCAATCGGCACATTCCGCAGGAATCGGGATGCGCAGGACACCATCGTGGATTTTCCGCCATGCTGCTGAAAAGCCGTCTGTCAACGGATTCCCCCGGATGGCAAATTGCGTTGAGCAGGGTACCATTGTGCCGTCCCACTGGATCGTGAACGAATTCATACCAGCGCCGCAGCGGACGCCAAGCACCGTTTCCGTTGATTCCGGTGCGGGTTCAGGCAACGTCGACGGGTCTACAGGCATGATTTTCCTGCCATTCAACGCTGCGCGAAGCGTGTACAGGCGGATGTAGTCATCAATGGTCATGTCAATGCTGTCATGCTCTCGCCCTGTACCGGGCTGCGGTGAAAACAGGCACGAGTTGATGTTGTATGGTACACCCAATGAGTGCACCAGCCGCAGCAGCCCTTCGCCGGCATCGGGCAAAAAGCGATTCGGTGTAATGGCAATGAACAACGGCAGCTCCGCAGCCTGCACCAGCTTAATGTGGCTCAGTACCGTCTCGAACTGCCGAACACCGCAAACCTGCTCGTATTCGTCTTCGTTCGAGCCGTACAGCGTGACCTGAATCATCGCCGGTGGATGCTCCTTGAAGAACTCGATGCGCTTTTCATTCAGCAAAATGCCGTTTGTCAGCACCGCCGTCCGAATGCCGAGTGATTCCAGATGCAGGTATATCTCGTCGAATCCGGGATACGTCAGGCACTCGCCGCCGGTCAGTGCTGCCTTCATCATGCCCGCCTGAGCCGCTTCATCAATCAACCGAATCCACGTTTCTGTCGGCAGCAGATGACGTTCGCCGAGCTGGTTGCGCATCAGGTGCACGTAGCACATCTTGCAATTCAAATTGCACAGCGGCGTCAACTCGAACATGCCGTGATGAGGAACCGCATTTTTTCGCGTGTAATACGAAAAATACTCGTTGTAAAGCCGTTCTGTCGACTCCGCATCAAGTCCCTGCTCCTCAGCTTGCTGAAGAACTGCCATCAACCCACCGGAAAAGACGATTTTGTCCTCTCCATCCTGCAATCGCCATCACCACCTTTCAAAAATCGTCATTCACGGCTCGTTTTCTTCCAGCGAATCCGCATGTTTCCGCATTGCCGTCGCCGTAGATTTCTCGACTCCCTCTGTGCTTTCTTTGTCGAACAAAATCCTGATGGTCGCAAAGATGATTTTGATGTCCTCAATCACACTCGCATGCGCGATGTACATCAAATCCATCTCCAGCTTGTCGTGCGGCTCGGTGTTATACTTGCCATAAACCTGCGCGTAGCCGGTGATGCCCGCCTTTGCCTGAAGGCGGAGGCGAAATTCCGGCATCGTCTGCTCGTATTGTTCGGCGATTTCGGGGCGTTCGGGGCGTGGACCGACAATGCTCATGCTGCCGGCGAACACGTTGAAGAGCTGCGGCAGCTCGTCGATCCGGCAGGAGCGGATGAACCGCCCAACCGACGTAATCCGGCTGTCGTTCGAACCGCTGGACAGCCGCGCAACGCCGTCCTTTTCCGCATCGGTGCGCATGGAACGAAACTTCAGGATGCGGAAGGTCTTGCCGTCCCTCGTCAAGCGTGTCTGCTTGTAGAGCACAGGACCGCCGTCCTGCGCCTTAATGGCAATCGCAACGCCAAGCATCAGCGGACTTGTCAGCAAAATCAGCAGGGAGCTAATGAAAATGTCGAACGCACGCTTCGTCAGCACATATTCGGGCGACGGATTGAAGCTTTTGACGCTGAGCATCGGCAGGTGGAACATGTGAACGCGCTCAGAGCCGCTCATGATCACGTCGCTGATGCACGGAACGATATACATCCGGATCTTGTTGGCAATGCAGTGCTTGAGCATTGCGTTGCGCCCGTTGACTGGCACGTTAACGAGGAAAACAGCGGCCATGCCGTCCAGTTCGCGCATGTCGGTGCAGTCCGAAGCGGCAATGCACTTGACCACATGGAACTTCCTCGACTCGGCAAGCTTCGTGTTCAGCTCTGTCCAATCGCCCGCCGTGCCATAGATGACAGCCGTCTTTCTGCCGCTAAAGTTGCGGAAATACCACGTGTGCGCGAATTTGCACCAGAGCAGACTCAGCAGCAATTGACCCGCGAGCGCCGCCAGCGCAGGCAACATGTACGGAAAGCTGCCGCTCAGCAGGCAAAGCGTGATGAACATGAAGCCATCCGCCATGAGGACACTCATCAGCTGCGAGATGAACATCTCCGAAATGCGGTCGATGGAGAGATGGAATGCATCGTAGACACGCCCGAAGAAGCAGTAGAGCAGCACGAACATGGTGATGATGACCACGCTTCGAAGCGTTGACGGCATCAGCACGACGTGGCTGGCGTAGTACATCAGCCAGCACGCAACAAAGGGGATTGCCACCAGTATGACATTCAGGATTTTCACCAACCGGACAACCATCTCATGATAGAGACTGTCGCCTTGCCTGCTCCCCTGCTCTGCTTGCCTATCCATACGCATTCTCCTTGGGATATTGTAAAATACGATGAGAGAAACGGGACGAAGGTAAGAAAGGACGAAGATAAGAAAGGACGAAGTCCTCCACTTTAGTCCATTTCCGACATGCCGGCCAGATAACCGTTTTCGCGCTTGAGCATCTCGCTGATTGTCCCCTGTTCTACCAGCTTGCCGTTTTCGAGCACCACCGCGCGATTCGCCGTGCGGATGGTCGCCAGCCGGTGCGCGATGATGACAACCGCCACGCCGCGTCCGCTCATGCGGCGGATGACCTCGCGGAACGCTGTTTCACTATCGTAATCCAGTGCACTCGTTGCTTCGTCCAGCACAATCAGGCTCGGCTTGCCCAGCAGCACACGTGCGAGCACGATTCGCTGCCGCTGACCTCCGGACAGCCGGACCCCGCGTTCTCCGAGTTGCGTGTCCAGCCCATCAGGCAGCTTCGAGATGAAGTCCCACGCCATCGCACTTTCCAGCGCGTCACGCAGCTGTTCATCTGTTGCGCCCGGATGGAAACGCGTCAGGTTCTCGCGCACAGAGGCGTTCAGAATCAGCGGATCCTGCGGGACATAGCCAGCCTGATGCCGCCACGCGCGAATGTTGCCGATGTCGAGTGCTTTGCCGTCCACGCGGATTTCGCCGGACTTGGGCAGCAGGAATCCCAGCAGCAGATTGACCGCCGTCGTCTTGCCTGCACCGTTGTGCCCGAGCAGCGCCAGAATCTCACCGGAATGCAGCGTGAAGCTGACATCGTGCAGCGTTTCTTCCTGCGCGTTGCGGTAGGTGAAGCACACGTTGTCGAACGCCGCCTCCTGCCACCCGGAGAAATCGACATCCGATTCTTTTTCTTCCTCTTCAACCTGGAAATCAACCATCGCCGTTTTGATCTTCTCCAGCGAGGGTTCAGCGCTGTTGATCCATTGCAGCTGCCCCTGAAGCCCGGAGAAGAAGGGCCACAGGCGCGCGAACACGTATACCAGCACGACCAGTCGGTCAGTGTCGACGGTGAGCGTCAGGGTGCAGACGAGATAAACTGCCGCAATCAGCAGAGCCGCCGCGACCGAGTAGACCACACCGGGCACGCTGCTCTGGCGGACGTACTTCATCCGCGCCGTCTTGAAGGACTGGCTGATGCTGTCGAACAGCGCCGCATGCTCCTGCTGTACGCCGTACGCACGAACTTCCTTGATGCTGGACAGTTGATTCTGCAGCTCGCCGTAGAATTCGCGGCTGATGTTGATCATCTGCTCGCCGTATTCCCGGGACTTCTTGCGCAGCGGACGGAACACGCCCAGAAGCAGCAGTCCCAGTACGCACACGAGCGCCGTCACGGTAGGGCTCATCATCAGCGCAATGCCAAGCTGCACGAAGGCAGACACAAAGCTTGCCATCAGGTGGATGATGCCGCTGAAGGCATTGCTGACCTGACCGCACTGCGCGGTGAACAGGTTGATGATGTCGGTATCCTTGCGCGCCGTCAGGCTCTCCCAGCTTGCACCGGAAACAGCCGTGTACAGCTCGCCGCGAAGGCGCATGCTCGTCTGCTCGCTGAATTCCGTCTCCTTGATGGAGAGCCGCCGCGAGAGCAGCGCCTTCACCGTCACCAGCGTCAGGTAAGCCGCCAGCAGCAGTCCGATTCGCCCGGCGTACGGCATCGCAATGAACCACGCGGGCAGCCGGCTGTCGCCGATTTGCAGCATGTTCAGCAGCGGAATGAGCATCACGATGCCGATGCCGCCCAGCAGCGAAACGACGATGTTCCAGCCGAGTATCGTCAGAAAGGTGCGTCGGTCGGTCTGCCAGATTTCGCGAAGCAGCGCTTTCACGTTACTCCTCCAGCAGTCCCAGCTCGCGGAACTTGCCGAGCAGCGCGTCAAGGTCGGCTGCCGCGGTCGCCTCGGAAACATCGAACTCCGCCAGAATCGCGGCAAGCAGGTCGTCGCGGCTCATGGCGTTTTCGAGCTTCTGAAAGACGAAAGCGGAGACCTCATTGAGGACGGCCGTGCCCTCGAATTTGGCGATGTTGTCGCCCGTGGGCATCACCATGTACTCATCCACAACGTTGCGCAGGACGAAGCCCTTCCTGATTTTCATGTCGACTTTTTCCTCTCTGATTTGTTCCGGATGGTGCACGAGAATGTCGTAGACAGCCCGTGCGTCCTCCGCCGTCGGACCGCAGAAAACGCGGTAAACAGGCGTCTGGCGAATCAGCCGCCGGACATTTGCGAGCGCCATCACCGCCGCGTCCGTATCCCACATGGGGATAAAGCACTGCTGGGCGATGAGCCGCCGCGCCTGTTCAGGGCTGAGCCGCCGAATGTAATTTTCCTCGCTGCGGCGCACCTCAAGGATGCACCTGAGCGGCGCTTCCACGTCGCGGAAGATTTGCTCCTTGCCGTCCCACGGTACGCCGCAGGCCGTGCTGCCGGTTTTATCCAGCCGCACCGCCGGACGGTCGCCGCTGATGAACGTTGCGCCGAGCGCCTCCACCCATGCCTTCGCGCGGGTAGATTTGCCCATGCCGCTGTTGCCCGTAAACGCCACCGCAAAGCCGTCCAGCTCAACGCACGCAGCATGCAGGGAGATGATGCCCTCATGGCAGAAGCGGCACTCGAAGGCTGTGCGGAGGAGAAAACGCATCAGCGTGCTGACAGGCTCTTCGCACGGAATGTAAATCGTGTAGCCAGTGATTTTCTGGAAATCAGGCGAAGCAATCACGTAAGGTGTCGGAACGCCATCACTGCAGCTGAACAGCCAGTTTCCATCTTCCATCCGGTGCACCCGAACCAGGGAACTGACCGTGACCAGCTTTGATTTCTTGAAAATCTCTGCATTTGGCTGCGAAATGATTTCAACGGAATACGATGCTTGAATTTGCTGAAAGCAGCTCATTAATATCCAGGCCATTTTGAGCAACCAGCAGGCTTCGTATAGTATTCAGTACACGATGTGGAACCTTGTTGGCAACGCTGCAAATCATCGCCAGAGCCATAGTTGCCCACTACACCAGACGCAACCACCACCTGATCATCAAAATTGAACTGCACCAGTTCAACCTTCGGTGCCGTGTATTCACGCTTCATTTTTGTTTTATGTCTCCTCTTTTTGAGATTTCTTCAAGCCACTGTTTTATTTATGGTAATACCGCACAAATGAGGTGGTACGATGAATAGTGAATTTTGTGCCAGATACGATTGCAGAAATCGAAGGTTTACTGGATGTAAATCGAGATTTCTGCAAGAAGCAGGTTAGAAACCCGAAAGGGTTTCCACGTCTGCCAAGGGCAGACCGGCGAATAAAGGTTTATTTCGCCGCCTAAGATGGCGCAAAAGGCACATTCAGTGCTGCCGCCGAATTGTGCGGTGTTGCCTTGTCTTGCAGTGGCTTGAAGTGCAATTTAGAACTGCTTCTGTCAGTTACCTGTACTTGCGTGAGGCTGTTCGCTACACCCTGCATAGTAGAAATGGTCGCAGGTAGTGCTGCTCTGCTGGCAATATTCCGTACCAGCAGCGGAGCCGTACGTTCCAACAGCGCCGGATGCGACAACGACCTGATCATTGAAGTCGAACGTCACGATCTCAACCTTCGGTGCCGAGTAATTGCGCTTCATCTTGGTTTTCTCCTTTCATTGTCGCTATTTATATACATGACTCCTTTTCGGCAAGTTCTATGATGCCTGCCTCAAGGTAGCTTGTATATCGATGACAAACAGCCCGATTCAGCGAACCGTTCAGCACGCCTGATGTTTTTTCTGCGGTGCAGGATCGGCACAAAGGCAGCATCTTGCACCCACGACATTCCTCAGGCGGCTTGAAGGAAGCCATGGTTTTCATCACCCACTGCCACGCATCAGCATAGCCGTATTCCAAAACCGACCGCGCCACTGTGTAGAAGGGAATGCAGGGCTGCATTTCACCCTTCCAGTTGATGTGGCAGGTGCTTTGTCCTGATGCGCAGGGGATACCGCTGTGCGGTGCGAAATTTTGGGGAATGCGCTCGATTTGCTTTCTCGGTGCGGGCTGAATTGTATCACCTTTTGCTACTTCCGTCAAGGAAAGGCTGTAATCACGCTCATCCTCTTGAATTTTGACACACAGCCCATCTTCCGGCGTGTAATCATCAATCTTGCGACCCGTGTCTTCTCTTGCCGGAAGCACCACTCCACCGACACCGTACTCCACTTTCAGGCTTCGCAGAAGGCTCAGCAGCGCGTGCGTATCCTCCTGCGTATATTGGCTCGGCGTAAGCGTAAGCATCACGCGAATCCTGCGCTGCTTCAGGCGTTCTATCGCCGCAAGCACGTCCGCAAAGGCTCTGCGCCCTGTTACGTGCTCATAGGCATCTTCGTTGCTGCCATAGACTGTAATCTGAACGAGCGACGGCGGATTCTCTGCAAAGAAATCAGCCATTTCTTCATTGATTAGCTGCCCATTCGTCAGCACCGAAATCTGTATACCGCGAGAACGAAGGTAAAGATAAATTTGTTTGAAGCCCGGATGCGTCAGACATTCGCCGCCGGTCAGATCAGCATGAAGCATGCCTGCGTCGGCAGCCTGTGCCATGATGTCCAGCCATTGCTCTGTGGTAAGGACGTGTCCTTCCTTCTCCAACTGCTCTTTTGTCAGGTGGACATAGCACATTTTGCAATCGAAATTGCAAAGCGGCGTTAGCTCGAAGCCCACATTAATCGGCACACCGCGCATACGCGCCTGAAGATCAAGGAATTTGTCAAATTCCTTCTTCAGTTCATACCCAGTGATGCCATCCTTGCGCAAGTCTTCCAGCAGCTCAATGGCACTTCCATAATACCGGACTTCCTTATCTTGCCCCATCGGCATCACCTCCTTAATCCCATTTTCCTGAGCATCCTGCCGCCAAGCGAACGGCATCGCCAGTAAGCGCGCCGCAGCGGCAGTCCTGCCATCCACACCCTCCCGAATGCGCGTGCCGTGCGGCTGTCCAGCGAAATCACACGACCGTTGCGCTCGAATTGCACCGCCTGCCCAAGCACGGACGTTTCCGGCAGCCACGGTTCGGGATTCCAGCAATTATCGCCGAGCGTCCTGACCTGACCGTCCCTGAGGCGGTACACGCGATGCACCACATACCGCCCAGCCGGATATTCGAACAGCACCACATCGCCGCGCCTGAGTGGTCGCCGGATGGGCGCGATAGTCACGATGTCGAGCCGCCGCCTGATGAGCGGACGCATGCTGTCGCCCTCCAGCGGAATGCGCATGGGCACCGCGATGCCGTCCAGCGCCAGCTTATGCCATTCGGCAATCGTCAGGTTCCTCGATTCCGTCTTCATGGGGAGCCTTTCGCCTCCGATTTGCCCAGGAGCCGGAACGCGTTGTCCGTCAGCTCATCAGCGTATTCCTGCCCGTATTGCAAAGCAATACCCGCCATCGCCTGACGCATCTGCACAGGGCGGCTCGAGGTGTTATGCGCGTCGTCCGCGATCACGTCGACCGCGCGGTTTTCGAGCATTTTCCGCACAAACCGGCGAATCAGCCAACCATGCGGCGATGTCACCGTATGGCAGTTCACCTGATACCGCAGGCCGTAGTCCTCGCGGAGCTGCATCGCCGTCCTCGCCGAGCGCGTCAGGCAACGGTACCGTTCGATGTGCGCCACCACCGGATGAAATCCGGCCCGGTAAAGCGCATCCGCCGCGCTTCCGATGTTCTCAAGGTCAACGTCCGGCAGAAACTCAATCAGCACGTTGCGTGTGTTGCCCAGCGTCAGCAGGTGACCAGCCGCAAGCCGGTCCGGTACACCGTGCGTGTAGAGGATTTCGCTCCCCTGCACCACCTGCAGCGGCAAATTCTCCTGCCGGCAGAAGTCATTCGCCTCCGCCAGACGCGACCGATAATGCGCCAGGTCGAAAGGATGCTGCAAGTCCGCGTGCGCCGTCGCGCTGACGAGCCGGATGCCTTCCGCCGCGTCCTGACGGAGCATGTCCTGCATAACGTGCTGCGTTTTTGCGCCGTCATCCAGCCCCCACAGCACATGCTGATGGATATCCGCGAATCCCGTCATCCGCTTCCTCCGTTACTTCGACTTGTGACTGTATTCGTGATAATACGCCGAATAGCGGTCGGAGCGGTAGTAATACTTGCGGTTGCGGAAGGACTTCAGGTTGACGTCGTTCATGACCGCGCCGAGCACCTTGCAACCCGTCTTCTGGACGTTCTGGACGACCGTTGCGATATCCTGACCGCTTCCCTTGTTGTACGCGACCACGATGACCGCGCCGTCGCAGTACTTCGCAATCTCGATGGCATCGACGATGACACCCGCCGGCGGCGTATCCACCAGCACCATGTCAAAGGAGTTGCGCAGCACCGCCATCATGTCGCCGAAACGTCCGGAAGCCAGCAGTTGCATGGAGTTGAGCACATCGCGCCCTGCCGGCATGATGTACGCGCCGTCGATGTTCGTCTGATAGACTGCGTCATCCAGCGTGCACATGCCTGCCAGATACTGCGCCAATCCGCAGGCGTTGTTCTGCTCGAAATCGAAGCGGTAGCGCCTCGCAAGCGTTGAGCGGCGAAGGTCGGCATCCAGCAGCAGCACGTGCTTGCCGTAGCCTGCCAACGTCCGCATCATGTTCATGACGATGCTGGACTTGCCCTCGCCCTCGCTGCGGCTGGTGAACATTACCGTCCTGATATCCTTACCGCAGTAGGAGATGTTTGTGCACAGCGTGTTCATGGCTTCCATGCCGGCATAATTCTGCTCCGGGAAGTTGACAATCGTCAGTCGATTCATGTCCGATTCTCCCTTCTGCTCTGCTTGGTCAATTTGGTGAGCGTCGGGTCAACCGGCACGACCGCCAGCGTTGGGATGTTGGCGTAGCGCATGATGTCCTCGGGCGACTTCGGGCGGTTGTCCAGCAGGAAAATCATCACCAGTACGCCGCAGACAAGCACTGTGCCGAACAGGATGCCACGGATGATGTTCCCCGTCACATTCCTCCCGGACGAAACGCTTGGCACCAGTGCGATGGAGAAATCGCTCGGCTCATCGGTCTGCATTGTCTCGACGATGAATTTCTTCGCTGCCTTGGCGTATGCGTTCGCGATTTTCGCCGCCATCTCCGAATCCCTGTTGTACGCAGTGATGTACAGGATGCGTGTGTCCTCGGGGTTCGAGACTCTGATCATGCTTTGCAACGCCGAGTAGCTGTAATTCGTGCCCAGCTCCTCGTTCACCATCTGATGCACCTCCCAGGTGTTGAAGACCTCCTGGTAGTCCATCGCGAGAACGGTGCCGATTTGCAGGTTCGTGACGATACTTGAGCTCGTGTTGCCCATGATGTAGAGCTTCGCAGTGGCGGTGTAGACGGGCGTGATAAAGTTGATGGCGTAATACCCCATCAGGATGCCGCCGGCAATCATGCCCAGCACAATCCAGTGCAGCTTGGAGAGCATATAATAGAAAAGCTCAATCAGGCTGATGGTATGTGGGCTCTGGCTTGGGTCGGACTCCGGCTGCTTTGCGTCCATCCGGTTCAGGATTTCGGCAAAAAGCGCAGCCTCAGCGCTCTGACCTCCCTGCTGCCCTTGCTGCCCTTGCTGCCCCTGCTGATTTCCTGCCTGACTAACCTGCCCTGCTTCAGACTCCATCTGTTGATTGTTCATTCAGTCAATCCTTCCCGAGCGAAATCCGTGCGGCGTTGTGTTGATCGGTCACTCTGCTGCCGGTACGCTCAGCATCAGCAGCAAGCCGGTATCCGTTTCCATACCAATCAGCGCCAGCTGGTCGAACACGATATCCACCCAGCCGCCCTCCCGGACAACTGCCGGCTGCACCGACCAGTTCATCTGCGTCTCATCGTTTACCGCCGCCGCATCGGCATCATTCTTCGGAATGCCCAGCGCCGTCACAATCTTCTGCCCCTCTTCATAGGGCGTTGCAAAAGCGATCGAGCCAACCGCGTCGCCGTCCGTTGCACGGTAGTCGCGCGTGATCAGCGGCACATAATCCGTGACAATCAGGTCATCCGTGTTCGTACCCAACAGGTAGCGTACGCGATTCTGATCCTCTTCGGGCAGCCAGCTCAGCGCAGGCTGCTTCTGCTCGGTGACGTACTGCTGCAGCAGCGAAATCTCGCGCTTGATGATGTCCGTCTCCGATACAATCACCAGCTCGAAGTCGTCCGGCCGTGCGGTGCCATCCTCGGTGATTGTCTCGATAATGCGTGTGTTATCCTCTGCCGTCTTGCTCGGGCGGATTTCCGGCACCTCGGTCGAAGTCACTTCCTTGTGCTGCGTTGGGCCCTGTCGGATGGTCAGCAGGCTGAAGAGCAGATCCTCGCCGTACAGCTGCTCCATCAGCGACTGCGGCACCTCGAATTCGACCACGCCGACCGCAGTCACGCGTGAGTCAACCGGCGTCCATTCAATGTTCTCCGAATCGGTCGTATCGCCCAGCACAACTACCGTCAGCTGACCGACCTGATAGTCGATTTCCAGCTGCATGACCGCGCTCAGATCCGCCTGCGGCTCCGCATCCGCCGCGTGCAGGCGCATGAATTCCGTCATATACAGCGAATCGGGGTCGACAGAGACCATTGCCTCAATCTCGTGCTGCGTTTTCTCCGGATACCAGCGGACAGGGCGATTTCCCTTCTCGTACACAAAGTCATAGATGTCCGTGACGGTATTCATCGTCAGCTGATCCGCCGGCAGCCGATCCAGCTCGTACTCCGTGCGTGCGTCATCCAGCCATTCCGCCTTGAGGAATACAGCGCGATCCTGTGTCGGCGTACCGGGCGCGTCCGTCAGAACGGCTGCAAACGCGCTGCCGGTCAGCAGCATGATGACAAGCAGGATTCCAAGAAAGCGTTTCACCATGTTTTCTCTCCTTCTCTCGTTCCCTACTTGAAGAACAGGGACGTCAGGGTGTCATTGAGTGCATCTGTATCGGGTGTAAATTCTGTGAAGCCGTCGTCGCCATACGCATGGCTTCCGGCGAGATTCCGTGTGTCAGGTCGGTCATAGGACTGGCATTCATACGCCTTGTTGATGAGCCAGCCGCGGTCAATGTTCGTAGTGATGTGATCCGCCAGCGCGTCGAAAAGCTCACCGACAAAGTTCAGATCATCGTTCATCTTTTCAACCATGAGCGATTCCGCGAGTTTGATGAAGTTGCTCTGCCTGCGCATACGGGCGCTGTTCGTGCCGTCACCGACGAGCATACGGCTGCGGACATACGTTTCCGCCTGCTGACCGTGCAGCGTAATGGTCGACCCTTTCGTCATGGACGAATCGACCGCCGTGAAGTCATCCTCCAGCGTGACGGTCACGCCGCCGAGCGTGTCATTGAGCACTGCAATGCTGCTCATGTCCATTGCCAGATAGCCGCTGATCGGGATGCCGCCAAGCAGGCGACTGACCGCCCAGACCGTGTTTTCGCAGTTCTCCTTCGCGGTGGTACCGTAGGCGTGCGACAGGCTGATTTGCGTCCGCCGCAGACCCGTATAGTCGCCGAAGGGACCGTAAATGCGGATCTCCGTCAGCGTATCGCGGTCGATCTGCAGCGTGTTGACGGTTCTGTTTTTCCTATCGATGGAAATCAGCAGCAGATAGTCCGCCTGACCCGCGTACTGACCGGATGATTCGCTGTCGATATCATCCCAGTCCACGCCGATGAGCAGGAGGTTCGTCAAGTCCTGCTTACGGTACGTCCATGTCCGGCTGCCAACCTGCAGCGTCAGGTCGTTATCCTCGAAGCGTCCCTTCAGCGAACCGACCGTTTCCGGTGCTTCCTCGCTTTCCAGCTGACTGCCGATGAAATGCACGCCGAGCAGGATGCCCGCGTATACGAGCGCAACGCCGATGACAAGGAGAATAATCTTGGTCCTCGAAAGACGTTTCCTCGCGTATCCGTGGTTACGCACCGCTGCATTCCCCTTCCGTCAGGCTTTCATTGAAGCATAAAGAAGCCCTCCCTAATTATACAACAAAATGGGCGGTACGTCAATTGTTTTCCCGCCTTTTTCGTTTCTTAGAGAGGTACTTCTTGAAAAAAATGTGTAAATTTTCTCTTTTTCCCGTGAATTGCTGCTTTGCATTCATCGCCGCCGAATAATTCATCAGGATCGGTTTCAAAGCCGAATGCTCGCCATCTTTTGAATATTTGGTGAACAATGCTGCATTTATTTATTCCGAAAGGTCACGTTTCTCCTGATACTGAGCATAATCTGCAGGGTCGACGCCCGTCCGGAACACGATGTCGGCGCCATCGGTGAACAGCAGGATGTTCCCGTGCCTGTTCGTGTAGATATGGTCACGCGTCAGCCGCGGTTCATTGCTGTAGCCCGCCGTGAACGACCAGATCTCCCACACCGAAGCAGACCCCGGCACAAGCACGTACATGGGCGTCAGCACCTTCGTAATCGCAACGCCGATGACAAAATCGCCCGAATCCTCCCGGATGCCGTGATGCGGAAACTTGAGCACGTCGATGTACGTCAGCAGCTCCTTATACTTACGGTTCATGTTGCCGCTTGCCGCATAGTCGGCCGTGAAGAGGATGCGCTTCTCACCGTATGTGAGCAGAAAATTCAGCGAATCCATGTTGGCCAGACCGTTGTTTCTGACTGTTTCCGGACCGACACAGTTCACCTTGAGCAAATCGCCGATGACGAACTCATCGCCATCCTTCATCTGGCGGTACTGAGCGCCGTTCGCCAGCGGGTCGTATGCCGCATTGAGCTTCTCGGACACACCGTACACGATGGTGCTCTCATCGCCGTAACGCTCCAGCACGTAGTTCAGGTTCATGCAATGGTCATCATGCCAGTGGGTGATGATATACACATCGACATGCGTGATGCCGAGCGCCTCCAGATATTGCGGAAAAATCCGCGCCGGCAGATCCGGCCACGCCTCGCCGCCGTCAATGAGCACCGTGGTGCCGTTAAAGCGGATGACATAGCCGTCTGCGCTGCCCAGATTCACCTGATGCAGCTCCAGAATCGGCAGCACGGTTTCCATGTTATCCTCTGTTTCCGTGTTCACATCCGTACCAGAAGCCAGATCCGTTCCTGTAACCGCTTCTGCCGAAACAAGCGACGCTGCAAACAGCATCATCACCAGCAGTGATAGAAGCCCCCCCCTGCAAACGTTTACTCATCTTTTTTTCCTTCTCAATCGCGCTCTTTTCCCATCCTCTTTCGTGCAGATTCGCCTTATTTCAGCGGACGGATCAGAATCAGCGGCGTCAGCTCTCCCCCCTGGCCCGAGGGATTATCCTTCATCGCGTCCTGAATCTGGTCATCCGTCAACGGAAAATCATCGCACTTACCCAGCTGATTCTGGTCAAAGTCGTTCGCATCCATGATGACAATCGGGATGCCGGTTTCCTTCTCGATTTCGTTCGACAGCTCGACAGGATGCTCGGGGTTAATCAGCGCAAGGGTTTTATATCGGTCGAAGCTCGAACGAAAATAGAAGCCGTCAATACCTGCAACGCCGTGACCACAAATCTTGTAGAACAGCCCTTTCATGCCGAAGGGACGCGTCACTGCGCTGACGAAGCCTGCCAGCAGTACACGCGGCAGACCGACCATATCGATCACCAGTTGGAGCTTATACGGCTCATGCATGCCAACGCCCGTGGAGTTGATGCCCGCGAACCGCGCCATCAGCTTGGCGAAGAAGCCGAGCTTCATGTCCTCCATTCGGCGGACATTGCCGGTGCACATCGCCATGACTTTCGCTGTGATGGACAGCACGTCGTCCGGCTCTGCAAGTGGCAGCACGTACTTCTTCACCAGCTCCGACGCACTCTCGTTCACCTCAACAAAGTGCGTCTGAATCGCATAGCGCTGATACCGCCGACCATCCTTGCCCGTCAGGATTCCGCGGTCAAAATATACAATGCCGTCTTTTTCGCGGCGCTGTTCCTCCAGATTTTTGGATTCCGCACCCATGCGTATCTCTCCTTCCATGCACCGCACCGCTAAAGCAGCCGGTTTTATCATTTTACAACGATTCCGTGATTCTGTCAATTCGCCATCGAAAATCCGAACGAAACTGAACGCAGTAATATTTAATGCAGAAGACCTCGCAACGGTTTTCCGCATTGTTTTTTATCCGAAGGGCAGTGGAAGGAGGGGAAGGCATCACGCTGCGCGAGCTGCTGGAGGTGTGCAAAGCCAACACCGACTGCGAAGTCTGGCTGGACGAACATCTTGCGAACCGTTTTTTCAGCGTCATCACCGGCACGGCGCACGCGCTGCTGAATCGCACGGACGTGCCGATTCTGGACTGCCGTGTGTACGCCGTTGAAGCGGGGGACGGCAGGCTGGGCATCCAGTTGACGAAGGAGGAGGAGTGAAAGAACATGAAAACCATAGTTTTTAGCCTGTCCATGCCACATTGTGGCTCGCGGAGCGGGCACTGGTCGGGCGAAGATCAGAAGCACCTTATCTTTCAGCGCGTGTCTGATAGGCTCGCTGAAGCGCTGGATGGTAAGAGCTGGGATTACAACTGGGGAGACGGCTGGTGCGCAAGCATTGACGCCAGAATCGTAAGCGGAGACGAAAGCCGAAAATTGCGCAGACAGAACGCCGGTTTCTGCGGCTATGACTGGATGGTTCGCAGCATTCTGGCGTTCGGGGAGATAGAAAAACCCAACTGATGGAGGAGGAGACCGATGAAGCTGATTAACACGGACTTGCTCCTGAAGGAGCTGAAAGCTCGCCGGAACGACATGCGGAAGAATCACGATGGGCTTGACATCGAGTACATTGACGGGTATTTGGACGGCATCGGGGAAGCAATCGACTTGCTGTACGAAGCTTTAGTGGAGGAACAGCCATGAACGGACACATCATTCTCAGCACGGAGGACGGCATCCACATCGTGGACAGCATGGAGAGCGTGTACATCGACTGGGAGCTTGAGGAGCTTGTCCTCTCAGGCGGCGAAAGCCTCTACCACATCCCCGTCCATGACCCCGAACGCCTGCTTGAGACCATCAGGAACGCCTTCAAGCGCGAAGACACGACCTTCATCGAGGTGACGCGCAATGACTGAACCCGAACAGCTCCACATGGAAGAAGTCGACCGCGTCACGATCTGCAACGACAAGCAGCGCCTTCGCCGGATGCACGACCGCTACGGCGAGTGCTC
>CAVIHU010000018.1:0-35946 GCA_963642705.1 Bacteroidaceae bacterium
CGGAATGACTGTCTTTGTTTGCGTTATCTTGTTCTGTATCGTTTTCAAGGTTCGTTTGCCTTCTTTCTGCGGCTCTGTAAGCGCCGCATCAAGGATGCTTGTTTATAATAACACCGTTTCGGAATTTCGTCAAGCGTTTTTGATTTAATTTTTGCGGTATTTTTGAGACTTTTTGAATTTCCGAACAATAATCTTCATTTTGCAATTCATTGTTCGCACCGTTGCGGCATTTTCGCTGTCAAACTTCAAAGTCGTTCGTTCTGTCTATTGCCTGCGTCAAGGATTTTATCCACCACCGCGCCGCCGATACACTTTTCGCCCATGTAGAGCACCGCGCTCTGCCCCGGCGTGACCGCTCGCTGCGGTGTCAGCGCATGAATCAGCAGTTTTTCACCATCCATTCGCACCTCTACCGGCTGGTCGCCCTGCCGATAGCGGAATTTGCACGTGCAGGCAAGCACGTCCTGCCGGGCAAGCGGATTCTCTCCAATCCATGTCACGTCTGACGCCATGCAGCGCGTAGAATACAGCATCGGATGATCCTCTCCCTGCGCAACGAGCAGCCGATTATTCGGCAGATCCTTCCCGATGACGAACCAGCTCCGACCGTCGCCGCAGCCGCCGATGCCCAGTCCGCGCCGCTGCCCGAGCGTATAATACATCAGTCCATCGTGGCGTCCGACGACCGCTCCGTCCGGTGCAACCATATCACCCGGCTGCGCAGGCAGATACGTCGACAGGAACTGCCGGAAATTGCGCTCGCCGATGAAGCAGACGCCGGTCGAATCCTTCTTCTTGCTGACGGGCAGCCCATGCTCTGCTGCGATTCTGCGAACCTCCGACTTCGTCATACCGCCGACAGGAAAAATCGCCTTTCGGAGCTGCTCGCGGTGCAGCATATAGAGGAAGTAGCTCTGATCCTTGTTTGGATCAACGCCCCGCAGCAGGTCACCCTGCGCATTCGTGCGGACAAAATGCCCAGTCGCCATTTTCGATGCGCCTAATTCCATCGCGAAATCCAGAAATGCCTTGAACTTAATTTCACGATTGCAGAGCACATCCGGATTCGGCGTTCTGCCGGCACGATACTCCGTCAGGAAGTAGCTGAAGACGCGATCCCAATATTCACGCGAAAAGTTGACGGCATAATACGGGATGCCAATCCTCTCGCAGACCTCGCGCACATCGTTCCAATCGTTTTCCGCCGTGCACACGCCCGACTCGTCTGTTTCCTCCCAGTTCTTCATGAACACGCCGACCACATCGTAGCCCTGTTCCCTGAGCAGCAGAGCCGCGACGGAGGAATCCACGCCGCCGGACATGCCCACTACAATACGCTCGCTCACGCTTCCGCCTCCATCAGCCTCTCCAATACCTTCTCCGTCATTTTTCGCGTGACCTCCTCCGCCGTGCCGGACGCATCGACCACGATGAACCGCGCCGGATCGCGGCGAATCAGCTCCTGATACGCTGCATCCGTCCGCTGACGGAACGAGTCGTCCGCCTGCTCCATCCGATCCAGCCGACCGGCTGCGGCACGGCGGCGCATGGCCTCCCCGCGGTCGATCTGCAGATAGATGGTCGCGTCAGGCATCGTGCCGTCAACCGCGTGACGGTTGATTTCCAGCACCGTGTCAACGCCGAGCCTCCGACCTCCGCCCTGATATGCCGCAGAAGAATCCGTAAAGCGGTCGCACAGGAGAATTTTCCCAGCCGCAACTGCCGGACGGATGACCTGCCGCACATGCTGCGCACGTGATGCCGCATAGAGCAGCGCCTCCGTCATGCTGTCCATCTCACTGTTTTCCGGATCAAGCAGCAGCGCACGGATTTTTTCGCCGATTTTGCATCCGCCCGGCTCTCGGCTCGTCTGTACCTCAAAGCCATAGCGGTCAAGCGTATCCACCAGTGCGTGAAGCTGCGTCGTCTTGCCGCTGCCATCCATGCCCTCCATCGACAGGAACACACCCTGCGGACTCGGCTGATTCGGGCACAGCGCGTCAATTACATCCTGCACGGTTGCACAGTAGATATCGCAGCCGCATGCTGTCAGCTCCTCGCAGCTGCCGTATCCGTAGCCGACACCAATGGTATGAATGCCGACCTGTTTGCCACCCTCGATGTCGAAGCGCCGATCGCCAACCATCCATGCTTCTCCTGCATCCTCCGGCAATGCCTCGCGGATGAGCAGCTTCTTCTCCGCGCCGCGTCCGTCCGTCGGACCGATAATCGTGTCGAAATAGCGTTTCAGCCCAAAGTGCTCGATAATTCGCTCGGCGCTACGCTGCGGCTTACCGGTCGCGATGCCGATGTGGCACCCCTCCCTTTTCAGCATCCGCAGCAAGCGTCGAATGCCCGGATAGACGCGGTTCTCGAACAGTCCGACGCGCTCATACCGTTCGCGGTAGACCTTCACCGCGCGTTCCGCCGTTTCCTCGTCCATGTGCATATACGTTGTGAAGGAATACCCCAGCGGCGGTCCGATCATTTTGCAGAGTGTCGCCGCATCCGGCTGCTCATAGCCCATCTTGTCCGCCGTATAGCGAATGCAGTTCCAGATGCCTTCCTCGGACTGTGTCAGCGTCCCGTCCAGATCAAAAATCACACATTTACGCATCGCAGGCAATCTCCTTCCACTCCGAACCTTTCTCTTGCTCCGGCTCTCCGCAATTGTGCCGTAATCTCCCCTGTCACCAGCTCGCCGGGCATCACCAGCGGTATCCCGGGCGGATACAGTCCCGCCGCAACCGCCGAAATCCTTCCTTCCGCCATCGAAAGCGGAACAGGCACATCCGACGCCATCGCCGCCTGACGCGGTGTCAGCACGCCGTGCGGCAGATGCATCATGAGCGGTGCAGTCCGGAATGTCATCCTCCGCTCAACCGGCAGATCTTTCAGCACGTCCGACACATGCGCAACGGTCTGTGCTTCGTCCATCGCCGTAAAAATCATCACCACACGCCGGTCGTCCGCCATCTCCGCATCGATGCCTTCCTGACGCAGCTGCTCCGCCAGACGCCTGCCGCCCTGCGGTGCCGTCACCACAAGGCGCGTCGGGTCAAAGCGCACCGGCAGACGCCGCCATTTTTCATGTGCATCGTCATACGGTGTTTCGACCAGCTGACGGCGCAGCTCGTGAAGCGCAGCCGCCGTTTCCCGCAGCCTTTTTCGACCGTACAGCGCCATCCACGCGCGGCTGTCATCGATGGACATCATCAGCAGGAACGACGGCGATGATGTCTGCTCCCGGCGAAGCAGCAGCCATGCGCGGCGCTCATCGCAGTCGTTCGCGAGATGCAGCACCGCGCTGCCCGTCAGCCCCATCAGCGTCTTATGGACGGACTGCACCCACGCATCAGCGCCCAGATCGCCTGCTGACGTCATCGCGTCGCTCCATGGGAAATGCGCGCCGTGCGCCTCATCCACCACGACCCTCGTCCCCTGCGCGTGCGCCTGACGGACAAGCGCCGCAAATGTGTCGTCCGCCATCGCGCCGCCGTAATAATCCGGCCGGACGAGTAACATCGCCTTTGCCTGCGGATGCGTCCGAAGCGCCTCTGCCGCGTCTGTCGGGTTGACAAACGCATACCCGTCCGGCGTGCACCGCACATTCATCCACGCCGGCTTCATGCCGCCGAGCACGCATGCATTCACTGCGGACAGGTGCGCATTGCGTGGCAGCAGTACCGTTTCGCCTTCGCGCGCATAGAGCTGCAGCATCACGTGAATGCCGGATGTCGATCCGTTATGCAGGAAAAGCGTCCGTGCGGCACCGGCTGCATGGGCGTAGAGCACCATCGCGTCGCGCAAACCGCCTTCTGCGGCGTACAAGTCATCTGTCTGCGGAATTTCCGTCGTATCGAGGGAATAGAGGTCGCCGGAATCGAACGGCATCATCCCCTTATGCCCGGGCATATGACCGCTGATTCGCCCCGAAGCATTGCGCAGCATGGTAAAAATCGGGCGTTGCTCCATCCCGGCCACGGACTTCCACTTCCCTTCGTTGATTTCCGTCTAAGTATACCAGAAAGAATGCGTTCTATCAATCTTTCTTTCATTTTTGGCAGGCATTTCGCGTCTGCGGCCGCAGCCAAAGGCTTTGCAGTCGTCCCTTGGAAATCTCCGCAATATTCATTTTCAAGCCTGCTCTTTTTCTCACAGGACAGGAATGCTTTGAGATTCCTGTTCGCCATTTTTCGGATTGCAGCTCGCCGCCCTTCTGCCGATTTTCCTGCCTGTCTGCCCTCCATGACCACAATAAAATATATTCGCCTGTTCCCCTTGCAAATCTGCGCGTGTGTGGTATAATAACAATCGTTCAACAACATCTTGTGTCAAATCGTGATTTTCGGTTGTGTGAACCACGATATTTAGATGTACCTAACTGAACGAATCAACGTCCGCATAGCGCCTTATGCGTGATACGGCGCGGAAAATTAGGGAGGATCAAGCTATGTGCTGTGTTGTCAATGTGAAGAACGGTTCCCTGTCCCAGGCGGAAATCAACGCCTATATCGACCACGCGCGGCAGAAGTACAACCGCGAGCCGCTGCAGATGGACATCACGCTTGACGGCGATGATGTGGAGCTTTCCTACGATTTCGGCACCGTGCCGTTCCAGCGCATCCGCCGCATTACGGGCTATCTTGTCGGTACGCTTGACCGCTTCAACAACGCCAAGCGCGCCGAGGAGCATGACCGTGTCAAGCACGGGCTGCCTACGGCAATGTAACGCCACGGGGTCTTCCGGTCTGCCCCCCCTTCGATGCCACGCAGGTTATGGCAGCACCGCACCAATGAGGTGGTACGATGAATTGTGCGATATTGCCTTACCACTTTCATAGTTGATTTGCGATAAAAACCCACCGGTTGCTGTTCCAGCGCCGGTGGGTGATTTTTATTCTGTTCTTCCGGTCAGTGTCAGATGGTGGCTGAACATGCCGTCCATCGCAGGGGAGCGCATGCGCATGTCATAGCCGGCATTGCACTCCAGGAAATCGCTGAATGTCTGCGTGCCGTAGACAATGCGCGTCAGCACAGCAATCGGCAGCTGCAAATCCCAGTCGCGTTTAGCTTCCTCGACCGTCTTTTCGCCGTTCTGACACGTGATCAGCCAGCGGCGGTTGTTCGCGGCAATCTGCTCATCGACAACCTCCAGCACAAACGTGCCGTCGCGCCGTCCGCCGGGCAGCTTCTTCAGCACCGCCTCGGCGTTGATGATGCGCACCATCGGCACCGCTTCGCCGTGATTTGATGCATCCGCCGCGTTGCAGAGCACATAGCCCAGGTCGCTCATCTCGATGATTTTCCCTGTCTCCACGGTGGACACGACCGTCCCCTGACGGTAGAGCGCATTCACGCTGTCGGCGACCATCGACCTTGAGGAGCGGACGCGTCCGCAGAGGATGCCCAGCAGCACCCCTGCGCCGGCGGAGCAGCCCTGCACCAGCAACGCCAGCCAGCGCAGTCGCAGAATCTCCATCGTGCGCAGTTCCCTGATGACGGCACTGCCCTGCCATACATTCCAGAAGGCCGTCGCGATGTCGTTCCACTCCACCAGCACGCTCGGAATCCACTCCGTGAAGGTATATACCGGCTCGATGATATAGGTCATCAGCAGCGCGCCGGCACCGGCCGCTGCGCCGTAGCCCAGCACAAAGAGCACAATCATGCCAATCAGCTCCGGCATCAGGCTGACGGCATACTTCTCCTGCAGCCGCTGCCGATAGCGCTTTGTGTAATGCCCAACACGCCGGTTCAGGAACGCGATGAACCTGAGCAGCAGTGCCGCGCCGCTCAGGAAGAGCAGCACGCGCAGCCAGAGCGTCGCACCCATGCCCTCCTTGCCGAGGTCAAAGACCGAGCCGCCTGTATGCCAGTTCGACACGACCGTCTGAAAGGACACGCTTGCTCCGGTGCCTTCCTTCGGGATTGCCTCCACCAGCAGCGCATCAATCTCATTGCTCGACGCTATCATCGAGTTCAGCGGCACATATGCGCTGTACTCCTTGTATTCTCCGACCTGCTTGCTGTGCCGCGCGATGCCGATGACGGTATACTCAGTGTCCCCGATGGAAACAGTCCGCCCGACAGGGTCCGCCACGCGGAAGAGCGCCAGTGCGAGATCCTCGTCCAGCACCGCGACCGCCGCACCGCTTTCAATTTCCGATTCATACGGCAGACGACCGTAGCGCAGCAGCTTCTGCCGGACCTGAAAGCCGTATTTGCCGACCAGCTCGATGCGTGCTTCCTTGCTTTCCGAGCCGCCCGACACGGTGGTTGATTCAATGACGCCGCCGATTGTCCAGCGTTCCATCGTCGTCAAATCCCATTCTTCCGTCATGCCGCGCAGGCTCGTCACCCAGTCGGCGATGGGCTGATTCGGCTTGACCTCGGTGCCTTCCTTGCTGCTGCTCGCGCTCTGCTGCGCAGGAGCGCTGATCATGTATTGCAGATGATTGCCAACCTGTGCGGCCTCAATCGCGCCGAAGGTCAGCGCGGCGGCAAAGGCAGCCAGCAACGCCCATTGCCACCATGCAAACAGTCTTCTCAATTCACGTACTCCATGACCTTCGCGCCGTCTTCGAGTGCACGGTCCTCGCGGTCGGCAATGGATTGATAGCTCAGATCCTCTTCGATGGAAACAGCGGAGCTGCTGCTTTCAATGACCGTCACGCTGGTCTTCTTGACCGTCATGTTTGAAGAGGACAGAAGGCTGCCGGAGGTGTACTGAATCAGGTAGACATAATTGCTGTCGCCGTCAGATCGCACGCAGCTCGGCGTCAGCAGGGTCGTCGTGCTCTTCGCGCGGTACGTGATGCTGACCTTGACGCTGCCGTCCTGCATGAAACGCCGAATCGCGGTCGAGTCCGATGCAAGATAGGCTTCCGGCATCGCAATCAGCAGGTACTTCGTGCCATCCGCGGCATACGTTGTCTTCTCCACGGTGGTTTTTTCCGTGCCGTAAATTTCACTGGTGATTTCGGCGCGCGTCCCTTCGCTGATGCTTCGATTCGTGCTGCTGTCGAGCGTCGCACGGAGACCCGGCACGCAGTCCTCCTTGTTCATCACGTACGCAGCCTTCGTGCCGTCATACGTGTCGCCCTCGGCAACCTTGATTTCAATGATGTAGCCGTCACGCGGCGCGGTAACCTTCTTCAGGCTCGATTCCAGCATGGTCAGCGTAATCATCTTCTGATTCAGCTCCTCGATTTCATCGAGCAGTGCGCCGCGTTTCGTGATGTACTGGAACACCTCGTCCGAAACCTTGAGCTTCTTGTTGTCCAGCACCGCGAAATACGCCGTGCGTGCCTCCTCATAGGCTGCCTGCGCGGTTTTCGCCTTGTTGACGGCTGTCTTGACCTCGTCTGATGCGCTGCCGGCAAGCGCCAGCTGGCTCTGCCATGTCGACACATCGCCCGTCAGCGTGATAGACTCCTGCGCTGCGGCATAGCGTGCCTCATAGGTCGCGTCTGACAGCGCGTCCTGCGCGTCCAGCATCTGGTCATACATCGTGTTCTGGTAGCTTTCCTTGCTCAGCTTGCGGTTCTGCACGTCCAGCTCCAGCAGCTCCTTGTTTTTCGCCTCGTAATCCTCGCGAACCTTCTTGATATCCTCCTCATACGAGGGCGTTTTCGCCGTAAAGAGCGTGTCGCCTGCCTTGACATAGCTGCCGGCACGCACATACACCTTGTTCACGGTGATGTTCATGCTCTGCGCATCCTCGACGGTGAATTCCTCCGTATCCGAGAAGTACACCTCCGCCTGAAATTCCATCTTGTCCTCAAAGCGGCCGTAGGAGCCCGTTACAAGCTGTACCTTCGGGGTGGTAATCGTCTGAATCGTCCGCGCAAAGAACATGCACAGCGCAACCGCCACGAACAGCACAATCAGCCCGCGCAGGGCGAATCGTTTCAGCTTCATTCTTGTTTGTCCTCCGTCACTTGAGTTCGCTCAGCTGGATGCCGGCGACAATGTCTTCCTGGAAGTACAGATAAATCAGCAGCGTCGGAAGAATATACAGGGCGCTGCCGGCAAAAGCCACATCTGCGTTGTCGGTGCTGATTTGGTTGAACATAACCGACAGCGGCTGCAGATTCGTGTGATTCGCCAAATAGATAAGCGGCTGCTCGACCATGTTCCAGCAATCCGCGAACGACAGTGCCGCCGCCGCGCCGAGAATCGGCTTGCACACCGGCAAAATCACGTGCACAAAGCCGCGTACCGGTCCGACGCCGTCCACCATGCCCGCCTCCAGCAGCTCATTCGGAATGCTCACCATGAACTGCCTCAACAGGAAAATGTAGAAGGGTGAGAAGCACATGGGCAGGATGACCGCCCAGCGCGTCTCCATGATGCCAAGCCAGCGCAGCACCATGACGCTCGGCGCCATCGTCACCTGGAAGGGCAGAATCATCAGAATCAGGATGCAGAAGAACATCAGGTCACGCCCATGGAATTCAAAGCGGCTCAGGCAGTACGCCGTCAGCGGCACAATCAGCGCCTGACCGGCCAGAATCGCGGCGGTGTAAACCATGCTGTTGCAGAACAGCTGCAGATACTTCGGCTCCTCGATGAAAATCTTGTAATACTGCCTGAGCGAGAACAGCGCCGGCGAATACAGCACATCCAGCCACTCCGTCGCGTCATAGCTGCCGCGCTTGTTCAGGTACGCCGTAATTTCCGAGGCAGGGAAAAAGGAATACAGAAATGTGAATACGATGGGAATCAGGACAACCGCCGACAGCAGCGTCAGCAGCAGAAACGCCATTTTTCCGCCGAAGGACAGGCGGTTATGGCGATGACGGATTTTTTTCTTTTTCGCCATGATACTTCCTCCTGTCCTCAGGTGTTCGGCGAGCGAACCGCCTTGCTGGCGTACATCAGCGCAAAGAGCGCCATCACGCCGAGCGCGAAGATATACGCCGCCGTTGTCACGTCCTGATACTCCAGGCGCGCGTATTTGTTGTTCATGAAGTGCTGCAGGGTATAAATGGCGTTGGACGGATATGCGCCGCCGATGAAGTAAACTTCCTTGAAAATTTTGAATGCATTGACCCACGAGAGCACAAACACCAGAAATGCCGTCGGGATAATCTGCGGCAGCGTGATGCGGAAGGACTGCGTCCACCAGCCTGCGCCCTCCAGCGCCGCGTATTCATACAGCGAGGGATGCACCGCTGAAAGCGCCGAGGAGAACAGCACGACCGAGAAGCCGACGTTCTTCCAGATGTACAGGAGGACAATCGGCACGCGCAGCGCATCGCCCTCCAGCCAGAGCACGCGTTCCATGCCCAGCGCAGCCACAAGCCGATTGATGACGCCGCCGTAGTCAAACATGAGCGTCCAGATAAGCAGCATCGCGGAGGACGGCATCAGGTACGGCAGAAGCAGGACGTTGCGGAACGGTGCCGAGCGATCCTTGAGCGTCTTGAGCATCGCCGCGAGAATAAACGAAAGAAGCCAGATGACCGGCGCACAGAGCAGGGACAGCTCCCATGTGTTCTTCATGCCGAGCTGGAACATGGCGTTCTGAATCGTCTTCTGATAGTTCGCAAAACCCACAAAATTGTTGTCAAACGAACCATCCATCAGCGAGGAATAGATTCCCCCGAAAAACGGCACGACATAAAACAGCAGCAGCCCCGATAAGCCCGGAAGCAGCAGCAGCCATACGACCTTTTTCTTTCGAAACATGGTGCCTCCCGAATCGCCGCGTGAGCAAGGGACAGGCAGACAGTGCCTTCCGCGTCTGCCTGCCCCTGCTCAAACAAATTATTGGTTTTCCAGCTGAATCATGTTCAGCCGGCTGTCCATCTCCTTGATGAACTGGTCAATGGTAATCTGCTTGTCAATATAACGGGTGACAAGCGTCTGCAGACCGGAGGAATCGTCTGTGCAGTCCAGCGCAGTGGGCTTCCAGACGAACAGCGACGGCAGAATCACGTTCTGATACCGCTCGATATACTCCGGCGACACCGTGTAGCGCCCGACCTTTTCGTATTCATCGCGGTACTTGATGGTTTCCTCCAGCATCTGCTTGTAATCTGCCTTTTCCTCCTCCGAAGCGGCCTCGTACTGCTCCTGCAGCATCTCGATGTCCTCGTTGTAGGTTTCCATGTTGCTCTGGAAATACTCGTTCTCAATCGGCGTGGTATTGTCCTTGACCAGCTCAATCAGGTCGGTCTTGTCGATGGCTTTGATGACGTACTCCAGAAGCTCTCCGACCTCTTCCTTGTCGGTCGTGCGCGGATTGACGTAGTAGACTTCGACATCGCCGGTGCCCAGATAGAACTCGGTGTCCTTCGTCAAGGTCATCCTGATCATCAGCGGCGTGTTGTCATCGCCGTAGGAAATCCGGTCGTAGTATGCACCAAAGATCGATGTGCCCGAGTAAATCAGCGGAGCCTTGTAGTCGGATTCCTCGTCGCTCGTCTTCTGATTGCTCTTCTCGATGTTGTCGTAGCGCATATTTTCAAACGCCGTCACCAGCGTGCGGAAGATCGGGTCGTCGAAGTGCAGAGCCTGACCGGTTGCCTGGCAGTAGCTGTTCCACTCACGCAGGATCAGGCGGAACATGCGGTCGCGGTAGCTCTCTGTGGAGTCCAGCGGCGCGTAGTTCGGGTATTCCTCGACAAACTCATCGTTCCAGCGCGTGATGAATTCGCAAAGCTCGACCAGGTTCGTCGGCAGGTCGTCCACCGTCAGCCCCATTTCGGTCAGCACATCGCTGTTATAGGAGAAGGAGTAGCCGCCGTAAACGGTCGTCGGCACAGCGAAAATCTTGCCATCCTCCGTCGTGACCAGGCTGCGGAACGCATCGTTCAGGCTCTCGACATACTGCTTCACCGCCGGATACACCGACAGATCCATGCAGTAGCCCTTGTTGTTCAGCGCGTCGAGGAACCAGCCGCCTGCCGGATCTTCGGTATTCGTGCTCAGGTACGCCACCGCCACGTCGGGCGTATCGGTTGTCGCGGAAAATTCCTGCGCAACCTCCTTTGCCGTGCCCGCGCCGCCGTAGTAGCTGGTCACCGCGACATCGGGGTTATTCGCTGCGTACTTGCTGATGCCGCCATAGACAGATACGTTCAGCAGGACGAGCACGTGACCGGATGACGCATTTTCGGACAGTGTCCGCGCAAACACGCCGTTGAAAGAATCCGCGGCAACGACGCAGCTGTTGTTCACGGCTCTGACGGTGGACTGAATCGGCAGATACGCAGCGGTCACCGTCGTCTTGAAGTCCTTCGTCAGCATGACCCTCGTGCCCTTGAAGTACAGGAAGCCGTCCAACGTTTCGCTGTAGTAGATGTCTTCACCCCAGTAGAAATTGCTTTCCGCTAAGACGCTGCTGTCGATGCTTTCTGCCAGCACCTCCGCCGTATCCGTCGCCGGATCGTAGATGACAACGCGCGTACTGACCGGCTTGCCCTCTTTATCGTAATTTTCGCTGCTGTCACAATCCGAAACGATGAACTTGCCGTCCTTGTATGCGCACACGTTGCGTGGATTCTTGAGTGCGGAAGCCGTCCTGACGCTGCCGTCGGTCAGGCTGACAAGCTTCACCACACGCTCGTAGACGTTGTTTGTGTAGTTGTAGTTCTGAAACTGCAGTGCCAGCGTATCGCCGGAAGCCGCGTAGGTGTTCGGATTCGAATAGTAGACGTAGGCTTCTGTCTCCTCGCCTGACTCTTCATCGTAGTAGCCTTCTTCGGTCTGGAAGAAGAAGGACGTGTCCGCCATCGTCGCGACATCGGTGTAGACCGCTTTGCCGTCCTGCCCGTCAATCGTGAAGATGGTGCCGGTCAGTGCGTTGATACCGTAGAGCTTATCGCCGCTCCCCACGAGGATGGAGTAGCAGTGGCTTGCGTCCGGCAGCTCGAAATCCGCCGGCAGTGATTCCTTCTCCATCACACCCCCGAGGCTGTTCTGCAGCTCGTCAAGTGTGCCTGCGTAATTCGTCGAGTAAAGGTACTTCGCCACAAGCGTCAAGCCGTCTTCGCCCTCGCGCCATGAAAACAGGTCGCACGTGTTCAGATCGTCATTGCACATCACAATGCGGAAGCCGTCGCCGACCGCGACGACCTTCTGCGGACGGTACACAATCTTTTTTTCCTCCGCCGTAAGCTCGCTGTTCGCCGAAGCCTCCTCTTCCGTCATGGTCGTATAGAGTGTCCTGTTTTCAGCCAGTGCGACGCACAGCAGAAGACAGGTTGCCAGCATCATGCTGATCAGCCGCTTCATCTTCATGGTGAACCTCCTTGATGTCGTCAATATTATTCTGCACAGGGCAGACACTTTATTAAACGTACAGCAAAACGGATTTTTTCCATGCCGGACGAAAGTTTTTGCAAATTTACAGTTCTGTAACAATTTCAAGGCAGCTCCGCACAGATGATGCGGTACGATAAACTGTGATTGTGCGGTATGGCCCTAACCTATTCGCCGAGCGATACCAGCAATGCGTCCGCCTGCGCGATGAATTCCTCGGTGGACAGCTCGCCGCTCGCCTTAAGCGTCATCAGGTCGCCCAGCGTATTCGCCGTATCTCGCACGAGGATGCCCGGACGCCGCAGGTAGCTGGCCGGCAGAATCGTCCGCTGATACAGCGTGATGGTGTCCGGCGCGAGTGCCCATCTGTCCGCGACTCTCAGGCGATCCGCTTCCTCCTGCAGCTCGGAAATCCTGCTTTTCAGGCTGCTCTTGTGCCAGTCTGCCGCCGTTTCAAGCTCCTGCTGCAGCGCTGCGATTTCGCTCTCGTATGATGCCGCCACCGTTGCATAAGAGGAATGCTCCACCGGCTGCTCGTAGTCTTTGAGCAGCACGCACTGGTTTTCTTCGCTCTGCCCGGAAAGCGCCAGCGCAATCAGCTCGCTGATGAGTTCCCTGTTCTGCGTGTTCGGATTCACCATCAGCACCGTCATCTGCGTGACGCCGTGACAGAAATCCGTCTCCGGCGTCAGCGTCATCTGCAGGAAGTACCGGCTTGAATCGCTGACGTTGTAGTTGCTGAAATTGCTGACGACCGTGCCGTTCGTCCAGATGAGCGGCTGCCTGTAGTCGCTCTCATCCTCATTGACATGCTCGTTCTGCTTCTCGATTTTGTCTGCGCGCATGTTGTCCAGCGCATCCATCATCTCGTGGAAAACCGGGTGGTCGAACGTGAGCGCCATGCCGTTTGCCTGACAGTACCCGATCCAGTCGCGCACCATCAATTCAAGCATCCGTATGCGATAATCCTCGGTTTCGTCCAGCGGCGCATACGCAGCGTATTTCTCCGTGTACTCGTCATTCCACCGCGTAATGAATTCGCACAGCTCCGTCAGGCTTGTCGGGATGTCCTCCTCCGTCATCCCGATTTTCTGCATCAGCTCCCGGTTCGCGAAGAATCCGCCCGTACTCGTTGCGTTTAGCGGCAGAGCGTACATTTTACCGTCCTTCATGACAGCATCGCGGAACACCGTATTCAGCCGTTCGCCGTACATGACCGCATCCTCGCAGAAGGACAGATCCGCCAGTGCTTCCTTTTCCAGCAGCGCGTCCAGCGCCCATCTTCCATCCGTCTCACCAATGCTGTCTCTGAGCGTCATAAGGATAATATCCGGCGCGTCCTCCTGCGCGAAAGCATCTGTAATCTCCCTGGCCGTCAGTCGTACCGTTGATTCCGTTTCCTGCGCGAGGCTGACCTCCGGATGCTTTTCCACGAATTCAGTGTAGACCTCCGCTTCCAGCCCGTCAATGCCCCAAATCCGCAGCGTTGCATCCGCAGAGGCGTTCCTGTCGCGCACATAGACACTGGTGAATGTCGTGCCGATGATGCTGTTTTCCGTGCAGGCGACATAGACGCAGGCTTCGGGCAGTGTCGCCAGTGCCTGACCGGTCGCAAAATCCGTTGTCGCAACGACCTGCTGCTGCCGCGCTGCCAGATACGCGCCGCTGTCCGTGTCGTATATGCCTTCCTCCCACTTACCGATGGTCACGTTCTCCTGCAGCAGCGTCTGCGTATCGCTTGCGGCATCATACACGTACAAATCGCAGAGGGTCCCGTTTTCTTCGTTTGAAATCCACAAAAGCGCCTGACCCGGCTTCCAGTCATACGCCATCATCAGCCGTTCAGTCGGAATGCGGCGGATGCTTCCGTCCGTCAGGTCGAATGTCATCAGGATGTCATACTCCCCGCCGAATGAATAGAGCAGCATGGTATTCTCCCACACGCGCAGCGGTCTCAGCGTCCGCCGGTAGGCTCCCTGTTCGCTGTCCGTATTGTCGTTCCACAGCAGCTCGTCATCCGCAATCGTTACGACATCGTGAAAGGCAACGCCGTCTGCCGTTTCCTCGATGGTGAACACGAGGTTGTTCAGTTCATTGTAGCCGTAGAGTGTTTCACCGTCACTGACAATAAAGGACAGCGCGTGGGTCAGATCCGGCATTTCGTAGAGCGGAATGCTGCTCATCCTCACCTCGCACGCCTCCGCCGCCTCCGCCATGCTGCCGGCGTTCGATGCGTAGTAAATGCCGTCCGCGATGCAGCGCATCTCTGTCATGCCGTCCTGCCAGAAGAACAGCGAGATGCCTCTGTATGCGCTGTCATACGCCATGATGACCACGCCGCCCATCGCCCGAACCATCCTGCGGAAAAGCAGATAATCATTCCGCGACGGATAGTGATTCGTGTCGATTGTGTTTGTCCCGGTGGGATACGTATAGAGCCGCAGGTTATCCGCAATGGCGCAGGAAGTGAAAAGCAGCAGCGTCAGTGCGAGCGCCGTCATCCGCCTTAGCAAGGCCCGCATAAGCTTCCTCCTTCTCGCGCATCAGAGTCCGGACAGTGCCGTGCTCAGCTCCTGCAGCGCGTTCGACAGGCTCGTCTGGTTTTCCACCGTGCTCATGCCGGTAATCAGCGTGTTGGAATACGCGTCCATGATCGTGTAAAGCTCGTCAATCAGCGTTGAGCTGACGTAGGCGTGGTTCTCTCCGTCCTGCAGCATCTTCATATCATTGATGACGTCGATCGCATGCACGTCCGCGCGGATTTTGCCCAGGATGCCGGCAGAAGAGGTGCTTGCGGTTCGGCTGAGCGTCGAGCACAGTGCCACGGCATCCGCGCATTCCGCCTTCATCATCGAGATATTCCGTGAATTTGCCTGCGACACCTTTGCCGTCATCACCGAGCCGAACACCACAGACGCCGCGAGCAGCGCCAGCAGAATCAGAATCACGATTCCCCTGCCGCGCGGTGCCGGCATCGGCGTTACGCTCGGATGATTCTTCCGATCCGTCGTATATCCGCTCTTAACCCATCGTTCCATGATCTTTATCGTCTCCGTTTCCCGTATTTCCATGCCGGATTATGCACAGGGCACATACCCGCTTTTATTGTACCATAGAATCGTTTTTTCGTAAAGCGAACGACCGCAACGTTTACAATGCGGATGCTTTATATAAAACGCATGCCCACAGCGCGTTCATTTCCCCTGTTCGCCTTGCGGGACGGAAACGCATGTGCTATACTAATCCCCTGTAAACAGGAGGAACACCACCATGAATGACCAGATTATCATCCGCGGCGCGAGGGTGCACAACCTTCAGAACGTGGATCTGACGATTCCGCGCGACAAGCTGATTGTGTTCACAGGGCTGTCCGGCTCCGGCAAGAGCTCTCTTGCGTTTGATACGCTTTACGCCGAGGGGCAGCGGCGCTATGTCGAGAGTCTCTCCAGCTACGCGCGGCAGTTCCTCGGGCAGATGGAAAAGCCGGATGTCGACCAGATCGACGGTCTGTCGCCTGCCATTTCCATCGACCAGAAGACGACCAGCCGCAATCCGCGCTCGACGGTCGGCACGGTCACGGAGATCCATGATTACCTGCGCCTGCTCTATGCGCGTGTCGGTCATCCGCACTGCCCGAAATGCGGGCGCGAAATCCGCCAGCAGAGCATTGACCAGATGGTGGACGCCGTCAGCGCATATCCCGACGGAACGAAATTGATGGTGCTCTGTCCGGTCATCCGCGGCAAGAAGGGCGAGCATCACAAGGTGCTGGAGGATGCGCGAAAAAACGGCTTTGCGCGCGTGCGCATTGACGGCGGGCTGTACCGCCTCGAGGATGCGCCGGCGCTTGAAAAAAATAAGAAGCACACGATTGACATCGTGGTTGACCGTCTGATCGTCCGGAGCGGCCGCGAGTTTCAGAGCCGCCTGGCGGACTCCATCGAAACGGCGACGAAGCGCTCCGGCGGACTCGTCATCATCGACCTGATGGACAAGGGTGAGCTGCTCTTCTCGATGAACTACGCCTGCCCGGACTGCGGCGTTTCGCTTGAGGAGCTCAGCCCGCGCATGTTCTCCTTCAACAGCCCGTACGGCGCGTGCCCGAGCTGCTCAGGTCTGGGCTACCGCATGGTCGTCAGCCAGGACGTGCTGTTTCCGGACAGAAAGCTGTCCCTGCGGCAGGGCGGACTGAACGCGATGGGCTTCGGCACGGTGGACGGCGACGGCGTTACAGCGCAGTACCTGCAGGCGCTGGGGGATCGCTTCGGCTTCACGCTCGATACGCCGATTGAGGACATTCCAGCGGACGGCATTCACGCGCTGCTCTACGGCACGGGCAGCGAAAAGCTTACCATCACCTATGATACGCCGAGCGGCAAGGGTCAGTACGCCACAACCTTCGAGGGCATTATCCCGTCCATTGAGCGGCGCTATGAGGAAACCGGCAGCGATGCCATGAAGGCGGCGTACGAGGAATACATGACGGAGGAGCCATGTCCTGTCTGCCGCGGCAGGCGTCTGAAGCCGGAGGCCCTGGCGGTCACGGTCGGCGGCAAAAACCTCAGCGAGGTGTCCGACCTTGCCATCACGGATGCAAAGGCGTTCCTCTCCTCCCTGACGCTGACGGAGAAGGAGCGCATGATTGCCGCGCAGATTCTTAAGGAAATCAACGCGCGCATGGGCTTTCTGGAGGATGTCGGGCTTGGCTATCTGACGCTCGGGCGTGCGGCAGGCTCACTCTCCGGCGGTGAAGCGCAGCGAATCCGGCTGGCGACGCAAATCGGCTCGGCGCTTATGGGCGTGCTGTATATTCTGGACGAGCCGTCGATTGGTCTGCATCAGCGCGACAACGAGAAGCTCATCCGTACGCTCAAGAAGATGCGCGATTTGGGCAACACGCTCGTTGTGGTCGAACACGATGAGGACACGATGTACGCCGCGGACTGGATTGTCGATGTCGGTCCGGGCGCGGGCATTCACGGCGGACGCATCGTCGCACAGGGCACGGTAGAGGACATCAAACGCAATCCGGAGAGCATCACAGGGCAGTACCTGTCCGGCGTGCGGCGCATCGAAATTCCGGATGTCCGCCGTATGCCGCGCGGCTTCCTGACGATTGTCGGCGCGAGAGAGCACAATCTCAAGAACATCGATGTCCGCGTGCCCCTGGGGTGCCTCTGCTGCGTAACGGGCGTGAGCGGCTCAGGCAAATCCAGCCTCGTCAACGAAATCCTCTACAAGCATCTGGCAAAGGTGCTCAACCGCGCCAAGACGCGTCCCGGCTCTTTTGACCGCATGGACGGCGTGGAGCAGCTCGACAAGATCATCTGCATCGACCAGAGCCCTATCGGACGTACGCCGCGCTCGAATCCTGCAACGTACACCGGGCTGTTCGACCAGATTCGCAAGCTGTTCGCCGCCGCGCCGGAAGCAAAGGCACGCGGCTACCGCGAAAATCGCTTCTCCTTTAACGTCAAGGGCGGACGGTGCGAAAACTGCGGCGGCGACGGCGTGCTGAAAATCGAGATGCACTTCCTGCCGGATATTTTCGTGCCGTGCGACGTGTGCAAGGGCAAACGCTACAACCGCGAAACGCTTGAGGTGACCTACAAGGGCAGGAACATCGCCGAGGTGCTCGACATGAACATCGAGGAGGCGCTGACCTTCTTCGAGAATCATGAAGGCATCCGACGCAAGCTCGAAACGCTCAGCGATGTCGGTCTGGGCTACATGAAGCTCGGTCAGGCATCGACGACGTTGTCCGGCGGCGAGGCGCAACGCGTCAAGCTCGCGACGGAGCTCTCCCGGCGTGCGACCGGCAAGACGCTCTATGTGCTCGATGAGCCGACAACCGGTCTGCACATGGCGGACGTCGATAAGCTCATCGGCGTGCTGCAGCGCCTGACGGATGCGGGCAACAGCGTGCTGGTCATCGAGCACAATCTCGATGTCATCAAGGTAGCGGATTACCTGATTGATTTGGGTCCCGAGGGCGGCGACAGGGGCGGAACCATCGTCTGCGAGGGCACGCCGGAGCAGGTCGCGGACTGTGCAGTCTCCTACACAGGGCAGTTCCTCAGGAAAATGCTGCACCGCTAAGGCATACCGCACAAATGAGGTGGTACGATGAATCGTGAATGTTGTGCCGGCTGAGGCGCATTCGGCGGCGCCGCCGAATTGAGCTGTATTCCCTTAACGAAATCTTCCGAAACGCCTGTTTTCGGCTTTTTTCGAGGCGCATTTTGTGATATAATACCGCATGGCGGCAGGAGGCAGCCGCCGCAAAGAGGAGAACAAAAGGAGAGGGTCAACCGATGAATATCCTGCTGACCGGCGGTGCCGGATTTATCGCGACGCATACGTGCGTGGAGCTCATGAACGCAGGTCACGACGTTGTAGTGGTGGACAACTACGTCAATTCTCAGCCCGAGGCGCTTGAGAGAGTCGCAGAGATCACCGGCAAGCATGTCAAGGCGTACGAAGCGAACGTGTGCGATGCTGCCGCGATGGAGCGCATTTTCAGCGAAAACGCGTTTGATGCCGTCATCCACTTCGCCGGATTGAAGGCCGTCGGCGAATCGGTGCACAAACCGCTGGAATACTACCGCAACAACCTCGATTCCACCCTGACGCTGTGTGAAACGATGCGCCGCCACGGCTGCAAGCGCATTGTGTTCTCCTCCTCAGCAACCGTGTACGGCGTACCGGATGAGGTGCCGCTGCGCGAGGACATGTTCTGCAAGGGCTGCACGAACCCCTACGGCTGGACGAAGTACATGATTGAAAAGATTCTGCAGGGCGTCGTCAATGCCGACCCGGAATGGTCGGTCGTGCTGCTGCGTTACTTCAACCCCATCGGCGCGCATGAGTCCGGCAAAATCGGTGAAGACCCCAACGGCATTCCGAACAACCTGATGCCCTACATCACCAAGGTCGCGGCAGGTCAGCTCGACCATCTGACAGTTTTCGGCAACAACTATCACACGAAGGACGGCACCGGCGTGCGCGACTACATCCACGTGGTTGACCTCGCCAGGGGTCATGTCTCCGCCTGCGATTATGCCATGAAGCAGCATGGCTGCGAAATCATCAACCTCGGCACCGGCGTGGGCTATTCCGTGCTGGACATTGTCAACACGTTCAGCCGCGTCAACAGCATTCCCGTGCCGTACGTCATCGGCCCGCGCCGCGACGGCGATGTTGATGAGTGCTACGCCGACCCGTCAAAGGCGAAAAAGCTGCTCGGCTGGGAAGCCACCAAAACGCTTGAGGACATGTGCCGCGACGCGTGGAACTGGCAGAAAAACAACAAAAACGGCTATCGAAAAAATTAACGGGTCGATTAAAAAACGGGTCAAGGGAGGAACTCCCTTGCAGGGTGCAGGGACAGCGTCCCTGCTGGGGTTTGGGGCAAAGCCCAAAGAAGGTAATCCAAGTCAACTACGCAAACCATACCAACAAGCGCTGAACAGAGAAGCGGACGCAGTCCGCGGAACGTCTTCAGCGCAGCACATGTATTGAAGGCAGCTGCTCACATCGAGCGGCTGCTTTTTTCACGTTCAGCTGGGCATGTGGTCTCTTTGTGAATACGGTCGCAGACTTCTCCTGTTTTGCACCCCAAGCCCCTTCGCCATGCGCTTTTCCTAAGCAGGTTTGTTTGGGTGCATCCCCCCCAAAATCGGCTGATGGAAATGAACCCCACTTGCCCGAAGGGGTTCAAAAAGCGAACGAGGTCCGTTGCGCGTTGTAAAATTCCCCTGAAACGCTTGAACGAATCGCAAAAGTGCGTATAATATATCATTGAGTGATTATGCACCTGCAAGGAGGGATTCTCATGTCTTTGCTTGAAACGCTCGCATCGATGGCTGTTGCAGGCACCATGCTGGTTTCATCCGCGCTCGATGCCGCTGCGCCTCAGAATGATATCGACGGCACCCTGTTTCTGGTCAATCGTCAATGGCGCGTGAGCAGCACCTACGTGCCGGAACTGGACATCGCCGATGTATCGGGTCAGCTCCGGCAGATGCGCGAGAGTGCGGCGCGTGCGCTGGAGGAAATGTTCACCGCGTGCAAGGAGGATATCGGCGTCACGCTCAAGGCAGTCAGCGGCTATCGCAGCTACGCCAAGCAGCAGCGCATTTATAATAACAAGCTCAAGCGCGTCAACGGCAGCACCGAAAAGGCAGATGAATACGTCGCGCGTCCGGGTGCGAGCGAGCATCAGACCGGCATGGCCATGGACGTCGGGCAGAAGTCCGATGACGTTAACCTGACAAACGGCTTCGGCAAGACAAAGGGCGGCAAGTGGGTCGCGGAGCATTGCTGGGAATATGGCTTCATCCTGCGCTATCAGGAAGACTGGGAGGACGTGACCGGCTACAAATACGAGCCGTGGCATGTCCGCTATGTCGGCAAGGAGACCGCGCGGCGCATCCATGAGAACGAGATGCCCCTGGAGGAATATCTGCTGATTCTCCGTCATGATCGGCTGATGAACATCGTGCAGGGCACATACATTACGGAAGCGGAGGAATAAGCGACATGATAACATTGACGCGGCGAATGGCTGCAATCCTGCTGTTGGCGGCGCTGCTGCTCACGGCAACTCCGTCAATACGGTCAATACCGGCAATGCCGGCAATGCCGGAGGTGATGGCGGAGACGATGACAGAGGAAGAATATGACCTGTCCGACATTGACGGCGTCGTCATTGAGGACACGACCATTGACCCGCCGGGCTGGAGCTTCGCGCTCTGCCTGAGCGACATTGACCCTGAGCTGGTGAAGCTGGCGAACAAGACATGCCTTCTTTCCTCGGATTATGAGCCTTCTTCCAGGAAAAAGATGACGCTTCGCAAGGCGTCAGGCGCCGGCACGCTGTATCTGCAAACGGAGTGCGCCGAGGCGCTTGAGCAGCTCTTCGCAGGCGCGGAGGCTGCCGGCCATCTCCTCTACCTGAAGAGTGCATACCGTGCCTACTCCACGCAGAAAACCATGTACTACAACCGCCTTGAGAAGAACAACGGCAAGGATGACGGCTGGGTGTCAAAGCCCGGCGCAAGCGACCATCAAACCGGTCTGGGCTGCGACGTGCTGCCGAAATCATGGCGGAATAAGTCAGCCATGAACTCGACCATGGCCTCCGAGCCGGAATGCCTGTGGATGGCTGAGCACTGCTGGGAATACGGCTTTGTCATCCGCTATCCCGAGGATAAGGTCGACATCACGGAAATCAACTATGAACCGTGGCATCTGCGCTATGTCGGCAGGGAGGTCGCATCCTATATGTGGCACAACAACCTGTGTCTTGAGGAGTTCCATGTTGAGCTGCAGGCGGCAATTGACGCCTTTCTCGCAGCCGGCGGCGACATCAACCGGGTGCAGAAGCTCATTCAGACCTCCGCAGAATAATTTTGCGGCGAATCTGCCGCGTTACTGAAAGGATTTTTCTCCTGCATGAATACCGAACGCAAGCAATTCATCCTGAACAGCCTGTTTTCCGGCATTGCCATCGGCATCGGCTGCACGGTTTATCTCTCCTGCTCCAATAAGCTCGTCGGCGCCCTGCTCTTCTGCGCAGGGCTGTTCTTCATCCTGACAAACGGCGGCGTGCTGTTCACCGGCATCTGCGGACTGAAAACACCGATTCCGAAAATGGCGGCAGTATTCGCGCTCAATGGTCTCGGCACCGTGATTCCTGCCATGGTGAGCTGGTCGAACATCATCGACGGCGGAACGAAGCTGGGTGAAACGGCAGCGACCGTCATGCTGAACAAGCTGAGCATGAATCCGGTTTCGTGGCTGCTGAACGGTCTGATGTGCGGCGTGCTGATGTATCTGGCGGTCATCGGCTACAAGAAGGCGAAGGACAGCCTGCACGGCATCGCGGCGGTGCTGTTTGCGATTCCGGTCTTCATCGTGTGCGGCTTCGAACACTCCATCGCCGACATGGGTTATCTCGCGATTGCCGCGCCTGCACTCACCGCCACTCAGTTGCTCTCCTGCTTCGGGATGATTCTCGTCATCATGCTCGGCAATGTTGCCGGCGGCAAACTGACAAGAATGCTCCTGATCGACTGGCAGGGCAAGGATGCCGCCGTCCCTGTTGCGCAGCCTGCTGACAAGGCGGCGCTGGCACGCAAATAAATCTGTTGATTTACGGGGGAGTGATCACGGACTTCGTCCGTTCCATACTCCCCTGACCCGATCCGGATAATCCACTTTGCAGCCTTCCCTAATCATCCATAGAAAAGGAGATCACCCTCATGAACCGCAAATATGCCGAGCTTGCGCTCCAAAGAACCATGGAGCTCCTCAAAATCGATAGTCCGACCGGCTATACCGCCGACGCTGTCAAAGCCGTCGGAGACATCTTCACCCAGATGGGCTATGAAGCGCACCTGACGCAAAAGGGCGGCGTTCTCATCGACCTCGGCGGCGAGGATGCGTCCGACGCGCTCCTCCTCGAGGCGCATACCGATACCCTCGGCGGCATGGTTGCCGAAATCAAGAGCAACGGTCGTCTGCGCATCACCAATCTCGGCGGCATGAACGCCAACAACGCCGAAACTGAAAACGTCCGCGTCGTCACCAAGTTTGACGGTGTGGTCGAAGGCACCGTACAGCTCTGCAACCCCTCCACCCACGTCAACGGCAATTACAGCACCACCGCACGCACGTTTGACACGGTCGAGGTCGTGCTGGATGAGGACGTGCATTCCATCGAGGACGTCCGCAGGCTCGGCATCGATGTCGGCGACTTCGTCTGCTTCGACCCGCGCAGCCGCATCACCGCAAGCGGATATATCAAGAGCCGTTTTCTTGACGATAAGCTGTCCGTCGGCATCCTGATGGCATTCGCGCAGTACCTGAAGGATGAGCACCTCACCCCCAGGCGCCGCGTGTACCTTCACGTGACGGTCTACGAGGAGGTCGGTCACGGCGGTTCTGCTTCCGTGCCTGCAGGCGTGACCGAGGCCATCTCGCTGGATATGGGCTGTGTCGGCGAAGGCATCCAATGCACCGAGCGTCAGGTATCCATCTGCGCGAAGGACTCTGCCGGTCCGTACAGTTACGAGGTCGTCAGAAAGCTGATTCTCGCTGCCAAACGCGAACAGGCGGATTACGCCGTCGATGTGTATCCGCATTACGGCTCGGATGTTGAAGCGACGCTCCGTGCAGGCTATGACATCCGCCACGGGCTCATTGGCGCGGGTGTGTATGCATCCCACGGCTATGAACGCAGCCATATTGACGGCGCATGGAATACACTGAAGGTTGTCAAGGGCTATCTCTTTGACTAATCAAAAAAGCTCGAGGGGAAGGAACGCCCCTGCCGGGTGCAGGGACAGGCTCCCTGCTTTTGAGTCAGGGCAAAACTCCGGCAAATCTCACAAATCCATCACGCAGATAATATCAACGATGCCACGCGAGCGCTGAACAGAGAAGCGGACAGAGTCTGCGGAACGCTTTCAGCTCAGCCCCGGCAACAAAAAAGCAGCTGCTCATTTCCGAGCAGCTGCTTTTTCATTCTCGTGATTGATGCCTGTTGCCGCCCAAAGAGCTTTCGCCTCTGCGAAGCAACCAAACACAGGAAAAGGACGAAGTCCCCCTTGACGTTTTGCGCGATTGAGCAGGCACCTTTTCAGGCTTATTCCGCGTGTAGGATGTCAGGCTTTTTCGAAGCGAATCACATTCCAGCTTGCAGCAGGCAGGACGATGTCCTCCCCTTCCTTCGGGCAGGCAACCTCCACCGGCATGACCGTGTTCGGCGCATCCTCGGTGTTGACCGCCTTCATGTCATCGTGGTGCAGCACAGAGTGCATGACCGGGCGCAGAGTGCCGAAGGAGCGCAGATCAAGCGACAGCGTCATCGGCTCGCTGAGGTCGCGGTTGACAGCGAACACGGTGACATTGCCCTCATCATCCATCGTTGCGGCGGCATCCATATCCGGCACAGCAGAAAAATGCTTCGTGTCGTGCTTTCCGCAGACGATTTGCGGCAGAAGTGACTTGCCGCGGCCGTACTTCGATGCATCCATCATCGGATAGAAGATAGTCTGCGCCCACGCGCCGCCGTTTTCGCGCGTCATGATCGGCGCGATAACGTTGACCAGCTGCGCGAGACATCCGATCTTGACGCGGTCGGCGTTGCGCAGCATCGTGATGAGCATCAAGCCGACCAGCAGCGCATCCTCGAAGTTGTACACATCCTCCAGCAGGTGCAGCGCGGTGCCCCACGGCTTGTTCTTGTACAGGCTCTGATCCTGATCATTCGAATGATACCACACGTTCCACTCGTCCAACGAAAGATTGACCGTCTTCTTGGAATGCTTCGTACCCTTGACCGCGTCGCAGATGGCGGCGACCGTCTTGATGAAGTCATCCAAATCCATCGTCGATGCGAGGAAGTCCTGCGTATCGTTGTGCGGATTGCCGTAATAGCGGTGCAGCGACACATAGTCAACGTTGTCGTAGCTCTGCATGAGCACCTCATGCTCCCACGTGCCGAACGTCGGCATATTTGTGCTGGAGGAGCCGCACGCGACCGTCTCGATGGTCGGGTCGACCCACTTCATCACCTTCGCGGCCTCATTTGCCTTGCGGCCGTACTCGTAGGCGGTCTTTGCGCCGGTCTGCCACGGACCGTCCATCTCGTTGCCGAGGCACCAGAGCTTAATATTGAAGGGCTCCTTCGCGCCGTTCTTCATGCGCAGGTCGCTCCACGCCGTGCCGGACGCATGATTGCAATATTCAACAACATACTGCGCGTCGAGGATATCGCGCGTACCGAGGTTGACGGCGTACATGACTTCCGTGTTCGCCTTCTTCGCCCAGTCAACAAATTCATGCAGACCGAATGTATTCGGTTCGGTCGTCTTCCACGCCAGATCAAGCCGCGCGGGACGCTCGCTCTTCGGTCCGATAGAGTCCTCCCAGCGGAAGCCGGAAACGAAGTTGCCGCCCGGATACCGCACGACCGGCACATTCAGCTTCTTCACCAGCGACAGCACATCGCGGCGGAAGCCCTGTTCATCCGCCTCCGGATGACCCGGCTCATAGATGCCCGTATACACTGCGCGCCCGAGATGCTCAATAAACGAGCCGTACAGCCGCTTGTCGACCTGTGAAATGACATAGTCCTTGTCCAGAATCATGGTAGCCTTTTTCATGGTGCGTTCAGTTCCTCCTCAAACAAAATGCACTGTGGACGTCATGCCCTTTTCAAGAGCAAAGCTGCCCGAATCGTCGATTCTGATTCGACAGGCATGCTGAAAGTCCTCTTTTTTCAAGCGTCCAAAAAATATTTTTCCATGCCGATTGTTCGGCAGGGATTTTCAATCCTTCGGCGAAAGAATCAATCGCACATCCATCACAACAACCTGCCAGAGCAGGAGGAACGGAGGATACCAATGACACTTGCGCAAACACCGCCTATGGGCTGGAATTCATGGAACACGTTCGGAGCCAACATCAACGAAGAGCTGATTCATCAGATGGCTGACCTGATGGTCACGCAGGGCTACCGCGATGCGGGCTATGAGTATCTGGTCATCGATGACTGCTGGAGCCTTCGCCAGCGCGGCGCTGACGGTCGAATCGTCCCCGACCCCGCAAAGTTCCCGAACGGCATGAAGGCCGTCGCCGATTATGTCCACGGCAGGGGGCTGAAGTTCGGCATGTACTCCTGCGCCGGTGCACGCACCTGTGCCGGCTATCCCGGCAGCTATGACCATGAATTCATCGACGCGCAGACCTTCGCGGACTGGGGTGTTGACTTTCTGAAATACGACTATTGCAATTTCCCGAATTCCGGCAACTGTAAGATGCGCTACCTGACCATGTCCATGGCGCTCAAGGCGACAGGGCGCGCGATTCTCTTCTCTGCCTGCAACTGGGGCATGGAAGAACCTGGCGAATGGATGCGCTCCATCGGTGCCCACATGTACCGCTCCACCGGCGACATCATGGACAACTTCGTTTCCTTCACCGACATCGTCAAGAGCCAGCTAAGCAGACTCTGCATGAGCGGCAACCACTGCTTCAACGACATGGATATGCTGACGGTCGGCATGTGCGGCAAGGGCAATGTCGGCTTCGGCAAGGTGTGTTCCTTTGAGGAGTATCGTCTGCAATTCACCCTGTGGTGCCTTTGCGGTGTGCCGTTGATGATGGGTGCCGACCTGCGCACCCTCGCGCCGGAATATCGTGCGCTGATGCTTAATCCCGCGCTGCTGCGCATCAACCAGGATATCGAATGCCGCGCGCCGTACATCGTCCGCCGGGACAGCGTCTGCGTGCCGAATCCCGAAAATCCTCAGGATCCGTGGATTCATCCGGCGGATACCGCGTTTGTCCTCCTGCGCCATCTTTCGGACAATGAGTTCGCGCTCTTCTACGCTAACCTCGCCGATTCGGGCGCCGAGGTACACGCCGAATTTGCCGACATGGGTCTGCCCGTGACCAGCGGCGTTCTGCTTGACATGACGGACGTGTATTCCGGCGAGCATATCGGTCCGCAGAAGGATTTCTTCAATCCGCACATTCAGGCGCATGACAGCCGCCTGTTCCTCTGTCGTCTGGTGAAGGAAAATGCCTGAGTGCATGCAGTGCAGCCGCCCACTGCAGAGCGTTGAAATCGCGCTGACGAAGAAGCTCATCAACCGCGGTGCTGTTTCCTTTCTCTGCCTTCAATGCCTGTCGAGGAAATTCGGCGTCACGGAGGCCGTGCTCCTTCAAAAAGCAACCGAATTCCGCGAAATGGGCTGCACCCTATTTCAATAAAACCGGCAGGATTGCCTCAGCTCGAAGCAGTCCTGCCCTTTTTGATTGATTATGCAGCAATTGTCATGCGGCTTTTCATCTGAAGAAAAGGATGCATTGAGGTGAAGCCTGCAATCGCAAATTCCCGTCCCAAATCCCTTCATTCCATGTTTTTCAGATACTGAAAAATATCCCTCGCGATGGGTGCCGCGGTGCTGCCGCCGCCCTGCCCGTCCGCGATGCTCTCCACCACCACGCAGACCGCATAGGGCAGTTCCCTGCAGTAGCCGATGAACAACCCGTTTGTGACGTCCTGCCCGTTCAGCGACGTTTCCGCGCTTCCGGTCTTGCCGCAGATGGTCAGTCCGCTGACAGCTGCCTTCGTGCCTGTGCCGCTGGTGACAACGGCTTCCATGTACTCATCCAGCGTCGCTGCGATGCTTTCCGTCATGGCCGTGCGGTAAGCGCGGCCGGAGAAGGTATATCGCACCGTGCCGGATGGGCTGACAACGCTTGCAATCAGCGAAGGCTCCATCATGACGCCGCCGTTGGCGACCGCTGCGGCAATCATGCACAGATGCACGGGCGTCGCGGTTATGGCGGATTGCCCGAAGCCGCACAAGGCAACATTGAAGCTTGTGCGGTCTGTCGTTGGATAGGAGCTGTTCTCAACGACAAGGTCGCGGAACAGAAAGTTGTCGTTGAAGCCGAGCTGCTCCGCCGTTTCGCGCATTGCCTTGTCGCCCATCGACAGCGCGTACTGCGCAAAGGCATTGTTGCACGAGCGGATGAAGGCTGTCTTCAGACTGATAACGCCATGGCTGGCAGAGCCAAAATCATGAATCACCTGCCCGTCGACGCTCAGGTTGCCGGTGCATTGAATCTGCACCGTCTGCGCAGACGGGTTGACGCGCAGCTCAGCAGCGGCTGTAACGACCTTAAACGTGCTGCCGGGCGTATACCGGTTCTGCGTGACGCGGTTCCAGTAGACATTGGAGGTCGTGGATACGCTTGCCGCATCGTTTGGGTCAAAATTCGGCAGGCTGACCATCGCGAGCACCTCGCCGGTCTTGTAGTTCATGACGAACGCGGCGCCGTCATGCCCGGATGCGCGGTTCCCGAAGGAGTTCAGGATAGTCGTGCAAAGCTCGCTGTCGACCGTCAGAACGATGTTGTCGCCGTGACGCTTCTGTCCGGTCACAAGCGCCTGAATCCGCTCCCAAATACCCGTCTGAAAGCCATACAGATAGGCCGTCTGGAACGATTCAACACCGTTGGCAATTTGTCCGTCGGAATCGCCCAGCAGGTGCACGACCGCGCGCCGTGATGTCTCATCCGCCTGATAGGTGCGCGTCACCGTACCATCCTCGCTGACCTCGCTTGTCGCCAGCACAATGCCGTTTCGGTCGAGGATGTCGCCGGGAATGACGTTTTCCTTCTGCGTGCGCACGCGCGGATTTTTCGCGTAGGTGAACCATCGATTTCCATAGAGCGAGATGCTGTACATGCCGTAGGCGCCCAGCAGCGCAAACAGCGCAAACAGGAAGAATGCAAGGAGCTTGAATTTGAACCGCATCGGCTTCATAGCGCAGTTTCCTCCTGCACGCCGTAATCCGCCAAATCGGCGTCCCGCGCCAGATCGTCCTCATTGATGCTGGAAACGCCCTGAATCAGCCCGATGAGGCACAGGCACGAAACGAGCGACGTGCCGCCGTAGCTGACGAACGGCATCGTCACGCCGGTCAGCGGAATCAGTTTCAGTACGCCGCCGATGATGATGAACGTCTGCAGACCTATCATCGCCGTGCAGCCCATGGTGAGCAGCCCGTGGAAGCGTGTCCGCGCCGCAATCGCGATGGATGTGCCGCGCCAGATGATGGCAACATACATCAGCAGCACGCAGAAGCCGAAAATCATGCCGAACTGCTCGCAGATGACGGAAAAGATGAAGTCCGTGTGATACACGGGAATGGTGGTCGGGCTGCCGAGCCCCAGTCCGACGCCGAGCGCGCCGCCGCTTGCAATCGCCATAAGGCTCTGGATAATCTGGTAGCCGGCGTTGTCGTAGTCGCTCCACGGATCCAGCCAGATAGCAACGCGCTTCTTGACGTGCGCGAATTTCGCGTAGCCGAACGCTGCCGCGCCTGCACCGCCGCCGATACCGCAGAGCATCATGAACCAGTTGCCGGACGAGGCGAAATACAGCATAAGCGCCACGCCGTAATACAGCAGCGCCGTGCCGAGGTCTGCCTGAAGCATTAGCATCCCCAGACATGCGACGGCAAAAATCACCCACAGCCAGAAGCGCCTGTCCGCCATGAACCGGCTGATGACGATGATAAGCGCAAGCTTGACGATTTCACTCGGCTGAACGGACACGCTGCCGACATAGAACCAGTTCTTCGCGCCGTATGTTTCCTTGCCGATAAACAGCGGCAGCGCCAGCAGCACGAGCGAGCAGAGCATCATCGGCCAGACGAGCAGGCGGAACGAGCGCCCGATGCGGATGAGATAGATGCACACAACCATCGCCGCAAGCCCGATGAAATAATAGATCGCCTGCGAATACGCGTAGGACGGATTCGTGTCATAGAGGACGAGCAGACCGAGCGCGCAGAGAAAATTTGTCAGCGACAGCAGCAGCTTATCCACCGGAAACAGCCGCGGCAGAAAACCGGTGACAAATGCATTCGCCAGCGGAATAAAAAGGGCAAACGCCAGCGCCTGCCACTGAAAATCGCGCAGAAACAGCAGAAAAAAAGCGGCGATATAGAAAGCGGAAACCGCATGGGACAGCGCCCGTCCCGGGTCACGCCCGCCTTGTTTGCGTTCGTGCGCCAACTTCATCACCTCTCACAGGGCATACCGCCAAAGTCATTCGGCATCTGATATTCATTGCCGTCGGATGCAGCATCATCCGGCATATACGTCGCGTACTGATGCACATCCTCCACATCGAGTCCGGCAAATACGCGCAGCCGCAGCCGCGCCTCCCCGACCTCCAGAATGCTGTTGTGCTGCAGCGGATGCGCCTTGCTGTCCCGATTCGTGACGATCTCATAGCCGTCAACCGCGCAGGTGCAGCCTCGCCACGGCTTGACGTAAAGCCCTTCGCCGTTGCGGAAGGACACGTCCAGATGGCGCGCACGGACGCCCCTTTCCGGCACGACGATGTCGCAGCTGCGGACGCTGCCGAGCATCCCCTCGGACGGCACGGGCAGCGGCGTATCTGCCGGCAGGGACGGCGAATCGCTCTCCACCACAAATTCGCCGATGCTGCCTGCATCAGGCAGTTCGCGGCGGCGGCGCTGACGCATCAGGTGCTCCCGCCAGAGCCACCAGAAGGCACGCAGAACAATCAGTACGCCGAACGTCACGAACACATAACGCATGGCAAGAGAAAAAATCTCGTAGATTTCAGTGGGCATCTGTAGCTCCTTACAGCATGTTCCGCAGTGCGCCAAGCAGCGGCGCAATGTCCCCGACCGTCTGCGAATCGTATGCAATCGCCATGGACAGATTTTCGGGACGGAACACGGTCTGTGCCGCGTCAAGCAGCTCCTCCGCCGTCAGCTCGCTGTACTGCGCCGCCGCGGCATCGAGGTCAGCCTGCGAATTGTCGCCGCTCATCCACGCCCAGCCCAGCCGCTCGCACAGCGCCGGTGCATCATCCGTCAGCATGGCGTTGTTTGTCGTAAACTGCGTGCGCAGCTGATACAGCCTTGCCGGACGGACATACATCGTCAGCCGGTGAAGATACGTAAACACCTTCGTCAGCGTATCGCGCAGCCAATCCTGCCGCACATCATAGCGAATGACAAGGCGGCTGAACTGCCCGACACGGACGATTTGCGACTCAATCTCAGCCACGAGCGCCTGATCCTCACGCAGCGCCTGAAACAGCATGCTGTCGTCATTGCCGCCGGTGATGGTGGACAGCACCTCCGCCGCGACCGGATATACCTGATCGCTGTCAATATCAAACGACAGCTGCACCGCGGCAAAATCCCCTTCCGCCTCGCCGAGCAGGTCGCTCTGCGCGTCGCGCATGCAGAAGCCGATGGGCTGCGGCTGCGCAAACGGCGCCTGCGCGTCATGGTTCTTGAGCTCCTCAAACCCCTCCACCGCCGCCAGCTCCATGCCGTCGGAGAAATTGCCCGCCATCACGAAGCACGCATTCTGCGGCTGGAAAATCAGCTGTTGCCACTGCGTGATGTCCTCCTCGGTCAGCGCCGACAATGTTTCCTCCGTGCCCAGCGCCGGATATGCGCCGGTGCCCGTCATGCGGAAGAGCCGCGCCGCCTCATCAAGCAAATCCTCCCCTTCCGCCTCCATCTGGCGCAGCACAACCTGCTTTTCCGCCGAAATCTGCTCCGGCGTCCATGGAGTGGCGGCAAAGAAGCGCAGGAACAGATCAAGCGCCGCATCAAAAAAGCGCGGCAGGCACTTCAGGCGGAATACAAGCCCTTCATCATATACGTCTGCGTCCATGCTCGTGCCGAGGCGGTTCAGCTCGCGCTGCAGCCCCTCGCGATTCAGCCCGCCGAGCGCGCGGAAGCACAGATGTGACAGGAGGTTGCTGATGCCCTGCGTATGCTCGTTTTCATAGAGCGGCCCACCCTTCAGGTACAGCCCGAACGCCAGAGAGTGAAGGTGCCGCTGCGGCCAGCAAAGCAGCGTCATTCCGTTTGACAGCGTGTGCTCATGGATGTTGGACATCGGGTGCGTCAGCTCCTTTGCAATCAATCGCTGATCCGTTTCAGTTCAGCACTTATCTCGTATTATAGCGTATTTTTTCATGCAATGCAAGCCGCGACAGGCTACGTCTCGCAGTTCGGCACTACGCCTCGCAGTTCGGCACTGCGCCTCGCAGTTTGGCACTACGCCTCGTAGTTCGGCATCATGTGCAGCAGGCGGCTGCCGTTTTCGCCGAGCCATTTGTTCCACTTCCAGTAATCCGGAAAGACGCGCAGCACCTCCTCATAGAACCGCTGCGAATGGTTCATTTCCTTCCGGTGGCACAACTCGTGGACAACGATGCTGTCGAGCACCTCCGGCGGTGCAAGCATCAGCATGCAGTTGAAATTCAGGTTGCCCGTGTTGGTGCAGCTGCCCCACCTGGTATGCTGATTGCGGATGGTGATGCGCCCGTACGTCACACCGACAAGCGGCGCGTAGTGCCTGACGCGTTCAGGGATGACGACAAGCGCCCTATCCACCATCTGACGGAACTCCGGAATAGTCAGCGGCGTGATGGTCGTCATTTCCGCCTGACGTGTCTGCGCTTTTTGCAGATGCTTCTCAATCCACGCCTTGTGCTTCAGCAGAAACGCGTTGATTTCTTCATTCGTGGTGCGCAGGGGTGCGCGGACGAGCATTTTTGTCTCCCGAATCTCCACCGAAAGCGTCTTGCGGTTTGAGCGGATGACTTCATAATCCATGTGCTATGCCTCCTCAGCCCATGACCTGCTGAACCCTGCGCAGGTATTTCGCCGGAATCGCACTCTTCAGGCGCCACAGGATGTTCATGGGACGGCTGCCTTCGTGGCTGACATACGTGCCCTCTCCGAAAAAAGTGTACGCGCCGGTACCGTAGCTGTCCTTTTTGTATTCGCGCACGAACAGCAGGACATGTCCGCCGAGCGCCGCATGGTGAATGTATCGCTGACCGGTCGGCGATTCGGGCGTTGTCGTGCTCTGGCTCTGCCAGTGGAAAAGTGTCGGATTGACAGCGTAATCGTTGTACATGGTCGTAGGCGAATAATCCCTGTCGCTTTTGTTCAGCGTGATGAGAAAAATGTCTGTCTTGATGTCCGGCAGATACTTGACGCCCTCGCGCATGGCACTGAACGCGTTGAAGCCCAGCGCACACAGCAGCTGGTCGCGCGTGTAGGTGCAGTGAACATCAAGCGGACAGACGTATGGCAGTGTGTTTCGCTCATCGATGAAGTCGATGCTGTCGAATCGATATCTGAGAAGCGTCAGCAGCTCGTTCCGCATGACAGGGCTTTCGGTCATCTCGTGCATGTGACGGTGGAAGTCTTCATCGGCAAAATCCGTGACAGCGGTTCCCCAAATGGTCGCATGGAACATGGAGAGCATGAGCCGCTCCTCATCGGTCAGAGCAGCAAAATCCGTTTCAGCGAGCTTCGGCAGAAGGTTCAGCAGAAAGCGAATCCACCGGCGCGAGTCAATAGCGGCAACGCGGATGAGCGCTCTTGTGATGTCTTCCTTCGCAGGCTCCTCGAACACAGCACAGACACCAGCCTCGGCGCAGAGCTGTGAAAAGCTGTCCCACTTGTACAGGCTGCGCGCATCGATGCCCGTATGGCGCAGGAAATCCGGCAGCGTCAGCGGCTGCCCTGTTTCCTCTGTAAAAGCAGCAATGCGGCTGACAAGAGCGCGGCGCGCACCATAGCTTGCCTTGATGTTGTCAAGAATAATGCGCTGTGCCTTCTTCTCGAGCTGAATATAGCATCCCTTGGGAACGGCAATGAAGCCGCGTTTTATTTCCTTCTCGACGCTGGTGCGGTTATCCGTCAGCAGGGCGGCGAATTTCTGCTCAAAATTGTAGCGGCGGTTCGCGGCACCGATGAAGTCCAGCACCGTCAGGCAATCCTTGCCCTCCGACAGGCGCAGACCACGCCCAAGCTGCTGCAGGAAGATCGTCAGTGACTCCGTCGGGCGAAGGAAGAGCACCGTGTTGACCTCGGGAATATCAACGCCCTCATTATAGAGGTCAACAACGAAAATGACCTTGATTTCGCCGCTGATAAGGCGCTTCCTCGCGCTGACGCGTTCCGCATCGTTTGACTGACTGCTCAGCGATATGGATGGCACGCCCGCGCTGTTGAACTGCTCCGCCATGAAGCTGGCATGCTCGATGGACACACAGAAACCTATCGCCCTTAGGCGGCGCATGTCCGCCGTGTATTTGTCAAGCTGATGCAGAATATGATCGGCGCGCCTGACAGCAACCGTGTGATTCATGCTGTAAAGGTTCGTCAGCTCCCTGCGGTCGTAGCCGCCATGCACCCAGTGCAAATCGTTCAAATCAACCGTGTCGGACACGCCGAAATACTGGAAGGGACAAAGCAGCTTGCGGTCAATGGCTTCCGACAAGCGGATTTCAGCGGCGATACGGTGGTCGAAGTAGTCAAGAATGCTTTTGCCGTCAAGACGTTCCGGCGTCGCCGTCAGTCCGAGCAGAATCTGCGGCTTGAAGGTGGTCAATGCCTTGCCGTAGCTGTCCGCTGCAGCGTGATGCGTCTCATCAACCACGATGTAATCATAATAATTCGGCGGCAACTGTTCCCAAAGACGCTGGCTGCACATCGTCTGCACAGAAATAAACACATGTTCCATGTGCTCCGGACGATATTTGCCAACCCATAACTCGCCGAAATTCACATCCTTGAGCACGCCGCGGAAGGTTTCGATGCTCTGGCGGAGGATCTCCTCGCGGTGCGCGATGAACAGCAGTCGATTCGCCTTTTCCGGATGGCTGTGCACCAATCCGCGGTAATCCAGCGCGGCGATGACCGTCTTGCCGGTGCCGGTCGCTGCAACGACAAGATTGCGGAAGTGCCCGCGCACCTCGCGTTCTGCGCGCAGCCGGTCAAGGATCTCCTGCTGATACGGATACGGGCGGATGTCAAAGAGGCAGCGCGGCGCACTGCCATGATACTTCTCGGCATCGAGTGCCTCTGCCAGCTTGCCGCGGCTGTCCGTTGTGTAATCCTCGAATTCATCGGAATGCCAGTAGGCATCGAATGTCGCCATGACCTTGCGGAGCATGTCCGGCTGGTCCTTCGCGGTCACCTTTACATTCCACTCCATGCCGCTGGAAATGGCGGCATTTGACAGGTTTGACGAGCCGATGTACGCCGTCGTGAAGCCCGTGTCGCGGTAAAATACATATGTTTTTGCATGCAGGCGCGTGCGCTTCGTGTCGTAGCTGACGCGGATGGACGTGTTCGGCAGTTTTGACAGCTCCTCGACCGCCTTTACCTCCGTCGCACCCATATAGCTCGTCGTGATGATGCGCAGAATGCCGCCGCGCTGCGTGAATTCGGTCAGCTCCCCCAGAATCAATCGCAGTCCGCTGAAGCGGATGAACGACACGAGCATGTCGATGCGGTCAGCAGAGGCGATTTCCTTCTTCAGCTCGGCGAACATCGCCGGTTCGTGCACGGCACCGGTAAACAGGCTGCTCATGGCGACGGACGTTTCCGGACGCTGCAATTCCCTTGCGCTCTTGCCCGACGCGATTCGCGGGTCATGCTCCCCCTGCAGCGCCGTCAGCTGCTCGGCAGGTGCAATAACAGCTTTCCCTGACTGACCAAGCAAGCCGATAATGCGGTTGACGAGCGCCACCTGCTTTTCCGGCGCACCGTCACCGATTTCCTGCAACGACTGCCGGACAGCATCCGCCACGTATTCCGACAACACCGCCGGCGCCTCCGCCGAATCGAGCGCATCAATTGCCTTGCATACCGCCGGAATCCGCCGGAGATCATCATCTATCTCGGCATTGATCAGCAGCTCATACAACCCGGGATGGAGCATAGGCAAAATCCTCCATAGAACAAGCGTTCATTTCATCCCTTATCATACCATAGGACGCGGCGCGTTTCAAGATGGCGTTTCCACATCAAAAAAGCGCTGACCTTGAAAGCAAGATCAGCGCTCCCTCGCAGGGGCAGAAGGACTCGAACCCTCAACAAAGGTTTTGGAGGACTACGTCATCTCCTTCCATTCCGCCCATGCATAACTATTCTGTCATTCTTTGTTTTTATACAAAAAAGGGGTATCTCCTTTAGAAGGTGCTCCGTAGGGATTTTTAATCCCGGAAAACCTCAACTTCCTGAAAAAGTGACACTCAATCGCCACTTTTTGCTTTCCTAGACA
>CAVIHU010000019.1:0-34075 GCA_963642705.1 Bacteroidaceae bacterium
TGTTGCGACTCCATTATACCATATCTCTAATGAACTTCCTTTTCTTTTTGAGGGGGTCATATCATTTTAACACATACATCCGTGACGATTTGTGTCAATTTTTATTTCAAAATCGGGCAAAACGTCACGGATGTGAAGCCTTTTCAGCCGCAAAAGCCATCCTTATTGTCGTTCCCGCGCCGCCTTAGAGGAAAAGCAGGTCGTCCGAGAAAAGCTTCATGTCAAAACCGTCGCCGATCAGCGCCCGCATCCCGCCGAACACCTGCAGGCTCATTGGCAGTGCCTGCACAAGCCCGTCCTTCGGCGCGAGCTTGCGAACGGCGGCAATTTCGTTCTCACTGCTGCTGCTGTTTCTCAGCAGCTTCACATAGACGGACTCCTGCAGCTGCAAAAAGCCGCGCTTTCGCATCTCCTTTCGGAATTTCTGCACCTCTCTGCGCTGCTCGGCGGTCTGCACCGGCAGGTCATAAAGCACCATCACCACGCCTTTTCGGTCATGCAAAGCCGATCACCCCGATCTGCCTGCGTTCGCCATGCATGGCATCCATCGCCTGCACGACAAACAGGTCGAGCGCGTCGCCCAGCTTGTATTCCCTGCCGTCCAGACGGCATGTGCATTGCAGGATGCCGATCAGCGCCTTTTTGTACTGCCAATCCAGCTCGCGCCCGATGTTTCCGGCAACAATCGCGTCCACCAGCGGCCGGAACGGCTCCATCAGGTCGCAGGACAGGTTGACGGGATTCGTCCGGCTGCAATGGTGAATGCCGACAGCGGTGTTGTAGCCGTGCGCGACAAGCACCCGACTGACCGCCGTGTTGAGAATCGTATAGCCATAGTTGAGCGCAGCATTCGTGCTGTCCGCCGCGTGACGGACAAAGTCCTCCCCGAACAGCGACGAAAAATACGCCTTCGCCGCCAGCCCTTCCCGGTTGGTGCTGTCGCCCGTGTGCACATCCTTTGCATAGCTCCGCACGCGTTTCGCGCGAGGGAACGTCAGCCGCTCCAGCAATTCCGCCTGCATGCCGATTTTCTGCCGGACGATCTGCCGCCAAAGCGAATCCTTCCGCTTTTCCGTCCATTCCATCTGGTCGAACAGGTGTCCTGCCGCCTCGATGTGACTGCCGATGGAAATCAACTGCGCGGACGGCTCATAGCGCTGATTGCACAGCACGACATTCACGCCCTCCTCCGCCAGCCGCTGCAGCAGCGCAAGCGTGACGCTGCCGGACGGATGCATGATCAGCAGATCGCGCACGCACTCCAGCGGCACGGTCAATTCCTGTTCTTCCCCCTTGATGATGAGCTGCTCGTCGCACAGCTCCAGCCGTTCATGCCGTCCGACAATGATGGTTCGCCAGCCTGATGTCATGAGAACGTCCTCCTTTTCAAAAAGAGCCGCCAACCCGATGGTCAGCGGCTCGAAAGCGTTATTCCGGTTTGATGTCGTCCCTGTCCGCCTTTTCCGGCAGGAAGTTGTTGCGGTCGAACAGCTCGTTGACGGACAGGTTCTTGTACCGCGGCAGGTTGTAGGCGAACGGCACGTTCAGCGCCTTTACCATGTCCTTGCAGTAGGTGTGATACTTTTCAATCCGGCTGATATACAGGAGCGACTTGGGATTCGCATCCTCCGCCTTGATCCGGCCCTTTGCAATCGCCGTGTTGAACCTGTCGATCAGCGAACGCTGCAGCAGATAATGGTACAGCTCGAAGTAAGAATCGAACCGCGCAATGTCGCCGATGTACAAATCCGCATTGCGAACGGTGTTCATGTGGTCGACGCAGTTGCGGAATTCCGTGATGAACATCGGGTCGGAATTCGCGAAGTTCTGCATCATATACCGGGTGGTACGTCCGTTCAGCGCGCCCGACTCCACGCGCTCCATGGCGAACTCGCGAAGCCGCTTTTTGTTCCACGCAAGATCCGCATACTTCTTGGAATCATACGTCACCGCATCCCGCTCGACGAAGTGGAACGCGATGAAATAGCGCGAATTGACATACACGAGGTTCTTCACGATCTGATACAGCACCGTCAGATACAGGCGGACAATCGCCTTTTGACGCTCCTTCTGGACGTTGTCGTCTGCGCTGGCGTATTTTGCATTCGTGCGGATAAGCTCGAAATTCGTGAAGTCCGCATCGGCAATCAGCTTCCGGAGCGTATCGCGCATCGCCGTTTTGAACGGCTCATTGACATTCAGGCAGCTGTTGTAATAGCGGACGATCTGCGCATCGGGAATATCCTTGAGCACGAACGCGACGACCCTCTCATTCCGCACGAGCTTGCAGAGCTTTTCGGGGTTGCCATAGCGCACGAGATACTGGAAGCGCCGCGACTCGATCACGTTGTTGATAATGAAGTTGCGGAAGCCGTTGTCCTTCTTGCCGTTGGGCAGCTTTATGCCGCCGTCCTTCTTCAGCATGCCGTCGATGAGCGCGTTAAGCTTTTCCTGCTCATCCTTAAAGCCCAGCAGGCGCGCCGCGTCATAAAACATCGCCTTCTTGGTCGACATGTCCGGCTTGGCCATCCGCGCAAAGGCGTTGATGGTGCGCAGCTCGCCGGCGATTTGCCTGCTGCTGCCGAACATCCGGAATTTGGGCTGGAACGTGCACGGCAGCCCGCATCCCTCCATCACCTGCAGGAAGCTGGCAATGTTCTCGAACTTGTTGATGAGCGTCGTCAGCAGGTCGTTGATTTCCTTGCCGTCCTGGAAGCAGGTCACCAGATACATCAGCTTGCTGAAGCTGGTCGCATTCGCGCCGAGCTGCACGCTGTTCAGCACGCTTTCGTTCATCTGGACAGGTACGATGTCCTTGATACGGCTTCCCTGCAGCTGCGGAACGATGCTTTTCATGATGGCAGACCGAATGTCTCCCCACAGCTCTTTAGCAGCAGCCGTGTAATATCTGACCTTATCCTCCTCCGTCAGCGCACCGCGCAGGCTGTTGACCAGTGCGTCCGCTTTTTCCTGCCGATTGCGGTACCAGTCGAACACGATGAAGTCAAACAGCGTATACAGCTTGGAGCGGACGCTGTCATATTGCTGGGTGGTGAGTCTCTTCGCATCGGGCATCGTGAGAATGATTTCGCGAAGCGTCTTGATGGAGAAGCCCTGATTCTTGTACTCCTTGCGTATGGTGAAGTCGTAGTAATCACGTGCGAGCTGCTCCCTGCGCTCCGGCTCGGTTGCGTTCAGCGCGTCAAAGAGCAGCGGCAGATTCTTCTGGCTTGCCTTCTTCAGGAAGCCCCTGTTGATGGTGTTGATTTTTCCGGCATAGAGGGCGTCGAGCGTCTGCCTTGCTTCGGGTTTGACCTTTGTGTCAAGCTGATAGATGACGCTGGTGACGTTCGTCATGCCGTGCGCGAGGGAATGACGGATCGTACCGAGCAGCGCAAGCAGGTAATAGCAGCGCTTTTGCTCCGACGGCTCAACCGGCAGCGCCTTGCCGTCCTTGTCCCTCTTGGGCTCCCGGTAGATGATGTCGCCGAAATAGGCGCGGCGGGAAGTTTTCATCAGCTGCTCGAAAAGATTCTTTGCCTTTTCCTGTGTCTCCGTCTCCGGCGCCATGAATTTTTCGTACGTCTTGTCAGCGCTCAGCGACTGGAACAGATCATCAGATTCATCGTCATCCCTGCGGAACAGGTTGTTGATTTCATAGATGATGTTGTTGATGTGGACAGTCAGGATCTTCTCGATGTCGAGGATGTTATAGATGAGCTGAATGTGGATGTTGTCCTCGAACGTCTGCCCGAAATACAGCTGCTCGAACTGTCTGCGAAGCCCGATGAGATCATCGCCGGGCGTTTTCTTCGCCGACTGGCTCGGGTCGTCCAGCGTTGCGCCACGGGTCATGCGGCCGCTGACGACATAGCCGGTTTTGCCCGTTTCCGCCGAAAAGGCGGGCGTCTCCTGCAGGCTCTCGATTTTGCTGCCGTGAACTGCCTTCTCCTGCACCGCGTCATTGCCGCGGCCGAAGGAGGTCATGAGCATCTCTCCCTCGCTGAGCATGAACAGCGACTTGACGCCCGCCGCCTTCGGACCGGACTTTTTGCTGCGCTGCTGGGGCGTTTTTTCCGCGAGAGAAGCCGCAGCGGCTTTCCCGACGGCAGCAAGACGCTTTTTTTCTTCCTGCTGTTCCTTTTCCTGCCGAATCTTCTGTTGACGTTCTTTTTCCTTTGCGGCGATGACCGCAACTGCTGCGTTCTTCCTTGATGCGTCCTGCGCTCTGCGTTCCTTTGCGTTCTGCCTGTTTTTCATGTGAATGCTCCTCCTCAATGCTTCATGAAGCTGATTTCCGTCAAGATACCGCGTTGAAGCTCCGCATCAATCTTGCAACAGACCGTTTCGTCGGCGGATTTAGGCGGCATCCTTCTCTTCCTTTGTCTCGCTGGACTTTGATCGTCCTGAACGGTTTGCATCCATTATACTTTGCGCACATCTGTTTGTCAATAAAAAAAAGAAGCATTTGCATGTTTTTTTTTGGAGAATCAGCTCTCCTTGCGCCGCAGCAAAGCCGAAGGGCACGGTGCGCTTGTTTTCATGCCCTCCGGCTGTGCCCGCAGAGGCAAAATCCATGCGGCAAAGCAACGTCAAAAAGCAGCCGCTCGGAATGAGCCGCTGCTCCTTGGTTGCCGGCATGGAAGCTTCGCCGCCTGCGCCGGAATGGTTGATTTGTTTTGCCTTTGATCAGGGCGCTGTCCCAAGCCCCGGCAGAGACGCTGTTCCTGCGCCCTGCAGGGAACAGAAAGAGGTCAAGGTTCCCCCATTGACCCTTTTGCGGAATCGAGTGTTCTTTCATACAGGTTCCGCGTGCTGAATGCCGTTTGCGCGCAGACCTTGTACAAATTCGTCCGGCAGAGGCGCGGTGAACGTCAGCCTTTCCCCTGTTGCAGGATGGGTGAAGGACAGCGTATACGCGTGGAGCATCAGCCGCGGCACCTTCGCGCCCTTTCCGGAGCCGTAAATCGGATCGCCGCAGACAGGATGCCCGATGGACTTCATATGCACGCGGATCTGGTGCGTTCGGCCGGTCAGGATGTGCACATCGAGCAGCGTGACGTTTCTGCCGCGTTCGAGCACCGACCATTCGGTCATGGACGGGCGGCCCTCCGGATCGATCGCCATCTTCTTGCGATCCCTTTTGCTGCGCGCGATGGGCTGGTCGATGCGGCCGCCGTCCTCACGCAGAATGCCCTCAACCAGCGCACGGTAGTGCTTTTCCATCTGCCGCTCCTGCAGCTGACGGCTGAGTGCAAGCTGGCTCTGGTCGTTCTTCGCGACGAGCAGCAATCCGCTGGTATCCTTGTCGAGCCGGTGGACGATGCCGGGGCGAAGCTCTCCGCCGATGCCGCCCAGGTGGTCAAGGTGATGCAGCAGCGCATTGACGAGCGTGCCGTCCTCGTTGCCTGCCGCCGGATGGACGACCATGCCGCACGGCTTGAGCACAACAGCAAGGTCATCATCCTGATAGAGGATGGTCAGCGGAATATCCTGTGCTTCAGGCTGAGCAGGCTTCGGCGCAGGGATGCGCAAAATCACATTCTGCCCGGCTCTGACCTTTGCCCCCGCCTTTGTTTCGGCGCAGCCATTGATGGTGACGCAGCCATCCGCCATCAGCGACGCAATCCGCGAGCGCGTCAGCCCCGATGCTTCCGCCAGCAGCACATCGAGCCGCCGCCCGTCAGAGGGGATTGTCAGCTCACGTGCTCCGTTCATCTCAATCATGGTTAAGCCTCCAGTCCTCGCCCGAAATCAGCAGCCGAAAAATCAGGATGACCGCGCCGACGACAAGCGCCGCATCCGCGAGATTGAACACGGCAAAGCGGAACAGGGTGATATCGAGCATATCGACGACATGACCCAGCAGCAGCCGGTCGATGGCATTGCCGAGCGCGCCGCCGAGCATCATCCCTGCACCCACGCGGCTCCATGCGCTCATGCGTCCGCAGAAGCGCCGGAGGAGCACCGCGCCCGCGATGCAGACGGCGGCGGCAATCAGTCCGAGAACAAACGGATGTCCGCTGAGGAGGCTGAATGCGATGCCGGTGTTTTCGGCGTATATCCAACGCAGCACGCCGGGAATGAGAGGGCGTTCTGCCGGATTCGCCGCCGCGAGGAGCTTCAGGGCTCTATCAGCGGCAAGGGTCATGACGGCGGTCGGGAGCCATTGCTTGAGGTGCATGGAAAATCTCTCTTTCCTTACAGGAATATCGTTCAATTGCGGGAATCGGAGGTGTTGCCTTAAGAAAACGAAGTTTACATGCCCAAGGGGGGCAAGGAAAACGGTCGCAACCGCAAATTCTCCGAAGAGCAGCGATCAAACCAATGTCAAAAACAATTCGGGCGGTATACCCGAAAAGATAGTTCTCCAAAGGCAGGAAACATTCCTTCCTTTCCTTTTGATTTTGGCTTTGATGGTCGATGTTCTCCCCGATTTCATCAACTGCCGTAAAAAGCTTGAAAAAAGCTGAAAAATCATTCAAAAAGACTTGACACCATATATTAGTTATGCTAAACTAACGCTTGCAAATCCCGGGATTAGTTTTGGCAAACTAATCCCGATACCCCATATGCAGGGAGGTCATGGACATGATGCCTTTGGGCATAGTGGAAAACGGTGATTCCGTCGTGATCGGCAAAATCACCGGACAGGATGAGGTGCGCCAGCATCTGGCGGAGCTTGGCTTCGTTGTTGGAGAACGCGTGACCGTCGTCAACAAGATGGGCGGCAATCTGATCTGCGCGGTCAAGGACAGCCGCATCGCGCTGAGTCAGGCCATGGCCATGCGGGTAATGGTAAGCTGAGGAAGAAAAAGGAGGCAGAGAGCATGAAGACCCTGAAGGATGTCAAAGTCGGTGAAAACGCCGTGGTCGTCCGTCTGCACGGCGAGGGTGCCGTGAAGCGCCGTATCATGGATATGGGACTGACCCGCGGCGTGGAGGTTCACGTGCGCAAGGTCGCTCCGCTGGGCGACCCGATGGAGCTGACCGTTCGCGGCTATGAGCTGAGCGTTCGCAAGGCTGACGCGGAAATGATCGAGGTTCAGTAATTCTGCATTCCCGAACGATAAAGGAGGCGCCTAAAATGGCGATTACAATCGCGCTCGCAGGCAACCCGAACTGCGGCAAAACAACCATGTTCAATGCGCTGACGGGCTCCCGTCAGTTTGTCGGCAACTGGCCCGGTGTTACGGTCGAAAAGAAGGAAGGCAAGCTCAAGGGCAGCGAGGATATCATCATCCAGGACCTGCCGGGCATTTACTCCCTTTCTCCCTACACGCTGGAAGAGGTCGTTGCTCGTAATTATCTGGTCAACGATAAGCCCGATGCGATTCTCAACATTGTTGACTCCACCTCCATCGAGCGTAACCTGTACCTGACCACGCAGCTGCTCGAGCTGGGCACGCCGATGGTCATCGCAATGAACATGATCGATGTCTCCCGCAAGAACGGCGACAAGATCGACATGAAGAAGCTCAGCGCCGCGCTGGGCGTGGAGATCATCGAGACGTCCGCGCTGAAGGGCGAGGGCAGCATCAAGGCTGCTGAAATGGCCGCCGCCGCCGCGAAGAACGGCTCCATGGGCGAGCATCCGCATGTGTTCACCGGCTCGGTGGAGCACGCGCTGGCGCACATCGAGGATCTTGTGGAAGGCAAGGTAGAAAAGCGCTTCCAGCGCTGGTACGCCGTGAAGCTCTTCGAGCGTGACGAAAAGGTCATGGAGGAGCTGAAGCTGTCCGACGATGTGAAGAAGAGCATCGAAGAGGTCGTTTCCTCCTGCGAGAAGGAAATGGATGACGATGCCGAATCCATCATCACGAATCAGCGTTATGCCTACATCAACACCCTTATGCAGAACGCCGTCAAGAAGGGCAAGTCGAAGGGCAGCCTGAGCGTTTCCGATAAGATTGACCGCGTTGTCACCAACCGTATCCTGGCACTGCCGATCTTCGCGGTGATCATGTGGCTGGTATACTACATCTCCGTGACGACGGTCGGCGCTTTCCTGACGGACTGGACGAATGATACGCTCGTCGGCGAGATCATTCAGGGCAACCTGCAGACGTGGCTGGAAAGCATCCATTGCGCCGACTGGCTGACCGGCCTGATCGTCGACGGCATTGTCGGCGGCTGCGGCGCGGTGCTCGGCTTCGTGCCTCAGATGCTCGTCCTGTTCTTCCTGCTGGCAATTCTTGAGGATGTCGGCTACATGGCGCGTATCGCGTTCATCATGGACCGTATCTTCCGTAAGTTTGGTCTTTCCGGCAAGAGCTTCATTCCGATGCTGATCGGCTCGGGCTGCGGCGTTCCCGGCATCATGGCCTCCCGTACCATCGAGAGCGACCGTGACCGCAAGATGACCATCATGACCACCACCTTCATCCCCTGCGGCGCGAAGATGCCGATTATCGGTCTGATTGCCGCGGCTGTGTTCGGCGGCAGCGCATGGGTTGCAACCTCCGCCTACTTCATCGGCGTCGCTGCGATCGTTGTGTCCGGCATCACGCTGAAGAAGACGAAGCTCTTTGCCGGCGACCCCGCTCCGTTCGTCATGGAGCTGCCTGCGTATCACTTCCCGTCCGGCCGCAACATCTTCCACAGCGTGTGGGAGCGCGGTTGGAGCTTCATCAAGCGCGCCGGCACGGTCATCCTCCTGTCCTCCATTGTGATCTGGTTCGGCAAGTCCTACGGCTGGGCACCTGCTGCAGATGTGCAGGCAGAAGCAAAGGCTGCTTATGAAACTGAGCTGACCGACTATGAAACCGCGAAAGCCGACTACGATGCCGCTGCAGAGGCCGGCACGCTGGAAGAGGACGCGGAAGAGCCTGAAGAGCCCTCGCTTGCACCCGAAATGGATCGTGCAGCCGGTTCCTGGGGCGCTGTGGAAAACATGGACTACTCCCTCCTCGGCAAGATCGGCAACCCGGTCAGCGTCGTGTTCAAGCCCCTGGGCTTCGGCAACATGCCGTCTACGGTGGCTACCGTGATGGGTCTTGTTGCGAAGGAAGAGGTCGTCGGCGTGCTGGGCGTGCTGTACGGCGCAGATGACGCAGCTGACGTCGTCGACGATGAGGAGATGAGCGAGGACGAGAAGGCCGAAGCGCTGAGCCCGATTTCCGCCGCCTTCAACGAGTCCTCGAACGGTCACGGTCGTCTCGCGGCATATGCCTTCATGATCTTCAACCTGCTCTGCGCTCCCTGCTTCGCGGCTATCGGCGCCATGAAGCGTGAATTCAACAATGCCAAGTGGACGCTGGCTGCCGTCGGCTATCAGTGCTGCTTCGCCTACGCGGTTGCGCTGATCGTCTATCAGCTGGGTCTGCTGTTCAATGGTGTCGGCTTCGGCTTCGGCACGGCTGTCGCCATCCTCCTGCTGGCCGCGCTGGTTTACCTGCTCGTCCGCAAGAATCCGTATGACGAAAACCACCTCACTCAGAAGGTTTCTGCCTGACGGAAGTCATCCGCTCGTCTTCTGACCAGGCGTTTCCTGATTTCCTCTTGTGAAGCAGGCAGGGGATGCGGTTTCTGCATCATCCGCGCCCCCTGCCGCTTCGTGAACAGCGCGTCACGGCTTTCCTCCACCGAATGTCGCGCAGAAAGGAAACAAATCCATGGCAACAATTCTTGTCGGCGCAGTCGTTTTGCTGATTGTCGGCGCAGTTATCTGGAAAATGGTCAAGGACAAGAAAAGTGGTAGCTCTGCATGCAGCTGCGGCGGCGACTGCGGCAAGTGCAAAGGCTGTCACTGATTTCAGGCAACATCATAAAAACCCCGGCGGGCTTGCACCCTGTCGGGGTTTTCAAGTGGGTCAAGGGAAGAGCTTCCTTGCAGGGGCAAGGCGCAGAGTCCATTGCGGGGTTTGCGGCAGCACCCAATCAGGCAATCACACACAAGCAAGGCAATGGCTGCGGCCAACCGTCGCAAAGGGCAAAAAAAGCGGACCAAGTCCGCGAAGTCCCCTTGCATCCGCCATGAAAATGGTGTATAATGTCACCGTTCACATTCCCGATTGACGGAGGCAGTGCTTCCCTCTCCCTGCAGAGAGCCGCCGGATGGTGCAAGACGGCGGGAGGCGGCGGCGTTCTTCCACCTCCGGATGGGTGCAGATGATGAATCTGCCGGGTTCGCCCGATACAGCGGCAATTGAGCGGTCTGACGCATGTCAGGCAAACTGGGTGGCAACGCGAGCTTCTCGTCCCGGTCTATTCTGACGGGATGGGCGGCTCTTTTTGTTTCCCGAATACATGAAAGCAGGAGGAATTCAATCATGCTGGATATCAACCTTCTCCGCACCAACCCCGAGCTGGTCAAGGAGAACATCCGCAGGAAGTTCCAGGATCAAAAGCTCGTCATGGTGGACGAGGTCGTCGAGATGGACAAGGAGTACCGCGCTGCCATCAAGCAGGCGGATACGCTGCGCAATCAGATCAAGGTCACTTCCAAGCAGATCGGCGCCCTGATGGCGAAGGGGCAGAAGGACGAGGCGGAAAAGGCCAAGGAGCAGGTCGCCGTGTACAAGGCGGATCTGGAAGGGCTCGCCGCAAAGGAGGATGAGCTTCAGGAGGAAATCCGCAAGCGCATGCTCGTCATCCCGAACATCATCGACCCGTCTGTGCCGATCGGCAAGGATGACAGCGAGAACGTTGAAATCGAGCGCTTCGGCGAGCCGGTCGTGCCGGATTTCGAGGTGCCGTATCATGTGGACATCATGGAACGCCTGCACGGCATCGACCTCGACAGCGCACGCAGAACGTCCGGCAACGGCTTCTACTACCTCATGGGTGATATCGCGCGCCTGCATTCCGCCATCCTGTCCTACGGGCGTGACTTTATGATCAACCGCGGTTTCACCTACTGCATTCCGCCGTACATGATTCACGGCAACGTCGTGACCGGCGTCATGTCCTTCGCGGAAATGGAGAACATGATGTACAAGATCGAGGGCGAGGATCTCTACCTGATCGGCACGTCCGAGCACTCCATGATCGGCAAGTTCATCGACACGATTCTCGACGAAAGCCAGCTGCCGCAGACGCTCACGAGCTATTCGCCCTGCTTCCGCAAGGAAGTCGGTGCGCACGGCATCGAGGAGCGCGGCGTCTACCGCATCCATCAGTTCGAAAAGCAGGAGATGATCGTCGTCTGCAAGCCGGAGGACAGCCCGATGTGGTTTGACCGCCTGTGGCAGAATACGGTCGATTTCTTCCGCACGCTGGACATCCCGGTCCGCACGCTCGAGTGCTGCTCGGGCGACCTGGCTGACCTGAAGGTAAAGTCGCTGGACGTCGAGGCATGGTCTCCGCGCCAGAAGAAGTACTTCGAGGTCGGCAGCTGCTCCAACCTCGGCGACGCGCAGGCACGCCGCCTGAAGATCCGTGTCAAGGGCGACGACGGTCAAAAGTACTTTGCGCACACGCTCAACAACACCTGCGTTGCGCCGCCGCGTATGCTGATTGCCTTCCTGGAGAACAACCTGCAGGCAGACGGCCGCGTCCGCATTCCGGAAGCGCTGCGCATGTACATGGGCGGCAAGGAATATATCGGCTAAGGGCATCACAGGGAATCGGGTTGCTCCGCCCGGTTCCCTGTTTTTTGAAAATGCTGCGAATTTACCGGTCTGCCGAACAAATTCGCCTTCTGTTTCGTATAATAGTCGAGAGTATTTTTTCAGGAGGTACACATCCATGCATCGCATTTTCCACCGGACGGCGGCGTTTCTGCTGTCCGGCCTGATGCTGCTTTCCCCGCTGACGGCAGCGGCTGAGGAATTTGACCTCGGCGGGGATGATGTTCTTGAGGAGACGGATTCCGCGTCTGCCGTTTCCGCCGCAGAGGCGCTTGGCTTTGAGCCGATTCCGTGGGATGTCAAGGTTTCCCCGAATAAGCCGAATCAGGCCTGTTATCTGCCGGATAACGCCGGCTATCATGATGACTCCATCGACATTCAGATTGAAGTCACCTACTGGACGCAGGATCTGGAGCAGGTCGATGCACCCGGAGACGGCACCACGACCGTCATGTCCGCGCACGTGAAGCTGACTGATGTCAGCCAATTCCGCACGGGCTTCGCCAACAAGTACCCGTCCAAGAACGCACGCCACGTCAACGACATGACGAAGCGCTTCAAGGCCGTCATGGGCATCAACGGCGATTACTGCCTGTACCACGCGCAGGGCATCGTTGCGCGCAACGGCACCATCCTCCGCATGCAGCCGCACAAGGGGCGCGATGAGCTGATTGTCGACATGAACGGCGACTTTCACCTCATCACCAAAACAACGCAGGCAAAGTGGGACGATTACGTGAACAACGGCGGCACCGTGCTGCATGCGTTCTGTTTCGGTCCCGCGCTCGTGGTGGACGGCGTGGCGCTGTCCGATTTGGATGAGGTCAGGCTCGACTGCGGCAAGGCGAAGAAGGCGCAGCGCATCATCATCGGGCAGCTTGGTCCGCTGGAGTACCTCATCATCACCAACGAGGGTCCCGAAAGCACCTCGCCGCCATCCGTCGGATTTGACCTCGTGCAGATGGCGAACCTATGCGTCAAATTCGGGCTGGACAACGCGTACAACCTCGACGGCGGTTCGTCCAGCACCATTTCCCTGAATAATCAGAAAATCAACTCGCCCTCCAGCCATAAGAACCGCATGGTCGGCGACTGTATCTGGTTCGCGACGCTCGTCCCGAGCGAAGAATGAAGCACATTGGGTTTCATAGCAGCTGCTCCCTCTGAGCGGCTGCTTTTTCTTTCCCATCATTGATGATGATTGCAGCAGGAGCGTGCCTCCTCTGCTCCATTTTCCCGAACGTTTTGCCGCTTCGTCCCGAAAATGTTTTTATTTTCGTTTATCCCTTGACATTGTTTGCCGAGTGGCGCATAATAAAGTGTAACTGCCCTGACATTGTTCGTGAGTGCGGTTATGCCGAAACCGTGAGCAGATCCACTGCCGCCTGGCAGTCTGCCGATTTTAAGGGGGATGTTTCCAACATGGTTCGTACCATTGTAGGCGCCAACTGGGGCGATGAGGGCAAGGGCAAGGTTACTGACCTGCTCGCCGAAGAGAGCGACATCGTTGTCCGCTTTCAGGGCGGCGCCAATGCCGGTCACACCATCATCAATGAATACGGCAAGTTCGCACTTCATCTGCTTCCGTCCGGCGTTTTCCACCGGAATGTGGTGAACATCATCGGACCCGGCGTGGCGCTGAATATCGAGGCGCTGCTGACTGAGCTGGATTCTCTGACTTCCCGCGGCGTCCCGATGCCCAAGCTCATGATTTCTGATCGCTGCCAGGTCATGATGCCCTATCATATCGATTTTGACCGTCTGGAGGAGGAGCGCCTCGGCAAGAGCGCGTTCGGCTCCACCAAGAGCGGCATTGCTCCCTTCTACTCTGATAAGTTCGCCAAGGTCGGCATTCAGGTCTGCCAGCTCTACGATGAGGCGCTGCTCCGCAAGCGCCTTGAAATCGCGCTGGTGAAGAAGAATGTCCTGCTGGAGCACCTGTATCATCAGCCGCCGATTGACATTGATGTGCTGATGACGAAGCTGCATGACCTCGCCGAGAAAATTCGCCCGATGGTCGCTGACACGACGTATTATCTGCATCAGGCGAATCAGGAGGGCAAGACCATCCTGCTCGAGGGGCAGCTCGGCTCCCTGCGCGACCCCGACCACGGCATTTATCCCTACACGACCTCATCCTCTCCGCTCGCGGGCTACGGCTGCGTGGGTGCAGGCGTTTCACCGCGCGACATGACCGATATCGTGTGCGTCACGAAGGCCTATTCATCCTGCGTGGGTGCAGGCGCATTCGTCAGCAGGCTCGACGGCGCCGCAGGCGACGAGCTCCGCCGCCGCGGCGGTGATGCCGGTGAATTCGGCGCAACGACCGGCCGCGCGCGCGATGTCGGCTGGTTCGATGCCGTTGCGACGCGTTACGGCGTGATGGTGCAGGGCGCAACGCAGGTCGTCCTGACGAACCTCGACGTGCTGGGCTATCTCGACGAGATTCCGGTGTGCGTGGCGTACGAGGTGGACGGCAGGCAGATTACCGAATTCCCCGCGACCCCGACGCTGATGCGCTGCAAACCGGTCTACGAAATGCTGTCCGGCTGGAAGTGCGATATCCGCGGTGTCAAAAGCTACGATGAGCTGCCGGAGAATTGCCGGAAATATGTGGAATTCATCGAAAAATCATGCGGTGTGCCGATTAAAATGGTATCGAATGGTCCCAAGCGCCATGAGGTGCTTTATCGCTGATGCGGATTCAGGCAGAGAAGTTTTTCCCTGCCTTTTTCCGGACGTTGATGCTTTAATACATTAGCGTGATGATTTGTTGTATGCTTTGTCCGATCACCCTCCGGACTCCTTCAGCTTCACACACGCGCTCACTTGATTTGTGCGGTTTTGTCATGGAAATCAGCTGTTCATCCTATCAAAATTCACCCTCAAGGAGGAAAAGCGCAGATGATCGCCATCATCGATTACGGCATGGGGAACCTCCGCAGTGTCCAAAAAGCCCTCGAATCTATCGGAGCAACCGCCGTCGTAACGGATTCGCCCGAAATCCTTCACCAGGCTGACCACGTCATTCTCCCCGGTGTCGGCGCGTTCGCGGATGCCATGACGCTCATCCGCCGCAAGCACCTCGACCGCGCCGTGCTCGATGCCGCCGCGCAGGGGATGCCTGTGCTGGGCATCTGCCTCGGCATGCAGCTGATGTTCCAGCACAGCGAGGAAAACGGGCTTTACGATGGGCTCGGTTTGTTTCCGGGCACCGTCACGCGCCTTGAGGCGCACGGGCTGAAAATTCCGCATATGGGCTGGAATACGCTCGAAACGCGTCAAAGCGTGCTGTTCGATGCGAATGCATCGCCGTGCGTGTACTTCGTTCACAGCTATTGCATGGCGGACATCTCGCCCGACTGGACGAGTGCAACATGCACCTACGGGCAGACGTTCACCGCCGCCATCGAGCGCGGCAACGTCATGGCAACACAGTTTCATCCGGAGAAATCCGGCGAGGCGGGACTGAGCATGCTGCGCCGCTTTGCCGCGTGGAAAGGAGACGCCCCATGCTGACGAAGCGCATCATTCCATGCCTTGACATCCGCGACGGGCGCGTCGTGAAGGGCGTGCATTTTACAGACCTCCGCGATGCCGGCGACCCGGTCGAGGCTGCTGTCCGCTATAACGCTGCCGGCGCGGATGAGCTGGTGCTGCTGGACATCAACGCGTCCTATGAGCAGCGCGCCACCATGCTTGATGTCGTGTCACGCGTGGCAGAGCAGGTTTTCATCCCGTTCACGGTCGGCGGCGGCATCGGCGATTTGCCGCAGATTCGCAGCCTGCTCCGTCTCGGTGCGGACAAGGTCAGCATTAATTCGCCCGCCGTCCGCAATCCCGACTTCATCACTGAAAGTGCGCTCCGCTTCGGCAGTCAGTGCATTGTGCTGGCGATGGATGTCAAGCGGCGCGAAGGCGGCGGATGGGACGTGTATGTCCGCGGCGGACGCGAAAACACAGGGCTCGATGCGCTGGAGTGGGCAGCCGAGGGCGTCCGGCGCGGCGCGGGCGAGATCCTGCTGACGAGCATGGACTGCGACGGCGTCGGCAACGGCTTCGATCTGGACGTCACGCGCGCGATTGCCGATGCGGTCAGCGTGCCGGTCATTGCCAGCGGCGGTGCAGGCACCATGGCGCACTTCCGTGATGCGCTGACGGTCGGTCATGCGGACGCGGCGCTCGCGGCGACTCTCTTTCACTTCGGCATCATGAAAATCAGCGACCTGAAGGATTATTTATCCGGCGAAGGCGTACCGGTCAGGAGGATATGACAATGGCCTATGAAAGCGAGCTTGCACGCCGGCTGACACCCTATACTGCCGGCGAGCAGCCCAGGAATCGGAAATTCATCAAGCTGAACACGAACGAGAATCCCTATCCGCCGTCGCCGCACGTAGTTGAGGCGCTGCGAACGTATGACGCGGACGCGCTGCGCCTGTATCCGGACATGGACGCGACCGCGCTGTGCGAAGCCATCGGCGCGGCGGAGAAGCTCCCGGCGGACTGGGTGTTCTGCGGCAACGGCTCGGACGAGGTGCTGGCGTTTGCGTTCGCCGCGTTCTTCGCCGGAAAATCCGTTGTGATTCCAGCTGTCACGTACTCCTTTTACCCCGTTTATGCCGGACTTTTCGGCGCATCACCCGTTTCCGTCCCGATGAAGGCGGATTTCTCCGTGGACGCTGAAGCGCTCATGCAGGGGCTGCCGATTGTCCTTGCCAATCCGAACGCGCCGACCGGCATGGCACTTTCTGTCGACCGGCTCCGTATCCTCGCTCAGCATACGCACGAAAACGGCGCCGTCCTGCTGATTGACGAGGCATACGCCGCGTTCGCGAAGGAAACCGCCGTCAGCCTGCTGAGCGAGTTTGATAACGTGCTGATTACGCGCACCTTCAGCAAGAGCCATTCCCTTGCCGGCATGCGCATCGGCTATGCGATGGGACAGCCGAACCTGATTGCCGCCCTCAAGCGCATCCGCGACAGCTTCAACAGCTATCCGGTCGACCGCATCGCGCAGCTCGCTGCCCGGGAGGCGATTCTTGACACCGAATACGCCGCGAAAACAGCCGCCGCCATTTGCCGCGACCGCGATGAATGCCGGAATGCGCTGCTTGCCGCCGGCATTCCCGTACTGGAGAGCCAGACGAACTTCCTGTTTGTCCGTGCGGATGACGAGGACGCTTCCGGCGTGCAGCAGTGCCTGCGCGAGGAGGGCATTCTCGTGCGGCATTTCTCCGCGCCGAATCTGAAGGCCTATCTGCGCGTGACCATCGGCACAGCAGAGGACATGCAGACCGTGACACGGGCAATCATTCAGGCAGTCAAAAAAAAGGGGCTGCCTCGCATGATTCCGGAAAATCATTTTGAGACAGCCCCCATGGATTACTGAATTTCAATCAGGCAGGTCTTTGCATTGGCAAAAGCCTTTTCAATGGCCGACAGGAGATTGCCGTGCGCGTCCGTCAGGGACATCGTCGCGGTCGAAATCGCATCCAGCGACGCCTTTTCATCCTCCGACAGCGCATCCCACTTCGCGATGTCCGCCTCCCTGGTGGAAGTGCCGTGCAGTGCGCGTCCGTTGACGTCCGAGCAATACGCAGCCGCCCACTCCTTGACCTCGGCAGCCGTCATGCCCTTGAAAACGCTCTCGTAGACATCCATTTCCTGCGTCCATGTGCCGGAATTCATCACGTAGTTTTCGCCCAGCTCACGCTTCGTCTGCCATGTGGCGAACTGCGCCGTGAACGTTTCCTCGGTCTGCTCCAGCACGCCGTCCACCACGCCGTCCGCGTCCGAATCGTTGTTGTAGGACTGTCCCGGCCAGCCGGTGAACACATTGTCATGCGCACCGTCATGGTTCGGCGTGATGACCTCGAGAATATCCGTTGTCAGGTCAGCCATGCGGTCTTCGCCGTCATAGAGCGCGCCGGCCATTACGACATTGAAGGAATACACCGGCACGCCCTGGTCGTCGCTGCCCGGACCAAGTCGCGGCGTCACGACAATACCGAAGCCCATGCGCGCGATGTCGGCATCCGAAGTGACCGGCGTCTGATTTTCCGCCGCCTTCCCGATCGCCTCCACAATGTTACCGTGCGCATCCGTCAGGGACATCGTTGCGGTCGAAATCGCATCCAGCGACGCCTTTTCATCCTCCGACAGCGCATCCCACTTCGCGATGTCCGCCTCCCTGGTGGAAGTGCCGTGCAGTGCGCGTCCGTTGACGTCCGAGCAATACGCAGCCGCCCACTCCTTGACCTCGGCAGCCGTCATGCCCTTGAAAACGCTCTCGTAGACATCCATTTCCTGCGTCCACGTGCCGGAATTCATCACGTAGTTTTCACCCAAACCGCGCTTCGTCTGCCACGCGCTCAGGTTCGCCGTGAAGGTTTCCTCTGTTTCCTCGTGGATGCCGTCCACCACGCCGTCCGCATCAGCATCATTGTTGTAGCTGCTGCCCGGCCAGCCTGCAATGTAGTTGTCGTGTGCGCCGTCATGGTTCGGCGTAATGATTTCCAGAATGTCCACCTCAAGGTCCACAATGCGGCCTTCCGCATCCGTCAGCACATAAGCCGCCACCACATTAAAGGAGTAGACCGGCACCTTCTGGTCATCGCTGCCCGGTCCGAGACGCGGCGTTACCGTCACGCCGATGCCGTGGTTCAGCGTGCCGACCGTCTGAGACGCGACATCCTCTGACGTCTCCTGCACATCAGACGCTTCCTGACCCATCGCCACACGGATCGCCTTGAACAACCCGTTGCTCGTGATGGTTGCGCCAGCCACCGCATCAACACCATCGATCGTGCCCGATGCAAGGATGGCTTCCTTCAGCGAGTCAAGCGCCGCACCGCCGATCGTCGGCGTCTGCAGCTCGGACGTGATGTCGAGGGACGTAATCTTTCCGTCCTCGAGCGTCAGCGATACCTCAATCACGCCGTTGGCAAAGCCGTACGCCTTGCCGGACAGCGTTTCCGCAAAGGCAGCCGTCACGCAGGACAGCATCGCCAGTGCAAGCAGCAGAGAAACGAGCTTTTTCATGATTCATCCTCCTTGTTCTATTGGATAAAATGCTATTTTATCATAACAAAATACGGACAGCCTGTCAAGCAGCCGTCCGTATTGTTTCACAGCAGGTTATTTGTCAGCTGCATATAATCAGCAGAGACTGATTGTCAGTATTTGATCTCCGACGCCACCAGCTCGCACAGCCACGTCGTGCCGTCGGTTGTGAGCGTCACAAAGCCGGGCACCGTCCAGACCGTGTCGAGCCCCTCGCGCTTGACGTACGTCTTGCCGCCGGTCGTGCGCTGATTGCAGGTGATGATGCAAAGCTGCGGATTCACAGCATCGCGGTACGCCTGAACGAGCGCCTGCTTTCCGTGATGCGGATATTTGAGGATGTCCGCCGCGAGCGCCGTGCCGTACTGCCCCGCCAGCACCGTCTGCCCCTTCTGCTCGATGTCCGCCGCGAACATCATCGTCCGATCGCCGTAGCTCAGCAGGATTTGCGCCGAGCGGTCGTTCAGCCGCGTGAAATCGCTGCCGGTCAGCATCCACACATGCAGCTTTGCATCGCCGAGCGTCAGCGTATCGCCGTCCGCAAAATATTGGACCGCAATGCCGGCCTGCTCCGCTGCCCTGACTGCCTTCGTGCTGTGCGTTGTTTCGTCCGCCGGGAAGCACAGCCACAGCTCATCAACGCTGATTTCCTTGATGATTTCCGCAAAGCCGCCGATATGGTCCTCATGCGGATGCGTGTTGACGACCCGGTCGATGTGCGTGATGCCAAGCTGTCGGCACATGTTCAGAATCCGCTTCGACTGACCGGATGTCGCGCAGTCCAGCAGCATCGTCTCGCCGCCGCAGCGCAGAAAGACCGCATCGCAGTCGAGAATCTGCGGAAAAATCACCTCCAGCAACGGCGCATCCTCCGCAAACGCGAAATCCGTCTCCTCTGAAGGGTTGTTGATGCGGTTGATCACCGTCTTGCCGTCCGCCTGCTCCGCGAATCCGGCTGTTCCCAGCAGCATTGCCGCCGTCAGGAGCATCGCCGCGAGCTTTTTCACGAGTTTCTTCAACTTTATATGCATCCTTTCCCTGCGCATTTTTGTTTTCCATATATTCCCATAAAAATAGTGTATAGTACCCCTTGACAATTACAAAAATAGATGATACAATTTAAAATTGCATCAGTATCTTTGCATACTGTTGATTTTTCCTGCCCTTGTATTGTACACGGAAACGTTGAAAAATGCAAGAGGGAATTTTCGACAATTTATTTTCGCGCAGCTTCTGCCGAATTCCTGCAAGCGGCAGAAATAATTGCGTGATTTTTTCCGGGCAGAGGATGCTGGTCGGACTGATGAAGGGGTGATCATACATCATGGCGCATGAGGTTGCAATGGGTAAGCTCCGGAAGCGCATTAGCTTCTCCCGCATCAATGAGGGTCTGGAAATGCCGGATCTCATCGAGGTGCAGAAGAAATCCTATCAGCGTTTCCTTGACACGGATCTCAGAGAGGTTCTCGCGGACGCCTCGCCCATCACCAACTATAACGGAAATCTTGAACTGACCTTCACAGACTATAAGCTGGGAGAGCCGAAAAACTCCGTGGAACGCTGCCGCGAGCGTGATATGACGTACGCCGCGCCGCTGAACATCCACGTACACCTGTATGACAGCGAGACCTCCGAAATCAAGGAGACCGATGTCTACATGGGCGACTTCCCGCTGATGACCGAAAACGGCACGTTTGTCATCAACGGCGCTGACCGCGTGATCGTTTCCCAGCTCGTCCGTTCGCCGGGCTGCTATTATACCAAGACGCTGGATAAGGCAGGCATGCCGCTGTATTCCAGCCAGATCATCCCCAACCGCGGCGCATGGCTCGAGTACGAGACCGACTCCAACAATGTCATCTGGGTTCGCCTTGACCGTGCCCGCAAGCTCTGCCTGACGACGCTGCTGCGTGCGCTGGGCTATGAGACAGACGATGACATCCGCAACCTGCTGGGCGATGACAAGCGCCTCGAAGCCACCATGGCAAAGGACACCACCGTTGCCGAGGCCTCGAAGGATCGCGGCGGCACGACCCGTACGCTGCGCGAGCAGGCGCTCATCACCATCTATAAGAAGCAGAAGCCTGATGAGCCGGAATCCGTTGAAAGCGCGACGAACATGTTCAAGGCGCTGTTCTACGATCCCAAGCGCTATGACGTCATGCGTGTCGGCCGCTACAAGTTTAATAAGAAGCTTTCCATCGCCACCCGCATCAACAGGCACATCGTCGCCGAGGACATCATCGATCCCCGCACGGGTGAGGTCATGCTCCGCGCCGGTCACCGCATCGATCTCGAAACGGCGCGCCGCGTGCAGAACGCCGGCGTCAACCGTGTCCTGCTGGACTGCGAGGGCGAAACGCGCGTCGTCGTCGGCAATAATTTCGTTGACGCGTCCGAATATCTGCCCTTCGACCCCAAGGAGGTCGGTATCCTTGAGATGGTGCATCTGCCCACCCTCAAGGAGATCATCGACAATGTCGAACCGGATCAGCTCAAGCAGGTCGTTGCGGACAACGTGTCCCACCTCGTGCCCAAGCACATCACCGACGACGACATGGTCGCCTCCATCAGCTATCTGCTCGGTCTGCCCTACGGCATCGGCACGACGGACGACATCGACCACCTGGGCAACCGCCGCCTGCGCAGTGTCGGCGAGCTGCTGCAGAATCAGTTCCGTACCGGTCTGGCGCGCATGGAGCGCAACGTCCGCGAGCGCATGAGCGCGCAGGACGGCTCGCAGGATTATCAGCCTGATTCGCTGATTTCCATCCGCCCCGTGACCGCTGCCATCAAGGAGTTTTTCGGTTCCTCGCAGCTGTCGCAGTTCATGGACCAGAACAACCCGCTGGCTGAGCTGACGCATAAGCGCCGCCTGTCCGCGCTGGGTCCCGGCGGTCTGAACCGCGACCGCGCCTCCTTCGAGGTTCGCGACGTTCACTATTCGCATTATTCCCGCATCTGCCCGATTGAAACGCCTGAAGGTCCGAACATCGGTCTGATCGGCTCTCTGGCAACCTACGCGCGCATCAACGAGTACGGCTTCATCGAGGCGCCCTACCGCCGCGTGGACAAGGAGCATCGCCGCGTCACGAACGAGCATGTCTACATGACGGCGGACGAGGAGGATTTCTACCGCATCGCGACCGCAACCGAGCCGCTCGACGAGAACAACTGCTTCGTCAACGACATGATTACCGTCCGCGAGGTCACGGAATACGTGCAGGTGCCCGGCAATCAGGTTGACTTCATTGACGTTTCGCCGCGTCAGGTCGTTTCCATTGCGACCGGCATGATTCCGTTCCTGGAAAACGACGACGCGACGCGTGCCCTGATGGGCTCGAACATGCAGCGTCAGGCTGTTCCGCTCCTGGTGCCCGAAGCGCCTTATGTCGGCACAGGTCTTGAATTCAAGGTCGGTCATGACTCCGGCGTGGTCGTGCTGGCGCGCGAGGACGGCGTGGTCGAGAAGGTCTGCGGCGATGAAATCATCATCCGCGACGACCTCGGCGAACGTCACCGCTATCACCTGACGAAGTTCGCCCGCACGAACCAGTCCAACTGCAATAACCAGCGCCCGGTCGTTTCTGCGGGGCAGCGCGTCTGCAAGGACGACCTGCTGGCGGACGGTCCCTCCACCGAAAAGGGCGAAATCGCGCTCGGCCGCAACGCCCTCATCGGCTTCATGAACTGGGAAGGCTACAACTACGAGGACGCCGTCCTGCTGTCCGAGAAGCTGGTTAAGGAAGATATCTACACCTCCATCCACATGGAGGAGTTCGAGTGCGAGGCGCGCGAAAGCAAGCTCGGTCCGGACGAAATCACCCGCGATATTCCGAATGTCGGCGATGACGCCGTGAAGGATCTCGACGAACGCGGCATTATCCGCATCGGCGCAGAGGTTCGCGCGGGCGACATCCTCGTCGGCAAGGTCACCCCGAAGGGCGAAACCGAGCTGACGAGCGAGGAGCGCCTGATGCGCGCCATCTTCGGCGAAAAGGCGCGTGAGGTGCGCGACACCTCCCTGCGCGTGCCGCACGGCGAATGGGGCGTTGTGGTCGATGTCAAGATTTTCGACCGCGCGCATTCCGATGAGCTTTCTCCGTCCGTCCAGCAGATGGTTCGCGTCTACATCGCCCAGAAGCGCAAGATCTCTGTCGGCGACAAGATGTCCGGCCGCCACGGCAACAAGGGCGTTGTGTCCCGCGTGCTGCGCGAGGAGGATATGCCCTTCCTGCCCGACGGCACGCCGCTGCAGATCGTGCTGAATCCGCTGGGCGTTCCGTCCCGTATGAACATTGGTCAGGTGCTGGAAGTGCACCTGGGTCTCGCATGCCGTGCGCTCGGCTGGCACATCGCGACGCCCGTTTTCGACGGCGCGACGTACCCTGAGATCCGCGAATGCCTCAAGCTGGCTGCCGACACGATGTCCGCGCCCGTTGACGAGAGCGATCCGCGCATGACGCAGAGCTACTTCCACAACGGCAAGCCGCTTCGCCTGAACCTCGATGAAGAGGGACGCCGCCTGTTCCTTGACGGCAAAATCCGCCTGCGCGACGGCCGTACCGGCAACTGGTTCGAAAACCCCGTCACCGTCGGCATCATGTACTTCCTGAAGCTGCACCATCTGGTCGATGACAAGATGCACGCCCGCTCCGTCGGTCCGTACTCCCTCGTCACGCAGCAGCCTCTGGGCGGCAAGGCGCAGTTCGGCGGTCAGCGCTTCGGCGAAATGGAGGTCTGGGCACTGGAGGCGTACGGCGCTGCCAATACCCTGCAGGAGATCCTGACCGTCAAGTCCGACGACACAGTCGGCCGCGTCAAGACCTACGAGGCCATCATCAAGGGCGAGAATATCCCCGCCCCCGGCGTCCCGGAATCCTTCAAGGTGCTCATCAAGGAGCTGCAGGCGCTGTGCCTGGACATCACCGTCCTCGACCGCAACCGCAACGTGGTGGAAATCCCCGAGCTCGACCCGGACGATCTCGTGCCGCCGACCAAGAATACACCGCCCGCGCCCGAGAAGCCGGAGCCTGTCATTACGCTGCCTGAGGATGACGAAGCCGATACCGTCAGCCCCGACTTCCCCGGTCTGGAGGACGATGGCGACGACGACATCTCCATCCCGCTGGACTTCGACGCAGACGACGAGGACAACGATGATCTGGACACCATGTCTCTGGATGATCTCGGCTTCAGCGATCTGAATCTGGACGACGAGGATCAGTAATTTTATCACCTGTTTCGCCGCAGCCGGAGAACTGCTTTCCGGCTGCCGGCTTTTCCGAACCGGATATAGGCTCGGTGTTACAATGAAGGGAGTGTGAACCCTTTTGTTTGAGCTGACCAATCTTGACGCCATCCAGATCGGCATGGCCTCTCCCGAGAAGATTCGCGAATGGTCTCACGGCGAGGTCACCAAGCCTGAAACCATCAATTACCGTACGCTCAAGCCCGAAAAGGACGGTCTGTACTGCGAGCGCATCTTCGGACCAACGAAGGACTGGGAATGCGCCTGCGGCAAGCATAAGCGCATCCGCCCGAAGGACAAGAACCTCGTTTGCGACAAGTGCGGCGTTTCCGTCACGCGCGCGAAGGTTCGCCGTGAGCGCATGGGTCATATCGAGCTGGCAGCCCCTGTCAGCCACATCTGGTATTATAAGGGCATCCCCAGCCGCATGGGCATGCTGCTGGAGCTGTCTCCTCGTGTGCTGGACAAGGTGCTGTACTTTGCCAGCTTTATCGTGCTTAATCCCGGCAACACGGCGGTCACGAACGTTTCTCGCCATGACCTGATCAACGATGAGCAGTACCGCTCCATCATGTCCAAGCCCGACCGCGGCGATTTCAAGGCGATGATGGGCGCCGAGGCCGTGCAGGAGATGCTGCGCGAGCTCGACCTGGACAAGCTGAGCGTTGAGCTCAAGGCCGAAATCGAAACGCTGACAAGCAAGGAGCGCAACCGCGACACCGAGGGACAGAAGCGCGCCCATGCGATCAAGCGCCTCGAGGTTGTCGAATCCTTCCGCGCAAGCGGCAACAAGCCGGAATGGATGATCCTGACCGTGCTGCCCGTTATTCCACCGGATCTTCGTCCGATGGTGCAGCTCGACGGCGGCCGCTTCGCTGCGTCCGACTTGAACGACCTGTACCGCCGCGTCATCAACCGCAACAACCGCCTGAAGCGCCTGCTGGAGCTCGGCGCGCCGGAAATCATCGTGCGTAACGAGAAGCGCATGCTGCAGGAATCCGTTGACGCGCTGATCGACAACGGTCGCCGCGGACGTGCCGTAACAGGTCCCGGCGGACGTGCCCTGCGCAGCCTGTCCCACACGCTTTCCGGCAAGCAGGGTCGTTTCCGTCAGAACCTGCTGGGCAAGCGCGTTGACTACTCCGGTCGTTCCGTTATCGTCGTCGGTCCTGAAATGAAGCTGCATCAGTGCGGTTTGCCGAAGGAAATGGCGCTGGAGCTCTTCAAGCCCTTCGTCATGCAGCAGCTGCAGGCGCGCAATAAGGGCATGAACGTCAAGAGCGCCAAGCGTGCGGTCGAAAAGATGAAGCCGGACGTCTGGGACATCCTCGAGGATGTCATCAAGGATCACCCCGTGCTGCTCAACCGTGCGCCGACGCTGCACCGCCTGGGCATTCAGGCGTTCGAGCCGATTCTGGTGGACGGCAAGGCCATCAAGCTGCACCCGCTCGCCTGCACCGCCTTCAACGCCGACTTCGACGGCGACCAGATGTCTGTCCACGTGCCGCTGTCCCTCGAGGCGCAGGCGGAAGCCCGCATCCTGATGCTTGCGCACAACAACATCCTGAAGCCGCAGGACGGCAAGCCGGTTATCTCGCCTTCTCAGGACATGGTGATCGGCTGCTATTATCTGACCATCGAAAACCCCAACGGCAAGGGCGCCGGTCGCATCTTCCGCAGTCCGGATGAGGCGCATATGGCGTACGCACTGGAGCAGATCACGCTCCAGAGCCCGATCAAGGTTCGCATTGAACGCGAGTTCAACGGCGAAAAGGGCAGCAAAATCATCGATACGACGCTCGGCCGCCTGATTTTCAACGACGCGCTGCCGCAGAACCTGGGCTTCAAGAAGCGCGAATGCCTCGACGATATGTTCGAGCTGGAGGTCGATCAGCTGGTCGGCAAGAAGCAGCTCTCCAACATCGTTGACATGTGCTTCCGCTCTCAGGGCGAGCACAAGTGCGCGCTGGTGCTGGACGCCATCAAGGCGCTGGGCTACAAGTACGCCACCATCGGCTCTCTGACCGTTTCCGTTGCGGACATCAAGATTCCGCCGACGAAGCAGCAGCTGCTCGATGAAACCGACAGGAAGGTCGCCAATGTCAACGGCAAGTTTGCCGAGGGTCTGCTGAGCGAGGACGAGCGCTACAGCCGCGTCATCAAGCTCTGGAACACCTGCACCGAAACGCTGCGCGATCAGATTCTGCCGAACCTCGATCCCTTCAACCCGATCCGCATGTTCACCGATTCCGGCGCCCGCGGTTCCGCCGCGCAGGTTTCCCAGCTCGCCGGCATGCGTGGTCTGATGGCGTCCCCGACCGGCAAGACCGTGGAGCTGCCTATTCGTGCAAACTTCCGCGAGGGTCTGAACGTGCAGGAATTCTTCCTGTCCTCCCACGGCTCCCGTAAGGCACTGTCCGACACCGCTATGAAGACGGCTGACTCGGGTTACCTGACGCGCCGCCTTGTCGATATTTCCCAGGAGGTCATTGTCCGCGAGGATGACTGCTTCGAGGCGCGCGGTCTGCCGATTCGCGGCATCCACGCCACCGAGCTGGTCAACAGCCGCGACAAGCAGACCATCGAAACGCTCGAGGAGCGTCTGCGCGGCCGCACCGCAGCTGCCGATGTCATCAATCCGGCGACCGGCGAGGTTATCGTCCGCCAGAATGAGCTGATTGACCACCAGAAGGCAAAGACCATCTGCGACGCAGGCATCAAGAGCGTGTTTGTCCGCTCCGTGCTGACCTGCTGCACGCGCAACGGCGTCTGCGCACGCTGCTACGGTCAGAACATGGCGCACGGCGGCAGAGTTGATGTCGGCGAGGCAGTCGGCGTTATCGCGGCACAGGCCATCGGCGAACCCGGCACGCAGCTGACCATGCGTACCTTCCATACCGGCGGCATCGCGTCGGGCGAGGATATCACGCAGGGTCTTCCGCGTGTTGAAGAGCTGTTTGAAGCCCGTAAGCCCAAGCGTGAGGCTGTCCTGTCTGACATCAGCGGCACGGTCTCCATGCGCCAGACGAACCGCAACAAGAACGAGCTTGTCATCACCGCCGATGCAGGCAATTACGCGCGTCACCTGCACAAGGCGGCATCCGGCACAATCGTTGTCGAGGCCGGTCAGGTCGTCCGCCAGGGCGATGTGCTGATTACCGGCGCAACGAAGGCCAAGGTTGCCAAGGACGGTACCAGAAGCACCAAGACGACCGACATCAAAGCAGCCATCGCCGGCACCGTCACCATGATCAACCCGGTCGGTATGCCTGAGGTCGAGGTCACCGCGAGCGTCGCTGACTTCGAGCAGAAGACGTACCCCGTCACCTACGGCAGCCGCCTGCGCGTGCAGGAAGGCGACCATGTGGAAGCCGGCGACGTCCTCATCGAAGGCGCCATCAACCCGCATGACCTGCTGCGCATCCTCGGTCAGAGCGCCGTGCAGGATTACCTGCTGAAGGAGGTTCTGTCCGTCTACCGCTCTCAGGGCGTTGCTGTTGCCGACAAGCACATCGAAATCATCGTCCGTCAGATGCTCCGCAAGGTTCGCGTCGAGGACACTGGCGATACCGCGCTGCTGCCCGGCTCCCTCGTTGACCGCAGCCACCTCGAGGATGCCAACCGCAAGGTGCTTGCATCCACGAAGCTGCGCGTCGAGGATGCAGGCGACACCGGGCTTGACGTCGGCAGCCTGATCGAGGCCGATGAGCTCGAGGAAATCAACAGCCGCATCCGCACGTCCGGCGGCGCACCTGCCATCGCCCGCGACCTCAAGCCCGCGAGCGTCAAGCGCGTGCTGCTGGGCATCACCCGCGCCTCTCTGGCGACCGACTCCTTCCTTGCCGCCGCATCCTTCCAGGAGACGAACCGCGTGCTGACCGAGGCCGCCATCAAGGGCAAAATCGATCCGCTGATCGGTCTGAAGGAAAACGTCATTCTCGGCAAGATGATTCCTGCCGGTACGGGTATGCACCGCTACAATGATATCGAAATCCGCGAAAACTACGGATTCTAATTCACATCAGCTGACAAAAGTTGAGACAGAGGTGTGCATCTGCGCTCTTGACTTTTGAATAATACATTAAGAAGAGGTTTTCATCTATGTTGCATAAGTTGTTTTGCTTTGTTCAGAAGGCAGAGAAGCTCATCTGCACGCTTCTCATCTGTGTTACGTGCATCATTGCAGCACTTATTCTTAGATCTGCAATGATCGAATTCGGTAATATCTTGCTTTACTGGCATCCCTAAAGCACCTAAACGGAGGTAATATTGATGAAGAAAATACTCGCATTGTTCCTCGCGTGTTGCTCTTGTTTCTGCGGCATTTGCCGACACCTTCCCAGTCGTAAATATCGCAGAAACTGCAGAAGGTATTCCTGCTGCTCTTGTTGCTGATATAGTCTCCTCCCATCCTGATGCATCTGCAATCAACATTGTCTCATGGCATCAGGTTGAAGCTTCTTCGACTTCCGCAACTGGCAATCCGGTCGGTGTGCTGGTTTTCCCAACACAATACACTTACAGCAACATAAAAGTCAACTATGCACAACACCATGGCAGATTCCGTTCTGATTTTCTCCTCTCAGTTGCACGTGGTGCAACTGCACAGTTGACTACTACATATTCCTTTAGCACAAGCACCACTGTTTCTGGTAGTGTAACCGCCGGTGATAACAAGAACGTCGCTTTGCCCCTTGCGGCAACGCTGGGGCTTAATGCAAGTTCAAGCGTAGCAGTGACTGTTGCCGTTTCCCGTGTCTTTTCCGGTCCGTCAGAATCGTCACAATACAACACTCGCTTGTTTTATGTAGACTACTATGGTGATATCGGCGGCTGGAGCTGCACAGCAACTCGCGCTTTCCCTGCATCCACTGTTCAGATGAGTGGCATGTTCATTGAGCCGACAGATTACGTTGAGTATTCTGTTGATAAACTGATCCAATAACCCCTTTCGGCGGTTGCAGCACACAGCAACCGCCTTTTATCTCTTTTCATTGAAAGGACTCACTGCCATGCGCAACATCGTCCTCATCGGTATGCCCGGCTGCGGCAAGTCCACCGTCGGCGTCGTCCTCGCGAAGGCACTCGGCATGGATTTCGTTGATTCCGACCTTGTCATCCAGTCCACCATGCACGATACGCTCGCGCACCTCATCGAGCAGCACGGCGACGACGGCTTCCGCGAGATTGAAAACCGCGTGAATGCGTCCATCGACGTCAGCAACAGCATCATCGCCACCGGCGGCAGCGTCATTTACGGCGCGGAAGCCATGGCGCACCTGAAGAGCATCGCGACCGTCGTGTATCTGCGGCTGACGTGTCCGAACCTCGCTGAGCGTCTGGGCGACCTGCACGCCCGCGGCGTGACGATCAAGCCCGGCTGGACATTGCAGGATCTCTACAACGAACGCTGCCCGCTGTATGAGCAGTACGCCGACATCGTGCAGGACTGCGATGGCATGCTGCTGCGCGAGGTTGTGGCGGCGCTGCAAAAGAAGCTGAATGCATAAAAACACAGGCGGAACGGCCATTCGTTTCGCCTGTTTGTCTGAGAAGGAGGAGCTGCGATGCTGTCCAAGCGCGACCGCCTGTTTTTCGCCATCGAACAGCTGAACGGGCTGATTTGCCCGACCTGCCGGAGACCGCTGATCCGTCAGGGGGATTCGCTCGTCTGCGCAGGCGGCCATCTGCTGAATGTCAACCGGCGCGGCTGCCTGAATCTGCTGTCATCACGCACCGGCACGTTCTATGACGCGGCGCTCTTTGCGGCTCGTCAGCGCGTGTTCGATGCAGGCTGCTACATGGGCGTTGCGCACGTCCTCCGCGCGATGCTGCCCGATTCGCCTGCCCGCATCCTCGATGTCGGCTGCGGCGAGGGCTGGTACCTGAATGCTTTGCTGACCGCCCGCCCGGACTGTATCGGCGCAGGCATCGACATCAGCCGCGACGCGATCCTGCTTGCTGCGAATCATCCGTGCAGCGCCGTGTGGTGTGTGGCGGACTTGCGCCGCCTCCCCTTCGCGGATGGGACATTCGACGTCGTGCTCGATGTGCTCACCCCTGCCAACTATCAGGAATTTCAGCGCGTGCTCAAGCCGAACGGTGCATTTATCAAGGTCTATCCGGGCGAGGATTATCTCCGCGAAATCCGGCATGCACGCGGTTTGCCTGCCTACACCGAGGGGCAGGTCGATGCGTACCTGCATGAAAAAGCGGCGGTGCTGAAAACGTGCCGCGTGCATGAAGCCGTGACCGTAACACCGTCGCTCTGGCGCGATTTTGTGTATATGACGCCGCTGAATCAGGATTTATCCGATGCAGAAAAGGAGCATCTGGCAAGCCTGCCGCGCAAATGCGTCACGATTGATTTGCACATTGCTCAGTGCCGCCTTCAATAACATGGCGGAACCCGTATGAAAACGGCGCGCCTTGATTCCGTAAGGACTTCGTCCTCCGGACTGCTTCGCTATATGCATTGGTCCGCAGCAGAGGGAGCCTTCGCCGTATGATTTAGTTGCCCAGTTCCACGCTGATAGCGGTGAACGTTTCCAGCAGGTCCTCCACGCAGACCTGCTTTTTTTCTTCCCCGGCTTTATCGATGATGATATGCCCCTGATGCATCATCAGCAGGCGATCACCGTACTCCACCGCGTAGCGCAGATTGTGCGTGACCATCAGCGTCGTCAGGTGCTTTTCGCGAACAATCCTGTCCGTCAGCATCATGACAACCTCAGCCGTTTTCGGGTCAAGCGCGGCGGTGTGTTCATCAAGAATCAGAAAATCAATCGGCGTCATGGTCGCCATGAGGAGCGCGAGCACCTGCCGCTGTCCGCCGGAAAGCGAGCCGACGAGCGAGTTCATCTTGTCCTCCAGCCCAAGTCCGAGCGGCGCAAGCATATCGCGGTAGGCATTGATGCGCTTGCGGTTCGTGCCGGGCGTCAGCCCGAACGGCTTGCCCTTGTTGTCCGCCATGGACATGTTCTGCAGGATGGTCATGGTACCGCACGTGCCCATCGCCGGATTCTGGTATACGCGCCCCATCCGGCGGTAGCGGCGGTATTCCTTCATGCGCGTGATGTCCTGCCCGTCCATGAAAATCTGACCGGCATCGACCGGAATCGAGCCGCAGAGGAGGTTCAGCATGCTCGTTTTTCCCGAGCCGTTGCTGCCGACGACGCTGACGAAGCTCCCCTGCTCAATCTGCAATGAAAAGTCGCTGAACAGGCATGTTTCCTGCACCGTGCCCGGATTATAGATTTTCGTGATTTTTTTCATCTCAAGCATGGATGCGCACCTTCTTTTTCCGAATATTCGACAGCACCAGAATCGCCAGAAACAGAACGGCGGTGATCAGCTTCATATCCTGCGCATCCATGCCGAGCGAAATCGCGATCGACACGCACGCCTTGTAGAGGATGGAGCCGATGAGCACCATCGTGGTGGAACGCATGAAGGTCACGCGGCGGAACAGGTTCGTGCCGATAATGACGGATGCGAGTCCTGCCACCATGGTGCCCGTGCCCATCGAGATGTCGAAGAAGCGCTGCTGCTGGCACATGACTGCGCCGCCGAGCGCCACGAGAGCATTGGCAATCACGAGACCGAGAATCTTGATTTTGCCCTGGTCGCAGCTCAGCGTCGTCACAACAGACGGGTTATCGCCCGCAGCGCACAGGAGATAGCCGCACTTCGTCCGCAGAAAGACATCGAGAAGCGTCTTTGCAAGCACCGCAATCACGAGAATCATCAGCACCGTCGAATACGGCGAAAGCCAGCCCGGCAGCGATTTCGTAAAGGCATTTTTGAACAGCGTGTCGCCCGAAAACAGCGCAACGTTCGCCTTGCCCGCAATGTGCAGGTTGATAGAATACAAGCCGGTCATTGTGATAATTCCGCTGAGCAGGTCACGGACATGACACTTGACGTGGATAATGCCGGTCACAAGCCCTGCGACCGCGCCTGCCGCCATGCCGGCGAGCAGCGTCAGCCACGGCGAAACGCCCTGAAGCGTCAGCGTAGCGGAGACCGCCGCGCCCAGCGGAAACGAGCTGTCCACCGTCAGATCCGGAAAATCAAGAATACGATACGTGATCAGGAGCCCCAGCGCCATAATGCCATAAATCAGCCCCTGTTCCAGAATGCCAATGAACGAGCTCAGGGTCATAACGTGCACCTCTTCCAAATCCATGTTTAGCCTTCCGAACGATTTTGCAACCATCCGGAAGGCGTTTTTGTTTGATTATTCTGCCGCGGTGACATCGATCGCGCGATCGGCCAGCTCATCGGGAAGCGTCAGACCGTAAGCCGCCATCGCTTCCGGATTGATGTACAGGTAGGAGTTGCTGATGGTTTCGTAGGGGATGTCAGCCGCGCTTTCGCCGTTCAACACGCGCGCCGCCATCTTGCCGGTCTGACGGCCGAGCTCAGTGTATTCAAGACCTTCAGACGCGACACAGCCCAGTTCAACCTGCTCGATTTCGCTGCCGAACACGGGCTTGCCGTACTCCTGAGACTTTTCCAGCACCACCGCCAGATAGCTGACAACCGTGTTATCGGTCAGGTTCGTCGTGCAGTCAACCTGCGGCAGCAGCGCATCGAGCGCCATCGGGAGGTCAGCGCCGGTCGAAATGCCCTTATCGATGATTTCAAAGCCGTACTGCGGCGCCAGCTCCTTGTACAGCGCAAGCGTCGCATCGCTGTTCGTTTCGCTCGTGGTGTGCAGGATGCCGATTTTGGTTGCTTCGGGCATCATCGCGCGGATGAGCTTCAGCTGCGCCTCGACGGGCAGCGCATCGCTCGTGCCGGTAATGTTGCCAGGGTTCGTGCCGTCCTCGTTCGCCAGATTCGCGCTGACCGGGTCGCTGACAGCGGTGTAAATCACCGGAATGCCGGCATCCTCCGCCGCATTGAACGCCGCCATCGCAGCAGGTGTCGCAATCGCGCAAATCATGTCGTACTTGCCGGCCATGATATCGGCAATCTGCGCCGCGATGGACGTGTCCGCCTGCGCATTCTGCACATCAAAGACCACATTTTCTCCTTCGACATAGCCTTCCGCCGCAAGACCTTCGATAAAGCCGGTGCGGCAATTGTCCAGGGAGCCGTGCTCCGCGAATTGCAGGATACCGATGCGGATTTGCTCATCCGCCATCGCCGTTGCGCTCAGGAGAACCAGAATTGCCATCACAAGTGCCGCCATTTTCTTCATCATAACAAGACCCACCCTTTCAATTTAAGTTGCCTGGAATAAAAAAACACCCCAGTCGTTTCCGACTGAGGCGGTATTCCCGCGGTGCCACTCAGCTTCGCTTCCTCCTTGCAAAGGAAACGCACTCTTTCGCATACCCTTGATATGCGCCGCCCTGATAACGGGTGCGGATAACCCGTTTTGCCCTACAACACCTGTGTGCATTGGGGCAAACCCTCCGGAGTCCATTCGCTGCAGCCGTTCGTGCCGCCGTTCCACTATCAGCGGCTCCCTGGATCGAACTGAGAGCAGTTACTTCTCTCCGTCACCGGTTTATGGCATTATCATACTCGCAGTTTGTTCTCTTGTCAAGTGGGGAAATTGTTTTTGTACTGTTTTTCGTGATGAAAGAAAATCCCCCTCGACACTATAGCCGAGGGGGTAAAGGGAATCCGGCAGCGACTTATCCTCCCGGGCCGTTTCCAGCCAAGTACTTTCAGCACTGGAGAGCTTAACTGCTGTGTTCGGTATGGGAACAGGTGGAACCTCTCCGTCATTGCCACCGGAAATGGTAGCTATTGAATTGGGATGAAAGGTGACGTCGTCACTCCTGCAGACATCGTCACTCCTGCACCCTGACAACTGCACATCGAATGATTTTGGTCGCTGGCTTACCGCCTTGACCTTCAGACCGTTCCAATTGATTCTCAGTTTTCTGTTTCAGATTTGCTTTCGCTGACCTTTGCTTGCTTTCGCTCGCTTGGTCTTCCTCATTTTCAGCTTTTCAAGCGCTTAAATGAAGCTTTCGACCGATTAGTATCATCAAGCTGCACGCCTTACGGCGCTTCCACCGATGACCTATCTACCTGGTAGTCCTCCAGGGGTCTATTGTGGAGTCTTATTCTTGAGGTGGGCTTCACGCTTAGATGCCTTCAGCGTTTATCCCATCCGCACTTCGCTTCCCTGCTATGCCGTTGGCACGACAACAGTTGCACCAGTGGT
>CAVIHU010000020.1:0-34016 GCA_963642705.1 Bacteroidaceae bacterium
TGGTGCCAATGTTTACGTGGGGCTTTTTGCGCTCGTAACGTTCCTTAGCCATTGGGATTTCCTCCTTATATTCGCGTAAAACTGCGAAGGTAGCTTCGCTGCTTTCCGGCGGCAGATGCGGTATTGGAGCAGGCGATGGGAATCGAACCCACAAGACCAGCTTGGGAAGCTGGAGTTTTACCACTAAACTACGCCTGCATGTCCCGCATCAAGCCTAACCAGACTTGTCAGACAAGGTATATTGTAAACATTTCGGCAGAGATTGTCAAGCGTTTCAGACATTTTTTCATCTTTTTGATAACGGAAATGTTTTTTACGGGCATTGTTTTCTCATGTGCTTCATCAATTTCATCCAATCCGGTTGCATCGTTCTGCAATCCCTGCTATAATAAGGTTGGTTTTCTTTGTATAAGCAGCATTGAAGCGCCGTGAGCGCGATGTACATCATTGCCGCCGGCGACAACAAACGACAGGAGCGCATTTCATGCAAGGCAGAAATCCTTCCACCCCGATTCCGGATCCCGATCAAAAGCGGCGGCAGCGTTTCAGAATGCTTCGCAACTGCAGCATCGTGCTGCTCGTCGTCGTTGTAATCGTTCTGACCATCAACCTTGTGCGTTATTTCACGCGCAGCCACTCCATCAGCGTCTATACGCTCCCCTGCTTCTCCCATCAGGATGTTACCGTATTCCGCGACGGCGTACTGTATTATGACGGCGAATCCATCCACTACATCAGCTCCACCGGCAGCGTCATCTGGTCATACGCCGTCGGTTCGGATGCTTCCTTCAGCGTGTCGGATGATCATTTGATCGCCTGGTCCGGCACACAGCTGTTCATCGTCAACTCGAACGGCAAGCCCACCTATAATGAGCCCATGACGAGCGAAATTCAGTTTGCGCGCATCGGCTCGAAGAATGCCATCATCGTGATCGGTGACACGACCGACCCTGAGGTCAGGATGGTTGACCTGAACGGCCAACTGCTCGACAGCGAAGATTCCGTGTTTGACGGAATGATGCTGCTTGACTGCGGCTTCTTCGGCACAGGCGAAGAGTATTGCTGGACGCTGAGCATGGACGTTTACAACCCGACGCTGGCGACCTACCTGCACACCTTCCAGGTCAACAAGATGAACACCGGCAATGTCAATCTTGGCGATCACCTCGTTTACAAGGTATTCTACGCAAATGGCAGTCTGTACGTGTTCGACACGCAGCAGCTGACCACCTACGACTACCGCGGCGTTCAGGACGCTTCCGGCACTGAGCTGATTTATGGCTGGCGGCTGATGAACCACAGCCTATCCTCGCGCGGCATGCCGCAGATGCTTTTCGCACCGACAAACCAGACGAGCAGTCAGATTGCCGTCACTGAATTGCGTGTTCTGACATCCTCGATGGACAATCATATCACCCTGCCGACCTCCTGCGTCGGAGCAGCGATTGACAGCACGCGCCTGTATGCTTTCTCATCCTCCTACCTCTTTACGGCACCGCTGAACAGCCAGCGTTTTGTCGCGTATGCCGTATCCCTGCCTGACGGGCGCGCCATTTCCTCGCTGATCGGCATCACGGACAACAACTACGCAATCGTCACCAGCGGCACGGAGGTTTACAGCATTTCGCTGCCGCAATAAGCCTGAAACGGAGGGACGCGCATGATTCTCATCGGCATCTGCGGCGCGAGCGGCAGCGGCAAATCCACGCTGGCACAGGCACTCTCCGATAAGCTTGGCGACCACTGCCTCGTCATCCAGCAGGACTGTTATTACCGCGACCACCCTGATCTCCCGTTTGATGACCGCGCACAGCTCAATTATGACGAGCCGGGCATCTTCGACCATGACCTGCTTCTTTCGGACATGAAACAGCTGCTTTCCGGTCATCCCATCACGCGCAAGGCGTATGACTACGCGCTGCACCGCCGTGCCGATGCGGATGAGCTGCTCTATCCGCGCGATGTCATCATTCTGGAAGGAATTCACTGCTTTTACGACCCGCGCCTGATGGATTTAATGTTCCTCAAGCTCTACATCAAGGTAGACGCTGACATCTGCCTGCTTCGGCGGATCAACCGCGACATTGTCGAGCGGCAGCGCTCCATCGGCAGCATCTCGAACCAGTATCTTTCCACCGTCCGACCCATGTTCAATGCATACATTGCCAATTATGTAGCCTTCGCAGATGTCATCATTGCCGGCGGCGGCAAAAACGCGCGCATTGTCGATATTTTGACCGGCTATGTGACCGATGCGCTCAATAAGCAGACAAATCAGCAAGGAGGACATCCATCATGAAATCAAGGGTCTATTTCACGCGCAGCATCACGCCTGAAAACGTGCTGAAGCTCTACGATGCATGTGGGCTGCCGCTGACAGACAGCATCGCCGTCAAGCTCCATTCCGGCGAAAAGGGCAATCAGAACTTTATCGGTCCTGATTTCTGGCGCCCGATGATCGAGCGGGTGCACGGAACGGTCGTCGAATGCAATACCGCCTACGAGGGCTCGCGCAACACCACCGATGTCCACTGGCAAACGATGCGAGACCACGGTTGGGCAGATGCCTTCACGGTCGACATCATGGATTCGGAGGCGCCCGATTTGCAGCTCCTCATTCCGAACGGCCGCGTCATTCAGAAGAACTATGTCGGCAGCCACCTCACGCGCTATGACTCTCTGCTTGTCCTAAGCCACTTCAAGGGTCACCCGATGGGCGGCTTCGGCGGTGCGCTCAAGCAGCTCTCCATCGGTATTGCGTCCTCCTACGGCAAGCTGTACATTCATGGTGCCGGCGACCCTGCCGTCAATTTCGGTGCGGATCATGACAGTTTTCTCGCTTCCATGGCAGATGCGGCATCATCGGTCGCGAAACGCTTCAGCGGCAGGTCGGTATACATCAATGTCATGAAAAATCTCTCTGTTGACTGCGACTGCTGCGCTGTTGCAGAGGATCCCTGCATGGCGGACATTGGCATGATGGCGTCGCTTGACCCGATTGCAGTTGACCAGGCATGCCTTGACATGGTGTACGCTGCGACTGACGACCCCGGACAGAAGCATTTCCTCGAGCGTGTCGAAAGCCGCCATGGCGTTTACACCATCGAGTGCGCAGAAGCGCTCGGCTTCGGCTCGCGCGAATACGAAAAGCTTTCGATCGACTAACTTAATAGGAAAAAGCGGCTGTATTCCTGCAATCTACAGGAGTACAGCCGCTATTTTTGATGGATCACTCCGCCTTTTCAGCATCGTATCCCTCCGGCAAGGGAATCAGCACGGTCATGATGAACCATCCATCCTGCTGTTCAAGCGTCAGGCAGCCGCCGTATTTTTCCGCCGCCTTTCGGATACTTTTGATGCCATAGCCGTGGCTTTCCTTATTTTTCTTCGTTGTCGCCGGAATCCCGTCGCGCAGGTCAACTGCCTTGTTCGTGCAGTTCTCCACGCGGATGAGCAGAAAGCGGTTCTGCGTGCGCACTGTCAGCTTAATCAAGCGCATGCTCGTGTCCTCAATCTGCTCTACACACTCAATGGCATTGTCAATCGCATTGCCGAACAGCGAACAGATATCCATCATGTCCATAAAGCCAAGGTCATGCGCATCCGCAAAGCATGTCATAACGATGTTCTCTTCTGCGCAGCGCAGGCTCTTGCTCGTCAGGAACGTATCCAGAATCGAGTTGCCCGTTTTGACCTCCGCCTCGTACATCGTGACGACCTTTTCCATCTCGCGCAGGTAAGATTCTCGTTTCTTGTCGCTCTTTTCGTTGCGGATGAATTCGATTTGGTGCTTCAGGTCATGGTACACCTGATGAATCGCCCTGTTATTCGCGTCAAATTGACGATATTGCTCATATTGCCGGTTGAACAGGCTCTCCATTGCCTCCAGTTCATGGCTGAGATGCAGCTCCGTGCGCGCGATATCATGCGCAAAGAGCATGACCATGCCTCCGAAATCAATCAGCGTACGTGAATACAGGATGCCCGTGCCAAGCGACTCGGAAAAGATATTGTCCTGGAACGCGAAGTTGAAGTTGCTCAGGCAGAAAGCAGACAAGGCAATCGCCGTGCCGCTTATCAGCTCCTGGCTGTTAATCCGCATGCCGCCGCGCATGATGCGATGCTTCCTGTTGACGATCCAGAGCACGCAGAATACAACCGCATACACAGCAATCATAACCACCCACGTGCCCGTCAGCCCGATGACATCATCCTTCAGCAAATAGTAGTTGATTTGCCATTCCAGCGATGCGGCAAACTCCGCCGTGATGAACGCATGCGCCCACATGTATCCTGCCAGCGTGAACGGCACTTTGCAGGATGCGACAATCATTCCCAGCATGCCTGACAGGCACAGTGCCATTGCGCCCACCCACCAGAGGCCGGTCGTCTGCTGATTCAGCTCATTGAAGCTCAGCAGAATACCGAAGGACAGGATGTATATGCCGATTTGCTGCCAGCTTTTCGCGCCAAATCTTTTTCTCTGCGGATAAATGTACAGCAGGCATGCCAGCCACTCCGCAATCGCCGTATGTGCGCGAGGGAAAAAACCAACCTCCAGGAATTCCATTATGCCTTGCCGCCTCCCAGATACTTTGTCAGCGCCTCCATGAAAGCCTTACGGCGCGGTCTGGAAATGGCAAGCGGCTTGCCATGGACGATGGCCACGCCGTTTTCGATGCGCTCCACATGACGCAGATTCACCAGATAACAGCTGTTGCACCGGAAGAAGCCGTAATCCGCGAGCATTTCCTCCACGCTCTTCATGCTCTTCCACAGTTGGAACGTTTCCTGCTCCGTGTAGATACAGACGGCGTGCCCTTCCGTCTCAACGTATTCAATTTGACTGACATCGATGCGTGCAAGTCCCGTTTCGGTCGGCAGGGTGATATAGCGTTTCGGCTTCTGTGCCATCAGATGCTCCACGCGAATCAGCAGTTGACGCAGCATCAGGTAATTGACCGGCTTCAGCACAAAGTCCAGCGCATTGACCGAGTAACCGCGAATCGCGTAATTGACCATATTCGTAATGAAAACAAGGTACACATCCTCATCCCGTTCGCGGATTCGCTGCGCCGTTTCCATGCCGTCAAGGTGCTTCATCTGGATATCGAGGAAAATCACGTCATAAGACGCCGAATAATTCTCCAGAATCTCAACGCCGTCGGAAAACAGGCTGATTTTCACCTCATTCGTGCGTCCCTGATAGTACTCCAGCACATAGTTCTTGAGCTGTTCCTGCACGGATGCCTCATCTTCTACAATTGCCAAGCGCACCTGTTTTCCACCACCTTTTGCTTCTTATTGCAGTTCCTTGCGTACGCAGTCAATCGCCGCACGAAGCGTGTCATCCATATCCATGTACTTGTACAGCCCGAGGCGTCCGCCGAAAATCACGTTCGGCTCCCCTGCCGCCTTCTGCTGATATTTTGCATACAGTGCGCCGTTCTCCGCATCATTGACCGGATAATACGGTTCATCGCCGTGCTTCCATGCCGCCGGATATTCGTATGTCACGACCGTGTGCGGCAATGCAAGCACATCCGCCTGACCGTAAGCAAAGTGCTTGTGCTCGATGACTCGCGTATACGGCACTTCGGCATTCGTGTCGTTAATGACCGCATTACCCTGATAATCCTGCACGGGCAAATCCTTCGTGTCGAATCGAAGCGAACGATACGAAAGCGCACCGTAGCACTCATCGAAATACTGGTCAATGGGACCGGTGTAGACAATCTTGTCCGCAAGCCGTGTCCATGTCGCGCGATCCGTCAAAAAATCAGCATTCAGGCGCACCTCGATACCCTCAAGCATCTTCTCGACCATCGCTGTGTAACCCTTATCCGGAATCCCCTGATAGCGGTCATTGAAGTAGTTGTTGTCATACGTCAGGCGAACCGGCAGTCGGCGGATAATGAACGCAGGAAGTTCGCTGCACTTGCGTCCCCACTGTTTCTCGCTGTAACCGCGCACAAGCGCCTCGTAAATATCGCGCCCGACAAGTGAAATTGCCTGTTCCTCGAGGTTCTTCGGTTCCCCGGTAATTTCTCTGCGCTGCTTCTCGATAATTTCCCGCGCTTCTTCCGGCTTCGTCACGCCCCACATCGCATAGAACGTATTCATGTTGAACGGCATGTGGTATAGCTTGTTCCTGTACTTTGCAAGCGGCGCATTTGTAAAGCGGTTGAACGTTGCAAAGCGGTTGGCATACTGCCAGACCTCCTCGTCATCCGTGTGGAAAATATGCGCGCCGTAGCGATGCACCGCGATGCCGCCGACATCCTCTGTATAGATATTGCCGCCAATGTGACTCCGGCGGTCGATCACGAGCACCTTTTTGCCGCGTTCCTTCGCCATCTGCGCAAACGCCGCACCGAACAGCCCTGCGCCGACAATCAGATAATCATACTGCATTGCTGCATCCTCCTGTTTAATTGAAGCCGTAGATTTTCTGCGTAATCTTATAGCCCAGCAGCGCAACGTGCCGCCCGAATTTGCCCGGCAGATGCAGAATAGTGCCCATGAAGCCATGACGGAGTTTGCCGTATACAAACGGATCCTCTTTCTCGATGAACTGCCACAGCTCCGCCTTTTTCTGCCTGTTCTCTTCCGTGCCGCTCTTAAGCAGAAGAATCGAAGAAACCGTCGTGATAATCTCCAGATAGCGCAGCATATACTTCTGCTTGCGGGCGTTTTCCACCTTGCTCACGTCCACCTCAGACACCAGCATACGATTGACGCGCAGTGCCTGATCAATCCGGCGGATCATGACATCCTCATGCACGGACTGGTCGTCGCGCCCGATAAAGTAATGATAGAAGTCCTCATCAAGATAATACATCTTCTTGACATACGGCAGCGGCTGATAGACGTACAGCTCATCGACATAGAACGTGTGCTTCGGCAGATTCAGTCCGCATTCATGCAGCAGCTCCGTCCGGTAAATAACGGAGTGCATCAGCAGATACTCGCCAATCCTGAAGCGCGTTTCATCCCAGCCGAATTCACGTCCAACCGGCACGGCATGGCGGTACTGCATCACGTGCTTGTGCTTCACGCCAACCTTGTCATAGACATAGTTGCAAATCAGCATGTCGACGTCGCTTTTCTCTGCCACAAACGTCCGCAGCTGATTGAGGACATGCTTCAGGCTGTCCTCATCGACCCAGTCATCCGAATCAACAACCTTGAAGTAACGACCGGTCGCGTTGCGCAGTCCGAACATGACTGCATCGCCGTGACCGCCGTTCTCCTTATGCACTGCCTTGACAATGGTCGGGTACTTTGCCTGATATTCATCGGCAATTTTCGCCGTATCGTCCTTCGAACCGTCATTAACAACAAGAATTTCCATTTCTTCGCCGCCGGACAGCAGCGTTTCGATCGCATGACGCATATAATCCTGAGAATTATAGGACGGTATGGCAACCGACAATAGTTTCATAACGATTCTTTCCTTTCTAATAGCATGAAAGAAAGGCAGCGCCCTTCAAACATGATTCTGCATCGGTGTGACGCATCATCCTGCCGCTGACGCTGCCCCTTTTCACCAATCTTACGTCTTATTTCGACACACGATTGGCAATTTCCTGCTGTTCAGCCTTGAGATTGCGCTCGACCGTGAAGAAGATCAGCAGCACCGCGCAAATCGCATAGGCAACCGTTTCAATCCAGATATAGTTAACGGACGCAGCCGTCTTGGCATCGAGTGCACCATTAAGCGCCTGAATGATCGCGCCGCCGATGGGAGTCGCGGCAACCATCAGGGAGGAGTAGATGCTCATCGTCAGACCATCAGTGCGGATGCCATGTTTATATTCGACGTGGTCAATGACGTCTGCCAGCATGGCAAGAATCAGGTAGCATGCCGGGGCGGAGCCAAGACACTTGAGCGCGATGCCAATGCTGACCAGCACGAGGTTATCGCCGCCAAGACCCGCAATCACGCCGCCGATCACGCCAAGAACCAGCCCGGCAAGCGTCAGCCTCTGCTTGGAGAACTTATTCGCCAGCGGCACCACAAACGCGGCAGCCACTGCCATCGGGATTGCACCCAGAACACTCAGAACCGTCTGATAACCGTCACCACCGAGCACCTCCGCGCAGAAGTAAGTCATGGAGCTATTCTTGACGGCGCCGGACCACTGGAAGAAGAGGTAGAAGATAATGATGATCCACCACCACTTTTCAGATGTAACAGCCTTGAGCTGTTCACCCATGGAGACCGACTGCTTCTTTTCGGCAGCATTCTCGGAGTTACCTTCTTCGGTTACACGCTCGCGGGTAAACTTGAACTGCAGGTAAATCGTCAGCGCCGTGAAGATGGCAACCGCCAGCATGACGATAAACCACTGCGTGCCGAAGCCGGTGTAGGTGACATTGCCTGCTTCATCAGTGGAAGAAAGGAAGAGCTGCACAAGAATCGGGAACACCATCGAGCCGGCGCCCATCACACCGAGGCTTGCGAAGTTGTTCATCGAAGCCAGCACGCCGCGCTTTTCGCTGTCGCGGGTGGAAACAGGAACCAGCGTTGCGTTCGCCGTGTTGTAAATCGGATATGCAACAGCATAATAGAGGTTGTAGGCAATGGCAATCCAGACATAGCGTGCCGTGCCTTCAAAGGGCACAATGAACATCAGTACGCTCGCCACGGACATCGTCAGTGCGGAGAGCAGCAGCCACGGACGAGCTTTACCGGCCATGGTGCGAGTACGCTCAATCAGCTGACCGACAACAATGTTCGCCGCAACAATCAGGAATGTCGAAACAAGCTGCAGGACGGACAGATACGTGCTGCTCAGGCCGAGCGCCTCGCCCAGATACTTCTGGAGGAAGGATGTGAAGATGCCGGAGGAGAGCATCGCGCCGAACGGACCAATCAGATAGCCCAGCAGGGTCTCTGCCGTCGTGACCTTGTCCTTCGGAATGCTGGTGCTTGTCATGGGAGACTGCCAGAAAGACTGTTTCATGGGAAATGTGCTTCCTTTCCTATTTAGATTCCCTTAGCGTTACTTTGTTGCATCCGGATTCAAATCCAGCTTGGGACGATGACAGAAATGGTGGATGAGCCGTCCGCAGCCGCGGAAGAAGTGACCATTGACGATGAACAGGATATCCTCCGCCATTGCCATGGACACCATGCCGTTCATCATCTTCGCCATGCCGCGGAACGGAATGTAGTAAATAAACAGCAGGTTCAGATCCGGCTTGCCCTGCGCGATTGCCTTGTCCTTCATATTCGTCAGGATGCGGTAGGCAAGCCGCGCCAACACATTCTTCGCGTAGCAGAGCTGCGATACAGAGTCGTTGAGCGTCAGCAGCTTCTTTCTGTCCCAGTTATGCGGCGGAATCGCACGGCCCAGCAGCGCCGTAAATTCCGCATCCGATACATCCGTCACATGTGCCGTGCGGTAGCTCTCGACAGCCAGCTGACGATACGGGTCAGGCGCGTCCGTGCCTTTCTCCTCATGCATCGTCTTCAGGCGAATATCGCGGCAGGAAGAACCAATCAGGAGTTCATACTGACCGCCTTCAACCTCGAAGCGTTTCGTCTGCACATTGAAATAGCGGAAGGTATACGATTCAAAGGGGATCGAAACATGCTTCGTCTCGCCCCTTTCAAGGTGGACGCGCTTGAAGCCCTTCAATTCCTTCGCCGGACGGAAAATCACCGCATCCGGCTTATGAACATACAGCTGAGCGACCTCGTCGCCGGCACAGTTGCCGATGTTGGTGATATCGAAGGAAACGGATTTGCCGTCGCAAGCGATATTGTCATACTTGAAGGCCGTGTAGCTCAGACCGTGACCGAACGCGAAGCCCGGCGTAACGTCCGCCGTTTCGGTGTAGCGATAGCCGACATAGAGACCCTCGCGGTACTCGCTCGTAGCCTCATTGCCCGGATAATAGTGGCTGACAGGCGCATCCGCATAATGCCGATACCACGTTTCCGCCAGCTTGCCGCCGGGGTTGACCTCGCCGACAAGCGCACGCAGCACCGCATGGGCGACCGCCTCTCCGCCAAGACCCGCGTACAGCACCGCATCGCAATCCTGCACCCAGCTGGTTTCCACCGCGCTGCCGCACGATAGCACAACCACAATCTTCTTGCCGGTCGTGCGAAGCTCCTTCAGGAGCGCAAGCTGGTTGTCCGGCAGACGCATATGCGAGCGGTCAAGCCCTTCTGTCTCAAAGCACTCCGGCAAACCCAGATAGGCAACAACGCAGTCCGCTTTCTGTGCGAGCTCAACGGCCTCCGCTGCCAGCACCGGATTCTGCCTGTCGAGTCGTTCGAATCCCTGCGAAGCGCCGACACGTGCCGGAAAGAAGGCATCCAACGCAGACGACGTATCATCGACCTTTGCGGCATTGACCATGCTGCTGCCTGCGCCCTGATAGCGCGGATTCGCAACGAAGTCGCCAATGAAGGCAACCTTCGCCTGCTTGTCAAGCGGCAGCGCATAGTTGTCATTCTTCAGCAGCACAAGGCACTTTTCCGCCGCAGCCTGCGCTTCCTCATGCTGCCGGTCAAGGTCATGCGGCTTCTTGTTTGTCCTTTCGCGCTTGTCCAGAATGAATTCCAGCAGCTTGTCCACGCGCTCATCAACAATCTTCTCGTCGATTTCACCGTTTTTGATTGCCTTGATGAGCTGGCACGGGCTGTCGTCGCCTGCTGCCGGCATTTCGAGGTTCATGCCCTCGCGGACGCCCTCAATATAGCTGTTGCTGCCGCCCCAGTCGGTCACGACCGCACCGTCAAAGCCCCATTCGCCGCGCAGAATATCGCCCAGCAAATGGCGGCTTTCATTCGCATAGACCCCGTTGACACGGTTATACGATGTCATGATAAAGCCCGGCTTACCCTCGCGGACAGCAATTTCAAAGTTCGTCAGATACATCTCGCGCAGCGTCCGTTCATCCATGACGCTGTCGGAATGCATGCGCAGCAGTTCCTGGGAATTCGCCGCGAAATGCTTGCCGCAGGCGGAAATGCCGTTGGATTGTGCACCGCGGATGAAGCCTGCCGCCATCTTGCCGGACAGGTACGGATCCTCTGAGTAGTACTCGAAGCTGCGACCGCACAGGCTGGAGCGCTTCGTGTTCATGCCCGGCGCCAGCAGGACATCGACCTTCTGCTCTGCCGCGTCCGCGCCGACCACGCAGCCCATGCTCTCTGCAACCGTTTCGTCCCAGCTGCATGCCAGCGTTGCTGCGGACGGAATGCACGTCGCCTTTGTCGAGGCATTCAGTCCCAGGTGGTCGCCCTCGCCAGCCTGCTTGCGAAGACCGCTCGGACCATCGGAAAGCGTGATGGAGGGAATATTCAATCTCGGAATATCCCGCGTGTGCCAAACATCCTTGCCGGAAAGAAGAGCGCACTTTTCTTCCAGCGTGAGTTTGGAAACCAAGTCCGCATGTTTCATATTAATTCCACCCTTACGTACTGCGCAATATAGAACCGCGCATATATTGTTATTATACCAGCAGAAGTCACAAATTCAAGAAGGTGTTTCGTAACTTGTCTTTTTTTTGGCGCAATTTGCCGTATATCTCCAATTTGAGCACGTTTGTCCCATCAGTTATGCCGTTTCTTCCGAACAAGCGGTCAAGCTGTTCCTTTTGTCGACAATCAAGCCTGCCTTCGGTTGCTGATGAAAACAGGTTCGTTCTCAAAGGCTCCGCGGTTTTTTGCAGAAAAATCATTAGGATTTTAATTCTAATACTATTTTAGCTCTAAATAACTTAATATGAACACCTTTAGCATAAGTGAAATTCAACCAATCAGCAAAATAATCGTTTTTTCAATTTTACACATATGAAAATTCGTGCAACCATTTATTCATATTCTGTTATTCTATGATAAACTAAAATAAAGTGAGGTGGTTTGAAGGGGAGTTCACCGCACGTAGCGGTCGTTCACAGAGCATGCGGTGCATGAAAATGGATGGTTTTCTTTCTGTGCGGATAAAGTCTCTTTCTCGCGACCGCAAGCAGTGTTTTCTTCCGCTGATCCTGTACAGCCACCGTACCTCCGTCGATACATTCTTCACCCCCTTCAGCCAGATGACCGTCACGGAAACGGACGAAACCGGCGATGCGTGGTCGCATGTTTCCCAGTTCAAGACAGCGAAGGAAGCCTCTGAATGGCTGAAAGAATTCGCCATCCGCAAATTGCAGGAGACCGTCGCGCTGTACCTTGTTTCCTTTATCTCTGTAACAGTCAAGGCATTCTCTCATGATGAGTAATGCCCGCATGGGAGTACGGCGCATGCCAGTATTCCGCCCCATCCGCGGCTTTTATGCTCCGGGTGGGGTTTTCATGCACTATCCGACTATGAAAATGAAAGGATGATGCACCATGAAGTCTACCGCATGGAATACCGGCTGGCTCTTCCGCCATTTGGACAGCGATGAGCCGTTTGTGCCCGTATCGATTCCACATGATGCCATGCAGGCCGAGCCGCGCAATGAGCTCTCGCCCGGCGGCATCAACACCGGCTGGTATGAGGGGCGCGATTACGAGTATATCCGCCGCTTTACGCCCGACAAAGCCTTCGCAAACAAGACGGTTTTGCTGGAATTTGAGGGCGTCTATCATCTGGCTGAGGTTTACCTGAACGGCGAAAAGCGCTGTGAGCGTCCCTACGGCTACACAAATTTCTACGCTGATCTGAGCGACCATCTGCACATCGGCGAGGAGAACGAACTGCGTGTCATCGCCCGAAACTCCGATCAGCCCAACAGCCGCTGGTACTCCGGCTCAGGCATCTACCGTCCTGTCGTACTCTGGACGGCTGACCGTCAACAGCACATCGAGCTCAACGGCGTCCGCATCCGCACAAAGTCGCTTGATCCTGCCGTCATCGAGGTCGTTGTCAACACGGTCGGCGAAGGACTTGTTTCCGTTGACATTCTTTCCGGCGAAAAGCGCATCTGCAGCGAAGCCGCCGAGTCAAACGGCAGCGTCACGCTGACATTAACCATCCCTGATGCAAAGCTTTGGAACGTCGAGCACCCGAACCTCTACACCTGTCGCGTCCGCTTCGGCAACGATGAGGACACGCAGAATTTCGGCATCCGAACCATCAAGTGGGGGAAAAACGGGCTGATGCTCAATGGCGAACGCGTCATCATTCAGGGCGCATGCGTCCACCATGATTTGGGCATTCTCGGTGCGCGCTGCTTCCCCGAAGCAGAGGAACGCCGTGTCCGCCTGCTCAAGGCAAACGGCTACAACGCACTCCGCAGCGCTCACAATCCCTGCTCGAAGGCGCTTCTTGATGCCTGTGACCGCCTCGGTCTGCTCGTGATGGACGAATACATCGACCACTGGTACATCCACAAGACCGAATACGACTATGTCCCCTACTTCGATGCGTGGTGGCATCAGGATTTGACCGACATGGTCAACAAGGACTACAATCATCCGTCTGTCATTCTCTATTCCACCGGCAACGAAGTCAGCGAAACCGCGCAGAAGAAGGGCATTCACCTCACGCGTGAACTAACAGACTTCCTGCACGAGCTGGATAGCACGCGTCCGGTCACCTGCGGCGTGAATATTTTCTTTAACTTCCTGTCCTCCATCGGCTTCGGCGTTTACAGCGACAAGAAGGCGAAGCAAGAAGCCGAGAAGGCGGAAAAGCTACGCGAAGCAGGCGCCGCTCCGAAGAAAAAGAAGGCTGTCGGCAGCAAATTCTTCAACGACCTGGCAGGCTTGATGGGCGACGAGTTCATGAAGCGAGGCGCAACGCTGCACGGCTGTGATGTCAAGACACGCGATGCCTTCGCCAACATGGACATTGCCGGCTACAACTATGGCATTTACCGCTATAAGCACGACCTCAAGAAGTACCCGAACCGCCTGATTCTCGGCAGTGAAACGTTCTGCAATGACGCATATCGTTTCCGTGAGCTCGCGAAGAAGCAGCCGCGCCTCATCGGCGATTTCGTCTGGGCAGGCATTGACTACCTCGGCGAAACAGGCATCGGCTCCTGGGAATATAAGGAATACGCACCCCAGACAGGCGGTGTCGGCTGGTCAACCGCCGGTTCCGGTCGTATTGACCTGAACGGTCGCCCGCTCGGCGAAGCTCTCTACACCCGTGTCGCGCTTGAGCAGGAAATCGGTCCGTATATTGCTGTCCGTCCTGTCATGTTCTCCGGCGAGAGCCACTCCCCTTCCGCTTGGAAAATGACAGATGCTATTCCGACATGGAGCTGGCGCGGCTGCGAGGGCAAAAAGGCGCACATCGAGGTCTACGCGCGCGCCGCAAAGGTCGTTCTGCTGCTCAACGGCAAGAAGGTCGGCGAAAAGGAGCTCAAGAAGGACTGCTTGGCAAAGTTCACCATTCCCTATGTATCCGGCACGCTCGAGGCCGTCTCTTATGACGCGATTGACCGCGAGCTTGGTCGCTGCAAGCTTGTCACAGCCGGTGAGGTCACGTTCCTGCGCGCTGTTCCGGAGGAAAAGAAGGTTGCGCACGGCGGCCTTGCATATATCCGCATCCGCTATACCGACAAGGCCGGTCAGGTCAAGCCCATGGAGCGCGGCAAGGTGCAGATTTCCGTCACCGGCGGAACGCTCCTTGCTGCCGGCAGTGCCTGTCCCTTCCATCCAGACAGCTACCTGACACCCGAAACGGACACGTACTACGGTGAGGCGCTGACTGTCATTCAGGCGGGCGATTCCGGCACGCTTGAGGTCACCATCAGTGACGGCAAGCTGTCTGACACCGTCAAAATCCCGATTATCTAAGCACCAAAAAGAGGGCTGTCTCGTATGATTCGAAAAATCATTTTCGAGACAGCCCTCTTTTAATTGCGGGTTACCACGTGATTTCCTCGCCTGTCAGCGCCTTCCACGCCTTGCGGATGTCCTGCTGATGGCGGATGCCGTTCTTGGGATCCAGGACTGCCGTCTCCTCCAGCGTTCTCGGGAAATGGACGCAGAGATGACCGTCAAAGTCGTTGTCCTTGATGCTGCCGGAAAGATGAGGCATGGAATGCATCGACGCAAGCGCCCACGTGCCGCTGGGCAGAAGCACATACACCGGCTTCTCGTCCCAGGAGAACGAACCGCCCCACGCAGCCTTCATAATGGCCGTATCCTCTGCCGTGAGCGGCTCCGAATCAGCATGTCTGCCAAGGGAATAGAACCGCAGCTTGAAGGATGTGCCGCTTGACGGTTCATAGACGAGCACCGTCTGACCCGACTTGATGGTCGGCTTGATTTCCGTGTACCACATCAACAGCTTGATTTCGCTTTTCGCCGGTCCTGCTGATGAAGGGTATATCGTCGTGCCGCTGCTTGAAGAGCTCGTGTTGTCCGGCAGCGCCGTATCACCTGTCACGCAGTCTCCGTTATAGAGCTTCGTCTGCGTCTTTGTGCCTGCAATGCCGTCCGCATTCAATCCATTGCGCTTCTGGAACGCCAGCACTGCCGCACGCGTTGTTTCGTCATACGTGCCGTTGATGTTGACCGTGTAGTTCAGCGTGCTCAGCGCCTGCTGGAGGCGAAGCACATTATCGCCTGAAGCACCGACCTTCAGATTCGAATAAACGGCAGGAGTTGACGTATCCGTCTGCTGCCCATTCGCCGTAATCGCGTTGACGGAGAAGAGCACGTCATAGGTCGAAGTGTCGCCAATGCCATTCGCGGTCAGGCTGTTGCGCTGCTGAAAGGCAAGCATCGCGGCTGACGTATTCGCGCCGTACTTGCCATCGACTTTATCCGTCAGGTAGCCCAAATCCTTCAGGCGCTGCTGCACAGTCGCGACATCAGTGCCCGTGCATCCTGTGGAAAGCTGGCGCGTCGGGCGGTTCGACGGTGTCGTTGTCGTCGGGGCAGCGGTCACGGCAGGCGTTGCTGTCGCCGTGTTTGCAGCCGCGACAGCGCTGCCGGAATAGAGCTTCGCAAACGTGCGTGTACCTGCCACGCCGTCTGCATCGAGATTATTGCGCAGCTGGAACGACGCCACTGCCACAACCGTCGTGCTGCCATAGTTTCCGTCCACCGTGCCGACATAATAGCCCAGCGCCTTCAGACGTGTCTGGACAGACTTGACATCATCGCCGGTCGAGCCGTTGCGGAGCGTGCGCGTCGGCACAACACCGTAGCTCGGTGCGGGCGTTGCCGTTGCAGACGCGCTGGCATCAGCGGCAATCGCATTGTCGGAATACAGCAATTCGGATGTAATCGTGCCAACCTTGCCGTCGACATTGAGCCCATTGCGCTGCTGGAATGCCCGAACAGCCGCCACGCTTTCAGGACCGTACACGCCGTCCAGACTGCCGGAATAATAGCCAAACAGCTTCAGGCGGTTCTGCACAGAGCGGACATCCTCGCCGGACGCACCGGGACGGATCACGCGCACAGGCGCCGTTTCCGCAACGGGTGAAGGCGAAGGCGTAATGGAACTGCCTGCGTCAATCGGACTGCTGCCGAAGAGCACGGTCACGGTGTTTTCACCGCAGATGCCATCAACGTTCAGTCCGTTGCGCTTCTGGAAATTGCGAACCGCTTCCTGCGTCTTCTTGCCGTAGGTGCCGTCCGCCGTTCCCGTCAGGTACCCCAGCGCAATCAGCTTCGTCTGCACGGACTTGACATCGCTGCCCGTCATGCCGAGCGACAGCTTGCGGTCAGCATCGATCGTGGGTGCAGCCGTTTCCTTCGCTGCAAGCGCACCGTCTGAAAACAGCTTCTGATTCGTCTTCGCGCCGAGTACGCCGTCCGCATTCAGTCCGTTCTTCTGCTGAAAAGCGATGACGGCACTCTTTGTCCCGCTGCCGTACTGACCATCGGAAATGCCGTTGTAATAACCCAGCGCAGCAAGTCGGTTCTGCGTATACAGCACATCCTGACCGCCCATTCCTTCGCGGAGGATTCTGGTCGGCACGCCATAGGTGATGTTGCTCAAATCGGTCGTAGGTTTCGCCGTCACAAAGGTCTTGATGACATTGCCGTAGCTGTCAAAGTAGCTTTCGAGCTTCACAAGCGTATTCTTGCCCGCCTTGCCGTCAGCTTCCAGTCCGACTGCCGTCTGGAAGGCAACAACCGCATCATACGTCGACTGTCCGTAAACGCCATCAACCTTCGACACTTTGAAGCCCAAATCCATCAGCGCCTGCTGAAGAATCCTGACACGCGAGCCGCTGGAGGAGAACTGCATCTTGGAATAGTCGCCCTTGAACAGACCATCCGACGATGTAGATATCGAAGCCGTGCCATCAATATCGATGCCCGTCTGCGTCTCCAGCAGTGCGATGGTTGAAGAGCCAGCCACGCCGTCAACCGACAGTCCCTGATCAGTCTGATACGCCATGACCGCAGTAACCGTGCCGGTTCCGTACTTGCCATCAATGGTGCCGGTATAATAGCCGAGCTGCTGAAGTGCCTTCTGCAGCTGCGTAACATGGTCATTCTTGTCGTTCTTTTGGAGCTTCATAGCGCTGGCGCTTCCGCAAACAGCAAGCGACAGCATCAGCACCAGCGTCAGCACACGCACGATGCCTTTTCTCATGCTTTTCCCCTCCCGAAGTAAGTTGGTCTCATTATATCAGATGTATGCAGCCTTGTAAAGGATTATTACAAAATTGTTACAAGTTGAACTTCTCGAGTAACTCCATCGGCTTTGCAATCAGCGTCTGCGCGCCGTTATCCAGCAGTTCCTGCGCCGTGCGGAACCCCCACAGCACGCCGACCGGTTTCATGCCGGCATTGTGTGCACACGTCATATCGACCTTCGTGTCGCCCAGATAAAGGAAGTCCGCCGGCGCAACACCGATTTCCTCTGCTGCAAGCAGTGCTCCCGCCTGATCCGGCTTTACAGGGACGCCCTCGACCTGACCGCGAACGCAGCTCCACGGGACATCCGGAAAAAAATGACGGATGACGTTCTTCGTGTCTGCATCCGGCTTATTCGACAGCACCACAAGCTTCAATTTGCGCTCTGCCAGCGCATGCAGCAGCTCCGGAATGCCCTCATATGGACGCGTCTTATCCAGCGCATGCTTTTCATAATACGCCTGATAGTCTGCCAGCACCGCATCCGCCAGCTCCTGATGTTCCCGCACAGCGCGCTGCGCCAGAATCCTCGCGCCGTTGCCGACAAGATAGCAATATTCCTGCGTTTCCCAGCCCGGCAGATTGTGCAGCGCCAGCGCGCGGTTCATCGCAGTTGAGATATCCTCGAGTGTATTGGTTAGCGTGCCGTCCAGATCGAACAATACGGCCTTGATCATGATGGTCATGCTCCTTCATTTTGATTGGCATTCAGGCAGTTGATCCGCCTTGACGCCAAGCCTATTGTACGCCGTTTTCCCGCCTTTGTCCAGACGAAATCGTGCATCGTCGCATAGAAAACGGGTCAGGGGACTTTTCCTCCCTTGACCCATTTTGCAATTAAGCTGAGTGCATCTGCCGACAGGTTCCGCGGGATGCGTGGCGGTCAGTCGTATTCCACCATGCCCTGCGAATCAAGAAACAGCTGCTGTGCATCAAGGTAATCCGCTGCGAGTGCCGCGAGTTTCACCGCCATGTCCGCATCGAAACCATTTTTTTTCGCGAGCGCGTCAACGATGGACTCGATCGCTTCGTCATCCTCATAATATGCGTCGCCGGCATAGCCGTCCTCATCCAGCACACCAGCCGCATGCATGTACGCCATGTCCGCGTCAATCATCTGCGGAATGAGCGTGTCAATCTGCTCCGAAAGCGCCGGATGGTCAGATTTGCGGATGCAGCGCGTGATGAACCTGACCGCTGCATCCTTGTCATACCCGCGCATCAAGGAAAAACACCTCCGTCACTCGATGACCGCCTTGAACTGGTCGAGTGTGTCTTTGAACACGGACAGCGCGCGGCGAACAGGCTCCGGACTGCTCATGTCGATGCCGGCGAGCTTCAGCGCCTCAATCGGCGGCACAGAGCAGCCTGCGGAGAGGAACTTGCGGTAGTCCTTCACGGCGGATGCGCCCTCTGTAAGAATCTTGTCGCTTAAGGAAACTGCGGCGCACAATCCGGTCGCGTATACGTACACGTAGTAGGCACGGTAGAAGTGCGGGATGCGCATCCACTCGTTGGCGATGTTGTCATCCACCACGCACACGTTGCCGTAATACTTCCGGTTCAGCTCGTAGTACGCCTTCGACAGGCTTTCACGCGTCAGCGGCTGACCCTGCTCTGCCATCGTGTGGGCAATCAGCTCGAACTCAGCAAACATCGTCTGACGATACACGGTCGTGCGGAACTGCTCAAGGAAGTGATTGAGCAGATACGCGAGCGTCTTCTTGTCGTCCTTGAACTGCCGGAGCAGGTATCGCATCATGGTGGCTTCGTTGCAAGTCGATGCGACCTCGGCGACAAACAGGCTGTAGTCGCTCTTCGGAGCAGGCTGATTCGTGTTGGAATAGAAAGAATGCATGGAGTGCCCCAGCTCGTGCGCGATGGTGAACGTGTCGGACAGGTTGTCGTTGTGGTTCAGCAGCACATAGGGGTGCACGCTGCGAAGATTGCCGGCGGAGAAGGCGCCAGAGGACTTGCCCTTGGACGGATAGACATCAATCCAGCCGCCGCTGCGCGCCTCGCGGAGCTTATCGAGATAATCCTCGCCCATGGGCTTGAGCCCTTCGAGCACCAGGTCAAACGCCTTGTCGTAACTCAGCTCCATGTGGAAATCCCTGACCATCGGCGTGTACAGGTCGTACATGTGCAGCTCGTCGAGCCCCATGACCTGCTTGCGAAGCTTTAGGTACTCATCAAGCAGCGGAATGGCGTTGTGCACCTCTTCAATCAGGTTATCATACACGCTCGCAGGGATTTCAAGCGGCTCCATGCTTGCATCGCGGGCGGTCGCATAATGACGTGCACGCGCCTCGAACACGTCGTTCTGCACGCTGCCGTTATACGTCGCGGCGATGGTGTTGCCGAACTTGCCGTAGGTGTCCATGATGCCGTCGAAGGCGGCTTTGCGGACGCTGCGATCCTCAGAACGGATGAACTGCGAATACGTACCCTCGGTCAGCTGCTGCGTCGTGCCATCGGGCATTTTGACATCCGGAAAAACCATGTCCACGTCCGACAGCATACTGAAGATGTTATTCGGCGCCTGCGCAACCTGACCCATCATGGCGAGCAGCCGCTCCTGCTCCTTGGGCAGAGAATGCGGCTTCTGCAGCAGCAGCGTGCGCAGGAAGGCATCGTAATCTGCCATGGCAGGGTCAGCTGCGATGTCGGAAAGCACCTTTGCGTCGAGCTCAAGCAGCTCCGGCTGGAAGAAAGAAGTCATCGTGGCAAGCTGCATGCCGAGCTGAGAGGCACGGGCGCGGAGCCCCTGCGCAACCGGGTCGCCATTGTCGGTTTCGCGGCGCAGGAAGGCATAGAAGAACACAGGCGAGAGCTTTTCATTCAGTGCAAAATAATCGCGAATAGCCTGGCGCGGATTTTCAGCGACCTTACCCTCATAGGCAGCGAAGGTCTTACCTGCCTCGAGTGCCTCGGCAAGGGCTTTTTCCCATGCAGCGTCGTCGGGATAAATGTGGGTCAGATTCCATTTGTACTGTGCGGGGATTTCCTCGCGCACGCGGAGCTGGTCAGCCATGATTGGACCTCGTTTCTGCCGGAAAACCGGCGTTATAATCGGTTTGCAGCCGAAAGCCTTCGACCGTTTTGATTGTAGTCGAATCGGGCGGAAAATGCAAGTGGTTTTCGCGCTGCTCGTCTTTCAGCGCTGATTTTTCTCGTATGAGAGGGAGCGGTATGCGGTTGCCTGCTTTGCGTCCGGCGGAAAGAAGGCAATCATGCCGTCCTTGAGCGTGATAATACCGGTTGAGCCGCGCAGAATCTGGCTCTTCAGCAGCAGCCGGAGCAGCTTCTCTGTGATTTCCGGTCCGCCGCCGCGCACAAGGCAGTCCTTCCACAGCGTGAAGTGACATCCATCGGCTGCACGGCTGCAGAAGAAGGATCGCGTGCTTTCGAGCACCTGACCCTGCTGGCAGAGCGGACAGACGCAGTCCTCGAGCTTTTTTCCACGCTGCACAAACGACTGTGCACGCTTCTTCCTGCGCCCGTCATCCGGAAAGGTGACGTTTGCGCGGTTATTACGGGCATAATTGACCAGAAATGTCGAGAACTTTCGGATGCTGTCCATGAACCGTCCGGCATCCTGTTTTCCGTCGGTAATTTTATCGAGCGCCATTTCCCAGCGACCAGTCGTTTCCGGTGAGGACAGCTCCTGCGGCACGATTCCGATAAGCTGTACGCCCTTGTCTGTCGCGAGAATGGTCTTTCCCTTGCGAACGGCGTAGCCCACCTGAATCAACCGCTCGATGATAGCGGCGCGGGTGGCAGGCGTTCCGATGCCGCTGCCCTTCATCTGCCGGACAATCTCCTCATCCTCGGATTCGCGTCCGGCATTCTCCATTGCGGACAGGAGCGATGCGTCATTATGCTGTGCAGGCGGCTTCGTCTTGTCGGTTTTGACGTTGGCAGACTGCACCGTGCGTTTGTCACCGGCGGCAAGCGGCGGCAGTGCGGATTCCTCCTCTGCATCGGCTGACTTTTTGCCCGGCTTTGCTGTTTTCGGAGGATTCGCAAGCGGCGCAACGTCACGCCAACCGTTTTGCAGAATAACACGACCGTTTGTGCGGAATCTATGGTCATCCACGCCTGTGATGACTTTCGTAGCATTGTACTCGCACGGCGGATAGAAAGCAGCAAGCATCCGGCGCGCTACGAGATCGTAGAGCTGCCGCTCATCTGCTGACAGCCTGTCCAGCGAAATCCGCTGCGGTGTCGGGAGAATGGCATGGTGATCGGTGACCTTCGATGCATCGATGGTGCGGCTGCTGACGGGCAACTTGCCGTTCGGCAGTGCTCCGGGCACAAGCGGCTGATAGCTGGCAGGCAATGCCTTCATCGTCTGTACGACGCGCGGAATCATATCCGGCGGCAGATAGCGGCTGTCCGTGCGCGGGTAAGTGAGCGCCTTGTGCGTTTCGTAGAGCGACTGCGCAAGCTTGAGCGTCTTGTCAGCAGTGAAGCCGAGCAGACGGTTCGCATCGCGCTGCAGGCTGGTCAGGTCGTAAAGCTGCGGCGGAAGGTCGCGGCGCTGCTGCGTTTCGGCAGAAAGGACAGTTGCCTCCTTTCCCTTGATTTGGGCAGCGATCTCCTTCGCCTCCTGAGTTTTCGGGATGTGTGTGTCCGGATCAAGCCCTTCGCGGAAGTACATGCCGCTGTAGTCGCCGAAATTCGCGGTGATGGTAGCGTACTCCTCCGGCACAAAGCTCTCGATTTCCTTACGCCGTTTGACGAGAATGGCGAGCGTCGGTGTCTGGACACGCCCGACAGAGAGCAGCGTGTCATAGCGCAGGGTGAAAGCACGGCTTGCATTCATACCGACAAGCCAGTCCGCCTGTGAACGGCATTGGGCGCTGCGATACAGCCCGTCATAGGCAGCGCTGCTCTTGAGCTTCTCGAAGCCCTCCTTGATCGCCTCGTCTGTCATGGAGGAAATCCACAGACGGTCGCAGGGCTTTTTGCAGCCTGCCTTGTCGTAAATGTAGCGAAAGATCAGCTCGCCCTCGCGTCCGGCATCTGTTGCGCAGACGACTTTGTCCGTATCGGCGTTATTGATGATGGATTTGACGACTGCAAACTGGTCGCGGCTGCCGGCAATGACCTTGAGCGGAATGTCATCGGGCAAAATCGGCAGCGTATCGAATGTCCAGCGCTTGTACTTTTCATCGAGCTCATCCGGTTCGACAAGGGTAACGAGATGACCGACCGCCCACGTAACAATCCACCGGTCATTGGACAGGCAGCCCTTTCCGCTCTGCTTGCAGCCAAGTACGCGGGCAATATCGCGCCCAACGCTCGGTTTTTCCGCAACAACGACAGTCCGTCCCATGCGTTTCCTCCTCCATGCGATGTTCAGTCAGGTTATTGTATCACATTTGACGCAGTCGGGCAAGCATGATATAATAAGAAGGATTGGAATGGACGGGGGATTGGGATGATGGCAATGTTTTCCTTTGATGAACCGTATGCGCTGTTTGATGTAACGCCGCTGTCGAATCAGTTCATATTGAATTATCTGCCGAGTGCGCCGGGCGATGCGGTGCGCGTGTACGTATACGGGCTGATGATGTGCTACCATCAGGAGGCGGACAGCAGCATCGAGAAGCTCTCGCGTCTCCTGAACCTGTCGGAGGAGGAGGTTCGTTCCGCCTATCGCTACTGGGAACGCAAGGGACTTGTGCAACGCGTGGCGGATAATCCTCCGCAATATCGGTATTTGAACGCGAATCAGGTCAGTCTGCTCGGCACGCAGGTGACGGCAGACCCTGAATACGAGGCGTTTGCCGAGGCGCTCTACGGCGTGTTCGACAATGACCACCGACTGCACGGCAAGGAAATCAGCCAGTGCTATGAGTGGGTGGAGGACATGCACCTTCCGGCCGACGTCGTTATCGCAATGATGAAGCACCTTGTGAAGCTCCACGGCAAGAACGTATCCATGAAGACGGCAGAAAAGCTGGCGACAACACTGGCGGAAGAGAAAATCATGACGCCAGAGGATGCCGATGAGGTTTTCAGGCGCGAGCAGAAGGTGTGGGACGGCGCGAGAAGCGTTCTGCGGAAGCTCGGTCAGCGGCGCAATCCGACCGCGCCGGAGCAGGAAATGTACCGCAAATGGCTGCTTGAGTGGCATTTCACGCCGGACGGCATCCTGAAGGCATGCGATGAGTCTGTCAAGAGCATCAACCCCACATTCGCCTACATTGACGGCATCTTGAGACGCCTGCATGAGAAGGAGGCCTCCACCGAGAAGGATGTTGCGCGTGACTTCAGCGAGAATGATGCCGCTGCTGCTCCGCTCAAGCGGATGCTTGCCGCGCTGGGCAACCGTTCGCTGACAGTGAACGAGTCGACATTGAGCCTGTACCGCAGCTATCAGGCGCTGTATCCGGACGCGGTCATTCTATTCGCCGCCACCGAATGCGCCAAGAACGGCAGAAATGCACCGCAGGACGTCTTGCAGACGCTGATGAATTGGCAGAAGTGCGGGCTGCGAACGCTGCCGGAAATCGAAAAATACATGCGGAATATCGACGACCAGAATGCCTTCCTTATGACGCTGTATCAGGCCATGCTGGATGAAAAGGCCTCACCAAATGCCAGCGACCGCCGGCTGATGACGAAGTGGCTGGAAACATGGCAGCTGTCGTCGACATTCGTGCTTGGCTGCGCACCGTGGGCAGCAGGAAAAGAAAAGCCGATCGCCTATCTGGACAAGATGCTTGAAAGTTTCCATCAGAAGGGCATTGTGACGATGGAAGCGGCAAAAGCAGAGCATCAAAGCCACCAGACTCAGCAGAAAACAGGCGGAACGGACAAGAACGTTGCTCGGCAGACAAAGGTGGTCGGCGAGCAGCAGTATACGCAGCGCACTTATACGCCGTCGGACAATGGACTTGATGAAATGATGGCACAGTGGCAGGAGGAAAACCATGCGTAAGAAAATCATCCAGGAGCTGCTGCTGGAATACGAGCAGCAACGTCAGAAGGATGCGCAGGAGGAGCAACGACGCCGGAACGAGGCAGTCGGAAAGTGTCCGGAGCTTGGCAAATGCCTTGAGGAACGCCAGCACATGATTTTTGACGGTGTGCGCAGCGTGCTGGACGGCACGCAGACGGTCAATCTGCCCGAACGCATGGATGTCATGAACCGGCGGATTGCGTCGCTGCTCGAGAAAAACGGCTATCCTGCCGATTATCTGGAGCCTGTCTACCGCTGCCGTCAATGCCGCGATACCGGCTATGTCGGAGAGGCCATACGGGACATGTGTCCCTGCATGCGCACCGCATTTTATACCAAGCTGTACAGCGCGGTCGGACTGAGCGAGCAGAGTGAGCAATCGTTTGCCGAATTTGACCTGAGCGTATTCTCCGACCTGCCGCTTCCCGGAAAGAAGTACAGTCAGCGTCAGCTCATGGATATGCTGCGCCACCAGTGCGAGCAGTACGCCGAAAATTATCCGAACGCCTCAACGCATGACCTGCTGCTGATGGGACAGAGCGGACTTGGCAAAACGTACCTGATGCACGCAATGGCGAAACGGTTGCTGGAACGCGGCTATAACGTGATGCTCCTGAGTGCGTACCGCTTCCTCGATACGGCGCGCAAGGCATATTTCTCCGGCAAGCAGGAGGACATGGATACGCTCATGGACACCGACGTACTGATGCTTGACGACATGGGCAGCGAGCCGCTGATGGAGAATATCACGATTGTGCAGTGGTTCAACCTCATCAACGAACGTCAGCTTCGGTCGAAGGGAACTGTCATCAGCACGAACCTCAACGAGGAGGAGCTTCGCCGGCGTTACACGGAACGTGTGACCTCGCGGCTGCTCGATGGCAGGCAATGCAAGCTCCTGCAATTCCTGGGCGACGATGTGCGGAGGCGATAAGCATGATTCAATTGTATGTAAGCAAGAAGAATTTTGACGCACAGAAAGCGGAGCGTTTCTTTAAGGAGCGGCGAATCACCGTGCAGGTAATGGACCTCAAAAAGCACAAGCTGGGCGACCGCGAGCTGCAGATCATGGCAAAGGGCACCGGCATGCAGGGTCTGCTGGACAAGGATGACAAGCGCGTGAAGGAGCATCCGGCATGCTATTGCAATATCGACAGCATGATTATGGACGCAATCCGTGAAAACCCATGGCTGCTGAAGTCGCCGATTGTCCGCAACGGCAATCAGTGCACAATCGGCTATCAGCCCGATGTGTGGGAAGCGTGGCTGAAGGCATAAAAGCATAAAAACCTGCGGAAGGCAGTACGCATATCCGCAGGGCATTCTATTCATTTCAGCCACACAACCGATGCCGCAGCGACACCGGCATCATGCGTGATGGACAGCAGAAAAAATCCGCCGTATTCAGCAGCCTTTCCGTACACCTGAATGCGCGGCTGACCCGATTCGCCGTGGGTGATTTCAATGTCTGTCAGCGGCAGGGACAGCCCACAGCCGAGCGCTTTCAGAACGGCCTCCTTCGCAGCAAACAGACCGGCAAGCGTTTCCGCACTTTGCGCACCGCGGCTATGGATATACACAATTTCATCGGGACAGAAATACCGCGAGAGAAAGCGCTCGTTTCCGACCAGCTTCTGCATCCGGTCGATGCCGCATACGTCCAGTCCGAGTCCCATGATGTCAGACATAGCCCATCAGCCCCCGAACGGACACATCGCCGGACAGCACGCGCCGAAGCGTTCCGTCCTCCATCCGGACAAGCAGCGCGCCTGTCTCATCGAGATCCTCTGCAACGCCGGTGAACTCGATGTCCGTGCCAATGACGTGCACAGCGCTGCCCAGCGTGCACGAGCAGCGGCGGTATTCCGCCTGAATCCCCGCAAAGCCGTCCCTTTCCAGCAAACGGATGATGTCCTCCAGTTCGCGGAGGTAGTGCGTCAGCACATCGCGGCGAAGCGGCGGCGAACCGAACTCTTCGAGTGCTCCGGCTTTATCGGCAAGCTCCGGAGGATAGGAATTACAGCGGACATTCAGCCCTGTACCGACAACAACATATTCTATCCGGTCGGGGTCGGCACTGATTTCCAGCAGAATGCCGCAGATTTTTTTGCCATTGCAGACGATATCATTCGGCCACTTGATGCGCACATCGAGCGAGGTTGTTTCCTGCACGGCGCGCGTCATGGCGATGGCGGCGGCGAGCGTAATCAGCGGCGCCTGGCGTGGAGGCAGATGTGGCCGGAGCAGTACGCTCAGCAGCAGCCCTTTTCCAGACGGAACAACCCAGGAGCGGCCCAAGCGACCCTTGCCGCCAGTTTGGCAGTCGCATACGCAAAGGCTGCCGTTCGGCGCACCGTGAACCGCCATCTGTTTGAGGGTCGTGTTGGTGGATTCGAGCGTGGGCTGGTAGCGGTTTTCACCGCGGCCGAGTGTGCGCGTTGTCAGATGTTTCTGCCAGAAGACGGGATTCACGCTGTCCTCTGCCCGAAGGCGATAACCGCGCTTGCCGCCGGACTCAATCTGCCAGCCTTCTTCGCGGAGCAGCTCAATGCGCTTCCATACGGCGGCGCGGCTGATGCCCAGCTCATGGCTGATTTTTTCGCCGGACACATAATCGCCGCCGGCAAGCATTTCGAGAATGCCATTCATATAATCATCTCCAAATCAGGGGTGAATCAGTTGGAACATGTGATATTGCCGCAGGAGGAGGGCATGCGGGTGCAAAGTGTCCTTCGGCAGTGCATGGGCGTAAGCAACACAGTGGTAAAATCCGCCAAATGGGCTGGGCGAATTACGCTTGACGGGCAAATTGCCGCAGCAAATGAGCTCGTCCGTGCAGGGCAGAAGCTGGCAATTGCCTTCAAGGACAATCAGCCGATTTACCAGCTGAAGCCGTACAATCTGCCGCTGAACATCGTCTATGAGGATGAGCACCTGTATGTGATTGACAAGCCTGCGCCTCTGGCGAGCCAGTCCGGCATACAGCACCCGGATGATTCGCTGGAAAATGCACTGTATGCCCATTTGGGCTGTCCTGCGGATTTTGTGTATCGACCGGTCAACCGGCTGGACAAGGGCACGAGCGGACTGATGGTTGTGGCAAAGGATGCATACATGCAGCATCGGCTGCAAACGCTGCTCCACACGCCTGATTTCGTCAGGACATATCAGGCTGTGGTCGAAGGGCATCCGCCGGAGGGTGAAGGCATCGTCAACGCGCCCATCGCGAAGGAAAACGCGGCAAGCATCAAGCGTGTGGTGTCGCCTGACGGCAAACCATCCGTGACGCATTATCGAATGCTGTCACGCGGAAAGAAGCGGTCGCTGCTGGAATTGACGCTCGAAACGGGACGCACGCACCAAATCCGCGTTCATATGGCATACCTTGGCTGTCCGGTTGCAGGGGATTTCCTGTACGGAACAGAGCTGCCGGAGTTGCCCGGAAGGTTCGCGCTGCATTCCGCCGGAATTTGCCTGACGCATCCGCTGACCGGGAATCGTTTGTCCCTTACTTCGCCTTTGCCGGAATCGCTGACGCGGCTGCTTGGTTGACGGCATCGCGCAGGTATTGCAACCCAGCTTCGCGGCGAATGGCAATCTGCGCATCGACCGCATCAAAGTCAGGATGGAGCGGATCAGTGATGCAGAGTGAGCGGCAAAGCTGGTCAATGCGGCTGTTGCGACTGAGCGGATCGCCATCGCGGTCGCGCCGGAGAATCAGACAGGGCGTATGCAGCAAAAGCGAGAATGCCGCCGCATGAAAGCTGTCCGTCACGACAAGCTCTGCACCGGCAAGCAGATTCAGCCACTTGACAGGTGACACATTGCATTCCTGCGGATAATCTGCCTGAAGCGCTGAGGCAGTTCGCGGAATCAACCGGACAGGCAGACCGAGCTGTTCGCTCTGTTGACGCACCTGAGCCATGTAACCGGGACGATCGCCGAGAAAAAATCCAATCGCCTCATGGCGCTTTGCCGGTTCCCCTGCAAGTGTCAGCCACGCCTGACGCGCAAGCAGCAGCACAGGGTCGGGCATGACAGGCGGCTTCTGTCCGATGATTTCCTGCAGCAGCGCGGCACCCTCCTCTTCGCGGACAGACAAGGCAGAGAAGGCTTTCGTCAGTGTGGCAATCTTGCGCCTTTTTGCACGGCTGTCAATCGCAGAGACGCCCAGCGAGGGCGCGTAGGCGACCTTCGGCTTATCCGTGAAATCGAGAAAATACGCCGGATTCAGCCAAGTCGGTGACCAGATCTGATCTGAGCCGCACATTAGCACGTCATATTTTGCCGCCTGAGCAGTCAGTGCGCGATGATTTTCGCAGCGCGGCGACAAGTGCAGCCGCGTCTGCCTGAATTCATCGAAACCGCATGTCAGTCCCTGAGCAGCGCTGCGCTTGCGCATGCCATCGAGAATCAGGCGCGGCGAATTGCCGCTGGCAAGCAGATTCCGGATTTTTTCCGCTTTTGACGGACAATAGTCGATGTGCTCTGCATTGAAACCAAGATTGCACAGCGTCTGCTGGAGCGCGTATGCCTGGAGAATGGAGCCATAATTATCGTTATGCAGGAAGGTCATCAGCCCGATGCTGATCAAGCATCTCACCTCTTGAGCATTATTCTTCCTTTCGATTATAGCATACTTTTCCGACGGACGCAAATGCAGGATGTCACTCAAGGAATGCACGCTGGCCGTATGCGCAATTGCTCACAGCAAGACCATGATTATTGTCACATATGACCCTGCCGCTGCGGAAATATGCGACATCTCCGCACGACAACGACGCGCTTCTTGACGTTCTTTTTCTATTAAACTCTATATTAAGATGAGAGTTTCAGGAGGACATATCCATGCATGAGGATCTGCTTTCCATCGGCAAAATGGCAGAAATGAACCGCGTCACCGTTGCGACGCTGCGTCTATACGATGAGCTCGGGCTGCTGCATCCGCGCTGGAAGGATCCCGATACAGGCTATCGGTACTATGACATCGCACAAAATGCTCGTCTGGACATGATTGCCTATATGAAGGAACTCGGTATGAGCCTGTCTGAGATCGCAAACGTACTGCAAAAGGAGGATATCACGCTGATCGAGTCGATTCTCGTGGAAAAAAACGAACAGCTTCATCAGCAGATGCGCGAGCTCCGGTCACGACACATGGCAGTCGAGCGTGCCATCGCCTGCATGGAGCGCTATCGAAAGTCACCTGTAAAAGGCACGATTGCGCTGGAATATATCGACCGGCGATATGTCTGGGGTCTGCCGTGCGAACATAATTTCTACGACGCAGACATTCGCGCCTATGAGCATGAGCTGCTCCGGCTCCGCACGGCACTGATGGAACGCGGCTTCTCCCAAATCCACTCCTACGCCGCCGGCACAACCATCGCCATGACGGACTTTCTTGCCGGACGCTTCATCGCGCAGCACGTGTTCGTCTTCACCGACCACCGCGACCGTGAACAGTTTCAGGACGTCAAAATCATGGACAGCGGCATGTTTGCCTGCATCTATCTGGACAATTATGACGATGAGATTCCATTCGCGAAGAAGCTGCTATCTGCTTGTCAGGAGCACGGCTGGCGCATCTGCGGCGATTACATCTGCGAGGTGCTGACAGAATTCAACGTGTTCGACAGCGAGCAGAGAAGCATGTTCCTGCGTCTGCAGGTACCTGTGCAATTTCACGATTGATAATTTTTTTGCAAATCGCTTGACTCTCCTCCAACATGAGAGTGTATAATAGAATTAGAAAGGCAAGGGCGAATGAACGTCCATGCCGCAATCTGTGAATTGAACAGGAGGTTATTCCCATGGAGAAGATCAAGGTAGTCCAGTATGGCTGCGGCAAGATGAGCAAGTATATTCTTCGCTATCTGCATGAGCACGGTGCGCAGATCGTTGGTGCCATCGATGTAAATCCTGCCGTCGTCGGTCAGGATGTCGGTGATTTCGCAGGTCTCGGGCTGAAGACCGGCGTCATCATTTCCAACGATGCCGACAAGGTGCTCGATGAGTGCGATGCAGACGTCGCCATTGTCACGCTGTTCAGCTTCATCAACGACATCTACGACCACGTTGAAAAGTGCGTGGCGCGCGGCATCAACGTCATCACCACCTGCGAGGAAGCCATCTATCCGTGGACAACTGCCGCAGCTCAGATCAACCGCCTCGACGCGCTGGCAAAGCAGACCGGCTGCACCATCACCGGCAGCGGCATGCAGGATATCTTCTGGATTAATATCGTCGCGCTGGTCGCCGGCGGCTGCCACAAGATCACGAAAATCAAGGGTGCGTACAGCTACAACGTCGATGAATACGGTCTGGCTTTAGCAAAGGCGCATGGCTGTGACCTGACTGCCGAAGAATTTGAGCAACAGATTGCTCATCCCGACTCTTTCGAGCCTTCCTACGCATGGAACGCCAGCGAGGCAATTGTCAACAAGCTCGGTCTGACCGTCAAGTCCATCACGCAGAAGCATGTCCCGTACATCATCGACCACGACATCTACTCCTCAACACTCGGCAAGACGATTCCTGCCGGTCACTGCATCGGCATGTCCGCCGTCGTGACCATCGAAACGCTGCAGGGCATCACCATCGAAGAGGAAACCATCGGCAAGGTATACGGTCCCGATGACGGCGATATGTGCGACTGGAAGATTTCCGGCGAGCCGGACACCGAGTTCCACATCGTCAAGCCTGCAACCGTTGAACATACCTGTGCGACGGTCGTCAACCGCCTGCCCAGCCTGATTGCCGCACCTGCCGGTTATGTCACCGCTGACCAGCTTGAGCCGATTGCTTACCTGACCTACCCGATGGAGTATTACTGCTAAGGCAACACCGCATCATTCAGCACCGCCGAATGTGCCTTTTGCATCATCTGAGGCGGCGAAACAAAGCGTTATTTCGCCATTCCGCCTTCGGCAGACTTGGAAACCCTTTCAGGTTTCTAACCTGCGGCTTGCAGAAAACTCGATTTACATCCGGCAAGCCTTTGATTTCTGCAATCGTAGCTATATACAAAATCCTCTCTTCTTCGTGCCACTTCATTTGTGCGGTATTGCCCTAAGACTTTCCAGACGCTGCCGATGCATAGCCATTGGCAGCGTCTTTTTCTATGCAAATGTGCTGAAAATGTTTGCTTTTTCCGAAAAATCCGTATATAATAAGGAGGCTGTATTAGAAACACAGAAGGAGATTCCGCATCATGAAATTAGGCGTTGTCGGTTTGCCCAATGTCGGGAAAAGTACCCTGTTTAACGCAATTACGCAGGCAGGTGCACAGGCTGCCAATTATCCGTTCTGCACCATCGAGCCGAACACGGGCGTCGTGATGGTTCCTGACCATCGTCTGGACGTGCTGGGCGAGATGTATCATCCCAAGAAGATCACTCCGACCACCATCGAGTTTGTTGATATTGCCGGTCTCGTCAAGGGTGCAAGTCATGGTGAAGGTCTTGGCAACAAGTTTCTCAGCCACATCCGCGAGGTGGACGCGATTGTCCATGTCGTCCGCTGCTTCGAGGATGACAACATCATCCATGTTGACGGTTCCATTAACCCTGCACGCGATATTGAGACAATCAACCTTGAGCTGATTTTCGCCGATATGGACACCGTGCAGCGCCGTAAAGACAAGGCGCTGAAGAATTTCCGCGGCGGCGATAAGAAAGCCGGCGTCGAGGTTGAACTGGCAGACAAAATCTATGCGCACCTTGAATCCGGCAAGCCTGCCCGCACATGCCCTGTCACGGATGAAGAACAGGAAGTGCTTGACGGCTGGTTCCTACTGACCACAAAGCCCGTGATTTATGCTGCGAACATCGCTGAGGAAGATCTCGGCAAGCCGGAAGGCGAAATCAAAGGCCTTGACCGCGTCGAGGAAATCGCCAAGAGCGAGAATGCCGAAATCATCGTCATTTCCGCCGCCATCGAGGAGGAAATCGCCCAGATGGAGCCGGATGAGAAGAAGGAGTTTCTCGAGGGGCTCGGCATCGGTCAATCTGGTCTTGACCGGCTGATTACCGCGTGCTACCGCCTGCTCGGTCTGATTTCCTTCCTTACTGCCGGTGAAGATGAGTGCCGCGCATGGACGATTGTCAACGGCACAAAGGCACCGCAGGCAGCCGGCAAAATCCACACGGACTTCGAGAAGGGCTTCATCCGTGCGGAAATCGTCCCCTTCGACACGCTGGTGGAGCTTGGCTCTATGGCGGCGTGCAAGGAAAAGGGGCTTGTCCGCTCCGAAGGCAAGGATTACGTGATGAAGGACGGCGACATTGTGCTGTTCCGCTTTAACGTCTGATCCGGAAAGGATTGCTGCTTATGAGCCGTCTTTCGTATTTCTTCAAACGCCTGTTCAGGATGGACTGGCACAACATGTGGAAAACCACCGCGCTGCTGCAGGAGCGTTCTGGCAAACCGCGCATCTGGCTGCTTTGCGACATGCTGCACTGCGCCGTCAAGTACAACGCCGGCTATGTCGACTATAAAATCGCCCAGATGTACAACCTCAACGATGAGCAGCGCAAAACCGTCATCACGCGCGGCATCTCCAACTCCATCGTCCGTCGCATGAACGACAAGGCATACTGGCATTTTTTCGATGACAAAACGCAGTTCAATGAGCTGTTCAGGGAATGGATCCCGCGCAAGTGGCTGCTGATTAATACCGACACTCCGCTGGACAAGTTGCAGGAGATGATGCAACTGCCCTCGCTGATTGGCAAGCCGCTGGAAGGCTCGAGCGGTCAGGGCATCCTGAAGTACACTGCTGAGGACTGGGGTGCTGACCCTGCCGCTTTCCTGAAGAAGCTGCAAGAACAGGGCATCGGCATCCTTGAGGAGGTTGTCGTCCAGCATCCGGATATGGCGCACATGTGCCCGACCTCCGTCAACACCTGCCGTATCGCCACGCTGCTGGGCGACAAGAAGCAGGGCATCGTCTACGCCTTCCTGCGCATCGGCAACGGCAAGGTGATGGATAATGTTGACTGCGGCGGCATGGCTGCCCGCATCGATTTGGACAGCGGCAAGCTGCTGACCGTCGGCGCGGACAAGGCTGGCAACACCTACACCAAGCATCCCATCACCGGCACGGATATCATCGGCTTCACCATCCCCTACTGGGAGGAAGCGAAAAAGATGTGTATGGATGCCGCGCAGAAGGTGCCGCAAATGCGCTTTGTCGCATGGGATGTTGCCATCACGCCGAACGGTCCGACCTTCATCGAAGGAAACAGCTTCCCGAGCCACGCCGTACCACAGTTTGCGGCACATTACCCGGACGGCATCGGCATTCTGCCTGAATTCCGGAAATTTATCGATATCTAAGGAACCTCTGAATAAATAGCCCAACATTCTGCAATTCTCTCTAATTTAGAATTTTTGCGGAATACTGGGCGCGAAAAAAGCTTAATTCATATGAGTTTCAAGCGTTTTTAACTGCCATTCCCCGAAAAAGGGCAGACT
>CAVIHU010000021.1:0-33018 GCA_963642705.1 Bacteroidaceae bacterium
ATTCTACAACAGGAGGTCTCTTTTTTCTACTGTCCATTAAACGGGGAACGGTCCAGCAGAGCCTTCTGGAAGTTAAGGCAATACCGCACAAACGAGGCAGTACGATGAATCGTGAATTTGTCCTAGATACGATTGCAGAAATCGAAGATTTGCCGGATGGAAATCAAGATTTCTGCCAAAGGCAGACCGGCGAAATAAAGGTTTACTTCGCTGCCTCAGATGGCGCAAAAGGGATATTCAGCGACCTTGCCGAATTGTGCGGTATTGCCTTAATTGTAAATCACTACATCGCAGCCTTTGCGGATGAGCACAGGAATCGTGTCAAGCGGCGCGTCCATGCGGATGGTCTGTCCACCAGAATAGGCTGCACCGGAAACAGCGTCAACCCAGTCGGCACCGGCAGGAAGATACACATCGCGAGCAGTTTGACCGGCTTCAAGAACCGGTGCTACCAGCACATCCGGGCCGAACAGATACGCATCCTCCACCTGCCACGCATTTTTGTCGGCAGCGAAATCGTAGAACAGCGGTCGAATAACGGGAGCGCCGTACTCGTGCGCCTGACGCATGATTCTGCGGATATACGGGCGCATATTCTCGCGGACGAACAGGTACTTTTTAAGGATTTCATATACTTCCTCGCCGAACGACCAGACCTCGTTGCTTTGACCGCTGGAGAATTGACGGACGTTATTAATGTACTCATGCTCGCGCTCAAAGTATGGACTGCGTTCGCCGTGCATGCGGAATACCGGGCAGAAGCAAGCCCATTGGAACCAGCGCACGAGTAGCTCACGGAAGTCAGGCTTGTCGATTTCGCCGCCGAGAAAACCGCCGATGTCGCTTGTCCACCAGGGGATGCCTGCTATGCCCATGCTAAGACCTGCTTGCAACTGTTCACGCATCGCGCGGAAGGACGAGTGAACATCTCCCGACCATGTCAGCACGGCGTACTTCTGACTGCCTGCCCATGCGCAACGCACAAGCGAGAGGATGTTCGTTTCACCGGCAGCCTTCAACCCATCATAGAAACCCTTGGCGTATCCCACAGGGTAGATGTTGGAGCATTGCAGCGCGGGTCCGGCATAATAGCGGTAGAGGTCGAAATCATACGGACCGTATTCCGGCTCAGCCTCATCAAGCCAGAAGCAGCGGATACCGTAGCGGTAGTAATTTTCACGGCAGCGCTCCCAGACAAACCTCTGTGCCTCCGGATTTGTTGCGTCAAAGAAGCAAGTGTTGCCCATCCATGTCATGACGATGGCGTTGCCACGATCAGACGTGACGAGCAGCCCTTTCGATGCCATTTCACCGAAATTGACACTCTGTTCGTCGATGGTTGGCCAGACGGAGACAACCGTCTCAACGCCCAGGGATTTCAATTCATTAACCATCGCCTGCGGATCAGGCCAATCGCGTGGTTCAAAGCGGAAATCACCCTGTCGCGTCCAGTGAAAGAAGTCGATGACAATAGCATCGAGAGGCAGGCCGCGCCTTTTCATCTCACGGGCGACGTTAAGCAGCTCCTCCTGCGTGCGGTAGCGGAGCTTGCATTGCCAGTATCCCATGCCATATTCAGGCATCATGGGCGTGCGGCCCGTGGCGGCGGTATAATTTGCCTCAATATCGGCAGGCGTGTCGCCGGCGGTAATGAAATAGTCCAGCTTCCTGGTGGACTGTGCTGTCCATTCCGTAACGTTTGTGCCGAAGGCGGCGGTACCGATTGCCGGATTGTTCCACAGGAAGCCATAGCCGCGGCTGGATACGAAGAACGGTACGCTTGCCTGCGAATTGCGGTGCGCCAGCTCCAGCACAGCACCCTTCTTGTTCAGATGTCGGTGCTGGTATTGCCCCATGCCGAAAATCATTTCGTCATCGTAAGCCTCGAAGCGTGCAGTCAACGCGAAATCCGTGCCGCCGAGTACAGGCTTGAGTTCACGTGCAGGAATGCGCAGCGGCGCGCAATAGCGGTTGATGCGGTTACGGTTGCGCCAGTATTCAGCTGTCAGCACTTCACCGCGCTGATTCAGAAACGTCAGCCAGCCTTCATCGGACACGCGCACGGTGATTTTGCCGTTCGTCATTGCCCACTCGGTACCAGTGCAGTGGTATTGCTTCCATTCGTCGCCTTGATACCACGGGTCGGTTGTGTCGATTTCCCTGCTGACAATGCAGACATCATTGCCGCTGACCTTCTCCGTCAGTGCCCAATCATGCGTGTCCATCTCCGGTACGGCGCTCATGCGGACGCGCAGGGAATCGCAGCCCCACGGGTCGATCCAGCAAATGCTGCGTCCGTCACGGAGGACAAGGCGTGTGCCTTCTTGCGAGACGATCATGGGTGAACCTCCTTAGGCATTGTAAGATTACTTTGCAGCCTCCAGCAGACCGCGCTTGATGTCCCAGAGCTTCTTGGACAGGTCAACATAGTACGTGTGCGGATTCTCGAAGCGCTTGACCTCGTCCCACAGCGTGTGGATCTGCTGGCGGCAGTACGTCTTGATATCCGGCAGGGAAGGCAGGTCATAGACAAGCTCGCCGTTCTGGAAAATCGGCACCTGAAGCTCGCGGACGGTAAAGTCCGTCAGTTCCTTTGTCTTCCACGTCGCGTTCTGATCGAAAATCACATGCGGCTTTGTTGCATCAATCACCTCATCGCGCAGCGTCAGCTCGTCAGCAATCGCCTTGCCGCTCTCACGGTCATACAGGCGGTAGAGGCGCTTGAAGTGCGGATTGGTGATCTTTGCCGTGTTCTCGCTGATTTTGATTTTGGGGATAATATTCCCCAGTTCGTCCTCGACTGCGACCAGCTTATATACGCCGCCGAAGACAGGGTTGGATTTGCTCGTAATCAGCCGCTCGCCAACACCGAATGTGTCGACCTGCGCACCCTGCATCATCAAATCACGGATGAGGTATTCATCCAGCGAGTTGGACGCGGTAATCTTGCAGTTCGGCAGCCCCGCCTCATCAAGCATTTTGCGTGCCTTCTTGGAAAGGTACGAGATGTCGCCTGAATCGAGACGAATGGCACAATTGGTAATGCCGCGCGGCAGGAGAACCTCCTTGAATGCGCGAATGGCGTTGGGAATGCCGGATTTGAGCGTGTTATATGTATCGACCAGCAGCGTTGCGTTGTCCGGATACAGCTCACAGTACGTCCTGAACGCCTCGTACTCGCTGTCAAACATCTGCACCCACGAGTGCGCCATCGTGCCGCCTGCCGGTACGCCGTAGAGCACGTCTGTCAGCGTACAAGCAGTGCCGGCAACGCCGCCGATATATGCTGCTCGCGCACCGATGACAGCACCGCCGACGCCCTGTGCGCGTCGGGAACCGAATTCCAGAACGGTGCGCCCCTGCGCACTGCGGACGATGCGGTTTGCCTTCGTGGCAATCAGCGACTGATGGTTGATGGCCAGCAGCAGGTAGGTTTCAATCAGCTGCGCCTCGATGGCAGGCGCACGGACAGTCAGCAGCGGCTCACCCGGAAAGACAGGCGTTCCTTCCGGCACGGCATAGATATCGCCGTGAAATTTGAAATGCTTCAGGTAATCAAGGAAGCCATCGTCAAAGATGCCCTTGCTGCGGAGATATTCGAGATCACTGTCGGTGAAATGCAGCTGCCGGATGTACTCCACAATCTGCTCAAGCCCCGCAGCAATCGCGAAGCCGCCGCCATCCGGCACGTTGCGGAAGAAAACGTCGAAATACACATTCCGCTTGTAGAAGCCGTTGCGGTAGTAGCCGTTGCCCATGGTCAGCTCATAGAAATCACAGAGCATCGAGAGATTTTCGTTATCATTCATCATGCTTCGTTTCCTGTCCTTATTCATTCAATCACTTGTACCTGGATGCCGCGCAGGACGGCGAGTGCTGCGTTATGCAGAGAAGGGTCATTGGATGCGCATAGCGATGATTTGACAGACACACATGCTTCCGGCAGTGCCGCCTTGCACAGCACCGCGTTCGAGAGGACGCAGATGTTCGTCACGACACCGACCAGCTCAATCTCTTCAACGGGATGCTCACGGAGATATTCTGCCAGCGCCATCGAGCCGAAGGAAGGCTTCTGGAAGACGACATCCTGCGCCAAACGGCACGAAGCCGTTTCACCGTAAAGCTGATGCCCATCCGTGCCGGAGATGCAGTGCGGCACAGGCAGGTTTTGCCCTTCCTGCGTGGACAGGTAGTCCTCGCCATGCGTATCAAGGGTGAAGATGACGTTATCGCCGTTACGGTGATATTGCCGAATCTCCTCCGCAATCCTGTGGTCGAGCTGTACGGCAGCGTCAAAGCCGAGCGAACCGTCTACAAAGTCTTTCTGGTAGTCTACGACAATCAGACAGCGCTTGTTGTCCGACATGATTCCGCCTCCCCTTTGAGTGGTTTGCACTTCCATTATACAACAGATTGATTGTTTCGTAAAGAGAATATAAAAAGCGGTAGAGCAATTCAGTAAACCTTCGATTACTGTAATTGCGCTACCGCAAAATTCATTATTCTTCGTACCGCATCATTTGTGCGGCAACACGTAAAAAACAGAGAAATAAAGCAGAAATTTATCTACAGACGGATAAGAAAGAACAAAACATAGGGTGGGAGAGGAGGCAACGATACAACTGCTTACTCTTCATAGGAAAAACCTCTGAGCTTCAGTTCCTCCGCATAGTGACAGGCGACATAATGACCGGGCTTCAGCTCTCGATATTCAGGTGTGCATTCCTTACACTTTTCCGTGCAGTATCGGCAGCGCGTGTGGAAAAAGCAACCGCTGGGCGTATTGGCAGGATTGGGAATTTCACCATTTAGGGGAATGCGTTCCATCTGAACGGTGGGGTCTGCCACAGGAACGGCGGACAGGAGCGCTTCGGTATACGGATGCAGCGGCTTTTCAAACAACTCTTCCGTTTCGCTGAATTCAATCAGCCTGCCAAGATACATCACGCCAACCTTATCGGAAATATGCTCAACGACTGATAAATCATGGCTGATAAACAGATAGGTCAGGTTCATCTCTTTTTGCAAATCGCGCAGCAGGTTAATCACCTGCGCCTGAATGGAAACATCCAGCGCGGAGACTGCTTCATCACAGACGATAATCTGCGGTTTAACAACCAGGGCTCTTGCAATGCCGATGCGCTGCCGCTGACCGCCGGAAAAGGCGTGTGGATAACGCATCAAGTAGGTGGGATTTAAGCCGACCCTTTGTGCCATATCCTTAACGAGACTGTCCATTTCAGCCTTCGGCATTTTCGGATAGTTCGCCTTGAGCGGCTCCTTGATGATGTCCAGCACTGTCATGCGAGGGTCTAACGAGGAATACGGGTCCTGAAAAATCATCTGGATTTCCTTTCGGATTTCCTTTCGCTTTTTTCTGTCGACCCTCAGAAAATCCACTTCTTCGCCTGCTCTTGTGCGATAAAGCACTTCGCCCTCGGAGGCTTCATAAGCGTGAACGATGCAGCGACCTAAGGTGGTTTTTCCGCAGCCGGATTCACCCACAATGCCGATGGTTTCGCCGGGCTTTACATCAAAGCTGACATCGGTGACAGCCTTCACAGTAATGCCCTTGGAGGAAAAGCGTTTATGCAGATGCTTGACCTCTAAAATATTATCTTGCTGCATTTTTTGCCGCCTCCTTTTCTTTCAGAAGCGCTTCCACTCTTGCCCGCTGCGCACGGCATGCTTCATGGGGGCAGTTGAAGCAGGCGATTTTGTGTCCGGGTGCAACCTCCACAAGATCCGGCTGTGCTTTGTTGCAAAGTCCTTCTATGCGTGCATCGCACCTGTCATAAAAGCCGCAGGCATCTGGTAGATTCATGGCCAGCGGTACGGTTCCTTCAATGGAAAAGAGCCTTTCCGCCTTCTTCGTGCCAATCTTATGGACAGAGCCAATCAAGCCTCTGGTATAAGGATGCTGCGGATTGGCGTAAATTTCCTTTGCATCTGCGCTTTCCACGATTTTGCCGAGGTACATGACGGCGACCCGATCGCACATCCTTGCAACAACGCCCAAATCATGCGTAATAAACAGAATCGCGGTATCGAAATCCTTTTGCAGCTCCTTCATCAGCTCCAGAATCTGTGCCTGAATAGTTACGTCAAGCGCCGTGGTCGGCTCATCTGCAATCAAGAGCTTCGGATTGCACACGAGCGCCATTGCGATTAGGGCACGCTGCAGCATGCCGCCGGAAAATTCATGCGGGTATTGGTTGTAGCGTTTTTCTACATTGGCAATGCCAACCTTGCGCATGACCTCCATCGAAATTTCCTTGGCTTTTTTCTTGTCCCTGGTGATGTGCAGCAGGGTGGCTTCGTTTATCTGATTGCCAATGGTGTACATGGGAGAAAAGGCCACCATCGGCTCTTGAAAAATCATGGAGATTTCCTTGCCGCGAATGGAGCGAATCTTGTCGTTCTTTTTCTGATTGGCCAGACTGATGAGCTCCACTTCACCATGCTGCGAGGAATCAAAGAGAATTTGCCCGCTGGAAACGCACTTTTTTTCGTTGATGCCAAGAATCGCTTTGCAGGTGAGCGACTTGCCGCAGCCGGATTCGCCGACCAGCCCCAAGGTCTCGCCACGCTTCATTTCAAAAGTGACGCCGCGCACGGCAGTCAGAACCCCCTCCGCCATACGGATGTCTACATGGAGGTCTTTTACTTCCAGAATATTATCTTTATTCACGATGTGCTTGCCTCCATTTCCTTATTTATACGGGTCTGCTGCGTCTCTCAAGCCGTCACCGAGGAAGTTATAGGCCAAAACAGTCAGCACCACGAAGATGATAGGAATCAACTTATGCGGGTTGCTGGCGATTTCCGTGACGGAGCTTGCCTCCTGCAGAAGAACACCCCAGCTTGTTGCGGGAGACTTGATACCGAGTCCCAAGTAGGACATGGAGGTTTCGCCGACGATGGAGCCGGGAATGCTCATGGTCATCGCAACAATCAGATAGCTCATGAAGCCCGGTACCATGTGCTTCCAGATGATGCCCCAAGTGGAAACGCCGGAGATTCTGGCAACCATCACATAGTCTTCGTTCTTTAGGGACAGCATCTTTCCGCGAACAACACGCGCCATGCCCGTCCAGTTGATGAACGACAGAATCAGCGTCATGTAAAAATACATTTTGATGGTGGAAATGCCGGCAGGAATGGCAACGGAAAGCGCCATCCACAAAGGAATCTGCGGAACAGCGCCGATGACCTCAATGATGCGCTGGACGATAATATCAAACATTCCGCCGAAATAGCCTGAAAGAGAGCCAATCAGAATGCCTAAGAAAAAGCTGATCACGGCGCTGGCAAAGGGGATGGTCAGGGAAACCTGGCTGCCGTACAGCACTCTCGAAAAGAGGTCGCGCCCCAGTGAATCTGCGCCAAACAGCATCAGCTTCGCACCCGTGCCGCCGTTGCTGCCTGTTCCGACGCCGAACAGATGCAAATCCATCTGAAACAGTCCAAGAAACTTGTATTCAGTGCCATGTACAAAGAACTGAATGGGATAGTATTCCGAGGTGTCGTCCGTATAGGAAATGGCGAAGGTCTTTTTGTCGATGCTCTTTTCCAGCTTGTAAACATAAGGACCGACAAATTCACCTTCATAGACAAAATGAATTTTGGTGGGGGAGGCGTTGCGGTAAAGACCGTCAAATTCCTCCAGACCGTAGGGCGCGATGAAGTTGCCAAACAGGGCGCAGAAATACAGGATGGTCAGGATGACCATAGACACACGCGCCAGCTTGTGCTTTTTCAGCTTCCTGCCCATCAGAACCCATTGGGAAGCAAGATAATAGTCTTCCTGAGATTTTTCCTTTTTCCTGAAGAAACGCATTATCTTCCACCTCCGGAGTAACGAATTCTGGGGTCAAGAAACGCCAGCGCGATGTCGGACAGCAGGATGCCGATAACGACCAGAATCGCCTGAATCATGACGATGCCGCCAGCCAGGTACACATCGCCGGTCTGCAGGGCTTTGAGCAGCTCGGGTCCCTGAATGTCAATCATCAGCACCATTGCGGTGACGGTAGAGCCGGAGAACAGTGTGGACAGTACGCCGCCCAGACCGGAAACGGTCGGGTTGATGGCAGCACGGAAGCAATACTTCATGATAATTTTATGCTCCGGAACGCCCTTCGCGCGAGCGGTCAACGTGTACTGCCGGCCGACTTCATCCAGCATTTGGGCACGCACGGAACGGATGATGCCGCATGTGCCGGATGTGCCGATGACCAGAAACGGAATGATCATGCTCTTGAGGAATGGAAAAAAGCCGCTTAAATCCAAGCCGACATTGGCATTTCCTGTCCATTTATACGATAGGTACATCAGCATGAATGCCAATATAAAGTTCGGTATGGCAGCACCGAGAAAGCCAAAGAACGAGGATATATAATCCCCAATGGAATACTGATGCGTGGAGGCATAAATCGCAATCGGGAGCGATATGCCGTACTGGAACAGCAGAATCAACGCGGAAACCAAAATGGTCAGCGGCAGACGGTCATTGATGACAGACAGGACGTTTTTGCCATAGGCAAAGGAATATTTCCAGTCGTGGTGAGAGCCGTACAGCCGGTAATAGGAGGAATCCGACGGAGTCCAGATGATGCCGGTAACCCACTTGATATATCGCTCGAAAACCGGCAAATCCAGGCCGTACTCTGCACGCAGCGCATCAGCTTCCGCCTGGCTGACAAATTCACCCTCTGAGGCGAGCTTGGAGATTTCTCTATCCACATAGTCTGTTTCGGGAAGCTGGATGACGAAGAAAATCAGCACCGAAATCAGGAACAGCGTGGGAATAAACATGAGCAGCCGCTTGATGATATATTGTATCAGATCGCGCTGGAAAAATTCCTTTGCCGAACGAAGGAAATGCCCGCTCCCAAGGCTCATTTTCTGTTCATTCATGCATATTTCCTTTCATAAAGCGAGATAAAGCAGGGGAGCAGGGAAACTGGTTCCCCGCCCCCCTGAACCGGATTATGTCCTATGGGTATTCTGATTACTCGGCCTTGTACAGCGTCTCATAGTGGACGATGTTCGCGTACATATACAGGTCAGCCCAAACCAGCTCGTCAGCATAATTCTTCAGGCTGGAGGAGACCAGGTTGTAGTTGCCCGCACTCTGCAGGTAAGAAATGGTCCACAGATTTGCTTTGTGGATTTCGTAAATCTCCAGGTTGTAGGCTTCTCTCTCCTCATGGTTGGGCGTTGCTTCCCACTTTTCGTAGATTTCAAGCAGCTTCGCCATATCGCCGGTCGGCTCAACGCCGCTTGCGCCGTTCGTGCCGTACCAGGTGCCGAAGTCGCCGTACCATTCAGCGGACTGAATAATCGGAACGAAGGGAGCTGCACGGTCAGACATGGACAGACCGCCGATGTTGGTATGAGGCTGAATGACGGCAGTCCAGTCGTTGTTGTCGATTTCGATATCGAACGTGGCCATCTCGTATTCCTTCCAGGCAGTCTTGATGCCGACAGCATTGTAATACTGCTCAAGGATGGGATACTGAGCCACTGCGCCGGAATCCAGATAGCCGTAGAAGGTCAGCAGGAAGTCAGAGCCGTCAGCAAAGTCATAGAAGCCATCGCTGCCCATAACCAGACCGCATTCGGCCAGCAGGCTCTTTGCAGTTTCAGGATCATACTCCGTCCACTTGGTGATCCACTCTTCATCATAGCCGAAGTTGCCGAGCTGAGGTGCGGACTGACCGGGCTCGAGGAAACCGTCAAAGAGCAAGTTAGACAGCTCGGTGCGGTTAACAGCGATGGAAATGGCGTGACGGAAATTGATGTTATTGAACAGCTCCGCATAATTGCTGTTCTTGTGGGTATAGTTGAAGGTGACACTTACGGTGCCCCAGTCAGTGCTGGAGAAGGTGCGAAGCACAGCAGCATCGCCCATATCGGACAGGATGGAAGCGATGTCAGCCATGTTGACATTCAGAATATCGACCTCCTTGGAGCGGAACAGAAGCTGATCCTGACCATCTTCAGAAGTCTTGGTGTACACGATGCTGTCGCAGTACGGAAGCTGCTGACCAGCCGCGTCTACTTTCCAATAGTAAGCATTGCGGTCGAGGTGGCAGACGGTGCTGCTGTTGGTCTCGCCCTCACGAAGCACGAAGGAGTTCAGAGTGGGGAGACCGCCGATGTTCCAGCAGTTATAGGAAACAGCCTTGCCAAGATCCTTGATGGTCGCCTTGTCGACGCCCTTGGCCAGCGCGTTGGCAAGCACCTGTTCGTCGGTCAGACCGGTATCCGGCCAGTATTCGTTTTCCACGTAGATGGAGGAGGGAATCAAGTCGGACATCCAGTGAGAGGGAGCCCAGCACCACTTGAAGTCGCCGTTTTCGATGAAGTCGGCGGGATACTTGGCGGTATCAAACGTCCAGGTGACGGTGTAGTCATCGTCCTTGGTCAGTTTGGCGTAGTTTTCGGTTTCCTTATCGATCAGAGCAGTCCAGCTCTTCTTGGTGTCGAAATTGGAAAGATGGCACATATAGTACCAGAAGGTGATGTCATCGGCGTTGAAATCGTTGCCGTCGGACCACTTCATGCCTTCGCGCAGATGGAAAGTCCAGACGGTATAGTCATCATTATACTCGTAGCTCTTGATGACGTTGGGATAATAGCTGCCGTCAGTGTTGCGGCGGATGATGGTTTCCAGCGTGGGGCGGGAAAGATCCCAGGAGCCGCCGCCGCCTACCAGATTGATGGTGCCGCCGTAGGTGCCGATTGAAAGCTCGGCGCCGGCAGCATCCTGTGTGGAGACGAAAATGTCATCCGCGACGGGCAGGCGATCCTCAACCTTACCGTAAGTTCCCAGCGCTGTAATCGCGGGAGCTTCGGAGTAGGATGCGGAAGTCTCTGCTGCAAAGGCTGCAGAGGTCAGAATCAGCATCAGAGCCAGAAACAGAGCGGTGAGTTTCTTCATTGTTGCACTCCTCCTAATGTTTGTCTGCCGTTCAAAAAACGCTTCTTAAGGAATTGCCATACAAATGAGGGCACTCGAAGAATAGTGAATTTTGTGTAGGATGCTACTGAAACCTGCGAAACAACGATTTGTTTCATCGCATCACATGACACAAAAGGAACGTTCAACGGGATCCCTGAGTTGCGCGGCGTTGCCTTAAGCTTTAATTCGATTATACATTATTTCACAGAAAAAGTCTACGCATATCATGCTTTTTTTTAAAAATATTATTGCATATCATGCTTTCACGGGTGCATGTGCAGTTCAACTTAATGTCGCTATCTGCGCCGATTTGTCTTTTTTTGTTCCCATTTTGTCACGCGAATGTTTTTTTGACCGCAATATTGATGAAATTGAAATTGTGTGCTACACTTATAATGCAATACATTTGAGAGCAAGCCTTTTTATTGAAGACTGCAGCAAATAGCATTGTATCGATACTAACGATGCCGATGCTACGGATATAAACGACGGCGAAAGAATAATGCAGGGAGAACGGTTATGTTGCTGAATAATATCCTATATTATGAGGAGCAGTATGCCATCCGCGTGAACGAAGAGGACGACGCCATCTTCTATTTTTTTGATTATGATAGCCGCAGCGCGGATTGCAACATGAAATTCCAACATTTCCATCCCTTTTATGAATTGTGCATTCCGCTTTATCCAAACATGATTCATTTTATCGAGGGCATCCCCTATGAGGTACATGCTTTTGATATTATCGGGATTTCCCCGACAAAGCTGCATAAAACGCAATATCCGAACGGCAAGACATGCAAGCGGCTCATCATCCAGTTTAATATGCCCGCGCTTGTGCCGGGTCTGTCCAACGAGTATGAGCAGCTGTTAGGCTTTTTCAATCAGGAGGTGCCCATCTTCCGCTTTGACTTCGAGCTGCAGCGGCGGCTCTTCAGAAAAATCAACGATATTTATTTCCTTTCCACCCAAGAAGATTCGATGCGAAATTTGATGATTCATCAGAAGTTTGTCGAATTTCTGATTTTACTGTTTCTGAATAGGGATGGCAATATTTACAAAAAGGAAACCATCCTGTCTGAGATGGAGCAAAAAATCTATACGGTTGCAGGCTGCATCCATGCGCATTATCCGGAAAATCTGAGCCTCGAAATGCTGGCTGAAACCCACAATATCAGCGCGAGCTATCTCTCGCATCGCTTTAAGGCTGTTACCGGCTTCTCCGTCACCGACTATATCCAGATGACCAGAATCCGTAACGTAGAGGCATTGCTCATCAATTCAGACATTCCTGTCACCGAAATTCCCGCACGGTGCGGGTTTAACAGCTTCTCTCAGTTCAATCGTGTGTTCAGAAAGTATATCGGCATTTGTCCTTCGCAATATAGAAAAAAACAAACGACTTCAGCAAGCAGAATCGGCGATGTAAAAAAACAACTGCACGAGCATGCAAAGAGAAAGTGCCTGAGAATTTCAGTCAATCGATGAAAGCTGCGCTGTTTGGTATTGTTTTGCTCCGTTCGCGGAACATCTTCTCTCTGTTGTCCGTTCGATGTTCACTGTATACATACGTCTGCACGAATCATGCCTCGGTGAAACGGTATTCACCGCATCTTGTCGAAAAAAAGCGCCGGTCAGTGTTCAGTCCGAGACCGAGCAAACCGGCATCGGAATAATACGCACTCTGATGGTGTTGACCAGTTCCTCGTCGATTTCGATATCCTCAGGGAAAATAAAGGATGAGAAGCTGCAAAAAACGTGATGACTCCATACAGAATCATCACGTTTATCAGGCGATCAGGACGAAGCGAAGCTTCTCACGGAAAAATGCTCTCGCATCGCCGGAAGCTTATTCAAACGATGTGTGGAAGAAATGGTTAACAACCTTCTTGCAGAAGGTGCCAAAGCCTTTTTCGCGAAGGACGTTCACTGCGCGCTTCGACAGAGGCTGGTCAAGGGGCTGGTCAAGGGGCTGTTCCTGCACGGTCATGAGCATGGCATTCAGCTCGGCATCGCTTAGGGCAAAGGGATTCTCCACGCCATCCATGTGGTAGATGTTGTTGCGGTAGGCAATGCGCACCTGCTTGTCAATCTTGTCGCCGGAAAGATACGTGTTGTAGCTCCAGGGCGTTTTGGAGATGCGATCTGCATCGTTTTTTTCGTGGAGGACACGGTAATCAGCGTAAAGCTCGTGAAAGAGCTTCTCATCCGCGGGCATCCAGTTCCGCATGCACATATCGATGGTGTCGCTGTCATAGCCGGAGAAGTGGATGAAACGCAGGGGATCGCCTTCGACGAAATAATGGCCGTCCTTCTTGGACAGGTTGCAGTTCATCAGTGACCAGGTGGCAAAATCGTAGCCGTGGTGCTTGAAGATTTCCGTATCAAAGAAGCAGGGTGCCAGATCAATCCATTTCTGATCGGTAAAGATACCGCGCGGAATGTCGTCATAGCAGAACATCTGCAGACGGTCTGCCCACCAGTTGATGAACCTCACAGCTTCCTCTGAGTGGTTCACGGCCAGAAAGCCCAGGTTGTATACGCCATGCGCTGTGCTGGAAAGCTCCATGTCAATGTTGCCGGGCTTGAGCAGATGCGGGCACAGCACAATGGGACGGGTCTTCAGCTTCTCGCGGAGCTCAGGCATGTCATCATACACATAGCAGTCGGGGTCGAGGTAGACAAATTCCGTTTCGTTCGGATAGGTCTTCAGAAGATAACGGAAGAATTCTCCCTTCACGGCGGTGGAGGCTTCTACGATGGCATGCTTGAAGATGAAGTGGTCGAAGTTGCCCGGCCACATATCCTTGCTCAGCACGATCTGGTCAAATTCCCTGCAGCGGGCGCCGTCGGGAATTTCACGCTCCGTCAGGCAGAGGAAGAACTGGGCGTAGGGCATGTGCTGCTTCACGGACTGCGCAAGGCAGCGTGCCTTGTGGATGTAGTTGCTGCATACAGAGGTAAAGATAATCATAAAAAAGCATCCTCCTGCTTGCCCGGTGATGATCACTTGGCAAAAAGATGATAAATTTTGCGAAGAACCTTGCTGATGACGGGCGTTTGACGTACCTTCCCGATGAGCTGTGCCTGCTGCTGATACGTCTGTACCTGCTGCTCGGCAACGCGCCGCAAATAGAGCTGATCAATCAGCGCATCTCGCAATTGCGGAATAATCACATCCGCATTATCCAGCATGAATTGCCTGTGGTTGTCCATCAGCTGATGGTAGGTGGCCTTGATGCTGCCCGGATCCTTCTGGAACTGTGTCGTGCGGGACTTGTCCTTAATGCGGTAGTGGAACAGCACCTCGGGAATCTGATAGATTTCTTTGCCGGTTTCCAGAACGGAGAGCCAGAAGTCATAGTCCTCCATGCCATCCTTCATGTTGGTATTGAAGCCACCGGCATCCTGCCACAGATCCTTGGAAAACAGAGACGTTACGAACACGATGTTGTCAAGAAGCATGGTTTCCCGGGAATAGTCGGGCAGATCCCAGCGACCGGTCTGAGCACCAAAAAGGTCGGCCTGACAGTACACGACACCGATATTATCGCGTGTTTCCAGCACCTTGACGGCTTTTTCGATGTAGGTGGGGTCGATTGTATCATCAGAATCCAAAGGCAGGATGTACTTGCCGTTGGCTGCGGCGATGCCTGTATTCCGTGCCGAGGAGGGACCTACATGATCCGCATGAATGACCGTGATGCAGCTTTCCTTCTGAAGCTCTGACAAGACTTCCAGCGTCTTTGAATCATTTGAACCGTCATCGACAATGATCAGCTCAATTTCGGGATAGGTCTGTGCCTTGACAGATGCTACGCTTTCCAGAATGTAGCCTCCGTCATTATAGCATGGCATTACGACACTCACAGTTGGATTCACATTCATCTCATTGCCTCCTTGGTATATCTTGCCGGAAGAGTCACTGCAACTCTGCTCGGTCTTTTCCGGTATGTTTTCCTTGAGCTGCTGAAGCTCACAGTTGAGCTCATCAATGGTCCTGCGGGCATCGGCAAGTTCCTGCTGTGCATCAGCAATTTCCTGCTTTGCGGCAGTGAAAGCATCAGTCAGCTGCTGATTGGCTTGAGTTAATGCACTGTTGGCGTCGTAGGCCTGACTTAACGCCGCTTGCTGTTCTTTCACAAGTCGCTGTGTGTTAAGGGCATCATCGAAATCCAGCGGGTAAATAGGCTGGGACAGCGCTACCATGCTCTTCATGCCGATGTACTCGTTGGCAAAGGCATATACCCATTTTTCAAAGCAGCGCAGCGCTTCCGCCGAGCAGGAAAGCATTTCTGTCAGCTTCTCATCGGAGGAGTAATCCGTGCTGAGCAGCCCGGTGTCATTCATCAGGCTGAGGAGGAAGCGCCACAGGCTGAACTCTGCCGGCACAGGGAAGTTCATCTGCCACTCGTAGTCGATGAGGGTGACATTCCCGATTTCACCGAAGATGTTAGAGGGGATCATATCAATGTTGCCGCAGGGGACCCAATGCAGATCATCTTTGCAAACAGCATCGCCAAAGACTTGACGGAAGGCTTCATTGTCTGCGTTCTGCGGATGGACGCTACCTGCGGAGAAGAGTTCGTTTTTCAGCCAGGCAAACCACCGCAGGATCAGGTCTTCCCGATTTTCGTGCGTGGCGGCAGTCAAACGGCTCTGTAGGGAAGCGCATTCCACATACGGGAATGTGGCGTTGCAGTCGCTTGACAGGGTACAACTTACGTTCCGCAGGGCATCAGTGTAGATGTGACCGCCCAAAGCAGCAATGCTGCGGATATGCGCTTCGCCGCAGGGATACAGCGGCTGCTTCAATACCTGATTATCATCGGTGATGATGGTACAAATCGCATGCTCACGCTTGCGGTCGTTGGAAACCTTCACGTATTGGTAGGGTGTAGGCGCTTGAAGCTCATCCCTGGTGATTTCCACCAGGAAGGAGTTGGCAAAGTTGCCTGCAAGGCCATCGCCCATCAGCCCCTGATAGAAATCCTTTACGGAGAAGATGGAGACCCGGGCGGCATCCAGCCGATAATCCGTGGAGATAGGATAGCGTTCGTTCACCGAGGCATCCGTGAAAATCTCCTCAGGAAACTTGTAGTCCGGATAGGGATAAAAGAAGCGGCTTACGTGCAGCCCAGCACCTTCGATTTTTGCCGTCAGTTCACTGCGGGAGAAGGTACGGACGCTTTCACCGGCGTAGTTGTTGATGCCGGAGAAGAAGTGACCGGTATGATCCTCCCGTGCGCCGGAAAGATATTTATGCCCCAGACGATTCTCGATCGCCACCAGCAGCCTGCCGTCCTCCTTCAGGAAGGAAGCAGCTTTTCGCAGGAAGGCATCTGCAGGATCCTCTCCGGGGAACGTCCAGGCGGCATATTCCAGCACACCGATGACGACCACGTAATCGTATTTTTCGGTAAGCGTCATGGTGGCGAAGTCATCCACCACAATCTCCAGATTTTCGTTGTTTGCGTGGCGTTTCAGGTTGATTTCGGAGCGAATGAGAGACTTATCCACTGCAGTGACATGCGAGACCCGTTCACACAGATAGCCCGTCAGACTGCCGCAGCCTGCACCGATTTCCAGCACGGATGCGCCGTCCTTGAAGGGGTACCAGTTGAAAATGTTGGAGCGCAGGGGAGAAAAGTAACAGAGGATCGGCCAGCGCTTGTCCTCATACCAGTCGATTTCTTTTCCTTCGGAAACAGCCTGCAGTATCTCCTGCTCAATGCTTCCGTCCGAGTAGGTCTTTGTATCGTTGGCATGCCCGGGGCGCAGATCAAGCTTTGCCATGGTCTTTCACTCCTTTTTCTCCGACAATCCGCCGAAGCAGTGCTCCTGCATAGCCGCGCAATCCTCTGGGATGCGGTGGAGGCGGCTCAACAGGCTTGTTGAGAATATAGCGCAGGTGAACCCAATCCGCGCGCAGAGCAGCCATATAGTCTTCTTCATAGCGCAGGAAAAGCGCATGATGTTTCCGGTACAGGTAGCTGTAGTTGTCCAGCAGTTTCTGCTCAGTGCTGGCAGATTCTGTATTGTGGGACTGAGGCTTCACCCGGCAGTGGAACAACACCTCCGGGATGCGGTAGAATTGTGCATCGTGTTCCAACTGGGTGAGCCAGAAGTCATAGTCCTCCAGCCCTTTCTTCATGGATTCATCGAAACCGCCGGCGATGCGCCATAATTCCTTTGGAAACAGTGCAGTGATGAAGACGACATTGTCCACCAGCATGGCAACAGGGGAAAAAGGTGGCAGATTCCATGAGCATGTCACCTCGCCGAAGCGGTCTGCCTGGCAGTAAACAATATCCGCTTCCTTGCGGTCGAGAATCTGTGCAGCCTTTTCGATGTAGGTCGGATCGATCAGATCATCGTCATCCAGCAGAAGAATGTACGTGCCGGTAGCCGCATCGATGCCGCGGTTTCTGGCAGCGGCTGGACCGGCGTTGGCTTGGCGAATCACCTGCACCCCATCAGGCAGTGAGGAGAGGTATTGCAAGAAGGCCTCGTCATCGGAACCGTCATCGACGATGATGTGCTCAATAGCAGGATAGGTCTGCGCTTTGACAGCAGCAATGGTTTCGGGCAGCGTAGTCAGACCGTTATGCGTTGCGGTAACAACACTGACCTTTTCCATCCTTTGACTCCTTTCAGATTGTAAAGGAAACCATTCCCAAACGTATAGTATTGCCATATAGCACCAATTATTATATCATAGTTCATACGGCTTTGCAACCGCTATGCATGAAATGTCACGGAAATCCTGCTGAAACGTGATTGACAATTGCTGCGCGGGCTGGTATAATCATCTGTGTTGGGCAATGAAGGACAGGATGTACGCAAATGCGGCTGTCAGAGAGGGAGTCACAGGCTGAAAGCTCCTGCTGGAAGCATACATCGGACAATCCGGAGCCTCCTGATGAGAATCAGGCGTGTTCCTCACGTGATGGGGGATAAAAGGCGCAGCAAAGCTGCGTGAACATGGGTGGCACCGCGATTTTTCGCCCCATAACAACCGGAAGCTGGTTGCCATGGGGCTTTTTTTATACCGCGCTGTCAATAGAAGGAGGAGTTGCATCAATGCTGACGCAAGCACCACGCGGCACGAAGGATGTCCTGCCGGCAGATTCCTATCGCTGGCAATACGTGGAAGGAAAGATGCGCAAGGCGGCGGCAGAGGCAGGCTTCCGTGAGGTTCGGACGCCTGTGTTCGAGCATACGGAGTTGTTTCTGCGCGGCGTAGGCGATACGACCGACATCGTCCAGAAGGAAATGTATACCTTCAAGGACAAGGGCGACCGCTCCATCACGCTCAAGCCGGAAGGTACGGCTGGCGCGGCTCGCTGCCTGCTGGAAAACAATCTGTACGCCGACACGCTGCCATGTAAGATGTACTATCTGAACGCACCGATTTTCCGTTATGAGGCACCTCAGAGCGGTCGTTTGCGCGAGCATCATCAGTTCGGTATGGAGTGCTTCGGCGCGAAGGATGCTTCTGCGGATGCGGAGCTGATCCTGCTGGCATACCGCCTGCTGAGCGGACTGGGCGTTAAGAACCTGTCCGTGAACATCAACTCCATCGGATGCCCGAACTGCCGTCCGAAGTATCATGCGATGCTCAAGACGTTTCTGTCAGGCAAAATCAATGAGATGTGCGACACGTGCAAGACGCGCTTTGACCGCAATCCGCTTCGCGTGCTGGACTGCAAGGAAAAGCATTGCCAGGAGCTGGTGAAGGATGCGCCCTCGATGCTTGATGTCCTCTGCGATGACTGCAAGGCGCACTTCGCACAGCTGCAGGCGTATCTCGATGCTTCGAAAATCCCGTACCGCATTGATCCGCGAATCGTCCGCGGATTGGATTACTATACCAAGACTGTGTTCGAGCTGATTACGACGACGGAGAACGGTAATCTGACCGTTTGCGGCGGCGGTCGCTACGACAATCTGGTGGAGCAGCTGGGCGGTTCGCCGCTGTGCGCGGTGGGCTTCGGCATGGGCATTGAGCGCGTGCTGATGCTGCTGGATGGCGAAGACATTCAGCTGCCGAAGCCGAATCTCTACGATGTGTTTGTGACGTACATGGGTGAGCATCAGGTGGAGGCATTCTCGCTGGTGGAAACGCTGCGCGACGCCGGCCTGAAGGCGGACATGGATCACACCGGCCGCAGCCTGAAGGCGCAGTTCAAGTATGCCAACAAGATGGAAGCCACGCTGACAGCAACGCTGGGCGATGACGAAATCGCGAACGGCGTCGTAAAGGTCAAGAACATGGCGACGAAGGAAGAACGCACGATTCCGCTGGCAGGCATCACCGATGAAATCCGCGAAATGCTCTGTTGAGTGAGAGCAGAATCAAATTGAAAGGAGCTGCATTCCATGCAGAACCGTACCCATACCTGTAACGAATTGAGATTGTCCGACGAAGGCAAGCACGTCCAGCTGTCCGGCTGGATGGACAGCGTGCGCATCGTCAGCGCGAATCTCGCGTTCGTCATCCTGCGCGACTTCTATGGTACAACGCAGGTTGTGATCGATGATGAGGAACAGATGAAGGTCATCCGCAGCCTCAACAAGGAAAGCGTCATCTCCGTGACGGGCACTGTCCGCGAGCGCGATAACAAGAATCCGAAGATTCCCACGGGCGATATCGAGGTCGTTCCGGAGAAGATTGACGTGCTGGGACGCTGCCGCTATAACGAGCTGCCGTTCCAAATCAACCGTTCACGCGAGGCGGACGAGAGTATCCGCCTGAAGTACCGCTATCTCGACCTGCGCAATCCGGATGTGAAGAAGAACATCGTCATGCGCTGCAACGTCGTGACGGCGCTGCGTAATGCCATGAACGAGCATGGCTTCCTCGAAATCACTACGCCGATTCTGACAGCCTCTTCTCCCGAAGGCGCGCGCGACTATCTCGTGCCTGCCCGCAAGCATCCGGGCATGTTCTACGCGCTGCCGCAGGCGCCGCAGCAGTTCAAGCAGCTGCTGATGACGTCGGGCTTCGACCGTTATTTCCAGATTGCGCCGTGCTTCCGTGATGAGGATGCGCGCGGAGACCGCAGCCCGGGCGAGTTCTATCAGCTCGATATGGAGATGGCGTTCGCGACGCAGGAGGACGTGTTCAGCGTGCTCGAGGATGTCCTGCCGCCTGTTTTTGCCAAGTACGGCACGTACAACGTCGCTTCGAGTGCACCGTTCAAGCGCATTGCGTATAATGATTCCATGGAGCGCTATGGCTCGGATAAGCCCGACCTGCGCATTGACCTTGAGGTGCAGGATGTAACGGAGCTGCTTGGCAATTGCGGCTTTGCGCCGTTCGAAGGCAACACGGTCAAGGCGGTCGTTGTCAGCGACATGACGGCGACACGCAAGCAGATCGACAAGCTCTGCGCGGATGTTGAGGTTGTGACAGCAAACAAGGCGTACTGGTTCAAGCTCGATGAAAAAGGCGAAATTGCCGGCGGCATTTCGAAATTCGTTAAGGATCGCAAAGATGAGCTGGTCGAGAAGCTTGGACTGAAGCCGAATACGTTTGTCGGCCTGACGAGCGGCAAGAAGCTTGCTGCTCAGAAGACTGCCGGTGTCCTGCGCCGCCTTGCTGCTGATCTCTGCCCTGCGCATATCGACAGAGAAAAGTACGAATTCTGCTGGATTGTCGATTTCCCGATGTACGAAATCGGCGAAGAATCCGGAGAGCTGGAGTTCTGCCATAATCCCTTCTCTATGCCCAACGGCGGTCTGGAGATTCTTCAGAAGGCGGCGGCAGGCGAGGTCGATCCGCTGAGCATCACCGCGTACCAGTATGACCTGGTTTGCAACGGTGTTGAGCTGTCCTCCGGCGCAGTTCGCAACCATGATCCGGAAATCATGATCGAGGCGTTCAAGCTCGTTCGTCTGGGCGAGGAGGACGTGAAGGCGAAGTTCCCGGCCATGTACAATGCGTTCTGCTATGGCGCACCGCCGCATGCAGGCATCGCACCCGGCGTCGACCGCATGGTGATGCTGCTTGCCGGCGCCGAGACCATCCGCGAGGTCATTCCGTTCCCGATGAACAAGAACGCCCAGGACGTCATGATGGGCGCGCCTGGCAAGGTGGAGCAGAAGCAGCTGGATGAGCTGCATATTGCCTGCGTCAAGCCGGAGGAGTAATTACCCATCAAAAAAAGGCGGATCAATTGCGATCCGTCCTTTTTGATGTGCAGAAGCTGTGGAGCATTATTCAACCGTTACAGACTTTGCGAGGTTGCGAGGCTTGTCGACATCGCAGCCGCGGCTGACGGCCATGTAGTATGCCAGCAGCTGCACGGGGATGATGGCCACCAGCGGCAGCAGCTCTGACGGCGCGTCCGGCACGACCCACAGCTCGTCCGCATCCTTTTCGGCGCGTGCACGCAGGGATTCCGGACAGATGATCAGCGTCTTTGCGCCGCGGCTCTTGACCTCGCGGACGTTCGAAAGCGTCTTGTCTGCCAGATGCTCCTGCGTCAGCAGCGCACAGACGAGTGTGCCCTGCTCAATCAGGGCGATGGTGCCGTGCTTGAGCTCACCGGCGGCATACGCCTCGGACATGATGTAGCTGACTTCCTTGAGCTTGAGGGAGGCTTCCATGGCAAGCGCGTTGTCGAGCCCGCGACCGATGTAGAATACGTGCTGGCGGTCGTGGTACAGGCTGGCGAAGCGCTGAATGGACGGCTCGAGTGCAAGCGTCCTGGCGGCGAGATCAGGCATGTCCGCCATGCGCCGCAGCAGGTCAGTAGCAGCCTCATCGCTGAGCATGCCGCGCTTCTGCGCCAAATCAACCGCAAGGAGCATCATCATCTCAATCTGGGTGATGTATGCCTTCGTGCTGGCGACGGCGATTTCGGGGCCTGCGTAGGTGTACATCACGGAATCTCCGGCGGTGCGTGCGATGGACGAGCCGACGACGTTCGTCAGCGCCATGACCTTTGCGCCGAGGCGCTCCGCCTCGCGCATGGCGGCAAGTGTATCGGCTGTTTCGCCGCTCTGGGAGATGGCGAGAAAGCAGTCTTTATCGTCCAGAATTGGGTCGCGGTAACGGAATTCGGATGCAACATCGACCACAACAGGCAGCCGTGCGAGCTTCTCGATGACATACTTGCCGACAACGCCGGCATGGTATGCCGTACCGCAGGCGACAATTGTCAGCGTGCGCAGGGATTGCGCCCTCTCCGCTGTGATTGGGAAGGCGCCTGGACGGATGACCATGCGCTCCGGGTCGACATGGGCGGTGAATGTCTTCTTGAGTGCTTCAGGTTCCTCGTGGATTTCCTTGAGCATGAAATGCGCGTAGCCGCCCTTTTCCGCAGCCTCGACGTCCCAGTCAACGGTGATGGGATGCAGCGGACGCTCTGTGCCGAAATGGTCGTAGACGTGCACGCTGTTGGTCGTCAGGACGGCGATTTCACGGTCATCGAGCAGCTCAATCTTGCGTGTATGCTGGATGAGCGCGGGAATATCGCTGGCGACGTACTGCGCATCCTCAGACAGACCAATCACCAGCGGACTGTCCTTGCGCGTGCAGTAGAGCGTGTCAGGCGATTCAGTGCTCAGCACGCACAGCGCGTAGCTGCCCTCGAGCATCGTCTGTGCCTTGAGCAGGGTCGACAGCATATTGCCGTCATAGAGCGTATGAAGCAGGTGCGCGATGACCTCCGTGTCGGTTTCGGATACGAATACGCATCCCTGCGCGATGAGGCGCGTGCGCAGTTCCTCGTAGTTCTCGATAATGCCGTTATGGACGACGGCAATGTGCCCCTTCATATCCGTATGCGGATGGGCGTTGATGTCGTTCGGCTCGCCATGAGTTGCCCAGCGCGTATGGCCGATGCCGATGCAGCCATGCAGGGGTGTGGCATTCACACGCTCGATGAGGTTAAGCAGACGTCCCTTCGCCTTGCTCAGATGAATGATGCCGTTTTCCATGACAGCAATGCCGGCGCTGTCGTAGCCGCGATATTCCAAACGGGACAGACCGTCCAGCAGGATGCTCTGTGCCTGTTCATGACCGATATAGCCAACAATTCCGCACATTGAATGATCCTCCTCAATAATACATCATAATACATCATAATACATGTGCCATTCCGATTATACACTTTTTTCCGAAAAATGCAACCCCCTGATGTAATGGACAGATAGAAAAAAGTCACGGATTATTATTCTGAATAATTGAAAATTGTTCACAACATATAAACTGCAAAAAAACGATAAGCTGAAATGATGCGAAATAATCAGCAAGGAAAAAACGCGGAAACGCATGAAAAATCGAAGCGGTCAGCCATATACATGTCGCTGCTGGTCAAAACATGTCCGAATCGTACTAAAATGCAAACGTTAGCATTTTTTGAAAATCTCTAAAAATGCAGGGAAAAATGCTGAATAAGTCTTGACGAAAATGCATAAAAGTGGTTCAATATAGGTGAGGAAATCATGGGCAAAATTCCGTTCTTCCTTGAACTGTATGGAAGAATATAGAATACAAAGGCAGGTGTACGTATGCTTTATAACGGCCCGACGGCGGCGCAGAGAGAACAATTTCATCAGGGGACGAACCGTCGTGCTTACGAGATGCTCGGTGCACATCCGGTTGTGCAGGATGGACGTAATATGTGGCATTTCGCAGTATGGGCACCCAATGCAGCGAATGTATCGTTGATCGGTGAATTTAATCAATGGGATAAAGAAAAAACGCCCATGACGAAGGTCTACGATGGCACGTGGGAGGTTCGCCTTCCTGCCGAGACGTTCGATGTCAAGAGCGATCCGAAGCGTTATCATTATCCGGATGCCGCAAAAAAACTGACAACCTATAAATATTGCATAAAAACGCAGGATGGAATCTGGCAGGACAAGGCGGATCCGTACGCGTTCGCGATGCAGCTTCGACCGGACACGGCGAGCAGAATTTATGATTTGTCCGGCTATCAGTGGGGCGACGCCAAGTGGATGGAGAATCGCAAAGCGTATGATCCGTACCACAGCCCCGTGAATATTTATGAGATGCATCTGGGCTCCTGGCGTCGGCACGAGGACGGCACGTTCCTGAGCTATGCGGAAATTGCCGAGCAGCTTGTGCCGTACCTGACCGAGATGGGCTATACGCACGTCGAACTGATGCCGGTGATGGAGCATCCGCTGGATGAATCGTGGGGGTATCAGGTGACGGGCTATTACGCCGCGACCGCCCGATTCGGCGAGCCGAAGGAGCTGATGGGGCTGATTGATGCACTGCATCAGGCGAACATCGGCGTGCTGCTGGATTGGGTGCCGGCACATTTTCCGCGAGATGCCATGGGGCTTCGCCGCTTTGACGGAACGCCCTGCTATGAGCATCCCGACCCCAGACGCGGCGATATGGCGCAGTGGGGGACGCACATGTTCGATTATGCGCGCGGCGAGGTTAACTCGTTTATGCTGTCCAACGCGTGCTTCTGGCTGGAGTGGTATCATGCTGACGGCATCCGCGTCGATGCGGTCACGTCGATGCTGATGTACGATTTCTGCCGTGAGCCCGGACAATGGCTGCCGAATAAGTACGGCGGCAGGGAGAACCTTGATGCGATTGCTTTCCTGCGCCGCTTAAATGAAACCGTGTACCACGATTTCCCCGGCATCATGATGGTGGCAGAGGAATCGAGCGCCTATCCGATGGTGACGCGCCCGATTTATCTGGGCGGATTGGGCTTCGGCTTCAAGTGGAACATGGGCTGGATGAATGACATCCTGTCCTACATCAAGCTCGACCCGGTTTACCGCAAGTATCATCATGACAAGCTGACATTCTCATTGATGTACGCATTTTCGGAGAACTATATCCTGCCGTTCAGCCACGATGAGGTTGTCCACGGCAAGCACTCCATGCTGGATAAGCAGCCAGGTGATCTGTGGAAGAAGTTTGCAGGGCTGCGTGCGTTGTACGGCTACACGATGGCGCATCCGGGCAAGAAGCTGCTGTTCATGGGCAGTGAGTTCGGGCATTTCATCGAGTGGAAGTACGATGACCAGCTGGACTGGTTCCTGCTGCTCTACGAGAACCATCCGCAGGTGCAGCAGTGCTGCAGGCGGCTGAATGAAATCTACCGCACGACACCTGCCCTTTATCAGATTGATGACAGCTGGGACGGTTTCCAGTGGATTCAGGCGAATGACAGCGATCACTCGATCGTGGCGTTCCTGCGCACCGACCGCAAGGGTAATTCCATCCTGTGCGTGACGAACTTCACGCCGGTGTTCCACCCGGAGTACCGCATCGGGCTTCCGACGATGGGCACCATCGAGGAATTCTTCAACACCGACAGGAAAGAATTCGGCGGATCCAACCAGTATAATGCATGGGCGGTTCACACGGAAAAAAAGCAGCTTCAGGATTTCCGGTACAGCTGCAATATCTGTGTGCCGCCGCTGTCTACTGTCTATTTCTCCTATCAGCGTGATCCCGAGGAGGAAACGACAAAGCAGGAAGCACCCGAAAAGGCGGAAACCGCCGGAACTGTTCAACAGAAGAATGCAGTGAAGAACCCGACCACCAAGAAAACCGCGGCGAAAAAGGGTACCGCAAAGAAAGCCATTGGCTGAATCGGCATTCCTTAGAGGCGAGGAAGGCTGTTTCACATAAACGCGGAGGATTCTGCAATCATCCGCACCATCGGATTCATATCCGAAACCGAAAGAAACAAGGATGAAGGAGCGTGTTCCCATCATGAAGAAAAAGACCTGTGTTGCCATGCTGCTGGCAGGCGGACAGGGCAGCCGTCTGGGCGTCCTGACCAAGAAGGTGGCGAAACCGGCAGTGCCGTACGGCGGAAAGTACCGCATCATCGACTTTCCGCTGTCCAACTGCACGAACAGCGGTATTGATACCGTCGGCGTGCTGACGCAGTATATGCCGCTTGAGCTGAACTCCTATATCGGCTCCGGTGCACCGTGGGATTTGGACCTGTCAACGGGCGGTGTGTTTGTTCTGCCGCCGTATCAGACGGGCAAGACCGGTGACTGGTATCGCGGCACGGCAAACGCCATCTACCAGAACATGGCGTTCATTGAGCAGTACGATCCGGATTACGTTCTGATCCTTTCCGGCGACCATATTTATAAGATGGACTACAACGCCATGCTGCAGTACCACATCCGCAAGGGTGCAGACGCAACGATCGCCGTCCGCCCGGTGCCGTGGGAAGAGGCAAGCCGTTTCGGTATCATGAACACGGATGCGGACGACAACATCATCGAATTTGAGGAGAAGCCGAAAAACCCGAAGTCCAACAAGGCTTCGATGGGCATTTACATCTTCACGTGGTCGAAGCTCCGCGCGTATCTGACGGCAGATGAGGCGGATAAGACGTCCTCGAATGACTTCGGCAAGAACATCATTCCGTCGATGCTCAACGACAAGCAGGTCATGGTTGCCTATAACTTCGAGGGCTACTGGAAGGACGTCGGCACCATCGAATCCCTTTGGGAAGCGAATATGGATCTGCTCAGCGTGCCCATGCCGATCGACCTGCACGACAAGAAGTGGCGCATCTATGCCAAGAACCCGGGTCTTGCACCGCATTACGTTGCCAAGGGCGCAATTGTGAGCGATTCGCTCGTAACTGAAGGCTCTGAGGTGTATGGCTCCGTGCAGCATTCCGTCATTTTCGCGGGCGTGACGATTGAAGAGGGCGCGAGCGTCATCGATTCTGTCATCATGCCGCATGCGGTTATCAAGCGCGGCGCGGTTGTCCGCCGTGCCATCGTCGCGGAGAATGCGGTCGTTGGCGCCGGCAGCATGGTTGGTGAAGAAACCGGCAACATCGCTGTCGTTGGTCAGGGAATTACGCTTCCTGCAGGTGTCAGCGTGTCGGCTGGTCAGCAGGTGGATGAAAACACCAAGTTCTGAGCATCACGCTTCTCATGACAGCAGCGGAAAGGATTGAAAATAATGAAGAATGTAATGGGTGTTATCTACACCGGCGAAAATGACGCGAATCTGCGGGAGCTGACGCTGACGCGTGCCATCGCGGCGCTGCCTGTGGGCGGACGTTACCGCGTGATTGACTTCCTGCTCTCCTCCATGGTCAATGGCGGCATTAAGAATGTCGGTGTGATTATGCAGAAGAACTACCATTCTCTGATGGATCACATCGGCTCCGGCAAGGAATGGGATCTGCACGGCAAAAATGACGGACTGAAGGTGCTTCCGCCGTTCCTGACGCGCGAGAATGTCGGCGTGTATGCCGGTATGCTGGACGCACTGCGTTCCAACACGAACTATCTCTCCCGCTCCAAGCAGGAATATCTGGTGCTGAGCAATTCCAATATCATCTACAATGCGGATTTGGCGCAGTTTGTCGATTTCCACAAGAACAGCGGCGCGGACATTACGGTGATGTACACCGCTGAGCCGAGCATGCAGCGCGATGAAACGGGCTGCTATCTGGCTGTGGACGAGAACGGCAAGGTGACGGATTTCGAGGTCGATCCGACGCATCCGAATCTTCCGCTGACCAGCATGGATGTCATCGTACTCAAGCGCGAGCTGCTGCGCACCCTGGTGGACAAGGGCGTGGCACATGGTCATCATGACTTCTACCGCGATGTGCTGCTTCGCCTTGTGGGTGAAGGCACGGCGCGCATCAATGCATGGGAGTACAAGGGACTGTGCTGGCGTATGGACTCCGTGCAGAGCTACTTCAAGTTCAACATGGATGTGCTGGATTCTGATGTCCGTCATCGTCTGTTCACGGCTGATCTGCCCGTATACACGAAGGTTCGCGACGAAATGCCTGCCCGTTACGGCGACAATGCGACCGTGATTAACTCGCTGGTTGCTGACGGCTGCATCATCGAGGGCACGGTGGAAAATTCCGTGCTGGCGCGCGGCGTCCGCGTTGCTCCTGGCGCGCATGTCAAGAACTGCATCATCATGCAGGATGGTCAGGTGCACAGCGACGCATCCATCGAAAACTGCATTCTGGACAAGCAAACGATCATCAAGCGCAGCGCCCACCTGATCGGACCGGCAGCGTATCCGATCGTTATCGCGAAGAACGTTGTGATCTAAGCTGCTGCTTTTTGCGCGGCAGCGCCATCTGAATCGCACGGCGCGGTTCGGATTTGCAAACCGCGTCAAAGTATGCTATACTAATGGCGCGGTTTTTTTGCACAAATCCGCTTTTTTTCGGAGCTGCTGGTGCGGCAGCTCCTTGCTACCCCCGGCAGGAAAATTTCTGAAGGAGGATATACATCAATGAAAATCTTGTTCGTTGCGAGTGAGTGCGTACCGTTCATCAAGACAGGCGGTCTGGCGGACGTGGTAGGTGCTCTCTCGCCGGTTCTTGCGAAGCAGGGCAACGATGTCCGCGTGATTCTTCCCCTTTATGCGGCTGTGCCCAAGCAGTATGTGGATCAGCTGAAGCATGTGCTGGACTTTGAAGTGCAGCTCGGCTGGCGCAGGCAGTACTGCGGTATCGAGATGCTGGAGAAGGACGGCGTGAAGTTTTATTTCGTCGACAATAAGTTCTATTTCGGTCGTCCGTATATTTACGGCATGGGCGGCGATGAGTATGAGCGTTATGGCTTCTTCTGCCGTGGTGTGCTGAATGCGTTGCCGCTGCTGGACTTCCAGCCGGATGTCATCCATGCGCATGACTGGCAGGCGGGCATGGTGCCGGCATTGCTGAAGATTCAGTATGCGCATCTGCCGTTCTACGCCAATATCAAGACGATTTTCACTATTCACAATCTGCAGTATCAGGGTGTTTTCGGAATCCGTGAGGTGCAGGACGTGCTCGGCCTGGGCGACAGCCTGTGGACGGATGACAAGCTGGAATGCTACGGCTGCGCGAACTTCATGAAGGCGGCGCTTGTGTATTCCGATATCATCACGACTGTCAGCCCGTCTTATTCCGAGGAGATTCAGACGGCGTATTACGGCGAACGGCTCGATGGGCTGCTCCGTGCACGCAAGCACGAGGTGTTCGGCGTGCTCAACGGCATCGACATGGTGGATTACGATCCGTCCATCGATACGCGCATTCCGCAGACATACACGGTCGATGACCTGAGCGGAAAGGCAAAGTGTAAGGAAGCACTGCAGCAGAAGCTCGGTTTGGACATTGATCCGTCGATCCCGATTATCGGCATGGTCGGACGCCTCAGCAACCAGAAGGGGCTTGACTTGGTCGATTACATCATCGGCGACCTGATGAATGAAAAGGTGCAGCTCGTTGTGCTGGGCATGGGCGAAAGCCGCTATGTCAACCTGTTCTCGTGGGCAGAGGGTGAATTCAAGGGGAAGGTTGCGGCACGCTTTGCAATGGATCACATTCTCGCACACCAGATTTATGCGGGCTGCGATATGTTCCTGATGCCCAGTCAGTTTGAGCCGTGCGGTCTGAGCCAGCTGATTGCGCTGCGCTATGGTACGGTGCCGATTGTCCGTGAAACGGGCGGTCTGCGGGATACGGTGCTCTCCTACAACGAGTATACCGGCGATGGCAACGGGTTTACCTTCTTTAACTACAACGCAAACGACATGTTCAATGTTATCAAGCGCGCGATGGATTACTACACGAACCATAAGGACGTGTGGTACAAGCTGCAGCAGCGGGGCATGACCGGCGATTACAGCTGGACGAACTCCGCAGGCAAGTATATGGAGCTCTATCACGGCTTGGTCGGAGGTCAGTATGACCATGACTCCGCATCCGCCACAGAGACGAAAGACTCTGACGACGATGCGGAGGCGAACCCAGTAGTCATCCCTTTTCCGTATGAGAAAGAAGAGGCCGCTGAACCTGTGAAGCCGAAGCGCAAGCGTCGGACGAAGGCTGAAATCGAAGCGGACAAGGCGGCAGAGGCGGCAAAGCTTGCCGAAGCGGAGAAGCCGAAGCGCAAGCGGCGGACGAAGGCTGAAATCGAAGCGGACAAGGCAGCAGAGGCGGCAAAGCTCGCCGAAGCGGAGAAGCCGAAGCGCAAGCGGCGGACGAAGGCTGAAATCGAAGCGGACAAGGCAGCAGAGGCGGCAAAGCTCGCCGAAGCGGAGAAGCCGAAGCGCAAGCGGCGGACGAAGGCTGAAATCGAAGCCGACAAGGCGAAAAACGAAAACAAGGCGTAAGCATCCCAATGAACTGGCGTTCTGAGCTGCGCGGCAACAGCTTGGAACGCCAGTTTCATGATGAAGGAGCAGAGTGTTGTGCTGAAACAGGGCGAAAGAATCGACAGGTTGTCGCAGGCAGGGCTGCAGATTTTGCAGAAGGAAGATGGCTTTCGCTTCGGGATGGACGCGATTCTGCTGGACAGCTTTGTCCGCGTAAACCGGCGTGACCGGTGCGCTGATTTTGGCACAGGCACGGGAATTTTAGCGTTGCTGTTGGCAGGACGCGGTCGCGCGGCGCATGTCGATGCGTTCGAAATTCAGAACGATATGGCGGACATGGCGCGCCGGAGCGTGCAGATGAACAATCTGACGGCGCTGATTGACGTGTACGCGATGCCGGTGGAGCAGGCGGATCAGGTGCTTGTACCGTGCAGCATTGACGTCATCGTCTGCAATCCGCCGTATGGGCATCACGGAACAACGCTGCAAAATCCGGACGAATCGTTGTCAATGGCGCGTCATCAGCAGAAGGATGGGTTGGCATCGTGGTTCAAGGCAGCGTATCGGCTGCTGCGAGGGAAGGGGCGGATTGCGCTCATCTATCCGGCTGCGCGGATGCTGGAGGTTATGAAACTGCTGGAAAAGACGGGGCTGACGCCAAAGCGCTTTCAGCTCGTCTATCCGGCGGCGGATAAGGCAGCGAATCTCGTGCTGATTGAAGCGCTTAAGGATGCGCGCCCGATGCTGCACCCGGAGCCGCCACTGGTCATCTACGAGGCGGACGGTACGCTGACAAAGCAGCTTCAGAAAATCTACGCGATGGAGTAGGGGATGCAAATGGAACGTGTAATCGTGGTCGGCGGCGGCGCAGCAGGAATGGCGGCGGCGATTGCTGCATCATCGTGCGGCGACAGCGTAACGTTGCTGGAGCGGATGGACCGCATCGGCAAAAAACTGCTGGCAACCGGCAATGGGCGCTGCAACCTGATGAATACCGGCGCGCATCGCTACCCGGGCGGTGGCGCGTTTGCTGATGCGGTGCTGGCTCAATGCGGCATCGAGGAGCAACGGCGATTCTGGCAGCATCTCGGTCTGAGACTTCGCGAGGAAGAAGCGGGACGCGTCTATCCGGTCAGCGGACAGGCGTCAACTGTGCTGGATGCGCTGCGGATGATGCTGGACAGTCTGCACGTGAACGTCATGACGGGCGTGACCGTAACGCATTTGGACAGGCAGACGCATGGATGGATAGTTACGACGGATAGCGGCGCATTGCAGGCTGACCGCGTCATTGTCGCAGGCGGCGGACGTGCACAGCCAAGGCTCGGCAGTGATGGGAGCGCACTGTTGCTGCTTAAAGGTGTCGGCTGCGCGGTTAAGCCGTTTTCTCCGGCGCTGACGCAGATTGTGACGGATATATCGCCGATTCGCGGTCTGTCCGGCATCCGCGTGAAGGCGGACGTTGCAGTCATGGAGAATGGCTCGACTGTCCACCAGGAACAGGGGGAGCTGCTGTTTGCGGATTACGGCGTGAGCGGCGTGTGCGCGATGCAGTGTGCACGGTATGCAGTTGCAGGAAGGACACTGCGAATCTCGCTGACGCGCGGCATGGGCTTTGAAAACGCGGCGGAGCTTCGGCAGGAGCTGCTTCGGCGTAGGGCGGATTGGAAAACGCGTCCGCTGGCAGATGTGCTGACGGGGCTGTGCGTGCCGAGGCTTGCGGCGGCGCTGATGCGTTCGGCTGCGTGGCGCGACACGGGAAAATCCACCTGCGGTCAGATGACAGGAACGATGGCGGAGCAGCTCGCAAATATCATTGAAAGATGGGACATCGCGATTCAGGGCGTGAAGGGCTTTGAGAGTGCACAGGTGTGCTTTGGCGGCGCACAGGTATCGGCATTCAATCCGAAGACGATGGAAAGCAGAACAAATCACGGACTGCACGCAGTCGGCGAGGTGCTCGACGTCGATGGTGATTGCGGCGGCTTCAATCTGATGTTTGCCTTCGGGAGCGGCATCATCGCCGGACTGAATGGGCGGAAGGCACCATGGTAAAAATAAGGAGGAAATCAGATGCTTCGAACGATCATTCAAATTGATGAGGAAAGGTGCTCGGGCTGCGGCCTGTGCGCGTCGGCATGCAAGGAGAACGCCATTGCTATTATTGATGGAAAGGCAAAGCTCCTGCGCGAAGACTACTGCGACGGGCTCGGCAATTGCCTGCCAGCGTGCCCGATGGGTGCAATCAGCTTTGTCGAGCGCGATGCAGCGCCGTTCGATGAGAAGGCGGTTCAGGCGGCAAGCGCGGAAAAGCAATCAGCCAAGGCACCTGCGAGATGTCCGGGCATGGCAGTCAGGGCAATGAAACGAGCAGAATCGAAGGATGAGAGCGGCACTGCACGGCAGAGTCATCTTCGGCAGTGGCCCGTGCAGATTCGTCTTGCGCCGGTTATTGCACCGTTTTATCAGAGCGCAGATTTACTGATTGCAGCGGACTGCACGGCGTACGCGTATGCAAGCTTCCATGAGGACCTGATTTGCGACCGAATCGTGCTGATTGGCTGCACAAAGCTCGATGATATCGACTATAGCGAGAAGCTCGGCGAGATTCTCAAGAAAAATGACATCCGTTCCGTCACGGTGGCGCGGATGGAGGTGCCCTGCTGCGGCGGCATGGCGTTCGCGGCGGAAAAGGCGATTGCACGAAGCGGCAAAAAGCTGCCGATGCAGACGATCATCATCGGGACAGACGGACAAATCATCCAATAAAAAGACCGTCGGGGCGAAATGCTCCGGCGGGTTTGTTGTTAGGGAACCTCTGATTTAATCAAAGCTACCATCCCACTGCCGGATATGGTATAATAGAGTCATCAAAATAAAGGTGGTGCTCGAAATGAAGCAAGATACGTTTACCGACATTGAATACAGCTTCCGGAAGAAGAAA
>CAVIHU010000022.1:0-32391 GCA_963642705.1 Bacteroidaceae bacterium
TCCAGCATGCGGAGAATTGACGTTGACGACACATCCGTCATATAATTCCCTCCCTTATAGGCAATTTTCCGGAATACGCCAGTTGTCCCGATGGCAAATACGCCAACCATCGCGCCTGTGAAGCGTTTTCCTCCCTCGATTCCCTCATCGGACAGCCATGTGACATTGTCCAGCGATGCCAGTTCATACGCCTTGCCGCCCTGCACATAGGAAAAGCTTCGCTTGAGTCCCTTTGTGCGGCACAGCAGAGTGATACTCTTCATCTTTTCCATGCCACCAACCATTAGCATTTTGTCGACATGATTTTGGTCAATCTGTGACATCAGGCAAAGCTGATCCTTCCGAACGCCAAGCTTCACAAACGAGCGCTCATCATAATAGCAGACGATTCCACTCTCGCCGTCATCCTGCGGAATATCCAGCGTTGTCTGAAATGTAAAATCAAAAGCTGTCTGCCGCCGCAGCACAATCGACCGGCAAGCGGCATCTGACATCGGCACCCTGTCGCCCCGAATCGTCAAAACATCCTTCTGCCACGCGATTTGCCCATCCTTCGGCGGACGCGGCGTCAACCAATCCGTGTATTCCTCCAGCGGCGCAGCCGGAAGCGGACAGCTCTGCTGCACACTCGGCCCTCTCCCCTGATTCATCAGCGGCCATCCGTCTTCCGTCCATGCAAACGGATCAAGCGCCGTTTCACGTCCCATCATTGTCCATTTGCCGTCATACGCACGACCGCACAGGTAGCAGAGGAACCATCGCCCATCCTGCGTGGAAAATGGCTTAGCGTGACCGCACCGTTGCAACAGAGCACGCTCATCCGCCTGCCGGACAAACGGGTTATACGGGCTGGGTGTGTACGGACCGAAGATCGTTTTACTCCGACTGACCGTTTCACGGTGACCCATGCCTGTTCCGCCTTCCGCCTGAAACAGGTAGTACCAGCCATTATACTTGAGCAGATGCGGTCCCTCGGGCGCTCTGCCGTAATTTCCGTAGTGGATGAGCTTCGCATCGGAGATTTTTCGCGTGCAGCTTTCATCGAGCTCGAAGATGCGTGCGCCTCGGTTCAGCAGCATATAATGTCTTCCGTCTTCATCGTGGAAGATGCTTGGATCAATACCGTCCTCCTCAATGAATACCGGCTCGCTGTATGGACCCTCGGGCTTGTCTGATGTGACGACCATCTGCCGCCTGCAGACGGTCTCCTGATCATTCAGGCGGAGCGTCGCGCAGATATAGAACCGTCCGTTATTATATGAGATATCCGGTGCCCACCAGCCACGCCCTGCCTCGAGCCCTTCCAGATGCGACCATTCTGCCTTCTCAATGGCATGACCGATCGTCTGCCAATGGACAAGGTCGTAGCTTTGACTGATCGGGATGCACGGAAAATACGTGAACGTGGAGTTGACCATGTAATACATGTCCCCCACCCTGACCACAGACGGATCGGGATAGAAACCGCGGCGAATCGGATTGTGATACGTATTTTCCCACGTTGCACCGACCACCTTTGCGAAGTAGGTTTCCAGCTCTGCAAACCCCTGTGCATGGGCGATATCAAACGGTGTCTCAAGCTGCAAATCGCCCCGAAGCGGATTCATGCCGCCATACTCCACCAGATAGCGGCACTTTTCCTCGCTGCCGGACATCGCCGCATAATGCAGGAAATCTCGTCCGTTGCTGTCCGTATCGTTCAGATTCATGCGTGGCCCGTACTCGATCAGATTCTGCAGCATCGCCAGCGAGCATTCCTTCACCGCAAGGAACTTGATTGCTTCGCCGCCATCATTCACCTGATCGACCAGTGACGGATTAGCCGTCAGCATGGTACGAACAGCCGCTCTGTCATCCGCAAGCAACGCCTCGTGCAGCGCTTGAATTGCGCTCATCATGTTTCCACCGCTTTCAGCGTCACCGCACCGAATTCCGCATAGCCGCAATCCGCCGAATCACCGCTCAGCCGCATCGCAAACAGTGCCAGCCGCGCGCCGACCCACGTATGGCGCGCCGGCTCAAACGGCTGCCCGAACGGCTTGAATTCGCTGCCCTGCGCATATTCGAATGTCGTCACCGCCGTCTTGTCGGATGTCGGCAGGAGCGTCACGCGGAATGTCACCGGTGCATCAGCAATCGTCACGCGCTCCCGCACCGTTTCGTGGTGGTCACTTCCGTCGCTGGTGACATACACAAGCGACACGTTATTTCCGCTCCTGCGCACCGCCGCATAGGCGTACTGTCCGCCAACCATGCCGATGCCTGCCTGCTCACCGATAAGCAATCCATTGATGGACATGGTTGTTTCCGCAAAGAACGCAGGACAAGCGATCTTCTGCGTCAGCGTCTGCGGACACTGCCACAGCCTGTCACCGCCGTTCGGAAGCGCTTTAGCATTCAGCCTCAGCACGCCATCGCCCACCTGATAGAAATCCGGCTGCAGATTCGCCATAAACTGCCACTGCAGCCCGAGCGCACCGCGGAAATCATCATCCCCGACCTCGCCCGTGATCTCGCCTGCTGTTCCCTTTGGCTTCTGATATTCTGTGACCGGAATGCCGCAGTCCGCCGCATTCGCGGTCAGTGCTGCCGCCTCGCAGTTGATGCCAGCCTCAATCTGTTCCGGAGGAACGGGATTTGCATCCGGAACACCGATGTACGGCCAGCCGTCCTCCTGCCAATGCATCGGCTGGAGATGCATTACGCGTCCGTACAATCCCTTGCTCTGGAAGTGCAGGAACCAGTCCTCGCCCTCGTCTGTCTCAACCCAGGCACCCTGATGCGGTCCATTGATCTCGCTGCTTCCCTGCTTGAGCACGACTTTGTCCTCATAAGGACCATAAATGCTCCTGCTGCGCAGACACACCTGCCAACCAGTCGCCACGCCGCCAGCCGGTGCAAAGATATAGTACCAGCCGTCACGCTTGTACACCTTCGGACCTTCGATAGTCGGATGCTTCACAGTACCGTCGTAGAGCAGATGATCATCCGCGAGTGCCGTTCTGCCGTCCGCTGAAATTGGAAAAATACCGAGCCTGCTGTTGAATCCGATGCGGCTCTTCGCATAGCCGTGAATGATATACGCGCGCCCATCATCGTCCCAAAGCGGACAGGGATCAATCAGCCCCTTCGCTTCCTTTACCAGCACCGGTGCATCCCAGTCGCCCAGCGGATTTTCCGCAGTGACCATGTAGATCCCCTCGTCCGGCATGCCGTAGAAGATATAGAAGCGCCCATCATGATAGCGAATTGCCGGTGCCCAGATGCCGTCTGCATGCTGCGGCGTGTCGTAGCGCTTCTCCCGTATGCGCTTAACCGTATAATTGCGCAGCGTCCAATTCACCAGATCGGTGCTTGTCAAAATCGGCAGTCCGGGCACATAATTGAAGGTAGACGCTGTCAGATAATACACGCCGTTCACGCAAATCGCATCCGGATCCGAATAATCGCAGTGAATCACCGGATTGCGGTACGTCCCATCTCCATTGTCTGATGTCCAGAGAACGTTCAACTTTCCAATTCCTCCCTTGCTGACGGAGCCGTCGCCCCATTCATCGCTGTTTCGTTCTTCCACTGGTCATATTCATCGCACAGCAGCGCCGCATACTCGCCGCCCAGCGCATGCAGTGCATCGGCAATCAATCCGCCGAACGCCATCGCGCCCATCGGCTGCAGATGCGTATTATCCTGCTGACCCTGCGGAAAATGCGGATGGACGCCTGCCGGCAGATTCATATAATACGATTTCTGCGCTTTTTCCCCCATCGCATCGACAACCTCTTCGGACATTTTCGTCAGGTCAATCAGCGCAACATTCAGCCGTTTCGCTGTCCTGCGCATGCTCTCCGCCCAGCGGTCATGGGTATAGAGTGCACCCGGTGCATTGCGATTATAGCGCGTCAGCGGCGTAATGAACACAGGGATCGCATGCTTATTTCGTGCAACATTGACGAATTTCTCCAGATTCGCCGGAAAATCCGTGTCAGGGTCGGTATAGCGCGAAGGATCTGCTGTTTTCTCATCATTATGACCGAACTGGATGAAGAGAAAATCTCCTGCCCGAATCCGGTCATAAATCACCGCCAGCCTCCCTTCGTCGATAAACTGCTTTGTGGAGCGACCGTTCTCGGCATAATTCTCAATCTGCACCTCATAGCGCCTCGTGTAACGGTCAAACACCTGCCCGATGCCTGTCTGCGGATACGTTGCTATAGAATTCTGCTTGACAGTCGAATCTCCTGCCCAAAAAATCGTCGTCATGCCGGTTTTTCCTTTCACGTAAAACGGCCGCAACGGAACATTCCATCGAGGAGCGCCCGTTGCGGCTTGTTGTCATGTCATTACTCCTTCACAGCGCCAATATTGATGCCCTTGACGAAGTACTTCTGGAGGAACGGATAGAGGATCATGAACGGAAGGATGGCCACGATAACAGCTGCGTTCGTCACCGTGTTCTCCGCTGCGCCGCCGTTGGCAGCAGGCAGGTCAGAGCCCATAATGATGGAGCGAAGCTTCATCTGGAAGTTGTACAGCGTCTGATCGGTGGTGATATAGAGCTTGTAATTCGTATAGTCGTTCCAGTAGGACACGGCGAACATCAGACCGATAGACGCAAGCGCAGCTTTCGAGAGAGGCAGCACGATCTTGTAGAAGATCTGCAGCGGCGTGCAGCCATCCAGCGTTGCGGACTCGAACAGCGATGCCGGGATACCCTCGAAGAAGTTGCGCATCAGCACCAGATTATAGACGTTAATGGCAGGCATCAGGATGACGACCCATAGCGTGTTGATCAAGCCGAGCGACTTCATGACAATGTAGGTCGGAATCATGCCGCCCTGGAAAATCATCGTGAAGAGGAGCATGCCGGCGAAGAAGTTGCGGCCGGGCATGTCCCACTGAATCAGCACGTACGCGCCGATTGTGGACAGCAGCAGACCGAGGAACGTGCCCGTCACCGTCGTAACAACAGAAATCATCAGCGGACGGAGCAGCGTTGGATTGCTGAATACGGATTGATAGCCTGCCAGACCGAAATTCTCAGGCCAGAGCTTCATGCCGTAGCCTGTGTTCAGGTCAAGGGAGTCAACGATAACCTTCCACAGCGGAATGAGGATAAACAGGCAGAAGATGAGGAAGAAGAGGCCGTTGACAAACGGGAAAATGGAGAACTGCTTATGCCCCTTGTGATGCGCCTTTGCAATAGTTGTCTGCATCTTGACATCCTCCCTTCTTACACAATGCCGCGGCCGCGGACCTTCTTGCTGACCTGATTGCAAATCAGAACCAGCGCCATGCCCACCAGCGAGCGGAACAGGCCAATCGCCGTCGTGTAGCCGTAATTCACGCGTGCACCGACGTTGAAGGTCTGGTAGTAGACGTATGTTTGCAGCACCTGCGAGGTCTCATAGACAGCAGCGTTCTGAAGCACAAAGACACTCTCGAAGAGGTTCATGATCTTTGCCAGATTCAGCACGAGCACCGTCACAATTGTGTTGGCAAGCGCAGGAAGAGTGATGTACCACATTTTCTTCCAGCGGCCAGCACCATCGATGGATGCCGCCTCATAGATGCCGGGATCAATGCCGGTCAGGGTTGCCATAAAGATGATCGTACCCCAGCCGGTGTCATGCCAAATGTTGATGATATAGTAGGTCAGCCGCCACCAATCGTTATCGCCGAGGAAGTAAATTCCCGTATCGATAACACCCATTTTAATCAGTAGCTGATTGACCAAGCCGGAGGTCTCAGGCGAGAAGAGCATCTGGAAGACGCCCGCCGTCACGACCCACGACATGAAGTGCGGCAGATAGATAATCGTCTGTGACAGCTTCTTGAGCTTTGTTGAGATCATTTCGTTCAGCAGGAGCGAAATGAACACCGCCATAAACGTATTCAGCAGCAGCTTGATGATGGAAATCTCAAGCGTGTTGGTGAAAGACGACCAGAAGCCAGGTGTTGAAAACAGCTTCCGGAAGTTTTCAAGCCCCGTAAACTCAAGGGGGTTCGCACGGTTAATCGGTTGATAGCGGAAAAAAGCTAACGAAACGCCTGCCATTGGCAGATAGTGGAATACAATAACTGCCACCATGACCGGCAGGAACATCAGATAGAACCACTTGTAATTCCAAATTCTGACCTTAAGCGGTGCTTTCCGATGCTTGATCTGAGCTGCGCCGTTCATAGGTTCTCCCCCTTATTCGGAAATTTTCGGATTGTTGCTCTGTTCATGAGAGAGACGGCCGACACGTGCCGACCGCCCTCCCAGTTTCCATTCATCAGACGAATGTCCGATGTTTTTGTCGTTCGCAAGGCAATGACTCTTTTGCCTGTTCTGATTCCATCATGATGCAGCCACAGAGCGGCTTTATCTTTTGTAATGGATGGGGTTACTGACCGATCAGCGCATTCAGGCTGTCGACAATCGCCTGGGACTGTGCAGCATAGCCTTCGTTCTCGAACTGCTCCATCGCCTGCTCATAGGTAATCTTACCCATGACGACGTTGGCAATCAGCTCGTTCTTCTTCGTGGTCAGGTCAGCGCCGTACGTACCCATCTCATCGGTCGTCGGGACAATCGCGGCGAGCTTGGAGTGGCTGTTGAACATTTCAGAAGAAACGCGTGCTTCTTCCTTGACGGACTTGGGATCGTCGTAGTCAGCCGCGAAGGACGCAAGGCTCAGCATCGGGTCGATGTGATTCTTGGTGTAGAGCGTGCCCGCCTTCTCAAGGTTCTCAAGGAAGTGGAATTGACCCTCTTCGTAGGTCACATCCAGCACGGTTTCCGCCGCACGGCTCCAATGGGTGCCCTCAGCGCCGTATGTCCAGAGCATCTGCATGTCGCCACCGTCGAGCATAGTGTCGATAAAGTACTTGAAGACGCCCTCAGGATTCTTGCAGGCAGTGGTAATGCACCAAACCGGCGGGACACGGTCGAAGTATTCGCCAACCTCAGCAATCGGCTCAAGAGCAACCAGCTCGGAGTCATGGCTGTTTGCTTCCAGATTCGTCTTCAGGTTCGTTGCCCATGTGCCAGCCCAGTAGGTGAAAACACCGAACTTCTCGTCATAGAACTTGTTGCGGCAGTCCTTCGTGGCGTTCGTCAGCGTGGTGGGGTCGATCCAGCCCTTGTTGTAGCCTTCGATCATGCGCTCGAGAGCAGCCTTCATTTCGGGCTCGGTAAAGCCATCAACGTACTTGCCGTCCTTGAGAATGAAGGACGGATACGCATCCTGATAGAATTCAGGCAGATAGTTGGTGAACGGAGCCTCGGAGCCAACGAAGCCAGCCGCGGAGGTGCCGTAGGTGTCGCCGTCAACGCCGTTGCCGTCAGGATCCTTCGTTGCAAAGGCATCCAGCATTGCTGCATATTCTTCCCAAGTCTTCGGGAGCTCGGTGATGCCGACTGCGTCCAGCCAAGCCTTCTTCACATAGGTCACGCAACCGTTGCCGCGAGTGGGAGCGAAGCCGTACAGGCTGCCGTTAATCTTCAGACCTTCGATGACATTGTCGCCGGTGAAGCGACCGGAGTTCTTCGTTTCGGAGTTCTCCCACGCATCGGTCATGTCCCACAGGGCACCCATGGATGCGAAGTCAGAATAATAGGTAGAAGACATGATCAGCACATCCGGCCACTGATCCGGATCAGACATCGTCTGCTGCATTACATCGTAATAAGCGGAATGGTCAGGCTGAATGATCACCAGATCGATGCCGGTCAGCTCTTCCCAGCGCGCTTCAAATGCATCGCGGCCGTTCGCCTGATTAACGAGCGTCGTATCCACCATGATGGTGATCTTTTCCGGCTTGACGACCTCATCAGCAGATGCAACCGTCATCGGAATGATCGCGCACGTCATCATCAGTGCCAGTACCATTGCAAGGAACCTTTTCATCTTGATAACCTCCTTTTTCTGCATCGGCGATACCCCACGCCTTTGCTCTGATTGTATCGTACCACGAAAAGAAGGCTCCTTCAAGGAACAATTCTTTTTTTCAGCGAACATTTCTGATAGCTCAAGCGGTCAAAAATTGTACCTTCTATCGTTTTCCCACTTGAAAAATGCCTGTTTTCCGATTATAATTGTTTCAGATGGATTTTTTTACCGAGTATACACGTTTCAAATTCACTGAAGCGAGGATGATGTCCGTGAAATCACCATCACCTTGGAAAAGGCTGCGTGTCCGATTGGGGCATGCGTCCGGAATCGCCCTGACCTATACGATCTTTTTGCTGATTTGTCTTTCCCTGCTCGTCGGTATCGGACTGACGTATGACAGCCGCGTCCGCAGCGATTATTGGGAACAGCAGCGTCGCCACCTTTCACGCGTTTCGGTCAGCATGGAAAATTATTTTCAGCTCATGAACGACTACTCGCTGCAACTGCGAACAGACAGCACCCTGCTTAAGCTCGCCGCCATGACTGAGGAGACCGATGCAGATTATGTACTCTCCGCCTATAAGCTGATGCAGTCGCTGACTGCTCGGCAATACGGGCTGTTTAATCTGCCCGTTCTCCGCTCCACGCTGTACCTCAGAACCTCCAATCACATCCTGACATCCAGCGAATCCGTTTCTGCCGAGCTGTATTACACCGGCACGCGCAGCTTCAAGGCATCAGAATATGACGCATGGATCGCGCTGCTGAACAGCGCCACAACGGAGCCGACTTTTGCCGATTACAGCCGTTTTTCCGGACGCAGCGGCGATTTCGCCGTTCTCATCGGGCTGTCTTCCACGCAGCTGTCTTCCCTGCCGGTTGTCGTCACATTTGAGCTGGATACCGATACCCTGTCATCATCGCTTCTGCCGGAGGAAATCGAGGAAAGTGCTGTATTCCTCCTGACAAAAGAAGGAAAACCGCTTTTTTCCATCGGCACGCTGTCAAATGAGATTTTCGCGTTTGATACGCTGACCTTTGACAGCAATCAGAATGCCGTTTCCGGCGAATTCCGACTCATCCGCAACCAGGCAAAATCCGGAAGACAGTATTACCTCGTGCTGCCCAACGACCTCGCTAATGCGGTTTCCGGCTCGCTTACCTGGATATACCTGACCATTTTCTTCGTTGCGCTCCTTGTCGGCGCATGTATGATTGTGCTAATGCTCCACGGTGCCATGAAGCCCATCCGCCAGCTGACTACGCGCTTAGGTGCCGCTGAGGACGCGAATGCTATCCTTCAAAATCAGATTGACGCGCAGCGCCCTGCCATCAACGCCTCGTACCTTCGCAAGCTGCTTTCCGGTCATGTCGCGACAAACGATGAATTCCAGTACATGATGGAATCGCTCCATCTGACAGGCGACATCCACCATTACGTGCTCTTCTGTGTCGCGAATCGGCAGAGCAATGACGGAGCCGTTTCCCTGCAGACCGAGTATGACGCAATTGTTGATGGTCTCGAACGCCATCTGTCCGGCGAATATCCTCTGTATTACTACGTCACGCTCTCACGCGAGTTTGTCGTGCTTGTAACCTACAGCAATGCGCAGACGGAGTCGCTCAACGACCTGCAGCAACGCATCATCGAGCTGCATGACGACTTGTCCGACCATGATGGATTGTGGTTCTATGCCGGCGTCGGCAGCCGCTGCGTCCAGCCGTCCCGCCTGTGGGAAAGCTACGAGCAGTCACGCTCCGCCTCGCGCTATACCGGCAAGCACCACATCTTCCTCCCCTACGACTTTATCCTCAAGGACACGCAAAGCTGGTATTACCCGGTTGAGATTTCCTCAAAACTCTACCACTTCATCACCTCCGGTAACAGGAGTCAGACGACAGACATGTTCGCGCTAATTCACCGCGAGAACGTCGAGGAGCGCAGTCTTTCGATGCCGTTGCTGAACATGTTGCTCGCCGACCTTAAAAACACGCTGTTTAAGGCTCGCTTCCAGATCCTGCCGCCGCAGTCGGATGAACTCGCCGCAAAGCTCCACATGCTTGACGTACAACTGAACAGCACCTCGCTCAGCTTCGCACAGCTGGAGGACATTGCGCTGTCCATGTGTGATTTCTTCGTCCGCGTGACAACACCGACTGCCGTTATTCATGACATTGAGCATTATCTGCAGGAAAATTACAACGACCCGAGTCTCTGCCTGAGCAAGGTCGGCGAATGCTTCAACATGAGTGAAACGTACCTGAGCCACCTGTTCAAGGAAAAGACCGGCGAGAATTTCAGTGTGTACCTTGAACGGTTGCGCATGAACGAAGCGGCAAAACAGCTCACACGCGGCTCATGCAGCCTGACGACGCTCTATGCAGACCTCGGCTATACAAACGCCGCCAGCTTCCGCCGCGCCTTCAAGAAATATTACGGCATCACACCCAGCGAAATGCGCGACGGCCAGCCGCAGCAATCCGGTGAATGATTGCAATCAAAAACGGACGAAGCTCACGCGCGAGCTTCGTCCGTTTTTTGATGTTATGAGGATTATAGTATCTTTTCCATGCCGATTTTCTGCACGCGCAGGTCGAGACGTTCGTAGAATTTCCGCGCATTGACATTGTCTGCCCAAACATTCAGCGTCACATTGTAATAGTCATGCGCACGTGCGAAATCCACCACATAGTCGTAAAGCTGATGCCCGATGTGTTGACCGCGGGCGTTTTCATCAACGCAAAGATCATCGATGTATAGCGTCTTGATGTCCGTGAGGTTGTTGTCCTTCACATGCTGCTGATGAATGCAGAACGCGTAGCCGAGTACCGTTCCATCCTTCTCTGCGACAAACACCGGCGTAAAATCATTCGTTAGAATCTGTCGAAGCTCCTCGTCCGTGTACTTCTTTGTGCCGTCGCGGAACAGGTCAGGACGAACCTGATGATGTACATCATGCACCTGCAGCAAGAGTTTGTCAAGCACCGGTATATCCTTCTCTTCGGCGCGGCGAATGACGATATTCTCCATATAAATAATTCTCCTCAAATTAATTGCAAAAGAAAACTTCTGCCTGAATGATCAAGGCAGAAGAACATGAGCCCGGCGGGATTCGAACCCACGACCTTTTGATTCGTAGTCAAACACTCTATCCAGCTGAGCTACGAGCCCATAATGTCAGGGATGCAGGGAAAAATGAGCCCGGCGGGATTCGAACCCACGACCTTTTGATTCGTAGTCAAACACTCTATCCAGCTGAGCTACGAGCCCATATGCTGCATCAGAACCGCATTTCTGCAGTTCTTTTCCTGACAGCTTTAATATCTTACCACGATCCTTCAGATTTGTCAAGCCAATATTTTATTTTTTTATACTTCCGGCAGAAAAAATCTTCAGTAGCCGATCAACGAGTCGGCGGAACTGCCTTAGGATAGACGCCGAGCAGCCTGATCTCACATGTGAACGGCTTGGCATCCTTCATCGCGCGGACAAGATGCGCCGCGTCCATCTTCCCCTCAAAGTCCGCCGAAAAGAAATACTGGAACGGTGTTTCCGGCATCGGGCGGCTTTCGATGCGTGACATATTCAACCCGCTTTCCGCAAAGGAGGACAGTACACGCACAAGCGCTCCCACCTCGTTCTTCACGGTAAACACGACGGTCGCCTTTTCGGGCGTATGCAGCGGCTTTTCATCGCGTGAGAGAATCAGGAAGCGCGTTGTATTGGCGCTGCTTGTCTGGATATCGCGCTTGAGGATGGTCAGCCCGTATGTATGTGCTGCCTCCTCGCTTGCAATCGCCGCATAGGTAATATCCTGCTTTTCTGCCACGTCTCGTGCAGAAATCGCCGTGTTCTCCGATGGAGTGATTCGGACATCTGACATGCCCTGCAGGAACACATCGCACTGCGCAATCGCCTGCGGATGACTCGCGATGCGCCGGATATCCGACAGCTTCGCCCCGGGAAGCGCCAGCAAATTGTGACGTACCGCCTTCATCGCCTCGCCCACAATATGCAGCGGCAGCTTTTCCAGCAATGAATACGTTGGCAGCACCGCACCGGCAAATGAGTTTTCCACCGGCAGAAGTGCATAATCCGCCTTACCGTCAATGACTGCCTGCGCCGCCTCGGGGAATGTCGGAAATCCAATGCACTCTCCTTCCGGAAACGACTCCTGCGCAGCGGCACATGAGAAGCTGCCGAGCGTGCCCGGGAACGCGATTATTTCAGGCATGACGCACGCTCCTTCCACATTTCCATCAGCCCGATGGCAGTCATCGCCTCGACAACCGGCACCGCGCGCGGCAGGATGCACGGGTCATGGCGTCCGTAGATTGCAAGCTCCGCGTTCTCTCCGCTCTTGAGCGACACCGTGTGCTGTTTCTGCGCAATGGACGGCGTCGGACGAATCACGCAGCGGAAAATGACCGGCATACCGTTCGTGATGCCGCCGTTGATGCCGCCGGCGTTGTTGGTTCTCGTCCGAACAATGCCGTTATCCATATAGAAGGCATCGTTCGCCTGACTGCCGCTCATATGCGCAAAATCAAAGCCTGCACCGAAGGATACGCCCTTAACGGCAGGAATCGAGAACATCAAATGGCTCAGCACGCTTTCCATGCTATCGAAGAACGGCACGCCCAGTCCTGCCGGCAGTCCTGTTGCACGGCATTCCAGAATGCCGCCGATGGAGTCCTGCGCATTCCGAGCGTCCAGAATTGCCTGTTCCATCTTCGCATCCTTCCCAGGGGTCAGCACTGGCAACGTCATCTTCCTCAAAACGGCATCGTCCGCTGCACAGCCGTCATCCATGAAGGACGCGTCGCAAATATCGCCCAGCTGTTGAATATGACACGCGATGCTGACGCCCTGCCTTTCCAGATACTGCCTGCACAGTGCGCCTGCCAGTACAATCGGTGCCGTCAGCCGTCCAGAGAAGCTGCCGCCGCCGCGCCAATCCTCAAAGCCGAAATAGCGCACGTGACCGGTATAATCCGCATGTCCGGGACGCACGAGATCAACGCCTTCGCCGTAGTCCTTTGACTGCTGATTTGTGTTGCGGATGATGGCGCAAATAGGCTGACCCGTTGTCCGCCCATTCAGCACGCCGGAAAGGAACTCCGGCTCATCCGCTTCCTTGCGGGCAGTTGTCATTAGGCTCTGACCCGGCGCACGGCGAGCCATTTCCGCCCTAAGCTGCGCTTGGTCAATCGCCATGCCTGCGGGAAAGCCGTCGATGGTGATGCCGATTGCCTCGCCGTGACTCTGCCCGAAGATGGACAGGTTGACATACCGCCCGAAGGTGCTGCTCATTCGTACTTTCCTCCCAATGCCTGATAGACATTCAGATAATCCGGCCATGATTTGTTGATGGCTTCCACGCCATCAATCGTCACCGGCTTTGCACAGCGTGTCGCCGCGATAGATGCCAGCATGACCATGCGGTGGTCGCCGTACTTCGGCAGCGCAACGCCGCCGTGCAGTTCCTTTACGCACTGCAGGACAATGTCATCACCGTCTGCACGCGCATTTCCGCCGAGTAAATTCAGCGTTTCAACCGTCGCAGCCAGCCGGTCGCACTCCTTCAGCCGAAGCCGACCACAGTGCGTCAGGCGCGATTCGCCATCCGCAAACTGTGCAGTCAGCGCCAGAATTGGCGCTATATCCGGGCAGTCATGCATATCCAGCACTGCGCCATGCAGCGAATCAGCTTTCACGCAGATGCCGTTTTCGTCCTCGTGCACCTCTGCGCCCAGTGCAGTCAAATGCTTCAGGATTGCACGGTCTCCCTGTGTCGTCACGGCTGACAGATGTTTGACCGTCACATCATGTCCGAGTGCATCCGCGCAAAGCAGCACTGCCGCCTGCGAATAGTCGCCATTCAAACGGCTGGAGCCACTTCGATATTGCTGATTGCCCGGAATGCGCCAGCTGAACGGTGCAAGCTCCTCAACCGTGATGCCACTGGACGTAATCGCCTCAATGGTCATGCGGATATAGCTTTCACTCTCGACAGGGGGCTGAACCGTCAGCGTTGAGTTATCTTTCAACAGCGGCAGTGCAAAAAGAAGACCCGACACAAACTGGCTGGATACATTGCCCGGCAGCACGTAATCGCCTGCTTCCAATTTTCCACTGACCGTTAGTTCCGCCGCACCATCCGCACCAACGCCCATATGCCAGATGACGCCGCGCGGCACAAACAGGTCGCGGTATACATCCATCGGACGCGAGCTGAGATGCCCATGCATCCGAAAGACGCTTTCCTGCGCCAGCGTCAGCGCAATCGGCACGAAAAAGCGCAGTGTCGAGCCGCTTTCGCCGCAGTCGAGCACCGGCTTGCGTGTAATCTTATTCTCACGTCCGCGGATGACAAGCCGTTCGTCGTTGTGCTCGAATTCGCCCCCCAGTGCGTGCAGGCAGCGTATTGTCGCCTCCATGTCTGCCGAATCCATAAAGCCGTCGAGAACCGATTTGCCTTCCGCAAGCCCTGCGCAGATCATCCGGCGATGTGCCTCGGATTTGGACGCAGGTGCGCTGACAATTCCTGTGAGCTTTGCCGGAAAAAATTTAGTTTTCATGATAGCTTTCTCCTTTGCTTAATCCCCTGTTCATCATAACACAACGGCGGCAAAAAGTCATGTTTTCGATTTGTTTCGGCAACCAAAGTACAAAAAAAGAACACATCCGCTTTGCACAGATGTGTTCTCTTTCCCCGCATTCGGAGATTTCGCTTGCAGAGCATGCAGGGACGCTAAAGGCACATTCAGCGGAGCCGCCAAATTGTGTGGCGTTTCCTTAAGTCCGTAGCCGCCATGCACGCATCACATCGCTACCCGATTGCAGGCAAATTACTTGTCGTAGTTTACAACGAGTGAGAAATCAGGCGCCTTCAGGGATGCGCCGCCAATGAGCCCGCCGTCGATTTCAGGCTGCGCCATCAGACCCTTGACATTCTTCGGGTTCATGGAGCCGCCGTACTGAATGCGCACCTTGTCTGCGCACTCCTGACCATACTTGCGTGCAACAGCCTTGCGGATAACACCAATGGTCTCATTCGCCTGCTCGTCGGTCGCGGTCAGACCGGTGCCGATTGCCCAGACAGGCTCATACGCGATGATCACGTCAGCCACCTGCTCTGCCGTCAGGCCGTTGAGCGCCATGATCGTCTGATAATCCACCAGACCATCGGTCGCGCCTGCTTCACGGACATCTTTCATTTCGCCCACGCACAGAATAACCTTCAGACCAGCCGCCACAGCCGCCAGCACGCGCTTGTTGACCGTCTGGTCGGTTTCACCGAAGTACTGACGACGCTCGCTGTGACCGATGATGACGTATTCCACGCCAGCCGCCACGAGCATATCCGCAGACAGCTCGCCGGTGAACGCGCCGGACGCAGCCCAGTGAACATTTTCCGCGCCAAGATGGATGTTGGAACCTGCGATGGCTTCCTTCACCGCCGCAATGTCAACCGCCGGAACGCACACGACAACGTCGCAGCTTGCATCCTTCACAAGTGGCTTCAGATCATTGACCAGCGCCGCCGCCTCAGCAGGGGTCTTGTTCATCTTCCAGTTGCCAGCAATAATTGCCTTACGCATGATTTTTCTCCTTCAAATTCATTCAAAAAGAGCATGGAAAGCCGTCCCTGCGTTTAAACAGGGACGGTTAAGGTAATACCGCACGAATGAGGGTGGTACGATGAATGCTGCCTTTTATGGCAGATGCAATCGCAGAAATCGAAGATTTACCGAATATAAATCGAAATTTCTGCAAGAAGGCGCAAAAGGTGCATTCAGCGATGCTGCCGAATCGTTCGGTATTGCCTTAAGATTACTTCTCGTCGAGGCATGCAACGCCGGGCAGAACCTTGCCTTCAAGGTACTCCAGAGAAGCGCCGCCGCCGGTGGAGATGTGGGTCATCTTGTCACCCAGACCCATCTGCTCCACAGCCGCCGCAGAGTCGCCGCCGCCGATGATGGTCACCGCATCGGATTCAGCCATCGCCTTCGCAACAGCCAGCGTGCCGGCTGCCAGCGTCGGATTCTCGAACACACCCATCGGGCCGTTCCAGACAACCGTCTTGGCGGACTTCACAGCCTCAGCGAACAGTGCGCAGCTCTTCGGACCGATGTCGCAGCCTTCCATGTCAGCCGGAATCGCGTTGGAATCAACCACCAGCGTTTCCACCGGCGCATCAATCGGGTTCGGGAATTCCTTCACGCACACGGTATCGACCGGCAGCAGGAGCTTCACGCCCTTCTTCTCTGCCTTCGCCATCATGTCGGTGCAGTAATCAATCTTGGTCTCATCCAGCAGAGACTTGCCGATTTCATAGCCCTTCGCCTTCAGGAAGGTGAACGCCATGCCGCCGCCGATAATCAGCGTATCAACCTTTTCCAGCAGGTTGTTGATAACATTCAGCTTGTCCTCGATCTTCGCGCCGCCCAGCACCGCAACGAACGGACGATCCGCATTCTCCAGTGCCTTGCCCATGACCGCAAGCTCCTTGCCGATCAGGTAGCCCGCCACGTTGGGAGAAAGGAACTTCGTCACGCCCTCGGTAGAACAGTGTGCGCGATGGCAGGAGCCGAACGCGTCATCCACGTAGCAATCAGCCAGGGAAGCCAGTTCCTTGGAGAATTCTTCGATGTTCTTGGTTTCTTCCTTGCGGAAGCGAGTGTTCTGCAGCAGCACGACGTCGCCGTCCTTCATCGCCGCCACAGCAGCCTTGGCATTGTCGCCGACAACCGTATCATCATCAGCAAACACGACCGGTTGACCAAGCAGCTCGCTCAGGCGGTCAGCCACGGGTGCGAGAGAGAACTTCGCTTCCGGGCCATTCTTCGGCTTTCCCAGATGGCTGCACAGGATGACCTTGCCACCGTCAGCGATTAGCTTCTTGATGGTCGGGAGCGCAGCCACAATACGCTTATCGTTGGTGATCTTGCCGTCCTTCATCGGGACGTTGAAGTCACAGCGAACCAGTACCTTTTTGCCGGAAACCTGAATGTCGTCAATTGTCTTCTTCGCCATTTGAAACCACTCCTTCAAGCTTGCTCATAATTGGTTGCCTGTATTGAAACGCCGACAGCCTTCATCTGCCAGCGATCAACCCGATGATTTTTCGCCTTCCAGCAGCGTCAGCATCCGCCGCGCCGCCCCCTCGTCCGTAACGAGGAGCGTATGGCGGTCATGCCGCAGGACAGCAACGATGGCACCTGCCTTGCGTGCACCGGCCGCGACCGCAATCATGCTGCACTCCGGCGTAAGTCTCGCAAGATCCACGCAGACGCCTGAGGATGCCAGCAGGCAATTTCCCTGCGCGTCGTAATACGCGCCAAAGGATTCGCCGACTGCCTGCTGTTTGGTGAGCTTTCTCGCTTGTTCAGCCGATAAATTGCTCATCGTCTCCCGCGCACAGCCAATGCCGTGCAGGATCACGTCAGCACGTTGGATTCTCTCCATTGTTTCGCGGATTTCAGGCAGACGCAGCATTTCCTGCCGTGCCTGCTCATCCATGTGGTCGGGCAGATGCAGCAGCCGATGATGACCGCCGAGCCGCTGCGCGATTTCCGCCGCAAGTGTATTTGCCTGCGTTTCCATCTCGCGCCCGAAGCCACCCTGCGCCGGTACTACCATCACGTTCATGGGGGTTGAGCTCTGCATCGCATGTGCGGTCGCCGCGACGCTTGTACCGCCGGTAACTGCCAGCGTTGCGCCAGCATGCAGCAGGGCACGCACGCCATGCGCTGCCATCCGCCCAAGCTCCTGCAGGACATGATCGTCCTCATCGGCATTGCCGCGCACTACAAGCACCTTCCCGACTGGCAGACGCTGCATCAATGCTGCTTCCAGCTCCGTCAAGCCCTGCATCCGCCGTGCGAATGCCTTCGCACCGCCAAGCCATTCTTTCGCTTCTGGCAGTACATTCATGCCGGCCTTGTCCAGCGTAATGAGTCCGGCATTCTGTAGGCTATCCGCCGCCGCACGCACCTCACGCTCACTCAGATGGAGCCGGAGTGCCAGTTGGCGCCGTCCTATCGGACCAAGCTCCGCAATCGCCGTCAGAATCATCGCCCGGCATGCCATTTCGTCCGCCAAATCAGGGGCAATCGCCTGCATCAGCGCAGGAAAATCGTCCGCCATGCGATGGTTCCCTCCTGTCAAGAATCCCGTTTGTATGATACCACGATTCTAAGAAAATGGCAAGATTTTTTCGTGATTTCTTTCACAATAGCTGTCAGCAACAGACAATTTCAATGCCTGCCATCGCCTCATCAATCAGCGCGTCAATGTCAAGTCTGCTCTCGCCTTCCAGAATCTTGTCCATCTTCGGGTGCGTTGCGGGATGACGCGGCGTGAATACGGTACAGCAGTCCTCATACGGCAGGCTCGATGTCTCGAACGTGCCGATTTTCTCGCTGATTTCGATAATTTCGCTCTTATCAAAGCCAATAAGCGGACGGAACACCGGCATATCTACGACCATATCCGTCGTGCCAAGCGCTGTCATTGTCTGGCTTGCAACCTGTCCAATCGATTCGCCGGTAATAAGCGCCTCGCTATCCTCTTGACGCGCGACATTTTCGGCAATGCGCATCATGAACCGACGCATAATCAGCGTGGTATACTCCTCCGGGCACTTCTCGTGGATTTCCATCTGAATTTTGGTGAACGGCACGATGTGCACGCGGATGCCGCAGCAGCTTTCCGACAGGATTCGCGCAAGGTCAAGCACCTTTTCCTTCGCGCGGTCAGACGTGTACGGATAGGAATGAAAGTGCACCGCATTGATGTGCACACCACGCTTGGCAATCATCCAGCCCGCCACAGGGCTGTCAATGCCGCCAGACAGCAGCAACGTAGCGCGCCCATTTGTGCCGACAGGCATACCGCCGACTGCCGGAATCACCTTGACGTACAGATACGCCATATCGCGGATTTCGACATTCATTGTGTGCTGCGGTTTCTTGACATCAACCGTCAGATTCGGATTTGCCGTCAAAATGCGGTGACCCATCTCCGTATTAATCGCCAAGGAGTCCATGAAGTACCGCTTGTCCGAGCGGCGCGCCGTCACACGGAATGTGCCCGTCATGCCATCCATCATGGCAATTGCCTGCTCGCAGATGGCGTCAAAATCCTCCTTTGGCATTTCGACTGCCGGGCAAACGCTATGAACGCCGAACACCTTCGTCACGCGCTGAATGCACGAGTCGAGGTCATCAAAGCCGGACACGAGAATGCGCCCGTCATGCAGCTGCACGTCCGCACCAAGCTCCTTCACAGCATACTTGACACGCTTCACCAGCGCACGCATGAATACAGGGCGGTTCTGACCCTTGAGAAAAATCTCACCATAACGAACGAGCAGCAAATTGCGCAAAAAATCGTCTCCTTACCTCACATGAACGGCATTGCAACAAGCTTTTTTAGGCTACACCGCTCAATTCGGCGGCACCGCTGAATGAGTGCTGTTGCCTTCACCGTCTGACATACATCTTCAATTGGTTATAGTGCTTGATAACGCACGCAGCCGCAGCGTCCATTTCCTCCATCGTATTTTCCGGCGACAGGCTGAACCGCAGCGTGCAGTCCGCCTCTGCATTTGAAAGCCCCATCGCCTTGAGCACCGCCGACACCTTCTGCTTATGCGATGCGCATGCCGAGCCAGCGCTGACATACACGCCGTCGCCTTCAAGGGCAAACAGCATGGTCTGACTGCGCACAGGCATCAGGCTGATACTGAGGATATGCGGTGCACAGTGTTGGTCACCTAACGCCGGACCGTTCTGCTTTGCGTTCGGGATCCTCACCTGAATCCTTTCCAGTAAATGAGCCTTCATCACCGCCATCCGCTCTGCACCGTCCGGCGGATACGAGCTGACGGCAGCGCCAAGGCTGATGATGCCGGGGACATTCTCCGTGCCGGAGCGCAGATTATCCTCCTGACCGCCGCCAAACACAATCGGCGACAGCTTATGCGTCCGCTGGAAAATCAGCCCTCCGATGCCCTTGCAGGCATGGATTTTATGCCCTGAAAAGGCGTAGGACTGAATGTGAAGCGCCTTGAAATTCATCGGCACGCGCAGGAAGCCCTGCACACCGTCCACATGAATCGCGGCATTCGGCGCAAGGCGGTCGCGCAGCGCTGCCACATCGGCAATCGGCTGAATCGCGCCCACCTCGTTGTTGACCTGCATAAGCGTAATCAGATGGACATCATTGTCCATCATCTTTTCAAGCGCTGCCAGGTCAACCACGCCGCTGCCGTCAACCGGAATTTCCTCGACGTGATGACCCATCCGCTCCGCTTCCTGTGCGCAGTTCAAGACAGCAGGATGCTCCACGGACAGTATCAGCACGCGCCCGGGCTTATGCTTTGTACGCAGATAACCCAAAATGGCGATGTTGTCTGCCTCTGTACCGCCAGAGGTGAACACCAGCTGTTCGCCTGCCGCCCCTGCCGCCTTCAAACAGCGCTCACGGACATTTTCAACAGCCTTCTCCGTATCCATCGCCGGACGATAGAGCGCAGATGGATTGTACCAGAGCGTATCCAGCGCGTTTTTCACTGCATCGGCAACGGCTGCAGTCGGCTTTGTTGTCGCACTGTTATCCAGATAAATGCTCACCGTCAGTTCTCCTGATAAACGCCATACGGCAGATAATGGCGAATATAATCCACCATTTCCTCATTCGGTTCAAACACGAGGATAGACTTCTGTCCGTCCTTCGAATACGCGAAATAGTACAGCTCGGCATCCCTGTTCAGGAACCAGCGGAGCTGCTTCACGCCCGGCGCAGACACATGACGGTGAAAGCTGCCGCTGGCGACCTTGCCGAATGCATCGACCTTTGCGACATTCAGGCTTCCAAGGTTCTTGCGCTTGCAGTTGTTGAACACCATGGCAAAGTCCATCGAGCCGTTTGTGAACGTATACTCGTACTCCGTGCGAAGGCGGTCATGAAAGAAGAACAGATACACCGCAATGCCAGCGAAAACCAGCAGCATCACCAGCATCGCCACGCTGAATTCATAAAAAATGATATTCAGCACCATGAAGGTCAGCACGGCCGACACAATCATCACAACCCAGGAAAGGTAGTACATGATTTCATCAAGCGTCCGCTTATGCTTGCTGACAGCCTGTTCCAGGAAACGATCCATTTGTTTGTCCTCCTCTTCTATCTTTTGCTGCTCTCCTCATCCAAGCAGCAGATATGCACATGCCGTCAGGATGCCAACGATGAAACCGCCGATGACCTCCACGTGCGTATGACCGACAAGCTCCTTGAGCTCTGCATCGGAAATCGGCTGACCATCTACAAAGACCTTCTGGAGAATTTCGTTGATGACAACCGCCTGTTTGCCCGTTTCGCGGCGAACGCCGGTCGCATCATACATGACGATCGCTGCAAGCGTAAACGACAGGGCGAAAATCGGGCTGTTAAAGCCTTCAACCGAGCCAATCATAATCGCCAGCGAAACGACAAACGCCGTGTGGCTTGACGGCATACCGCCGCTGCCGAAGAAGCGCTTCCAATCCAGCTTCTTTTCAACCAGATAATAAGTGGGAATTTTCAATGCCTGTGCCACAAACCATGCCGTCAGGCAGCACAGCAGCACCCGATTGCTGAATATACTCAGAATGCTCTGCAATGCTATTGCCTCCGCTCTCTCCCATAATAAGATACAGCTTATTGTACTCTGTTCAGGGTGCTCTGCGCAAGGGTTTGCAGAAAATTCACATCTCCGTTCAGCCGATTCGCCGCGTCAACCGCCAAGGCGATTTCAGCAGCCGCGTCCTCCCTTGTGCCCTCGATGCCCCGAATGGCAACCCATGTCAGTTTGTTCTCCTCCGCATCCTTGCCGGTGGATTTTCCAAGCGTTTCCGCCGTGCCAACGACATCGAGCAGATCATCCACCATCTGGAACGCCAATCCAAGGTGCTTGCCGTATTCGCAGCCCAGCGTAACCTGCTGCTGATCCGCACCTGCCAGCAGAAGCCCCGCTTCGACCGGTGCCGTCAGCAAATCTGCCGTCTTGTGCAGATGAATGTATCGCACCTTGTCCTCTGTCGGTGTGCCGCCTTCGCCCGTCACATCCATCGTCTGACCCGCAATCATTCCCGTCACACCCGCACGGCGCGCAATCGCCTCTGCCGCAAGGACGCCGGACAAATCGCTGTTTTTCGACAGCAACGCCGCATGGCGCATCATCAGCTCCATTGCAGCGCTCAACAGACCGTCGCCTGCCAGAATCGCCATCGCCTCGCCGTACACCCTGTGATTCGTCGGCTTGCCGCGGCGCAGATCATCGTTGTCCATCGCAGGGAGATCATCATGAATCAGGCTATAGGTGTGAATCATCTCCAGCGCACAGGCAAACGGCAGCGCCTTCTCCATATCGCCGCCAGCCATTTCACACGATGCCAGCAACAGCACTGCACGCAGCCGCTTTCCGCCGGCCGTCAGCGAATAATCCATCGCCCGAAAGAGGATATCCGGCATCTCGCCGATGCCGCGGAGCTGTCCGGAAAGCGACTCCTCAACCATCTGATGGTACTCCGCGTAAGTCCTCATACCGGCTCCTCCATCGGCTCTTCGTTCTGCTCGCCGTTTGTCCCCTGCCGGAGCACTGTCAGCCGCTGTTGTGCCTCACCAATTTCCTTCTCAAGCGCGTTGAGCGACGTCAGCGCCTCCTCGTATTGCCTCATCGCGTCTTCCAGCGGCATTTCCCCGCTTTCCATCGCAGAAATCAGCGATTCCACCTGACGAAGCCGTTCCTCAAAGCTCGGTTTCTTTTTCGCTGCCACCGGAATCCTCCCCTTCTTGATGCACAAGCATTTCGCCGTCGCGGAAGCGCAAATACAGCGACTCATACGAGCTTGCCGCACTACGATCCGGCAAAATATGCTGACCGTCCGTCACAATCGCATAGCCCCGCTCCAGTACGCGTTCCGGATTGAGCGCCTGCAAGCGCAGACGGCACCGTGCGATTTTTTCCTGCTTTCGGCTGATGAGCTGCTCTGATGCGTTGTCCAGCCGGATAGAAGCCATCGCCAGCCGTGGCTGCATCGCTGTCATACGCTTGTCTATCGCTGCATTCAGCTTCAGCCGCGCATTGTCCGTCCGCTTCTCCAGCGTCATCAGCCGCTGCGCAGGATTGCACGCACCCAGCCGCTTTCCCAGCGAAAGGAGCATCATCCGCCGCGACTGAATCATCTGTGCCATCGCCATCTGCATGTGACTTCGCATGCCTTCTATCCCCGAAAGTATCTCCCGGCGATCCGGAACGGCAATTTCCGCCGCATTAGAAGGTGTTGCAGCACGGCGATCTGCCACAAAGTCCGCAATCGTGAAATCCGTTTCATGTCCGACCGCACTAATGACCGGAATCGGGCAAGCCGCAATGGCTCTTGCAACAATCTCCTCGTTGAACGCCCAGAGATCCTCCATCGAACCGCCACCGCGCCCGACAATCACAACATCCGCACCGGTATTTTTCGCCGCATCCTCAATGCCCTGCGCGATTTTCTCAGCCGCACCGGCACCCTGCACTGCCACCGGGACAAGCACCAGCGGCACACCAGGGTCACGTGCCCTTGCCACCATGCAAATATCATGAAGCACAGCGCCCGTTTCGGATGTCACGACCGCAATTTTCTTCGGTCGGTATGGCAGCGGACGCTTTCGCGACGCATCGAACAAGCCTTCATCCTGCAAACGCTGCTTGAGTGCTTCGAACTGCTGATACAGCGTGCCGATGCCATCCGGACGCATGCTGTCACATGTAATCTGGTAACTGCCGCCTTCGCTGTACAGTCCGACCTGACCGCTCACAATCACCGACATGCCGTCCATCGGCTGTATGGACATTCGCATCGCGTTCTGACGGAACATAACGGCATTGATGCGGCTTCGTTCATCCTTGAGCGTGAAGTACCAGTGTCCGGAGGAATGGCGCTTGAAATTGCTGATTTCTCCTCGCAGACGCACCTTCCGCAGCGCCGGCTCATTTTGGAGCAGCTGCCGGACGTACTCGTTGACCTCGCTGACCTCCAGAATCCACTCGGACATGCTATCCCTCATCTGCGTTGTTTTACGCCTGTTTTTCCGCCGCTTCAAGCGTGTTGGCAAGCAGCTCGGTAATCGTCATTTTACCTACGCCGCCGGGCACGGGCGTCATCCAGCCGGCAACCTCCGCCGCATCGGGCATCACGTCGCCGACCACCTTGCCGTTCACACGGTTAATGCCCACGTCAATGACAATCGCGCCGGGCTTGATCATGTCCTTCTTGATGAAGCCAGGCTTTCCGACCGCCGCAACCAGTACGTCTGCTCGACGCGTATGGGATGCAAGGTCAACCGTGCGACTGTGACACATGGTCACCGTGCAGTTCGCATCGAGCAACAGCATCGCCATCGGCTTGCCGACAATGTTGCTCCTGCCAATGACAACCGCTTCCTTGCCGTTCAAGTCAACACCCGTCCGACGAATCATCTCCATTGCACCCTTCGGCGTGCACGCCACGACACCAGCCTGACCGGTAAACAGCCGACCTGCATTCAGGATATGGAAGCCATCGACATCCTTTTCCGGTGCGATGACAGCCAGCGCCGCCGCTTCATCAAGATGCCTTGGCAGAGGAAGCTGCACAAGAATACCATGAATGGTGCTGTCCTCATTCAGGCGAACAATCAGCTTTTCGAGCTCATCCTGCGTAGTCTGCTCAGGCAGATTAATCGTCACAGAGTGAATGCCGACCTGATCGCAGCCGACACTCTTGTTGCGCACATAAATCTGGCTTGCAGGATCCTCGCCGACGAGGATAACCGCAAGGCCGGGTGTAATGCCCTTGTCGCGAAGTGCCGCAACACGCTTGGCAATGTCTGCGCGAAGCTCTGCGGAAATGGTCTTGCCATCCAGAATCTGAGCGGACATAGCTGACTTCCTTCCTTTAACGTCTATAATATCTACAGTCATTTCTGCTGCATTGTGCGGAGCTTCTCCGCGCCAATCAGGGCCACACCGACTGCATTGTCGCCGGAATATTCAGGTTTACCGAAGCACACATGCATGGACGGGTCGCGTCTGCGAATACGGTCAGTCACGAGCATCCTGAACAGGCTCGAAGAGGCAACCCCGCCTGCCATCAGCACCTGATGAATGCCCGTCTTGTTCGATGCAGCAATGACCATTCGCGTCAGCGTCCGTGCAAGCAGATCATACACCTCGCGTGCAACGTCCTCATGGGACATTTTTTTCTGCGCAAGCCAACGCTGTACCTGCGTCTCCGCGCCGGACAGGTGACAGTTCAGATCCCCATCTGCCATGCTGACCGGCAGCAAAGCCTGTGATTTTCCCTGCAATGCCAGTTTTTCCAGGTACGGTCCTGCCGGAAACGGCAATCCCATCGCTACGCCGACGCGGTCAACCACCTGACCGGCATGCAGGTCAAGCGTACCACCCAGCAATGTCAGTTGGTCATCCGTCAGTGCAAGAATTTCGGTTGTACCACCGGAAAGATGCACGGCAAGCAAATCACCCTGTGCAATGCCGCTATCAACACTCGCCGCAGCTACATGTCCGCGCTGATGTGTCGTAGAAAAGCAGGGAACGCCAAGCAGAGCCGCAATGCTGCGCCCCTGTGCATCCCCTGCATGAAACACGGGCATATACGATGCTTCGTCATCTCTCGGACGTCCAGACACACAGACAGCCGCGATTTCACAGTCGGTCAGGTGCTTAGAAAGCGCCTCGATCTGCTCCGGAAGCTGCCGCACGTGAATAAAAACCGCCTCGGACTGCCGCAAACCGCGCTGACCTTGCGGCACAGGCAGCAGCTTCCTGCAGCTTGCAATTACCTGACCATCTGTCGTCACTGCCGCTGCGGATGTGGTATAGCAGCTTGTATCCAGTCCGATGACAACACGTTTCACAGGCCTTCCGCCTGCTTTCTGCGCAGGATGGTACCTAATACACCGTTGACAAAGCGACCGCTCGTCGGCTCAGAGAAACGGTTTGCCAGATTGACTGCCTCGTTGATAGCCACCGCTCCCGGAACGTCCTTTTCATGCAGGATTTCCCATGCAGCAAGCCGCAGAATCGTCAGATCGACATGCGGCATCCGGTCAATCGACCACCGTGGGCTTGCCGCCTGAATGACATCATCCAACTCATCGAGATTTTCCAGAACGCCGCTAAGCACATGTGCAATATATGCGCGATCATCCTTGCTCGGCTCCGCCTCCGAAATGCTTTCCACGCCCGGAATCCCTTCCTTGCGCAGCGCTTCATACACCATCTGAAGCGTTTCCTCGCCGCCTTCGCCGCCAGCCATGTGCTCAAAGATCATCTGCATGACCGCCGCACGCGCAGTCGTCCGTGCCATAGTTGAAATACACTCCCATTCCTATTTATATACAGGACAGCTTCTTACTCCTCAGCACTGATTTCGCTGTCCGGCTCCGTTTCCACAGCCTCAAGCTCTTCGGCATGCTCTTCCATTTCGGGTGAATCCACCGCCTCGCCCGTTTCGGTTTTCTCGACTTCTTCAGCCTCTTCGACCGTTTCGGTCTCTTCTTCCGTTTCCGTATCGTCCGCAGGCACTTCCTCCGCGGATTTTTCCGTTTCTTCTGCGTCCTCCGCAGGATGCAGGTCTACAGATTGCAGTTCCGCAGATTGCGACTCTACCGCCGGCGGTTCGGGCACGATCATCGGTTGCTCGGGCGTACCGAAAAGGCGTTGATGCAGCGGACGGTCATCCGTATTTTCCTCCGATGATGCCGAGAAGGGTTCCGGCACTTCAGGCACCTGCACCGTCTCTGTTTCCGGCACGTCCACCGGCTGAACAGGCAGCACCGCTGCGGGTTTTTCCTGCGTTTCCTCGGTCGTAGGCAGTGGTGACACATCCTGCACGGCAAAGCTGTCCGCAAGCTGAATGGTCTGGTCGTTCTCAACCATCACGCGAATCTTGTAAACATCCACCCCCGTGCAAGCCGTCACATACTGCTTGATCTGCTTCTGCATCGCGCCGACAGAAAGCGGAATATTCACGCCCGCCGCCTGCGTAATGTGCAATACAATCGCGATACCGTCGCGGCATTCCTCAACATCAATATCTGCCTTGGCAATGACCTCGTGCTTCTCAATGCAGGTACGGATCAGCCCTTCAATTGATGGAATCGACACGCCGATCGCGCCGTTTTCATTCTTTTGCATAATAAAGCCGCGATAATGTGACGAACCCTTGCGCAACACAGACCGAAGGAGCAGCACGAAAAGCGCCAGCAGTCCAATTGCCAACAGCATGCACACGATGCCGCCGACATTTGTATTCTTGCGCAGCAGCTCATAGACGGCGTTCAGCTCATGCCCATACCAGACGCCGCGGAAAACCTCAATGCCCAGCAGAACCATCATCACAGCCGATGCAAGCACCACAATCGCTGACAGAATTGCGATCACAAGATCCGATACACGCCGTTTCATTATTCGAGCACGCTCCCTTCATGTCACTGCAGCTGAAGCTGCTGTGTTATTCCTTCCCCTGCAACATCAAAACCGGCAAGGCGCACATACCCTGCCGGCGCATGAAAGCCTTACTTTAGGACTTCGTCCTGTTTTTCTTCTTCGTCCTCTTTTTCTTCGTCCGCAGTTTCCGCTTCCTGTGCATCCTCTGCCGGAGCTTCATCCGCTTCCGCAGCATTATACTCAGCATTAGCAGTTTCCGACTCAGCCGATGTAGCATCATCGGCTGCCACTACCGGTGCTTCAGATGCTTCCTCTGTCACATCCGGCACTTCCGCTTGAACATCCGCCGTTGTCTTTGCAGACTCTGCCAGCGTCGCCTGCTTGCTCTTTCCCGTCAGCACAGCATTCCTCGCACCGGCATTCAGCGCGTTATTCTCCTTCTCGAAGCTCACGCCCTGCACATGAACGTCCACCTTAACCACATGCAGTCCTGTCATCGTCTCGATTGCCTTGCGGACGCTCTCCTGCGCATCATAAGCAACCTTCTGAATCGGCTTGCCGTATTCAATAATGACATACAGATCGACACTTGCCTCTTCGGTGCCGATTTCGACCTTCACGCCCTTGGTCACAGAACGGTTCTTGCCAAGCAGTCCGCCGGAAACATTGCACATTCCTGCAATACCTTCCACCTCGCTGGCTGCGACTCCCGCAATAATCGCGACAACCTCGTTCGCATAAATAATATTGCTGCCCTGTTCTGTATCAAGATCAACATTTACCGGGAGATTTTCCTTCTTGGCCACAGTCAATGCACCTCCTATATCAAACCGCGCACCGCACGGATTCGGCAAAACACGGCTTTTGAACCCTGTTTTCGTCATTATACCATAGTTTCACACAATTGACAAGCATTCAAGCGCGGTTTCCACGGAAATCAATTTTCAATGTCATTTGTGTCTCTTTCCTTCGTAACAGAAAAGTCGCTTTTGCATCATTGACGAATCGGTAAAAAAGCTATATAATGTGCTTATATGTGCTCGTGCAGACAATACAGCGCATCGATTTTGACCGAGTCTCGGTTTGGATCGAATCTCGGCAGAAAGGAGGAGAAGCTCTATGAAGCGTTTTTTTTGCGTCACGTTTTGGCTGTGCCTGACGATACTGGTGCTGCTTGGCATGCGGCAGCTTGTCGTATGCGCTGATGACACATCCGTTGTAGAAGCTTCTCTTCCTGCCGCCGTACCGATTCATGCTGTAGTTGCGCTGCCTGCCCGGCAAACCGTCCCGCAAGAGCCGGATGCTCGGCAGGAGGCTGATCATCAGCCAATCGACCTTCCGGCGCAGGCTGCGCTGACCGTCCCCGAAATTGCAGGCGGCTGCGGCTGGTTTATCACCGGAAGGAGCTACGTTCGCACAGTGTACATTGCTTTCCATCTGGCTGATGCAGCCGGATAGAAGCAATGCATCGGTGCACCTATTTTTACATTGAATATGAAAGGAACACCATCTCATGAAGAAGATGAAAAAGCAGACGAAATCCGTCGTCGTGCTGGCAATCATGCTGGTGCTGACGCTGTTTTTCGGTATCGTCGGCGTGACCGGCATGCCGCTGACTGCTGACGGTCTGTACAGGCTGCTGCCCTGGATCCCGACGACCAATGCTGATGCATGGCCTGAATCCATTTCCCTCGGTCTTGACCTCCGCGGCGGCGTTTATGTTGAATACAGTGCCGAAGCGCCCGAAGGCAATGATGCCGATTTCTCTTCCCTGCTGGATGCGACCGTTTCCGCCATCCAGTCCCGTCTGACCGACAAAGGTTACGCCGAGAGCACCGTACAGGTGCTGGGCACGAACGGCATCCGCGTTGAAATTCCGGACGTTGATGACCCGAGCGAAATCCTCAACCTGATTGGTGAGCCGGCTCTGCTGGAGTTCAAGGATCCTGACGGCAACACGTTCATGACCGGTTCCGACGTCCGCCTTGCGCAGGCAACCTACTATGACGGCGAATGGGGCGTTTCCTTCCAGCTCACCTCGGAAGGCACCGAGCTTTTCGCTGAGATGACCAGCAGCCACATCGGCGAGACGCTGAGCATCTATCTTGACGGTGAAGAGCTGATGTCCCCGACCGTGCAGTCTGCCATCACCGGCGGCAGCGGTCAGATTACCGGCAACTTCACGCAGGAGCGTGCACAGACCATCGCCGCTCAGATTCAGTCCGGTGCTCTGCCGCTGAACCTGACGCAGCAGAAGGTTGATACCGTTTCCGCCACGCTGGGCGATGATGCGCTGTCCACCTCCGTGTTTGCCGCCATCATCGGCATTCTGCTGGTCATGGCCATCATGATCTTCCGCTACCGCATGAACGGTGTTATCGCCTCTTGGGCACTGTGCATCTACATCATCGCGCTCTTCTGGGTGCTCGCAGTCTTCCCCGGCATTCAGCTGACGCTGCCCGGCATCGCAGGTATCATCCTCGGCATCGGCATGGCAGTTGACGCCAACGTCGTTATCTACGAGCGCTTCAATGAAGAGGTTCGTGCCGGCCGCAGCCTGGCTGTCGCCCGCAAGACCGGCTTCAAGAATGCGCTGAGCGCCATCATTGACGCCAACGTGACGACCATCATCGCCGCCATCGTGCTGATGATCTTCGGCACCGGCTCCGTGCAGGGCTTCGCCAAGACGCTGCTGCTGGGCGTCATCGTCTCGATGTTCTCCGCATTGCTGATCACCCGTATCCTGATGAAGCACATCATCCAGCTCAAGAACTGGAATACCACCGCTTTCACGGCACCCATCAAGACTGCAAAGGAGGGCAAGTAATATGAAAATCAAGAATTACTCCAAGCAGTGCCTGATGATCTCCGCCGGCATTATGGTGTTAGCGCTCCTGTTGAGCCTGTTCGGTTTCGGCGTTAATGTCGGCATTGACTTCTCCGGCGGTATGTCCATGCAGTACACCATGGGCGAGACAGTCGCTCAGAGCGATGTCGAGACCGTGCTGAACAGTATCGACATCAAGGACTACGCTATCACTGTTCAAGGCAGCAACAAGGACTCCATCAACATCCGCATTCAGTCCGTCGATGAAGATGGCGTGCAGGGGCTGCAGGCGGCCATCACCGAGGCGCTGCAGGCAAAATACCCGAACGCCGAGGTCTACGGCGATGTGAATTACGTTGGTCCTGTTGCCGGCGCGACGCTGCTGCGCAATGCGTTCCTGTCTGTCGTGATCGCTGCCCTGTGCATGCTGATCTATATCGCCATCCGCTTCGACTTCAGCTCCGGTGCCGCGGCCGTTTTCGGTTTGCTGCATGACGTGCTGATCATGGTCGCATTCATGGTGCTCCTGCGCTCCTTTGTGCAAATGAATAGCTCCTTCATCGCAGCTATGCTGACGATTGTGGGCTACTCCATCAATAACACGATCATCATCTTCGACCGCATCCGCGAGAATGCACGCCGTATGCCGACTTCCGCTCCGCGTGTGGATGTCGTCACTCGCTCCATCAGCGAATGCCTTGGCCGCACGATCAACACCACGCTGACCACGCTGGCGACGATTGTCTGCCTGTACATCTTCGGCGTAACCTCCATCCGCGAGTTTGCGCTCCCGATCATTGTCGGCATTGTGTCCGGCGTCTACAGTGCGAACATGATCAACGGCTATGTTTGGGCGTTCCTTGAGGAAAAGAAGCGCGCTCGCAAGGCTGCAAAGGCGTAATCAATCAACACAATCAAATCGGTACGGCAAGTGATGTGTCACCAGTTTTTCTGGACACAGTTACTTGAAGTGAATAATCAGTTTCTCATCATGGATGCTTCCCGGAATTTTACGGGAGGCATCCATTTTGCTTTGACTTGAGTTCTTCTGTTGTTGTAGTAATAGTCGGCAATTGCTTTAAGTCAACACCGCACAAGTCGGTGGCACCGCTGAATTGTGCGGTATTGCCGTAATCGAACAGTTGTGCAGCGCAATCCGAGATTTACCCAATAACACCCTCAAAAACATCACCGGAAGAAAATAGCTCTTAATTATGTTTTAAGGTGGAAATCGTATAAGCCGACAGCTCCGTATGCGGTCGAGCAGATGCGTTACCTGATTCGACATGTTTGGAGCGCTAAGAATCCGGCGGACCGGGCGTATCTGGTCATTCAGGTGCTACATCCGCTGCGGCTTGAGGAAGTGCTCGGGCTGAAATGGGCTGATGTCGACCAGGAAAACATGCTGCTGCATATTTGACGTGCAGTTACCCATCCGACACGAAATGAGCCTGAGGTTAAAGCGCCGAAAACTCATGCGTCGAGGCGCGACATCGGGCTGGCGCAGCTGTCGGCGGAAATGCTGAAGGACGGCCCGGCAGACGATTTTGTGTTGGGCGGGGAGAAGCCGCTGACGTACACGCAGGTCCGGCGGATGTGCGAGCAGATCCAGCGGGACACGGAGTTCACGGAGCGGATCACACCGATTCGGTTTCGGGCGACGGTGCTGACAGATATTTACGATCAGACAAAAGATATTAAGCAGGCCCAGCGCACTGCCGGGCACACGACAGTGGCGATGACGCTTAAATACTACGTCAAAGGGCGCGGCGACGAGCAGGAGGCGGTCGGCGCGGTGGAGCGTACGTATCGGGGCGCGTGACGAAAAAAATGGCCGAAAGCGTTGCAATCACTGGCGTTGCGCAAAGAGTATGTGACAGAGTGTGTGATTTTGGAGCTGCGAGGCCTGACAAAACGCAGGAGGATGCGAGGAAAACTGCACATTCCGGAATAAGCGTACGAAAAAAGACCTGCTTTATGCAGGTCTTCGGAAGCTGATAACCAGATTCGAACTGGTGACCTCATCCTTACCAAGGATGCGCTCTACCGACTGAGCTATATCAGCACTCGTTACTGACAACATTGATATGATAGCACAATATCACAAAAAAATCAAGGGGTAAATTGATAAAAATTGATGTTTTTTCTGTGTTGTAAAGAGATATGACCCATGGAAGCAAAATCGATATGGCACATGCGT
>CAVIHU010000023.1:0-29039 GCA_963642705.1 Bacteroidaceae bacterium
TGTTGCGACTCCATTATACCATATCTCTAATGAACTTCCTTTTCTTTTTGAGGGGGTCATATCATTTTAACACATACATTTTTCCAAATTTCGTGCGCTCTGACATGCGGGTGTCGCAGGCGTAACGGCGCTTGTGCGTCCATCGTCTTCCATTCCGCTCCAATCAATTCCAATTTGCTTGCGCTTCCTTTGGCGCCATGCTATGCTATTGTCAGCGGCGAACAAGAACAAATATTCTTGTTGCCGTTCATCTCAAACGAAAGGAGTCTTGCCTATGCATCAAACCCGCGCACCGGACATCGCGACCCGAGAGGAGGTGCTGGAGACCTTCACACAGCTGCTGCGCGGCGAAAAATCAGCCGAGCAGCTCAAGGCGGCGGACGCGCTGGCGAAATACCACGGACTGTTCACGCCCAGGGAGGAGGAATCCGCCTGCTCGCCGGAAATCCTCCGCGCCATCGAGGACACGCTCGCCGACATGCAGCGAAAGGAGGAAAAAATCAACGGCTGAGCAGACGCTGACGGCGGAAGGCATAAGGGCGCTGACGCTGCTGCACCGGAAGCCTGCAGCCGTGGCGCGGCTTTGCGGTCTGGCGCGGCTGACGGATGAACTGCACGGACGCTGGATTCAGGAGGTTGCGTTCGGGCAGGAGGATATGACGCTGCAGGCGCATCGCGGCAGCTACAAGACGACCTGCCTTGCGTTCTCGATGGCAGTCATGCTGCTCACGTATCCGCGGCGGAACATGATTTTCCTGCGCAAGACGGAAGATGACGTGCTGGAGGTGCTGCAGCAGGTGAAAAAGCTGCTGACCTGCCCGGCGATGCAGGAAATCAGCCGGCGCATCTACGGCAGTCCTGTGAAGGTGCGCCGCGGCGACATGTGGAGCGTCACGGCAAGCTGCTATACCGCCATGCGCGGTGCGCCGCAGCTCATCGGGGTGGGCACGGGCGGCTCGCTGACCGGCAAGCACGCCGATGTTATCCTGACGGACGACATCGTCAACTTGCAGGACCGCATCAGCGATGCCGAACGGAAACGCATCTGCGGCGTGTATCAGGAGCTGCAGAACCTCCGCAATCCCGGCGGACGTATCATCAACACCGGCACGCCGTGGCATCCGGACGACGCATTCCGCCTGATGCCGCCGCCCATGCGTTATGACTGCTATCAGACCGGACTGCTCAACGAGGAGCAGATCGACCGGCTGCGCGCAGGCATGTCGCCGGCCCTGTTTGCGGCAAACTACGAGCTGCGGCACATTGCCAGCGGCGAAGGGATGTTCCGGACGAACCCGCCGTTTACGGATGACAGCACGCTCCTGCGCGACGGCATTGCCCATCTGGACGCGGCTTACGGCGGCGGGGATCTCACGGCACTCACGTGCGGCTGCATCCGCGGCGGTAAGGCGTACCTGTACGGCAGGCTGTGGCAGAAGGATGTGTTTTCCGTGCTCGATGAGGCGCTTGCAGAGGCTCGGCGGCTGCTGTGCGAACCCGTCTACTGCGAGACGAACGGTGACAAGGGCTGCCTTGCTCGCGAAATCAGCCGGCGCGGCACGATGGTCCGCCGGTACTCCGAGAAAATGAACAAGCACGTCAAAATCGCCGCATATCTGCGAAAATGGTGGCCGAATGTCGTCTTCCTGCGCGGTACGGACAAGGCGTACATCGACCAGATTCTCGATTACTCGCAGACCGCATCCCACGATGATGCGCCCGACAGCGCCGCCTGCCTGCTGCGCGTGCTCGACAGACCAATGCTTTCATGAAGGAGGTTTCATGTTTACCGCTTACACCTATCAGGATTACCAGGCAGCGGATGACCGCATCGCGCTGCTGCTCAAGGCGGCGGAGAAATTCAAGGCATCGCCGGAATTTCAGCGCGCACTCAATGCCGGCAGCTACTTTCGCGGCGAAAATCCCGTCATCGCCCGCAAGACCGTTCTGCGCACGCGCAAAATCGAGTCGCGCGGCAAGGATGGCAGGCGCCATGTGCGTGCCGGCACGGAGGACATCGTAGGCAATCGCATCGGCAGCAGCTTCCTGTTTCGTTTCGTTACGCAGCAGAATCAGTTCCTGCTCTCCGAGGGCGTTTCGCTGCCTGATTCCATCAAGGAGCGCCTCGGCAGCGACTTCGACCACCTGTTATCGCGCCTGGGCGAATGCGCGCTGCTGCACGGCGTGAGCTATGGCTACTGGAACGCCGACCACCTCGAAATCCTTGAAATGGCGAAAAACAGCGGCAGCGGTTTCTTTCCCCTGCTGGACGAGATGACCGGCCGGCTCATGCTCGGCGTGCAGTTCTGGCAGCTCAGCCCAAAGCGCCCGATGTACATGCGCCTGTTCGAGATGGACGGTGTGACCATCCTGCGCGTTGCGGGGAAACAGGTCGATGTCATCCGCCCGAAAACGCCATATGTCCGTTTGCTCTGCCGCGATGCGCTGGGCGATACGCTGACTGCAGATCCGGGGGCCTACGCGCGTCCGCCGATCATTCCGCTGTATGCCAATCAGGACGGCAAGAGTGAGCTGACCCCATCGATTCAGGCAAAAATCGACGCGTACGACACCATCCTGTCCGACTTTGCCGACAACCTTGCCCGCGCGAACGATGTCTACTGGGTGCTGAACAACTTCAGCGGCACAACGGATGACATCGCCGAAATGCTGGAAGAAATCAACCGCATCAAGGCGGTCGCGAACCTCTCCGACGGTTCCGGCAGCGGCGCAACGGCTGAGCCGCACACCATCGAGGTGCCTTACGCGGCGCGCCAGGCTGCGCTGTCGCTGCTTGAACGGGCGCTGTACAACGACTACATGGCGCTCGACATGGCTTCACTGACCGGCGGAAGCCTGACGAATGTTGCCATCCGCGCGGCGATGGCAAACCTGAATCTCAAGGCCGACCGCTACGAGTGGCAGGTGCGCCACTTCATGCAGGAACTGCTGACGATGCTGCGCTGCCCGACCGACCGTATTTCCTTCAAGCGGCAGGCCATTGCCAACGAAAGCGAGCTGGTGACGGACATCCGGAACATGCGGCAGGACATCGACCGCCGCACGGCGCTTCGGCTGAATCCTTATATTTCGGATGAGGAGCTGCCGGAGCTGCTCAAAAATGAGCAGAAGGAGGCGGTTTAATTGCCGGACACGTCTGACGAATCGCTGCTGAACGGGCTGCCTGAGGAGACAGCATGCCGCATCCGCGAGGTCCTTTCAAAGCTTGAGGAGGAAAAGAATCATCTGATGCAGACGCTGAGCGACCGCGAATCCGCCTTTTCCGCACTGAACAGCGAATACACTGCCTACAAGCAGGACATCGAGGACAGGCGGCACGAAGAGCATCTGCGCACCGCTCTGCTCGATGCGGGCGCAAATCCGCAGGCTGTCGATCTGCTTCTCGCCGCCGCACCAAAGGAGAATGAAACGGATGACCAGCTGCTGTTCACCCTGAAGAGCCGCTATCCTGCGTTCTTCTCCGTCCCGATTTACCTGCCCACCGATCCCGTTTCTCCGCCGGTTTCCGCCGCGCCGCCGCTGACGCAGGCGGATGTGCGCCGGATGTCGCAGGAGGAAATCACCCGCAACTGGAGCGCTGTCTGCTCCGTACTATCGAAAGGAGAATAAAACATGGCTATTTCCAGCTTCATTCCCAAGGTGTGGTCTGCACGCCTGCAGGAGAACTTCCGCAAGGCGCTTGTGTTCGGATCCCTGTGCTCCCGCAGCTACGAGGGCGAAATCAGCCAGTGGGGCGACACGGTTCACATCGCAAACCTTGCTGACATTACCGTCCGCCCGTATGACCCCGCAGCCGACCTCGCCGAGCCGGAGACGCTCACCGGCAGCGATATCATCCTGACCATCGACCACGGCGCGTATTACAACTTCCTCATCAACGATGTTGACGCGGCGCAGGTGCGCGTGGACGTGATGGACGGCGCAATGCGCAATGCCGCCTATCAGCTGGCAGAGGATGCCGAGCGCTACATCCTCGATACCATCCGCGAGGGTGCCGGCACGAAGGTTTCCGGTGTCGTGCCGAAGGAGAGCGACGGCGGCCTGTACGGGCTGCTGATTACCATCAAGAACGCACTCGACCTCAAGCATGTGCCGCGCTTCAACCGCAAGCTAATCGTGCCGGTGAGCATCGAGGGACAACTGCTGATGGATGAGCGCTTTGTCAACGGCAGTGCGGCGGCGGAGCAGCGGCTCGCTGAGGGCGCGATCGGACGCGCGGCAGGCTTCGACATCTACGTCAGCGCCGATCTGACAGACGAAATCATCGCCATGGTGCCTGAGGCAGTCACGTTCGCCAACCAGATTTCCCGCACGGACGCATACCGTCCCGAGAAAGGCTTCTGCGACGGCATCAAGGGACTGAACCTCTGCGGCTGCAAGGTCATCATCCCCGACGGCGTGTACATCCACACCATCACCGCGGCTTAATCCGGAAAGGAGGCTTTCATGAGCGTCACTGTATCGGACGTCATGCGTCAGCTGCGCAATTACTTCATTGCAGACACGCTGCGCGGAACGTTCACCATTGCCGACGGCGTGCTGAAGGTTACTCCGGCACTGCCCGGCGGCTCGTGGATTGCCGTTGAAGGCGCAGGGGCGCTGGACGGCGTGCATGAGCTGAACGCACAGGGGCGCATTGCCGGCGCGGCGGACGGGAGCTGGACAGGTGTTGTCCATCTCCTGTCCCCGTCCGGGGATTTCCTGCGCCTGTGCGATGAGATCCGCGACTGGGCAGACAAGCATCCCGACGTCACGCTGCAATCGGAGAAATTCGGCGAATACAGCCGGAGCCAGACCTCCTGCGCATGGGAACGCGTCTTTGAGAAGCGCCTGCGCCCCTATCAGAAAATGTTCACGGAGGTGCATTCCTGATGCTCAGCGATTACTTTGAGCCCTTCACGCTGCTGCACGGCGTCTGTCAGCCCGACCCCATCGGCGGTCAGGTCATCGACCATACGGAGGAAACACGCTTTTCCGCGGCGCTGGGCGGTGCTGTCGGGCAGGAAACGGAAGAGCACGGACGGTCGATTGCATCCTCCAGGCCGATGCTGCTCTGTCCGATGGATGTTCCGTTGCATTTCGGCGATATCGTCCGCCGCGAAAGCACCGGCATCTGCTACCGCGTCTGCACAAATGCCGAGGACATGCGCACGCCTGCATGCGCCGGCTTTTCCTTCTGTGAGGCGCTGCTGGAAAGGCTGGGTGATGCGCCGTGACGCTGCTGCAAATGCTGCTTGCGCATTTCTCACGCCGCTTCGGAACGATTTACTATGAAGGCATGTGCCCTGCGGATGCGCCTTTTCCTTACGGCATCCTGTCGCTGCAGGCGTCTGCTGCCTTTGAGGGAGCCGGTCAGGCGGTGCTGGCGTTCTACGAGCGAGGCAAGGACAGCCACAGCATGATTGCATCGCTCTTTGCAAAGGAAACATCACGAGAAGACCATGCGCTGCTGCCGTACACCGGCGGACTCGCGATGCTCCGCCGGAAAGCAGCCGCCATTTACCGGGAAAAGAACGGCGTTTCGGTGCTTCGCCTGACCTACGTCATCACGCTGTATCCAAACGGCGAACTGCCATCCCGAAAGGAGGTTTTTGCTTGCTGATTTCCCGTCACCCTTCCTCTGCCGAAACGCTTCAATTGGGCGAAGGCACCCTGCTGATGAATTTCGACCTTGACACCGCGCTTGCCGGCAGCAATCCGCTCGATTTCATCGCATCCGCGCTGATGGACGACACGAAGCGCCTCGGCACAACCTGCGGAGCAACTGTTTTCCGCGCCTTCGCGAAGGAATTCAATCCGGAGGACGGCGCGCATCGCCTGCGCACGGACGGATCGACCTTGCTGGTGGACTGGCGCGTGACGCTCAGCGGCACGTTGATGGACATCACGCCGGAAAACATGGCGCGCCTGCTGCCGGGCGACGGCAGCGGCAGGAATCAGCACGTGCGCCTGTTTGCACCGCGTGTGCAGCGGACTGCATTGCCGTCTGTCTGCTGGATCGGCACGGCCAGTCGCGGTCTCATGGTCATCGAGCTGCTGCATCCGCTGTGCGTTTCCGGCGCGCTGCTGCAAATCCAACCGGACAGTGCCGGTCAGATGCCCTTCACGTTCCTCGCGCAGAGCGAACAATCCGCTGACCCGACGCTCCCTGTCCGCATCTACTGGTGGAAGGAGGACATTCCCGATGCCTCAGGCTTCGCCTGATTTTTCTGCTTCGCCTGATTTTTCTGCTTCGCCTGACATTATTTCTTCGCTCGGTTTCTTGTCCGTATCTGATTTTGCGTCCGACGGCATGCTCTCCGCAGAATCGGACAGCCGATCCATTGACTACGAAGCGCTTGCGGATGCGCTCGCGCCAATCATCTCCGCCCTGATTGAGCGTGAGGTGCGTCAGCGCAGCATGCTGTGACGCAGGGAGGAATACACCATGGCTGAACGGCTTTATTGCGCCCTGAACGGCGTTTCTTTTTCCTCGCTGGATGAATCCATCCGCCTGCTGGACGTGCAGGAAATTTCGCCCGCGCTTCGCAGTGTTACGGCGGACAGGCATGCAGACGGCACGTACCTGCTTGCGCGTCACCGCGCGTCGCTGCAAATCCGGCTGCGCTTCCTGATTGCCGAATACGGCATCGCGAAGCGGAGCGAGCTGCTTCACCGCGTGATGGCATGGGCGGAGCAGGGCGGCAAGCTGACGCTCGAAAAGCAGGGTGAACGCGTACTGCCGGTCGTGTGTACCTCGTTTCCGTCGCTGAGCGCACTGAACTGGCTCGAAACACTCTCGCTGACGCTGACCGCCTACGACTGCCCATACTGGGAGGACGCAGAAGCAACGGTGCTGACGATGACGGACACGCTTGCTGTGACCGCGCCGGGAACAGCGCCGGAAACGCCGCTCGACGTGCTCATCACGAACACGGGCAGCGCCGCCCTGACGCGCGTGAGCATCACTGCGGCGCAAAGCATTACGCTGAACGGACTGTCGATTCCATCCGGCGGTCTGCTCCGCATTCATCACGATTCCGGCTATTTCACGATTGAATCGCAGTTTGGCGGCGTGTCTTCTCCCATGCTGTCCTGCCGGACATCGGACAGCGCCGACGACCTGACGCTGTCGCCCGGTCAGGCGGTCATCGTCAGCATTTCGGCGGACACCGCCATTCAAGCGGAGCTTCGCTTCAAAGGGAGGTACTGCTGATGAACACGCGTTTGCCGTGCCTGCTCAATGAAGGCTGCCTGGACAGGGCGATTCTGCACCCCATCCGCCTGAACGTCAGCCGCGTGCTGACAGGGCTTTCCACCGCCGTGATGCTTCTGCCGGAGAGCGACCCGGAAATTTCCGTGCGTGACCTTGTCCGCATAGAGGACGGCTTCGGCGATGCGATGATTTTCCGCGTCCGCACCGTCACGCAGGAGGTCGGGCTTCGCCGGCGCGTGTCGCTGGAGCATGCGCTTGCAACGCTTTCGGATGACATGCTGCCTTCGCTGACATACGCCGATACGCTGCCGAACGTGCTGAATACCATGCTGAGCTATCAGACGAACGTCCGCTGGGCAGTCGGCGATGTGGACGATGCCGATTTGACCATCTCTGCCATCGGACAGCCGCAGACGATCTATGCCGCCATGAACGACCTGCTGGACATGCTGCCGCAGGAGCTGTCGCTGTCGTTTGACCAGACGCAGCAGCCATGGAGGCTCCATCTGCGCCGACTGCCGGCAGAGATCACCTGCGAGGGCAGATTGACGCGTGGTTTGTCCACCGTGCGCATCACGCGGGATGCCGGAAGCTTGTGTACGCGTGTCTATCCCTACGGCTGCGGTCAGGGGCTTGACCGCGTGTCGCTCATGCCGCTGCTCGGGCGCGACTATCTCGATGCGGATACCATCGGCACGTGGGGGATTGCCGCGCGCACCTTCACCAGCGACCAGATCATGGACAGCGATACGCTCAAATCCGTCGCCGAACGGTATCTGACGCGCCATTGCACACCGTCCGTCACGGTGGAGGTGAACGCGGTCGACCTGTCACGCATCACCGGAGAACCGCTCGACACATTCCGGCTCGGTCAGAATTGCCGGCTGGTGCTGCCGGATGGCACGGTGCTTACGGAACGCATCTCCGTCCTGCATATGCCTGACGTGTTCGGAAAGCCGGGGCAGGTTACGATGACGCTTGCTGATCGCGAGATCTCGCTGTCAGACGAAATTGCCGGACTGCTTCGCGATGTCCGTGCAAGCAAGCTCATCGGCGGCAAGCTGACCGACCTCGTCTTCCGCAACCGCGCAAGCGGCACATACACCTCGCCGATCGTCCATTACTTCACGCTCGATGAATACCCGTCCGTGCTGTCGTGCACGATGACAATGCGCCCTGACAGCGGCGTGACCATCCAGACCATCATGATCGACGGTGTGGAAATCGCCTATTCTGTCTGGAAGACGCTGACGTTCGATGCGCTTCCGTACCTCAAGCGCAGCGCAACAGGCGCCGTCGCAGCCGGTCAGCACGCGCTGCTGATGATGCCGACAAACCCCGGCGGCGGCGTCAACACGGTGGTCACGCTCAAGGTCATCGAGAAAATATCAGGCTGATGAAGGAAGGAATTGTCTGATTGCTGAATGCAGAACAGCTCATTGCTGATTTCGAGGCTTGCATCGGTTTCCCGTATGCATCGCCCGGCACGAATGATGAGCGCGGCATCGACTGCTCGGGCATGTTTGTCCGCGCATTCCGCTTGCAGGGCGCGAGCATCTACCACGGCAGCAACACCATCTGGCGCAGGTATCTCTCGCGCAAGGGCGGCATCACCGGCGAAGGCGATTTGACGCCCGGCATGGCAGTCTTCAAGTGGAAGGAGGCCACGCCGTCCAAATTTGATGACGATGAGGGCGATTTCTGCCACATCGGGCTTGTCACCCATGTCTCGCCGCTGCGCATCGTCCACGCGTCCACTGAAGGCATGCAGGTCAAGGCAGATACCAGGCTCGGCAAATGGCGCTATTGGGGCTGGCTTCGCGACGTCGCGGAGGAAGAAGCGCCATCCGATAGGAAAGCGGCCTATCCGATGCTTCGCAAGGGCAGCCGCAGCGAGGACGTCAGGACGCTTCAAACGCTGCTGAACGCGTGCGGCGCCTCGCTGGAAACGGATGGCATCTTCGGCAGAAAAACGCGCCGCGCCGTCAAACGCTTTCAGGCGGCAAACGGACTGGAAATTGACGGCATCGCCGGAAAAAACACATGGGCTGCCCTGATGAAGGAAACGGAGGGATTGAATGAGTGAATCGGTGCTTGTCGCGCTGATTTCCGGCTTCTGTACGCTGTTGGGCTCGTGCGCGGGCGTTGTCGCGTCCTCCCGGCTGACGCAGTATCGCCTTGCGCAGCTGGAAAAACGCGTCGCACAGCATAACAACGTGATTGAACGCACCTACCGCCTCGAGGCGCGCATGGACGAGGCGGAGCATGGGCTGGAGAGCCTGAGAGAAAGGATGATTCCATGAAAATCAACTGGTCGCTACGGTTTCATAACAAGGTTTGGCTGACGACACTGCTGGCGGTGGTGTGCACGTTTGTGTTTCATCTGCTGGAGCTGTTCGATGTTCAGGTGAATGTCGATCAGGAGCAGGTGCTTCAGCTGGGCGCGGCGATTCTGTCGCTGCTGAGTGCGCTGGGCGTTGTCATTGACCCGACGACTCCGGGCATCAGCGACAAAAAAGAGGAATAAACAGGTCAAGTGAGGAGGGACTTCGTCCTTTTTCTGTCCCTGTCGGGGGTTTTGGCAGCATCCCCAACCTGCCCATTCGCAGCTGCACGAAGCAAGGGCTGCCGCGCACTGCCGCAAGGCACATAACAGTAAGCATCAAAAAAGGGGGATACACCGTGCAATAGCGGCGTATCCCCTTGCTGTTTACTTCAGGAACCCTGTGATAATCTGCTCCTCGGCCTCCTGCTCGGTCAGACCGAGCGTCATCAGCTTGATGATCTGCTCGCCGGCGATTTTGCCGATGGCGGCTTCATGAATCAGCGCAGCATCGAGGTCATCCGCCTCAAGCTGCGGAATCGCGAGAATCTTCGCATGATCCATGATGATGGCATCGCACTCCGTGTGGCCGGAACAGGCTGCCTGCCCGACAAGGCGGCTGTCGAACTTCTGCCAGGAGCTGTCGCGCGCGACAGAGCGGCTCACGACATCCGCACTGCTGCCGGCGCCCTTCATCGTGACGATGTAGACGCTTTCCGCACGCTGGTCGCCATGCGTCATCAGCCGTTCGCGGACAACAAGCCGTGCGCCTTCATCAAGCTCAGCCGTTGTCGTGCGAACCGTGTTGTCCACACCGCGAATCTGCACCATTTCCATTTCCATGCTGCTGCCCTGCGCCAGATGCACCTCGGTCTGCGGATTCAGCAGCCGCTTGCCGGTGCCCTCGCCCGAGCCATAGTGCTTCTCGACATAGCGGACACGCGCGTTCTTCTCCACGAAGAAGCGGTGCAGACCGTCGTGGCGCGAATCCTGCGCACCGCAGTTATCAATGCCGCAGCCTGCCACAATCAGCACGTCGCTGCCTTCGCCGATGTAGAAGTCGTTATAGACCATCTCGGTCAGTCCGCTTTCGCTGAGGACAACGGGGATATGCACGCTCTCGTTGATCGTGCCGGGCTTGATGCGAATATCGATGCCGGACACATCCGTCTTGGATTCGATGGAGATGTTCGCGGTGGACTTGCGCGATGCCATGTGACCGTTCGCACGGATGTTGTAGGCGCCCTCAGGAACGGCATGGAGGTCAGCCACCTCCTCCAGCAGCTTCCTCTGAATGGCTGAAAGCGGTTCGCTCATTTCCGTTCCTCCTTTGTGCGGTTCTTCTCCAGCTGGGCACAGGCTTTGACGGCGGAGGAGGTGCCAAGCAGCGTCGGGAGAACCTCCTCGCGGCTGCCGTGGGCGCGGATTCTGCCGTCCGCCAGCACAACGATTTCGTCCGCGATGTTCAGGATGCGCTCCTGATGGCTGATGACGAGAATCGTACGATCCTGCCGAACCTGCCGCATCCGTTCGAATACGCTGATGAGATTCTGGAAGCTCCACAGATCGATGCCTGCCTCCGGTTCGTCGAACACACTCAGCTCCGTGCCGCGCGTCATCACCGTCGCGATTTCGATGCGCTTGAGCTCGCCGCCGGATAGGCTTGCGTCCACTTCGCGGTTGACATAATCGCGCGCGCACAGCCCGACCTCGGACAGAATCGTGCACGCCTCGCTGACCGTCAGGCGTTTTCCTGCGGCGATGCGCAGCAGATCAAGCACCGTCAGGCCCTTAAAGCGGACGGGCTGCTGAAAGGCGTAGCTGATGCCCATTTTCGCACGCTCGGTGACGGATTTGCCGATCAAATCAACGCCGTCAAGCCGAATGGAACCGCTGGTGGGCTGCTCGATGCCGGCAATCATCTTCGCCAGCGTTGATTTGCCGCCGCCGTTCGGTCCGGTAATCACCACAAATTTGCCGCTTTCTATTGTCAGACTGACATCCTGAAGGATTTCCTTCTTTCTGTCGTCTGTGCTGACCTCAAACGTCAGCTGCTCGATTTGTAACATGGATCCACCTCAATGCATGTGTTGGACTTGGGCGTATTATCTGCCATTGATAATGATAACAGCTTGACGGATGCATGTCAACCGTTTCCAGCAGAAAACCGACCGCATTGCTGCAGCCGGTCTTCCGCTATTCGATTGTAGGGGAAGCCTTATGTTTCAAGGCGAGAACGATTAAATCCCGGGAGGCAGATTCCACTGCCTGTTGAAGGGAGCCTTATGCTTCCGGCTCCAGCAAACCCAGCTTTCCGTCCTTGCGCTGATACAACACGTTGATGCGTTCCGTCTCCACGTTGACGAATGCAAAGAAGCTGTGACCCAGCATTTCCATCTGCACCGCCGCGTCCTCCACAGACATCGGGCGTACAGGGAAGGTCTTGCGGCGCACGACCTCGGGTACGTTCTCTTCGACGCCCTCATCGTCATCTTCGATATACTCCAGCTCATCGTTCGCGAAAGCATCCTCACGGATGCGCTTATCCAGCTTGGAGCGATGGCGGTGAATCTGCCGCTCGATCTTCGCCAGCGCCTGGTCGATCGCCAGGAACAGGTTATCGGGCTCAGACGCCTCGGAACGAAGAATGACGCCATTGCCCATCGGCACCGTAATCTCAACCGTACGGATATTGCGTTTGGGCTCCTTGCTCAGGCGAACCTGCATTTCGGTATCCGGCCACAGATAGCGCCCCATGCGCTCGGTTTTTTTCTCGATCCGGCGCGTCACGTGAGGGCTAACCACCATATTCTTCGCATAAATCGTCAACTTCATACTCTCAGTGCTCCTTTCGCAGTTAAATCACGTGCGGAAGCACAGACAAAGATCATCGGGGCTTCCGCTGAAACTGATGCGCCATTGGCATCACACCCTTCCGCTCATCCTTGTGATTATACATTTCGACACGGATGGAAAAATTCCTTCTTCATTGAAAAAAATATTTATTTTTTTGCCAGAACCGCCATTTCAACCGTCAAACCTGCTCATTACGAACCATGATGACCTGCATCTGCCGCTCCAGCGCCGGGATGACGCACTCCGCCAGACCGCCGCCGAGAAGGACATCGCGCATGACGAGCACATCGATGTTCAGCATGTCGAACAGCGCGCTGTTGAATGCTTTCGTATAGGGACCGTTGATCGCGACGATGTGCTGCGGCGGAATGCCCGTTTCATACGCCAGCGAAATGGCATCCGGCGTCGGCGCAATGCGGCAGTACAGCCGCTCCTTACGCTCAAACGGCACATAATGCGGCAGATAACGGTAGTCGCCGGCGAGCAGCACGTTTTCCTGATTCATCGCTGCGATGGCAGCCATCGCTTCCGCCGGATTGTCCACCCACTGCACGACCTCGCGCCACACCTCCTGCTCGTTCTCAAACGTCACGCGCTGATGCTCGATGTTCAGCATCTCGCAGGCATGCTGAATGCTCCGCTGTGCCGTCACTGCATAGGGCTGCGTCGCGTCGATGACCCTGCGCGGGTTCACCTGCTGAATATAAGCGAGCATCTGCCTCTCATCGAAGCGCCCGACCTGGCAGTACGTTCCGATCGGCAGCTTTGATTTTGCAAATTCCGACGTCACGCTGACGATGACCTGCTTGCCGCGGCGCCGCATCGTCTGCGCCAATTCACGGCTCTTCTGCGTGTTTCCGAAAATCAAAACCTTCTCCATCGGCGGCACACTCCTACGCTGTTAATATTCAATGCCCTGACGCGCCTGCAGACCTTCCGTTTCGAAAGGGTGACGGTGCAGCATCATTTCTGTCCAGTAGTCGGCGTTATCCTGCAGCCATTGCGGCGACCTTCCGCCGGTCACGACCGTTTCGCACTGCTCCAGCGACGCTTGCACCAGTCGCTTCGCGTCCACCCGGCTGACCATGTCCAGCGTGCATGCCGTGCCCAGCTCATCCAGCACGACCATTGCCGGCTTCTCCTCCTTCAGCAGGGCAAGCAGCCGCTGTACCTGCGCGGCATACTGCTGCTTTCCGCGCTCGATTTCAGCCGCACTCATCTCGTATGTGAATTTTCCTGATGTTTCCGGCAGGAGCAGCCGACAGTTTTTCAGTGCGGCGAGCGCCTTCAGTTCGCCCGAACTGCCGTCCTTCAAAAACTGCGTGATGAGCACACACCTGCCGCTGCCCAGCATCCGCAGCGCCAGCCCCATTGCAGCCGTCGTCTTTCCCTGACCTCTGCCTGTATAAAGATGCAGCTTGTTTTGCACAGTACCCCCGTTCTCTGCCGCGCGGCAGCCGTTTCTTTGCTCTTTTATACCATAATTATAAAACGTTTTCGTTTTATTGTCAAGAATAAATGCGGAATCAACATGAATTTTTTGATTTTCATTCCTGCAAATCGTGATGATATCTTCACGAAATAATGGATGAATTTGCCGAAATCAGCAAAAGCCAATTCAAATCAATGGCGGGCAAATAACAGCAGGCTGACCGTTTCCGGCCAGCCCGTATTGTTTTTCGCTCCTTATGCCTTGCAGTAACCGTTCATGACGGCTTCCAGCGCATCAAGGCGCTTTTCTGCCGATGCCTGATCCTCGCCGCGGGCGAACAGGTATGCCTTGAGCTTCGGCTCCGTGCCGGACGGACGGACGATGATCCTGCAGCCATCCGCAAGCGCGAAGGACAGCACATCGCTCCTGGGCAGACCGGTTTCGTCGTTCTGGTAGTCAATGCGCGATGCAGTCTTGAATTCGTCCTCCCTGAAGGAGTCAAGCGGTGCGCGCAGATGCTTCATGATGGCTGCCATGGTCGCCGCACCTGCCTCGCCTTCATACTCGAAGGTCAGCAAGCGCTGTCCGTAGAAGCCGTACTCCTGCCGCAGCGCGTTCAGCTTGTCCAGCAGCGTCATGCCTTGCGCCTTGTAGTTCGCCGCCATTTCGCAGACGAGCACCGCCGCGTTGACGGCGTCCTTGTCGCGCACGTCCGTGCCGGAAAGGTAGCCGTAGCTCTCCTCGAAGCCGAAGATATACCGCTCCGCATGGCCTTCCGCCTCGAGCTTGCCGATCTGCTCTCCGATGAACTTGAAGCCGGTCAGCACATTGCGCAGCTCCACGCCGTACTTCCTGCAAATCGGCACCGCCATCTCCGTCGTGACGATCGTCTTGACGGCGACAGGCGTCAGTGCGTCCGCATCGCTCCTGCGGTGGCTGCACACGTAGTCCAGCAGCAGCACGCCCATGTCATTGCCGGAAATCAGCGTGACCGTGTCGCCCTGACGCACGCCCGCGCCGATGCGGTCGCAGTCGGGGTCGGTCGCGATGCACAAATCCGCCTGCACGGCAATCGCCTTGTCAATTGCCAGCTTCATTGCTTCACGGATTTCGGGATTCGGGTAAGGGCATGTCGGAAAGCGGCCGTCCGGCAGCTCCTGCTCCGTTACGATGTCGACCTGTACATTCCCCAACCGATGCAGCATCTCGCGGACAGGCACGTTGCCCGTGCCGTTCAGGGGACTGTAGACGATGTGCAGCGGCTCGGTGCTCGGCGCAATGCGCAGCTTGTCGATCGCCTGATAGTAGCTCTCGATGGTCTCGTCGTCGATGTAGGTGACCATGCCGCTGTCAAGATACTCCCTGAAGGACGGCAGATGCGGCTGAAGCGTCTGCTCAGCGGCAATGTGCGCGTAAATCCGGTCTGCCGCCTCGATGGTAATCTGGCAGCCGTCCGCGCCGTAGACCTTGTAGCCGTTGAATTTTGCCGGATTGTGGCTTGCCGTCACCATGACGCCCGCGCTGGTGTGCAGGTGGCGCACGGCGTAGGACAGCATGGGGGTCGGCATCAGCGTCCGGTAAAGGTACACGCGGATGCCCATTTCCGCAAGCGTTGCGGCGGTCAGCTCGGCAAAATCGCGGCTGTGAATGCGGCTGTCGCAGCTGACGGCGCAGGTGGGATGCTCCTCCTTCTCCAGCAGGTAGCGCCCCAGACCGCGCGTCGCCTTTGATACGGTGTAGAGGTTCATCCGATTTTCGCCCACGCCCAGCACACCGCGCAGACCGCCTGTGCCGAATGCAAGGCTGCGGTAGAAGCTGTCATGCAGTTCATCGGGAGAAAGCTTCCGGAGCTGACTGCGAAGCTCCTCGTTCATGCCCGGGCAGCGAAGCCACGACTGGTAGCGTTCCTGAATGGATTGTTCTTCGTTCATGGGTATGCGCCTCCTCTTTCGTTAAGGTAATGCCTTTTTGATCCTCCATACAAAAAACAGCAGACATGCGCCGGGAAAGCGCATCATGCGTGCGCCGGAGCCATTCTGCCGTTTGTTGCTGCATTATCCGGCGCGCGTTGCGCCGCTTTCGCCGTCCTCCTCAAAGCGCTGAGGCGGATTCGGCGTTGTCATTTCCTTCGGGGCATATTCAGGCTCAAACAGACTTGCCTTGCCCCAATCCCACTGGAAGCGATCCGTCCGCAGCTCCAGATTGCTCTGGCGCAGCAGGATGGCGGTATTCTCCAGCATGAAAAACAATCCGCGCGCGAGCTGACCGCGATGACTGCCGAAATCGCGGACGATCATGCTGCTCAGATCCTCGCAGCGGAACATCGGATGCCCTGCGAAGCCGAACAGACTCGTGCTTCTCGGCTTGCTGTCCGCCTGGATCAGCAGCGGCACCGTACCCATCCACCAGCCTTCATGGTCAATCTGCTCGCTGAGCCGCGATGCCGTGCCGGGCGCAAGATGAAAGAAGTCGCTCTCAAGAATCTCTTCGCGCTCGTTGAATGTGCGGAACATCAGCGTATCATCCTGATAAATGGTGATGCGGAAGGCTCTCGGTCCGCTCCAGACGCGTTCGTGGGAAAGATATGCATAGGCAAAAACAGGGACGGCCCCTTCGTATTCCACCATATACATGCTCCTTCCCTCCTCTTAACAAACACACTTAATATATTATTATTTTTTGATGCGTTCGTCAAGCATTTTTTGTGCAAAATTCGGATTTTGAATGCAGAAAAAGAAAACGCAAAGGAAGTCAGGAACCAGATCGACGATCTGCTCTCCTGGGCGGAGTGCTACGACAAGGCGGACATCGGAGCCAGGCACCTGATCGTTGCAAGGCTGGTGGAGCGGGTGAATGTCAGCACGGGCTACAAGGTACACATCAAGTTCAGAATTTCACTCAAGCAGTTCCTCGGTCAGGAGTAAAAGACTGACCGAGGAATTTTTCTGCGTAGCAAGAATGATGCTCCGCTGTTTTTTCATGGGAGAATGCGTGTTATCCGTCCGGCAACCCGTTCACACAATGCGGGCAAGCCGTCAACATCGAAAACGGGCAAGAAAGATGCGCAAAGAAACCAACCCGTTCACATCGACACGGTGCTGCCGTTCACAATAAAATGAAACTGAACCCCCAAAAATGAGTGATTGTTCGGGATAATCCATGTTCGAGAGAACGTAACGGTATGCCGGATTCGCTCCTTTTGATGGAGAAGGGGATTCAATTTGATGCAAAGAAAAGCCCCGAAAGCCTTACGCCTTCGAGGTTATTTGGCTAATCCCACTGAGGTTGATACAATATGGGGAAAATGCTTGAATACTGGTGGGGTAAGTGTAAGGGGGTATGTCCGGCAACAACGTATTAAGCATAGCATGTTTTTCTCTAACTGGCAAATAAAAAAGCCCGCCTGCACACCCCGGTCTCACACCGAGGAATGCAGGAGGGCTGCTCATTTTCAAACCGTCATCTCTATCCCATTTCGAAAAGCAACCTTCACGCCGCCGTCCAGATTGACCGTTATCCTGTCAATCGTCGCGTTCCAAAGCTCCGTCGAGAAAACCATGACCGGCTGTTCATTCGCTAATACAGCATCTCGAAAGGTTTCAATTTCCCTGCGTTGACCCTTGCGTCGGGCGCATTCAGCATCAATCTCCTTGACCCGATCCGCCGCCTTGTGAAAGCGCTCCGTCAGGCTGTTGTACTTTCGATTGTACTCTACCTGGTCGAGAGCGGCGCTGGCGTTCTGACCCACGGCCTGCCGGATCAGTTCGGATACGATGCCCATCTCGACCTGCAAGGCTTCCTTCTCCGCATCCAGTTCCGCTGTGTCGGTCAGATGCTGGAGGATCGCCTGCATATCGTCAGCAATGAAGTCTTTCTGCACCAGCAGCTGATTGAAGGCCGCCAGAAACTTCTGCTCAATCATCGGCTCGCTCAGGTGCGGCGTTTGGCACCCAGTCCCCTTGACGAAGCGGGCGTTGCATTGCCAGACGGTGCGGCGGTATTTGTCATTGGAGTGCCACACCTTGCTGCCGTACACGCTGCCGCAGCAGCCGCAATAAATTCTGCCGGAGAAGCAGTGCTGGCTGTTGTGCTGGCGGCCCAGCTTCCTTCGACGCTCCAATTCCAGCTGCACTCCCTCATAAACCTCATCGCTCACGATGGCCGGATGGCTGTTTTCGACGTAGTACTGCGGCACTTCGCCTTCGTTGACCTTCATCTTTTTGGTCAGGAAGTCCGTGCAGAAGGTCTTTTGCAGCAGCGCATCGCCCTTGTATTTTTCGTTGGTGAGGATGCTCAGAATGGTTCGGGGCTGCCATGTGCTGCGACCGGATGGTGAAAGAACGCCCTCACTCTCCAAGGTCAGCTTGATTTTGTAGGGAGTCATCCCATCCAAGAACAGGCGATAGATGCGGTGAACGGTCTCCGCTTCCTCCGGCACAATTTCCGGCTCCCCGTTTTCGCCCTTACGATAGCCGAGAAACTGCTTGTAGGGCATGGACACCTTGCCGTCCGCAAAACGCTTGCGCTGGCCCCGTGTCACATTTTCGGAAATGCTTCGGCTCTCCTCCTGCGCCAACGAGGACATGATGGTCAGCAGCAGCTCACCCTTGGAATCCAGCGTGTAGATGTTCTGTTCCTCAAAGTACACCTCCACGCCGTGCTCCTTGAGCAGGCGAATGGTGGTCAGGCTGTCTACCGTATTGCGGGCAAAGCGACTGACCGATTTCGTGATAATCAGGTCGATCTTCCCGGCCAGTGCGTCGGCGATTATGTCGTTGAACCGCTCTCTGCGCTTGGTGCTGGTGCCGGTGATTCCCTTGTCCGCATAGACCTGCACGAAACGCCAGTCCGGCTTGGCGCTGATGTAATCCGTATAATAGCTGACCTGCGCTTCATAGCTGGTTTTCTGCTCATCGCTGTTGGTGGAAACGCGGGCATAGGCCGCCACGCGGCGCTTGCGCTTTTCCGCAATGGGTGTGGCTGTGAAACGGTTGAGCGTAGCCGGGAAAACGGTAATTCGTGGGCTTGCAGCGTAATTTTCACTCATGGTCATATCTCCTTCTGGCGTGCGCGGCGGCCTGTACTCGCATATCGTCTGACCAGCTGTCGCGGCGGGAATGATCCTGCCAGACAACTTCCTGCTCTTGTCCATCTCGGAAAATGTAGCGCAGGCAGTTGGGGCCGGTTACATGGATGCACTCAATGGCAGCCTCAAAGGCTTCTTCATCGAATTCCTCAAGGCCCAATACACTGGCGGATGTTTGCAGCAGGATGCTTTCGGGAATTTGCTTGCTGGCACAATACTTTTTCCCCTTCATATTATAGGTGGTGCAGATCCACACCGGCTTGGAATAGGGCGTTCCCGCCGAGGCGATTTTGCGACGTAATAGCTGCCGCACTGGTCGCAGCGGAGAAGACCGCTGAAGGGGTAACGCCCCGATGAATCTCGATTGGGATGATAGTGCGCAATGCGGATTGCGGTCAGACGCTGCACTGCATCGAAGGTTTCCCGGTCGATAATCGGCTCATGGGCATCGTGTACCAGATACTGCGGCAGCTCGCCACGGTTGGGTAGCTGCTTCTTTTGTAGATGGTCGGCAACGAAGGTTTTCTGCAATCGCAGATCGCCCACATAGCACTCGTTTTTCAACATGGTCGTGATGACACTGGGCCACCACTGGTCGCTGTTCATCGGCGGGATATGTGCATCATTCAGCTTTTGCTGATCATCTCCCGGCCCATGCCGTCCAGATAATCGCGGAAGATCATCCGGACAACTTTCGCTTCTTCCGGGACAATTTCCAGCCTTCCTCTTTTCATTTTGTACCCGTAAATGCGAAAGAAGCTGGGTTTACCCCGTTGAAAGTCGTTGCGGATGCGCCACTTGCAGTTTTCCGAAACGCTGCGGCTTTCCTCCTGCGCAAAAGAAGCGAGGATGGAAAGCATCAGCTCTCCATCCCCGTTCATCGAGTGAATATTCTGTTCTTCAAAAAACACATCCACGCCCAGCGCTTTCAGCTCCCGCACAGTTTCCAGCAGCGTTACCGTATTGCGGGCGAAGCGGCTGAGACTTTTGACGATGATCATGTCGATCTGGCCGTTTCTGCAGTCCGCCAGCAGCCGTTGAAAGTCCTTCCGTTCCTTCGTTGTGCCGGTCACTTCATCCGCATAAATGCCAGCAAAAATCCAGTCGGGATTGCGCTGAATCAGATCGCTGAAGTAGCTGACCTGCGCGGAGAGGGAATGCAGCATCGCGTCCTTTACGCAGGAAATCCGCGCATAAGCGGCCACGCGCTTCTTCCCGGCTTTCTTTCTGCCGCCCGGCATGGTTTGATAAATGATTTTTGCCACTCGGCTCACCTCCTTGGCAGCTGGCATGTTACCTCTGAAGCCCGGACAAAGCAAGTTAAATTGTATCAACAACGAGCAGAAAAAATCGGCTGATACTTCTCCCGCAAAAGCTGTTCTGCGCTGCGAAATTCATCCATGGAGATCACGCCGTTTCCCAGCATGGCGCGGCAAATAGAGAGCATTGCCTGATACCGGATTTCCTTTTCAAAACCTTGCTGTGTCATTTCCTTACCTCAAAAAAGAGAATCGGATTGAGCCGTTGTCTAAAACAGCCCAATCCGATCCATCAGATGATTTTAGCGAGTTTTCCGGACACCCAGCCCACGCGGGAGCCGATGACAAGCGCGTGCCAGCCATTGGCGGCGGATGCCACATAGTCAAACGTACTTCCCGGCGCGACAGCAGAAATACGGGCGTATTCAGTGCTATTGCCGCAGCGGACGTTCACCTTGCCGCCCTCGGAGACAATCACCACTGTCGTACCAACTGGAGCAGGTTCATCAGGCGTGGGCTGTTCCGGTGTGTCAGGCTGACCGTCGTCATCTGCAACAGCGTCTATCAGCACTGCGTGGGTTTTATCACCGTACTTGCCGTCCGCTTCCAGACCGGCTTTCTTCTGGAACGCCAGCAGCGCCTTTTCCGTTTCAACGCCGAATTCAGCATCCGCGCCATACTTGGGCAGCGCGTAGCTCAGCTGCATCAGCAGCTCTTGCAGGGCTTTTACGTCAGAACCAGCCATGCCGCGTTTCAACAGGCGGCTTCCAAGCGCAATCTCCGGTACAGGAACATCTGCGGCAGCTTCTCCGTACTGAATGAAAGGCAGCTTGTACCAGTACTTCCACTTGCGTTCCTTGACCTTTGTGCGCACACAACCGTAATTGAAGCCGCGCCATTCCACAGCATAGCCGTTGCCAACGTAGTAACCCACATGGCCATCCGTGTGCAGTGCCAGACCGATGATCTCCGGCAGAGTATCAATCGCGCCCCAATCCATACCCTTGGATTTCGCCCACGAGAACATGGAATTGGCACCTTTGTCAGGGCAGCCGTTGGCACCGTACTTGTTGGGAATGGTATTGTCCGTGCCGATTGCATCCAACATGGCTTAACCGCCGTTCGTCCATGCATAGCCCTTCGTGCCGCCGATGCAGTCGCAAACGACCTTCTTATCCCGGATATCCTGCCTGTATTGGCTCATGCGAGACGAGGTATAATGGGACGGATACTGCTTGCCCTTTCGGTTCAAAAGGCTGGTCGTAGCTTTGTAGCCGCATGTGCCGTACCAATAAGGCTGGCCTACCATCCGTAGACAGTAGGCCGCAAAATGCTCATTGGTAAAAGGCGTGTTGATTCGTTCGTTCATTCCTGCTCATCCTCCTGTGCATCGTCTTTCTTCTCATCGGTGCGCCCATGCAGCTGCGCCAGCACGTCCTTCATCTTGTCGGGAATGGGCAGGCCGATGTGGGTCGCGTTCTCCAGCAGGGACAGGCCCTCGTTGGACAGGTAGAAGCAGATCACGGCACTGCGCAGCGCGGAGCCGGTGCCCACGATGTGAATGTCCACCACATTGGCCACGCCCACCAGCATCAGGATCAGCACCTTTTTACAGATCCCCTTGAAGCCCACGGCGCTGGACAGTTTCTTATCGATCACGGCGCACATCAGGCCCGTAACATAATCCAACACCATGAAAATGATCAGCGCAATCATCAATCCGTCCATGCCTCCCAGAAAGTAGCCCAGCCAGCCGCCAACCGCCGCGACGGCCATCTGAATCTTCGCCCAGATGATGTCAATGGAAAAGTTTCTCATTTCAATAATCCTCCGTTTGTATATTTCAAAAGCCGCCCTTGTGAGCGGCCCATGAGTCAATTTAGCGCGATCTGCGGCGCTTCGGTTGAAGCTTTCTTTTGCCAGAGCGCAGGCGTATTCGGCGGCTCCCAACCGGTCTGGGCGGTGTGCGCCGTAATGCAGACGTACTCCGTACCGTTTTCATCGGGATAGAAAACGCTGTCGCCCACAGCGTAGTCCACGCCCGCCTGCCAGATGCGCTTTGTGTCCTCGTGGATGATATCGACCTTTCGCCAGAGCGCCGGAATCTTGTCCGGCTCCCAGCCCGTTTGCGTGGTGTGCGCCTGAATGCAGCGCCAGAGAAAACCGGCATAGCTGTACACGTCGCCAATCTGTACGGAAAGCCCCGGTTGCCAGACACGGCCCTCCAAGGCAGGCTGCACCGAAAGCAGTTCTTCGTCCGTGAGCTTGCCGTCCGCCACGGCAGACCGCAGCAGCAGGCCCAGCACATTGGGCAGCGCTTCCTCCGCACTGACGGCAATGAAACCCTCGAAGGGCAGCGCCTGCATCTTCATTTCGTCCGTAACCGTTTGGCCTTCGGATACTTCCACAGCGTCCGGCAAGATTAGTACCTGCTCCGCCGTCACGCCCGTCATCTGGAAATTGTCGCCGGACAGGGTGTATTGGCCCTCCGTGAGCCGTTTGGCCGCAACAAAAGAGGAGCGGATGACCGTTCGCACCCGCCCCTCCAAGGGAATCACGATTTGCACTTTTCTTCCTCCTTCTTAGCCGACAGCGTCGCCGCCGTTGTAAACCACTCGCAGATAGGGCTGCTGGCTGGTGTCTGAGCCGCTCATGCACATATAGCACTTGGAATAGGTGGACGAGCCGAAATTGTAGGGACTCTCATACAGACACAGTCCGCCATACGCGCCGCTGGCCAATCCCTGCACCGCCGCCACGGGAATGGCGAAGGTCGCCGTTTCTCCACGTCCAATGCTGCCAATGGCCCCGTAGTTCACCGCGATGCTGGGCGCACCGCTGGCGGATGTGTTGGTGATGGCGCACAGGTACAGCGTTTTCGCACTGCCGGAACCGCTGCCCGTCTTGCGGTTCAGTGTAAGCGTCGCCGACTTGATCGTCGTGCCGGACAGGATGGTTCTGAGCGTACTGAACCACATGCAGCCGTAGTTCCAGCTGAGCGAGGATTTATAGCCGCTGGCCGAGTACACGCCCTGTACCACGTCCTGCGTATCGCTGCGCCAGCCGCCGCGATAGGATTTGGTTGTCGTCGCGTACATCAGCGCCGTATTGTCCGGCGTGACCACAGGAATGGTCGTGCCGTAATCGGTCGTTACGCCAGTATCGAAAATCTGGCCGTTGTTGCCCTTACTCCGGGAGCCGGAGGGCACCGTTCCGCTGCAGATGATATATCCGGCATAGGACACCATGGCCCATGAACAGGAACCCTTGCAGCTTTGGACATAGGCCCAGCCCATATAGACCTCCAAGCCCTGCAAGGCGTTGTACAGGCCGCAGTTATAGAGGTACACATGGGTGGTGCGGCAGTAGATCGAGTCATAGGTCACATTGTTCGCGTCCAGCGTGCAGTTATTCAGCTCCACATGGTGGTTCATCTGCAGGTCGATGAGATACGGATTCCGGTTGGAGCCGTTCAGCGTTCGGATTTCCCGCAGGGACAAGTTTTGGAAGCAGATGTGCGCCGAGCAGCCCTTCACCGAAATATAGCTGTTCAGGCGGCTGTTGGCATAGCCGTAAATCGTCAGCTTGCCCGGCCCGGTAATACCTTGAATCTGCGTCCCGGCAGGCTCATAAACCTCGCTGGTTCCGCTGGGTAGATAGATAACTACATTCGTGCGGAGAAAGCGATTGTTGACCGCCTTCACCGCATCGCCCAAAGAGCGGAAATAGGTGTCGCTGGTGCCGGAATAGGACGTGTTCACATATAGATACAACGGCCCGCCATAGGCCGCCGCCACGGAATCGGAGATCACCTCATCGGCGTACAGCTGCTTGAAGCCCACGTTGCCGTTGGCGCTCATCTCCATGAGCACGTTCTCGTTGTTGGCAGGATCAAGCAGCTGAAGCAGGAAGTTTTCGGTCGTAATCGCCACATTGTTGGGGCCGATATAGATGCCGCTGGATTTGACTTCTTCTGCGCCCGCAGCAACCCACTCGCTGCCCGTGTATCTTTTCAAAAGGTTGGGCGTGGAGCTGGTGTCCAGCCACAGCATATTGGTATACAGTGTCGTGGGTGCTGTGCTGCTGCGGTACACCTTCTCGGCGTTGTAGGTCACTGTGCTGACCTTGATGGCGATATTGTTGGCGTTCTGCGTGATGCGGGATTCAGCGTTCGCCATCCGCGTGCTCATGCCGTACAGATCCTCCGGCGCGGCGCTCCAGTCTGTCCAGTTGTCCAGCACTTCCACTTTCAGGTTGCGGAATTGTACCGTTCCCGTGGTGCCATTGGCTCCGCCTGTTCCGATGGAAACATAGGCGATACCCGTGGGATTGAAGCTGGACAGGTTCAGCGGGCCGAAGCGCATTCGCACCCAATCCTCATCCGTAGCAACGAAGCTCGTGTCCATCGAGCGTAAATACCAGCCTCGCCCAGCAACGACGCTGTTTCCGTTGGCATCCACATAGCGGTAATAGACCCAGATGCCGGTGTACACGTTGGCTATGCTGGCGGTGCTGGTATCCACATCCGTTCGTTTCAGGTCAAAGGAAAGGCGGATGTTGCTGGCGCTGCCGCTGTGCTCGAACAGGTCGTCCGACACATTCAGGTTCCACCCGGTATAGGTAGAAGTTGCGCCGCTGGCATAGCGATACTTGTTATCCACGAAGGTGTGCGTATTGCCGGAATTCAGGCAGTAATTGCGCCCAGCATACTTTTCATAGGCATACAGCGCCGAGGACGTAACCGCCGAGGTAATGGCTTCGGGCGTAACCTTTTGTTCTGCCGATTCCACCCGCTGTTCCAAATTGCTGACCGTGGTCGCATCCGCTTTCAGCGCAATGGCCGCGTTGGTCTGCTCAATGACCGTCTGGGTTTCGGTGCGCAGGTTGCCGACCTCGGTATAGGCCTCATACCCGATCTGCGACAGCGGCTTGAACGCGCCATCCACAAATCGGTACAGCGCGTGCTCCGGGATCAGCATCAGCTGATACATCGTGCAGAGCAGACCCAGTGCAAGATAGGTGTAGCCGTCTTCCTCCGTAGGAATGGCGGAAGTCAGCAGCGGCTCCACGGGTGTAAATGCCGCGCCGTTCAATGTGCCCACCACATAGCAAGCAGCGTATTGCGTACCGCTGAAATTGGGCAGCATGGTTCGCAGAAAACAGGCGGGATAGGACAGGTACAGGTTGCCAGTGTAGGCGTTAGCGTTCACTGCCAAAAGCGACCAGAGGATAGGCCGGTCGATGTCAAAGGGTACGCCCACGGCCAGATTGAAATAGCCGTCCGCGTCGCCCACTACCAGATGATTGGCCCCGATGGCCGTCTTTGCCTTGACCGAGCCGCCAATGCGGATGCGGTCATAGAAGTTGCTGTCGTAGTTTGCGTCCGCCCACCAGCCCTTTTCAATGGTGGTGCTGTAAATCTGGGCGTTCTCCCTGTAGGTCAAGTGCAGAATGCTGCCCGCGCTGTATTGGGTGCCCAGCCGAGTCGTACCGCCGTAGTAGCACGGAATGGCCTCGGTAGTCGTGCCGTCCGGCAGGGTCAGCGTCAGGGTAACGTTGGTGCCGCCGGTGGTAGGCAGCCAGTAGGTGATCTGCTGACCGTCCTTGAGTTCTGAAAAGGAAGCCGCGCCCGTCCAGTTGGCCGTAGCGACGGTTTGTGTGCCCACGATGAATTCCGGGCCGCTGCCGGATACCGAAATACCCGCCAGATCATCCTTGTACTGCTGGCTTCCACGCACAGTAGAAACGATGGAATCCTCGGTGAGCTTCAGTTCTGCAGCATCCAGCCGTTCACCCAGCGCGTCCATATCGTCCTTGTCCGCCTTACCTGCCACCATAAGGCGCAGGTAGGTATTGGACGTGATGTCCATGGCGTTCAGAGCGTTGATGGTAGCCTCGCGGGCAAAGAGCGTGTCCACATCCAGATTGGCAGCGATCAGGGAACGGATGACGGCGTTATCGCCGAAGATGTTCTGCACATTCAGCGTTTTGGCCGTAATGCTGCCCTCGATGATTTTCTCACCGCCGTTGATGCTCAGATCGGCCACATCGTCATTGGATACCTGTTTGAGGGAAGAAACCACATTGCCATCCGCATCCACGGAAACAGAATAGAAATGTCCGTCTGCGCCCTTGACCACCAGCTCACCCACAGTCAGAGACACCATGTTTGCCTCGGTAACAGCGAGTTTGGCAATATACAGTTCACCTGCTGTGCCCTGCGTGATGATAGCCGTATCGGTAGCTAAGTCCTTGATGTGCGCCCAATCGATGTCAGCGGTTCCAATGTCCGCCTTCACCATACTGGCCACGGCAGCCGAAAGGGTCGTGATGGCCGCCCAATCAATATTGGCCTCGTTGATGCTGGCAGTCGTGATCTGGGCTTTGGAAATCTCCGCGATGTCCGCCGCCAGCCGCTCAATCTGTGCCCAATCAATGTTGGCGTTGACGATATTCGCCGTGGTGATCTGGGCCGTGGCGATCATGGCAATGGAGGTGTACAGCTCGTCCGCTGTAATCGTTCCAGCCGCCAGTTCCTTGATCTTGGCCGTGACGGCAGTCAGGGCATTCACATTCAGAACATCGATTAGGGCTTCGGCAATATGCGCCCGCGTGATGCTGGCATCCTGAATATGAGCGCTGCCGATAGCAGCATTTTTGATCTGCAGACTGCCAACCGAGCCGGATTGCAGCTGCCCGCTGCCCACCGAATTCAGCGCCAGCTTTGCGCCGGTAATGGAACCGCTGGCCAGCTGCCGTGCAGAGATCATGCTGCCTTCCAGCGCGTCGGCTACGGTGCCCAACGTCACCGAAGCGTATTTCTTGGTCAGGCAATCGTAGGTATACTGCGTCATCCTCATGGACACTTCCACGCCAATGCGTCGGGCTACGACGCGCACGTTGTCGCCGAGAAAGATATCGGTAAGCGCAGCGTACTGCCTGTACTCCTCCGCGTCCGAGCAGTTGATGAAATCCACCTTCAGCGTGACCGTGGGCAGGTCGCAGCCCGCATCGAACTCCGCCTGTGCCGCCTTGCGCATTTCGGCATAGCACTGCTCCTTGCTTTTCGGCTCGTCGCCGTCCGTGACTTCTTTTGCCTCCGATACCGGCAGATGAATCCATTTCGGATGGGTGTAGGCATTGAGGTTGGGACTGTCGAGATAGAGCTCCGGCAGGTACAGGATGTTGCCGTCTGCGTCTTCACCGGTGGGCATGATGCGGGTAACCACATCCGTTTCGTCCACATCATAGAAAATGCCGGTCAGGTTCTTTTTCTCCCGAATGAAAACATCCGTATCATTGCCCACGCGCTTTACCAGAAACACGTCGTACCAGTCGCGGCCAATTCCGCGCCGTACTTGCTCACCAAACCGTTTTCACCCAGCATGGCTTCCACGGGATTCACGTTTTCCCATTCCACGTCCTCGGCAGTGCTGGTGAGGTCGGAATAGAACGAGAAATCATGGCTTGATAGACACGCCTCCGACAAGCTCTGAACGACGGAAGCCCCCACCGCAGAGGGCGAGGGCTTCAGGGACTTTATCATGTTGTCGAGTAAGTCGTAGAAAATGTGCCGGGCGTAGACCGTGACCTTGTCCAGCTCCGGCACCACGCGGTAGATGCGGAAGGGCTGATCCCGCAGCTGGCGAGATTCGATGACCTGATTGCGAAAACCCACATTCGTTTGTACCGTCTGCATCTCCGTGCGCTGAAAGGTTAGATACTGTGAAGCCATATAGCCGTGCTTACCGTCTGGTGCCGTGACTTCATACCAGCTGGATGTGGTTTTGTTCAGCACAATGACCTCGCGGCCCTTTTTGTATTTTCCGAGGATTTTGTAATTCGTGCCCGTACCGGAGCGCAGATGCAGCGGCCCGCTTTTCGTGGTGATCTTATAGATCTGCACGTCATAGGTGCTGGTCTGGTATTGCTGCGTCACCAGATCGACGCGGGGAGTCATGGTGGCGGGCACAGGCGTGCGGAGAATGCAGCCCTCCGAAAGCCGAGTCCATTTGCCGCGCTCGTCGATGTCATGTTCCAGCGTAAGCTCCCATTCGCCGTTCAGCGTTTCGGTGACAGTGCAGGACATGGGTAGAACCACACCAAGGCCATTGCTGGAAAAGTCGGTGCAGTCGGCGGGATATACACAGATCACGCGAGATACCTCCAATTCGGCTGAACGACGATCTTCGTCACATTGCCTGTCCAGCTAATGGCGTTCTGTCCCGGCAGCAGTGTCGGGAAGTCCCCGCTCATGCAACTGTTCATGCTGACCACGCCTTGATAGGCTTCCATGAGCGGCGTATCTAAGGTGATGCTGTCCGTTATGCCATCCAGTTCCACAATGGTCATGCCGACCATAAGGGTGATTTCGCCGGAGCCATACACCGTAATGACCGGTTCAGAATAGACGCTGCCGGGGTTACTGACGAACGTGCCGGAGGTTGTTACGGTGGTCTCCGGCACATTTTCCTGATACCAGAAGGGCTGGCAGCGAAAGTTTACGGCAAAGCTGAGGTGCGGATTGCCCCGCAGGATCTTCTCAAACGGGATCTGGTTGACAATCCGCCCCGCATAAAAGCCGCCCTGTCTGTTGGCAAAGACGATCTTGCCGCTGCCTTTCAGCCATGCGCAGATTTCAGGAATGCGCGAAGCATCTGAAATGATGCATGTGGCTGTCAGCGTCAGGTCATCGTACACATCATCCCCTTGCAGTAGCGTCAGGCTGCCAGACCGACCGGGTACATCGGTAAACGTTACTCGTTCGGACGGGCGCGTAATCGGCGGCTGTTCCAGCACATGAATGCCGTACTCCGTGCATTTCACACCGTTCCATGAAAACCAGTCGTTCATGCCATTCTCAGCCC
>CAVIHU010000024.1:0-28949 GCA_963642705.1 Bacteroidaceae bacterium
GCGCTATCCTTCTACTCTTTTCTTCTCCTTGTCCAAGATGTATTGTACTCCTACACCATGCAGATTCCGCGTGATGCTTCAGACAGTTGCGCATTTTTCTTCTTCGTGATATAATGAAATGTCCAAAGTGCCTATTGTTTCATGTCAATGGGATGCAAGCATCGATTTTATACCGCATTGCGCGGTGATTATGATATTCCTAAAACGGGAGGTGAGCCGGCAAACGCCGGAAACCATGGCCATGAAGGAACGTATGCTGATAACTGGCGGTCATTCCCTGGAAGGTACGGTTCATATCAGCGGCGGCAAAAACACGGCAGTTGCGGTCATTCCGGCGACGCTGCTGTGTGATGAGCCCTGCACGATTGAAAATCTGCCGGACATCTCGGACGTTCATGCGCTGGTGGATATTCTGCGCTCGCTCGGCGTGACGGTCGAGTATGTGCCGAACCGCTTTCTGACCGTTGATCCGCGCACGGCGGAGGGCTATCAGGTGTCCTACCGCGATTCTCAGCGGCTGCGTGCCAGCTATTACCTTATCGGTGCGCTGCTCGGACGGTGCGGCAAGGCGGAGGTCTTTCAGCCCGGCGGCTGCGAAATCGGCTCGCGTCCGATTGATCAGCACATCAAGGGCTTCGAGCTGCTCGGCGCGAATGTTTCCCTCAAGGGCGGACGCATCAAGGCGACGGCGGACAGCCTGACCGGCACGGACGTGTTTTTTGACTGCGTGTCCGTCGGCGCGACCATCAACGTCATGCTTGCAGCGGCAAAGGCGCACGGCACGACCATCATCTATAATCCGGCGAAGGAGCCGCACATCGTTGACCTTGCGAACTTCCTGAATTCCATGGGCGCGCGCATCAGAGGCGCCGGAACGGACGTCATCCGCATTTTCGGACGCGGCTACCTGCATGGCACGACATATGCCGTCATCCCTGACCAGATTGAAACCGGCACGCTGATGATCGCCGCTGCCGCCACGCGCGGCGACGTGCTGCTGACCGGCTGCATTCCCACGCACATGGAGGCGCTGACGGCAAAGCTGCTGGAGATGGGCGCGCGCGTGACGGAGTCGGATGACACACTGCGCATTCGCGGTTCATTGTCCGGCTACCGCGGCGTCAACATCAAGACGCAGGTGTATCCCGGCTTCCCGACCGACCTGCAGCAGCCCATGAGCACACTGCTGACGACGGCGATGGGACAGTCCATCATCCGCGAAACGATATTCGAATCGAGGCTGAAGCACCTGCATGAGATTGAGCACATGGGCGCTCAGGTGCAGATTCTCGACAACAAGATGGCGGTCATTCAGGGCGTTCCGGAGCTTTACGGCGCGCCGGTGACCGCGACAGACCTGCGTGCCGGTGCGGCGCTTGTCATTGCCGGTCTGATGGCACGCGGCACAACCGAGATCTACGAACCGGAGTACATCGACCGCGGCTATGAGCATCTGGAGGACAAGCTGCGTTCCCTCGGTGCGGAAATTTCGAGAGAAAAAATCGAGGCATAAGCAGCCACGTCCTGTCAGGGGAGGTGTTGGAGGATGCAAAATCCATTCGGCGTTTTAGGACTCGATGCGTCCGCCAGCGCCGAGAAGGTTCGTGCGGCATACCGCGCACTGGTCAAACGCTGTCATCCGGACATGTTTCAGGATGAAAACGAGCGCAAGGCGGCACAGGAAAAGATGATCATGCTCAACCTCGCCTATGAGGAAGCGATGAGGCTTGCCGTCAGCCGGACAACTGCGGCGGCAGCAACCTTCAAGAAGGAGCTTGAGCCGCAGGATGCCGTATCACTGGCATCCAAGATGCTCAGGCAGGATAACCCCGAGGCGGCGTTGCGGCACCTGCTGCGTGCATCGAGCCGAGACAGCAGCTGGTACGCCATGCAGGGAAAGGTGCTGATGGCGCTGGAACAGTACGAATCGGCGCATCAGTCGTACCGCGAGGCCATCCGCCGCGAGCCGAACAATAACCTGTACCGTCAGGGGGCGCTGGAAGCAGCGGTCGCGCTGAAGAAGTCGCGCACGCTCATCGGCAGGCTTCTGCGCATGTCACACCGCTGGAAACGCACCCACGGAGGAAAGTCAAGATGAAAAGAGTCCTCGCGCTTTTTCTGGCGCTGCTGCTTTTGATGTCCATGAACGCAGCCTGCGCGGACGCCATGCAAATCATGCTCACTGCATCCGATTATGCGCTGCATTACGCCTTTGACGCGGGCACCGATTTCATTCTGCTGGAGTACAGCACGCCGGCTGAGAAGGGCTGGATGACGCTCTACAGCGAAAACGGTCAGTTCGAGGGGGATATTTCCCTTGCGTATTCAGGCGCAGGCGGCAAGGCAACCGTAACGGTGACATCCTCACGCACAACGTATCAAATCGGCAAGGCAACCGTGAATCTCCCTCAGGCGGTTGATTACACCGCACCGACCGGCAAGACAAACGGCAGGGTTACCGACTTCACACTGACGGAAACGCCCGAAGGCTTTCATTATGCCTTCAATGCGCAGGACACCGATTACATGCTCCTGTACTGGCGCAGCAAGGAGCAAGCCGTCACCGAGCCGGTCTATCCGGACGAAAACGGCCATTATGAGGGCGATGTCGTCAGCAGGCTGACCTTCGCGCGGACGCTTTTTACCGTGCAGGTTAAAAACAGCTCCGGCGGCGTCAAGAAGGAGGACACTGTCCGCAAGGGCTATGAAGCGCCCGAGGCTGCAGCGCAGCAGGAAGGACGTCTCACCGGCGTGACGGTCTGCATTGACCCGGGTCATCAGGAAAACGGGCGCTTCGTCACCGAGCCGATCGGACCCGGTCTTTCCGGCTCCACCAGCGGCAAGGGCGGCATGGCGCAGGGCAGCAAAACAAACCGCCGCGAAAGCATCGTCTGCCTTGAAATTGCGATGCTCCTGCGCGATGAGCTGCTCCGGCAGGGCGCGAACGTCGTCATGACGCGCACAGACCAGACGACCTACCACACGAACATCGAACGCTGTGAAATCGCGGCGGCAGGCAACGCGGACATCATGCTCCGCCTGCACTGCAACAGCTCCAGCAACACGTCGAAGTCCGGCATTCAGGTCTATGGTCCGCTCAACAGCGATTACGCCAAGGCTGTTGCGGACAAGGATACGTATCAGGCGATGGGGCAGCTGCTGCTCGATGCCATGAAAACAAGCGTCGGGCTGAAGCTGACGAACAGCACCGGCATGACGTACCTGAACGACAACTACGTCGGAAACAACTGGGCGCAGATGATGTGTTTCCTCGTTGAAATGGGTTATCTGTCCAATCCGGCAGAAGAATATCTGCTTGTCACGCCGGAATATCAGCAGATGCTGGCGGAAGGCATGGCGCAGGGCGTCTATGAGATTGCCGTCGCACGCGGCTGGGGCAGCGGCGAATAAAGGCATACCGCACAATTCGGCGACACCGCCGAAGGTGTCTTTTGCATCATCTGACAGAAGGAAGGGAATTCTCCTCAGCATGAACAGACAACGGCTGATTGGACTGCTGTGTGCGCTTGTGCTCCTGATTTCATCGGCACAGGCAGAGCTTTATCATGTATCCGGCGAAGCAGACGTTCCGGCGGACTGGGCGGACAGGGAGACGCTCCGTGTGACGTGCATCGACACGGATCGCTCGGATGCCATTCTGCTGGAATGCGGCGGCGAGGCGATGATGGTGGATGGCGGCTCGGGGCAGTATCGCAGCCGCGTCTATGCGACGCTTGATGCGGCGAACATTACGACGCTCAAGTACCTCTTCGCCACGCATAGCGACAACGACCACGTTCACGGCTTTATCTACCTGATCCGCTCCGGACTGTATCAGGTGGATGCACTCCTGTCCGCCAACGACACGGCCTATCAGGACAAAAGCGGCTACCATCAGCTGCTCGTCAAGGCGGCGAATGCCATGAATGTCCCGTATGTGCAGATCTATGACGGTGATGAGCTGACGCTCGGCAGTGCAACCATCGAGGTCATGCGCTGTTCCGAGGCATGGGGCGCGAACGCACGAAGCGCCACCTGCATGGTGCGTCTCGGCACATCGCGCATCTTCCTGACAGGCGATATCGACAACGTGACGATGCAGTGGTACGCCGAAACCTACGGAGACCGGCTTACCTGCAACCTCCTCAAAATCCCGCACCATGGTTTGGCGAGCATTCCGCAGTCGTTCCTGGAGGCGACGCAGCCGCAGGCGGTCTTTGTTCCGAGCACGTCCAAACGCTGCGAGGCGAAATTCGCCGGATGGGCAAGGAAGTATCTGCCGGCTGACGGCGTGTATTATTCCGGCGACGGCAGCGTCGTCATGCTGACGGATGGCACCGACTGGTATATGTGGCAGGAACCGAATTACGTTGTTCCTGAAACATAATAAGCAGGCACATCACAGGCGGTTCAGAGGCTTCCTTCGGTGCAGTCTCGAAACTTTTGAACGGTCATCAACTCGATGCGCAGTTGAAACGCGGTTGCGTGTACAGCCTTTATCCACGACATTGAATCCGCTTAAGCGCGGATGCGGAAGCTGGAGATCAGGGGCAAGAGGGTAATGCAAATGTGCCGTGCCTGCAATTTGCACCAGCGATTGCACGCTGCAAGATGCATCGTCCCTTGTGTCATAGTTCGCCAGAGCAGTCTCAATCCCTTGAGAATCAAGTTCTCGAGGGATTTTTTGTTGCCTATGCAGAAAAATGTAGAAGCACAGGAGCTCCGCTGTTGCAGATGAAAATCAGCTCACGTGAGGAGAAGATCAGCCTGCTCTCGCTGGGTTGCTCCGCTTCGCTGCGCAGCGGAATGGAATCGTCGGCGCCGGATTACGGCAGCGTGATGACTGCGGCGGTTTGATTGATGTTGCTCTCCGGCACGTTCAGCTCAGCAGGATCCGTCGGAGGCTTGTCAGGCAGGACGCTGTTCTGTTTCCAGTCCTGTCCACACTTTTCCAATAGGATTGCGCTTTTCTCCCTTGCAGTGGTATGCTTTGCCTGCAAAGAACATGTGTTCCTTTAAGGGAACAGAAGGAGTAAAGCATATGCAAGATTTGATGACCACACTGACCTACACATGCGAGCTGACGCAGCCCGTCCGCCGTGTGCGCATTCCCTGCCTTTTCGCGACCGATGAGCGCCATGCGCACCGGATTTGCGTCTCCGTACTCAGCGGCGGTGAGCCGGTTGACCTTTCCGGCGCACGCGTCAGCGGTACATGGCGGTTTCTGCGGACGAACACAACCGTCCTGCTGTCCGGCACGACTGCCGATCATTCGGCGGAGGTTGTGCTGCCCAATGCGGCATACGCGCAATCAGGCGAGGCGGAGCTGTTCCTCTTCCTTGTGCAGGGCGACACGCAGAGCTGCATCTTCAGCGCATCCGTGTGCGTTGTGACGTCCTCCACCGACCGCATACAGACGGATGCAGACAGTCCGTTTTCGCTCTCGACCCTGCAGTCACGGCTCGATTCGATGGAGAAGCGGTTAACCGCGCTGACGGACGCGGACGCATCTGAGCAGCTCGTATCCGCCATGAAGCTCGATTCATGGAAATTCTGCCTGATTTCGAGCGTGTCAGACGAAGCGTACGCATCGACCGCCGAGGCTGCCGCTGATTACGATGACAGCGCGTGGCGAACCGTTACCGTACCGCACGATTGGTCAATCGAGCAGGATTTCAATCCGGCCAGCCCTGCCGGACACATGGGCGGCTTTCTCGACGGCGGTGACGCCTGGTATCGCACGGCCGTCTGGGTCAGCAGGCAGCCAAATTGCCGCTATCTCCTGCATTTTGACGGCGTGTACATGGAATCCGCCGTATACGTGAACGGCCAGCCGGTCCGCACGAACTGCTTCGGCTATAATCCGTTCACCGCGGACATCAGCCCGCTGCTCACGGATGGCATGAACACCATCGCCGTATTTGTCCGCAGCAATCAGCCAAACAGCCGCTGGTATTCCGGCAGCGGCATCATCCGCCCGGTCAAGCTGCTGACGATGCTTGATTCCCCTGTCCGCATGGAGAATTTCCGTGTGACGACCCCGAAGCTCGATGATGACCTGACAAACGGAGAAGCGTGCATCACGTTCAATGCCGTCAATACTGCGGATACGGCAGCGGACTGTGCGTTCACGCTTGCGTTGTATGCGCCGGACGGCAGGCTCGTCAGCAGTGCCGACGCGGCTCCTCTTCTGGCCCCCGGCGAGGATACCGCCGTCAGCCTGACTGCCGCGTTCATGAATCCCATCCTGTGGAGCATCGGCAGCGGCGTAAACTACGAGGCGCAGGTCACCGCACGCATGAACGGTCAGGCGGTGCGCTCTGTGCGTATCCCTTACGGCTACCGCAGCATCCGGTTCGATAAGAGCACCGGCTTCTTCCTGAACGGCGTACACACCAAGCTCAAGGGCGTCTGCCTGCATCATGACGGCGGCTGCATCGGCGCGGCGGAAAACAGAAGCGCCATTGAGCGGAGAATTGACCTGCTGCTGTCGATGGGCTGCAACGCCGTTCGGCTCGCACACAACCCGTTCGGCGAAGAATTCCTTGATGTCTGTCAGCGAAAAGGCATGATGGTGGTCGAAGAGTTATTCAACGGCTGGGGCAGGGCGAAAAGCACATACGATTTCGCGCGGTATTTTGATGCGCATTACGTTGAGGTCATCACGGACATCCTCCGCCGCGACTGGAATAATCCGGCGGTCATCCTGTGGTCGCTCGGCAATGAGATGAACAGCGGCACGGTCAATGGCGCCTATTCCGCCGAGGAAATCAGCGCTGTTTGCACGTCGGTCAGCGCTGCCGTCAAATCGCTCGACACGACCCGTCCGACAACGCTCGGCAATAACAATGCCCACAGCGACCTCGCACCGCTGCTCGAACTTGTTGACGTTGTCGGCATCAACTACACCGGCAACGACCAGTCGCTCCAGACTGACCGCGCCATTTACGGCAGCGAAACGACGTGCGCCCTGTCCAGCCGCGGCGTTTACGAAACCGACAGCGACCGCATGGTGTACACCTCGTATGATACAGCGGCGGTTTCATGGGGCGCACCCGCTGCTGAAACTGTCAATGAATTCCTTGCAAGCAGCCGTTCCTGCGGACATTTCGTATGGGCAGGCTTTGACTGCATCGGCGAGCCCTCAGAATGGAACCGGTATCCGGCAAAGAGCAGCTATTTCGGCATCATCGACACCTGCGGCTTCCCGAAGGACATCTACTACATGTACAGGAGCATGTGGCAGGACGCACCGATGATTCATATTCTGCCGCATTGGACGCATCAACCCGGCAATGTTGAGGTGTGGTTGTACTCGAACTGCGCATCGGTGGCACTGTACCTGAACGGCACGCTGCTCGGCAGAAAGACCATCGTCGACCGCGGCACAAAGAACCAGTATGCCTACACCGTTGCGTATACGCCGGGCACGCTTGTCGCAAACGGCTATGACGCGTCCGGCAATCTCATTGCGCAGGATGTGCAGTACACTGCCGGCAGTGCTGCACAGCTCCTGCTCAGCGCTGACCATAACGCCGTCGGCATCCATTCGGATGATCTCGTGTGCATCACCTGCGATGTCGCCGACAGGAACGGCACGCGCTGCCCGAACGCGGAAAATTCCGTTATCTTTACCGTCAGCGGCGGCACAATTGTCGGCACGGATAACGGCTACGGCGCCTGCACGGAGCCGTACCGCAGCGCGATCCGTTCCGCCTTCAGCGGCAGGTGCCTGTGCGTTGTCCGTCCTGACGGGCGCTGCGGCACGATGTCGGTTATCGCCTCATCTGACGGGCTGACGCCTGCCGTATGCCGCATCGTGAAGGGCAGCACGACCATCAGGACCATGCCGGAAGCCTCCTCCTTCATCGACGCGGAAAATCCGCCGAGGCGTGAAATTGAATAAAAAAGATCCTCCGGAGAACGTTTGCGCTCCGGAGGTTTTGTACAGTTCATCAATTATAAAAAAGAAGGAAAGGCACGAAAAAAACGAAGCGCCCCTTCTTAACGGCGAGTCATGATATCATCAGCCATTTCAAGCGCTGTCGTAAGGGCGCGGTTCAGGCGCTTCATTTCGCTGACGTTGTAGTCCTTCGGCCAGTCCTTCATCTGCTCACGGATAGTCGTGCGGATGCTGTCCGCCATTTCGATGCCGGCAGGCAGAAGTATCACCAGCACCTTGCGGCGGTCGCCCTCACAGCGATGGCGATCAAGCAGCCCGCGATGGCAGAGTCCCTCCACCAGCGGCGTGATATTCGGCTTCGCAATGCCCAGCCGCCTGCTGAGCTCGCCGATGCTGATTTCGCCTGCGCGCAGCAGGCAGAGGATCTGCATCGTCAAGTACGTCAGGTCATAGGAGCGCGCAAGCTCGTCCATGTGAAGGAGGTATTTGGGGAGCTTATAGATCATATCAAACAGATGATCCGTCAGACCTTCTACCAGCGCGTCATCGTCCGTCCATGCTTTTGCCATTCGTATAGCCTCCAGTATGTATCTTTAAATTGTCTCTCAATCATTGCAGAATCAGTCAAATTTTGCCGAGACATGGATGTCTTCTGTGCTTATTTTACCATAATTGTTTGTTTTCTGCAAGCTTTTCCCTATGGGTACGCCGAAAATTCATGAAAAGTGAACCAATGGAACGCCTGATTTTGTTAAAAACGCCACAATCTTCGCGATTTTTTTCACATCAGCGCAACAATAAACAGGAAATTCACGCGTTTTCTGCGTATTTTTCGATGCTTTTTTCGCGCCCTGATTCGCCTTTGCGCCTCTGTTTGCCATTGCCGAAAGCGACAGTTTATGCTATAATGACATTGAAGACAATGAAGCCATGCGTTGTCATGCCGTTTCATCCCGAAGAGGCCTTGCGCATGAAGGAAACGCTGCCGAACGCTTCAGCGGTTTCCAAAGAAAGAGAGGACAACGATCATGAAGACGAATTGTGTGATTACCATCGGCAGACAGTTTGGTTCCGGCGGACGCTATGTCGGACGCATGCTCGCGGAGAAGCTCGGCATTCCGTTCTACGACAAAGAGCTGCTGTCCGAGGCGGCGAAGCAGAGCGGTATCTGCGAGGAGATTTTCGAGGATCACGACGAAAAGCCGACCCGCTCGTTGCTGTTCAACCTCGTTACCGGCATGCAGATGCACGGTGAAACCGGCTCGTATTACATGGATATGCCGCTCAACCACAAGATTTTCCTCGCGCAGTTCGATGCCATCCGTTCCATCGCGGACAAGGGACCGTGCGTGATTGTCGGTCGTTGCGCCGACTATGTGCTCAAGGATCGTGCCAACACGGTCAGCGTGTTCGTCAAGGCGGAGATGCAGAGCAAGGTCGCCCGCGCGGTGAAGTATTACAACATCGATCCGCAGAAGGCAGAGGATCAGATCCGCAAGCAGGATCGCCAGCGTGCCTCCTATTATAATTACTACGCCACCGCCACGTGGGGCGATGTCAACAACTATGACCTGTGCGTTGACACGGGCAAGCTTGGCGTCGAGGGCACGGTTGACCTGATTCTGCGCTTCCTGGAGCTTCGCGAAGCGGCGCTCGCGGATAAGAAGGCATGAGGACGCGTATCTGTGCGCTGCTGCTGACGCTGCTCCTTCTGACGGTGAATGCTGCCGCAGCGCAGTCGAACGATTGGGACACGGCTGCCGGGCAGGATTTATCCGCCTACCCTGCCGTCACGCAGCTGAAGGAGTACCTTTCGCGCACGAATGAGGATCTCCTGAAGCTCGGCGCCGGACAGATTGCGCCGTGCTATGAGCTGTATCCGACGTTCGCGAGCCTCGGGCTGAACGACGCCGAGCTGCCGGAGCATGCCGAGATCACCGTCACCATGGATGACGGCGGTATCGTCAGTCTCGTCCTGCGGATGGACAGCATGACCTCCTTCGCGGAAATCGGCGGCGCGCTCGTGCATGAAACCAGTCCGGATACCATCCCGCTTGAATCGGCAGTCGCGGCGGTGCAGTCCTATGTCATCCGTGCGCAGACGCTCAATGAGGGCGGCAATGCCGCCTCCTTTGAGGAAACCGTGTCCGAGCTGCAGGGCAGTCAAACGCGGATTTACGGCGCGTACCGCCTGAATCAGTACGGCGATGGCATCAACTGGATCCAGCTGACCATCATCTTCCCGCAGGCAGGCAGCGAAGGCGGCGGTCTGCTGACCGTTGAAACAGTCGTCCCCACCGAGGAGCCGGACAACAGCACCGGCGAAGGCGATGAGATCAGCGGCTATTATCCGTATGACGGGTTTCAGGATAACCACCTGGAGGTCTTTCCGTCGGATACGCCGGAGCCGGATTCGGCAGCAATGGAGCCATGGTAAACAAACAGGCAGCGGCACGAAGATTTCATTCTCCGCGCCGCTGCTTTTATATGGTTTGAAGCGAATTGTGATTACAGATCCCACTTCCAGTCGCGGATCTCGGGAAGATCCAGACCGACCTCGTGGATGTACTGCTTATGCTCAACCAGCTTGTCGTTCATTTCCTGAATGAGGTAGCTACCGCGGTTGCCGAGCTGCGGGAGGCTCTCGACGACATCCTTCACGAGATGGAAGCGGTCGATCTCATTCTGCACGCGCATGTCGAACGGCGTGGTGATCGTGCCTTCCTCCTGATAGCCGTGCACGTGGATGTTGCGGTTCGCGCGCTCGTAGGTCAGCTCATGAATCAGCGTGGGATAGCCGTGGAACGCGAAGACGATCGGCTTGTCCGTCGTGAACAGCGCGTTGTACTCCGGATCGCTCAGACCATGCGGATGCTTTGCGGCAGGCTGAAGCTTCATCAGGTCGACAACGTTGATCACGCGGATGCGAATCTCCGGCAGCGCGTGGCGCAGGATGGTGACTGCCGCCAGCGTCTCAAGCGTCGGGGTATCGCCGCAGCATGCCATGACGACATCCGGCTCCTGACCGGCGTCGTTGCTCGCCCACTCCCAGATGCCAATGCCCTGCGTGCAGTGCTTGACAGCCTGATCCATGGTCAGCCACTGCTGACGCGGATGCTTGCTCGTCACCAGCACGTTGACATAGTCGCGGCTGCGGATGCAGTGGTCGAAGCAGGACAGCAGGCAGTTCGCGTCCGGCGGCAGATACATGCGCACGACGTCCGCCTTCTTGTTGGCGATATGGTCAAGGAAGCCGGGATCCTGATGCGTGAAGCCGTTGTGATCCTGCTGCCAGACATTGGAGGACAGAATCAGGTTCAGCGACGCGATGGACTGCCTCCACGGCAGCTGGCTGCAGACCTTCAGCCACTTTGCGTGCTGTGCGCACATGGAGTCAACGATGCGGATGAACGCCTCGTAGCTTGCGAAGAAGCCATGGCGGCCGGTCAGCAGATAGCCCTCGAGCCAGCCCTCGCACATATGCTCAGACAGCATGGAGTCCATCACACGGCCATCTGCGGCGAGAAATTCGTCCGTGTCAAGACGTTCGTTGTTCCAGTCGCGGTTCGTGACCTCAAACACCTTGCCGAGGCGGTTGGACATCGTCTCGTCCGGTCCGAAGATGCGGAAATTGCGGGAATCCTGATTCAGCTTGAAGATATCGCGCACGAAGCCGCCAAGCTCAATCATGTCCTGCGCCTCGGTCGCGCCGGGATGCGGCACATCAACCGCGTAGTCGCGGAAGTCCGGCAGGCGGAGGTCACGCAGCAGCTTGCCGCCGTTTGCATGAGGATTGGAGCCGATGCGGCGGTCGCCCTTGGGGGCCAGCTCCTTCAGCTCCGGAAGCAGCTTGCCGTTCTCGTCGAACAGTTCTTCCGGATGATAGGAGCGCAGCCACTTTTCCAGCATTTCGAGGTGCTCCGGTTGATCCATCATGATCGGCACCTGATGTGCGCGGAAGCTGCCCTCAATCTGCTTGCCGTCAACGACCTTCGGTCCTGTCCAGCCCTTGGGCGTACGCAGGACGATCATCGGCCACTTCGGGCGCGTCGTGTCGCCGGTCTCGCGGGCATGCTTCTGGATGGCGTGGATTTCGTCCATGCAGGCATCGAGCGCATCCGCCATCTTCTCGTGCATCGGCATGGGATCGTCACCCTCGACGAAATACGGCTTCCAGCCGCAGCCATCCAGGAAGTGCTCCAGCTCCTCGTGGGAGATACGCGCCAGCACGGTCGGGTTGGAAATCTTGTAGCCGTTCAGGTGAAGAATCGGCAACACCGCGCCGTCCGACACGGGGTTGAGGAATTTATTGCACTGCCACGAGGTTGCGAGCGGACCGGTTTCCGCTTCGCCGTCGCCGACGACGCAGGCGGCAATCAGGTCAGGGTTATCAAACACAGCGCCGAAGGAATGCGCCAGCGAATAGCCGAGCTCGCCGCCTTCGTTGATGGAGCCGGGCGTTTCAGGCGCCACGTGCGAGGAAATGCCGCCGGGGAAGGAGAACTGCTTGCACAGCTTCTTCAGACCCTCCATATCTTCGCCGATGTTCGGGTACACCTCGCTGTACGTGCCCTCAAGGTACGTGTTGCCGACGAAGAAGTTGCCGCCGTGACCGGGACCGGAAATCAGAATCATGTCCTGATCATACTTCTTGATGACGCGGTTCAGGTGGACATACACGAAGTTCTGTCCGGGCACCGTGCCCCAGTGACCAACGATCTTCTTCTTGACATGCTCCGGCTTCAGCGGCTCGCGCAGCAGCGGATTGTCCAGCAGATACAGCTGTGCGGCGCCGAGATAGTTCGCGGCACGCCAGTATGCATCCATCTTCTTAAGATATTCCGCAGAGGTACTCATATATTTCCTCCTTCACACCGTTTCGGTGTATCCCTACTTCCGGCAATTCACCAGCCGGGTGAACCGCCATGCCTTATGCCGACTCCTCTCCGGCATAAGACCGCTTCATCTACGCGATGTTTGACAAATTGCAAACTATCACAGTCCCTTATTTCTCGCTTCCCCTGCTTTTTTCCTGCTAAACAAATAACTGAACGCAATCAAATTTTGCTTGATTTTTAACAGGTTATGCTGAACGTTCAGCTAAACGGAAAGAGGCTGCCCGAAAGCAGCCCCTTAACGGATTCATATTGTCGGATCAGACCGCACCCTGTGCCATCATCGCGTCCGCAACCTTCAGGAAGCCCGCGATGTTCGCGCCTGCAACGTAGTCGCCCTCGGTGGCATACTCACGCGCAGCAGCGTCGATCTTGTTGAAGATGCCGATCATGATGTCCTTCAGCTTGGCATCGACCTCTTCGAACGTCCAGCTCAGGCGCTGGCTGTTTTGGGACATTTCCAGCGCGGACACGGCGACGCCGCCTGCGTTGGCAGCCTTCGCCGGCGCGAAGAGCACGCCCGCCTTCTGGAAGGCGGCAGTAGCTTCGAGGGTGGAAGGCATGTTCGCGCCTTCGCCGACCGCCTCGACGCCGTTGGCAATCAGCAGCTTGGCGGATTCCTCGTTGATCTCGTTCTGCGTGGCGCAGGGCAGAGCAATCTGGCAGGGAATGCTCCAGATGCCGGAGCAGCCCTCGGTGTAGGTCGCGGTCGGAACGGCCTTGACGTACTCCTTGATGCGCTTGCGCTCGACTTCCTTGATCTGCTTGATCACAGCGAGGTCGATGCCGTTCGGATCATAGATATAACCGTTGGAGTCGCTCATGGCAACGACCTTCGCACCCATCTGAGTGATCTTCTGGGTTGCGTAGATGGCGACGTTGCCGGAACCGGACACGACAACCGTCTTTCCGGCGACCTGCTTGCCGTTGCGCTCGAGCATCGCCTGCGTCAGGTAGCACAGACCGTAGCCGGTCGCTTCAGTACGGGCAAGGCTGCCGCCCCAGGTCAGACCCTTGCCGGTCAGCACGCCCTCGTACAGGCCGGTGATGCGCTTGTACTGGCCGTACAGGTAACCGATTTCGCGGCCGCCGACACCGATGTCACCGGCGGGGACGTCCATATCCTTGCCGATGTAGCGATACAGCTCGGTCATGAAGGACTGGCAGAAGCGCTGCACCTCGTTGTTGCTCTTGCCCTTGGGGTCGAAGTCAGAACCGCCCTTGCCGCCGCCGATGGGCAGACCGGTCAGGGAATTCTTCAGAATCTGCTCGAAGCCCAGGAACTTGAGGATGGACTGGTTGACGCTCGGATGCAGGCGCAGACCTCCCTTGTACGGACCGATGGCGCTGTTGAACTGCACGCGGTAGCCGCGGTTCACCTGCACCTTGCCCTGGTCGTCGATCCACGGCACGCGGAAGGTGATGATGCGTTCCGGCTCGACGAAGCGCTCCAGCAGGCCGGCTGCCTCGTACTTTTCCTCGTTGCGGTCGATGACGGGCTTGAGGGTCGTCAGGATTTCGGTCGCGGCCTGAATGAATTCGGGCTCGTGGGCGTAGCGAACCTTCAGGTCATTTAACACGCGCTCAGCATAATTCGCCATGATGCAGGACTCCTTTCAACGGTCAATGTTCTGTTTGTTTTTTTGCGGGCGGCGGAAGAGAACCCGCTGCCGCGGATATCCGACGCCGTTGTCGGTGACGCGCTTCGATGCGCTTCTCACAGCTTACATCATACACCACATTTGCCTTTTCTGGCAAGACCTCCTTTTGCATTAATTCTGTTCTTTTGCAGGGCGCAGCGTTTCGGGTTGCATTTTTGGTTGTTTTTTGCCTTTCTGCATCGAACGTTTGCAGAAATTCCGACGCTGTGAGGCGAGCAAAGGGCATGAAACGGATGAGGTTCAAGATCGTCCTTTGAAAACCTTCGAGCGTACAATTTCCTTTTCCATGCATTGCGAATTATACAACGCCCGGGAACTTAGCGGTCACCCCAAACCCCTCCGCAGTGCACTTTCCGGAGCGGTTTTGTCACGTTATATAATAAGGAAAGTTTGTCAAACCTCAACCATGAAAGCGAATCCCGGTATGATGCCGAAGGGGTCTAAGCGGACGACCGGAAACCCCCTTGCAAAAAAACGGCTGACTCGCGTGGAGACAGCCGGTCAAATTCAATTGTTTTCTGCCTGTTCGTGAGCAAGGCGTGCGGCACGTTCCTTGGCGTAAATCGCCATGGCGCATTCAAGGCGCTTGCGCTCCATCTGGCACTCCATGTCGTACGGCTCGGAAATGTCTCCGTGGAACGCCTGTGCATTTGCCGCGCAGCCGCCGGAGCAGAAGAACCGTGCCCAGCAGTCGCGGCACTTCTCCTTGTTCAGCACAGTGTTGTGAGCAAACTTCGCCTGAATATCACGATCAAACGTGCCGTCAAGCACGCTGCCCATGCGATAGCCCTCGCGGCCGACGAACTGATGGCATGGGTAGATGTCGCCGTCCGGGGTGACCGCGACATATTCGTTGCCGGCACCGCAGCCGGTCAGACGCTTGCGCAGGCACGGACCGCCCTCAAGGTCAACCATGAAGTGGAAGAAGTTGAACCACCTGCCGTTGGCGCGGCGATCCATGTAAATCTGGGCAAGACGCTCATATTCAGCGCGAATTTCCGGCAGATCCTCCTCCTTCAGCGCGTATTCGCACTTCGGGTCGGTGACAACGGGTTCAACGCTGATCTGGTCAAAGCCCTGATCCGCCAGATGCAGGACATCGTTACCGAAATCCTTGTTGTAGCCGGTGAAGGTGCCGCGGACGTAGTACTCCTTGTCGCAGGCATTGCGGCGGCGGACAAATTCCTTCGCCCTTTCAAGGATGATGTCGTAGCTGCCCTTGCCGTTGATGGTCGGGCGCATACGGTCATGCACCTCCGGACGACCGTCCATGGAGATGACGACGTTGCTCATTTCCCTGTTGAGGAAATCCATGATTTCATCGGTCATCAGCACGCAGTTTGTCGTGATGGTGAACTTGAAGCGCTTGTTCTTTTCTTTCTCCAGCGAACGACCGTAGGCGACAAGCCGCTTAATCACCGGGAAATTCATCAGCGGTTCGCCGCCGAAGAAGTCCAGCTCCAGATTCACGCGCTTGCCGGAATGCTCCACCAGCCAGTCGATCGCCGCCTTGCCGACCTCATAAGGCAGGAGCTTGCGCTCGCCCATGCAGAAGTCGCCCGTCGCGGCAAAGCAGTACCTGCAGCGCAGGTTGCAGTCGTGCGCCGCGTGCAGGCACATGGATTTCACCACGCCCGGCTCGGTCAGCTGTGTCACGTCATCGTAGTTGTCGGGGGCGTTCAGCGCGCCGATGTCCTCCAGCTGGCGAAGCTCACCGATGACCTCATCGACCTCCTCAGCGGCATACTTGCCCGTGAGCGCGGCGCGGATTTCGTCCGGCGTATGATCGTTCCACATTTCCAGCACGTCAAAGGCCATGTCATCGATGGCATGGACGGCCCCGCTGCCCACGTCGAGGAGCATCGGCTGTCCTACCGCCTTGAAGGTGTGAATCATGGTTGTTTTTCCTCTTTTCTGGTTATCTTGTTTGAAATTTGCGAATGAATGGGCTTTCGGATGGCAGCAAACAGGCGACACCAGCGGTCGCGGGCTTCGTCCGTTTGCTTTTCAGGAGCAGCGTGGCTGCACCCGAAAAAAGCGAAGGCGCACTGAGGCAGCCTCCGCCCTGATTTCTGCGGGAAAAGCTTACAGAAATACCGCACGTTCAGCGACGCCGCCGAATTGCGCGGTATTGCCTTACTTCCGGTTGTACAGACGGTTGAGCTTGCCCTCGTTGCCCGCAAGCACGTCGCTGTTTTCCTTGTTGGCGCAGGACTGGTTGGCAACGGTGCAGCTGGTCTTGCAAGCGGACTGGCAGGACGCCTGGCACTCGCCGCAGCCGCCGTGTGCCAGAGAATTCTTCAGGCAGGGCTTCTGGATCGTTTCGATATGCTTCATCATTCATCATCCTCCATTATTATCAAAGGGATCTATGCTATTATACACGATTCGAAACGCGATTGCAATCGTTTTTCAGGAAATAATCGCGATTCGCAGACTTTATTCTGTTACCTTTTCGACCAGAAAGATGTTGAGCGTGTCCGCATCGGGGCAGGAAAAGACGGCTGTCCCTTCTTTTTTTCCGGGAATGCTGCCGCCGTAGCGCAGAATATCGGCATAGAGGAATGCGACATGCATCGCCATCGGGCAGAGCTTTCCGCGTTCGGTGTCGAAATCCCACGAATCGCCGATTTTGTGTCCGCGGTGGCACGGGCAATCGCCCTTGCGGTCAATCAGCGTAATCCGGATCTTCGGGCGGTTCATCGGTCAAGCACCTCCAGGCATGTTTCAATCGGGATGCCGAGGTACTTGTCCTCCTTGTCGCGGTTGCGCTCAATCATGATCCGCACGGCGTCCATGGCACTGCGGACAGCAGCCTGCAGCGGCATGCCGTCCGCCATCCTGCCGAGCATCACAGCGGAGAAGATGTCGCCGGTGCCGACAAAGCGAACAGGAATCATATCAAACGGAATGCGGAAGAATTCGTCCTTCGTGCCGTCATAGCCGATGACACAGTCGGTGTCCTCCACCTTCGCGCTTGTCACCACAACGGATTTTGCACCCATCTGATGGAGCTTCTCCACCAGCGCGTGCGCCTCCTCCTCCGTCAGCCGCTGCTGATAGGGCATATCCGCCAGATACGCCGCCTCGGTGTAATTCGGCACGATACAGTCCGCCACAGCGACCATATTCCGCATGTGCGCGATGGTTTCCTCGCCGACGCCGTTGTAGAGCATACCCTCATCGCCCATGATGGGGTCGACAAAAATCAACACGCCCCTCTTGGCGGACTGTGCGCAGAAGTCGGATACGAGCGCCGCCTGCTCCGCGGACATAATCATGCCGGTGGACACGATGTCAAACGTGAAGCCGAGCTCCGCCCACACCTTCAGGGACTGGCGCATGTACTCCGTTGTTTCCTGAATGTAGAACCTGCCGTAATCCAGCGTATTGCTGACAAGCGCCGTCGGCAGCGTATAGAGATGGTGCCCCATATGGGAGAGCACCGGCATCATCGCGCTCAGCGACACCTTGCCGTAGCCTGCCAAATCGTGCACCAGCAGAATATGCTTGCTCATTTGACCGCAATCGCCTCAATTTCGACCTTGGCATCACGGGGCAGCTTCGCCACCTGCACGCAGCCGCGTGCCGGCGGATTTTCCGGGAAGAACTTGCCGTACGCTTCATTCACTGCGGCGAAATCATTCAGATCCTTGAGGTAGATGGTCGTCTTGACGACATTCGCAAGCGTGCAGCCGGCTTCCGCCAGAATCGCGGCGATGTTCTTCATGCACTGCGCGGTCATTTCACCGATGGTGCCTTCAAGGAGCTCACCCGTTTCCGGCACAAAGTACAGCTGACCGGACACATAGACGGTGTTGCCGGCCTGAACGCCCTGGCTGTAGGGACCGATGGCGGCAGGTGCGTTTTTCGTAGACAGAATCTTATTCATGATAATAATCTCCTTTTTTATCGTCATGCCAATGCACGAAGCAGAATGTCATAAGGAAACCCCTTAGGGCAATACCGCACAAATGAGGTGGTACGATGAATAGTGAATTTTGTGCCAGATGCGATTGCAGAAATCGAAGGTTTACTGGATGTAAATCGAGATTTCTGCAAGAAGCAGGTGACGCAAAAGGCACATTCAGCGGTGCCGCCGAATTGTGCGGTATTGCCCTTAAATTATATGAAATATCAGCATGAATTGTCAAGCATAACGCTGGTTTTCCTGTGTCTTAAACGCGAGGGCACCCACCCCTTGACGATTTCCTCCGGTTTCGTTATACTTTTAGTAAGAAAAAGGAGGCTTCATCATCTGTGCGTACTGATTTGACCCATGGCTCCATCCTTCGCGGACTGCTCCGCTTCTCCCTGCCGCTGATGGCAGGCAATCTGCTCCAGCAACTCTATAACCTGGTTGACACGTTCGTTGTCGGTCGTTACTGCGGCGAAACGGCGCTGGGTGCGGTCGGCAGCGCGTTTTCCGTCATGACGCTGCTGACAAGCATCCTCACCGGGCTGTGTATGGGCAGCAGCGTGATTGTCAGCCGATTCTTCGGGGAAAAAGATGAGCGCGGCGTCAGGAAGTCAGTCGGCAACGCGTTTACGCTGATTTTCGTCTTTTCGCTCGTGCTGACGGCGCTTTCCTATGCCATGCTGACGGTGCTGCTCCGCCTGCTGCGCATCCCTGACGCTGCGCAGGGCGATTTATCCTGCTATCTGCTGATCGTCTTTGCCGGCATTCTGCCGACTTTCCTCTACAACTTCTGTGCATGCATGCTCCGTGCGGTCGGGCGCTCGGCGTCACCGCTCGTGTTCCTGGCGATTTCCGCGCTGACGAATGTTGCGCTTGACTTCCTGTTTGTCGCCGGGCTCGGCTGGGGCGTCGCCGGCGCTGCATGGGCAACGCTGATTGCACAGGTGCTTTCCGGCATCCTCTGCTGCGTCAGCATGGTGCGCCGCGTCCCTGCGCTTCGTCCGGCCTGGTGCGACCTTCGTCCCGATAGCGGGCTGATTCGCCGCATCTGCAGTGTTTCCGTGCTGACGAGCGTGCAGCAGTCCATCATGAATTTCGGCATCCTGTGTGTGCAGAGCCTCGTCAACAGCTTCGGCCTGGCGGCGATGGCAGCCTTCACTGCGGGCGTGAAAATTGATTCGCTCGCCTACAGCCCTGCGCAGGACTTCGGCAACGGCTTTGCGACCTTCGTGGCGCAGAACCGCGGGGCGAATCAACCCGAACGCCTTCGCAAGGGCATCCGCACGGCTTTCCTGCTTTCCGGCGCATTCTGCATCATTGTTTCCGCGCTTGTCGTGGTCTTTGCCGAACCGCTGCTGCTGATTTTTCTAAAAAACGCATCCTCGGAAGCGCTGACCATCGGCGTGCAGTATCTGCGGACGGAAGGCATCTGCTACGTCTTTATCGGCATGCTGTTCCTGCTCTATGCGATTTTCCGCGGCATGGAGCAGGCAGGCATGAGCGTCATCCTGACGGTGATTTCGCTCGGACTGCGCGTTGCGCTTTCCTACGCCTTTGCGCCGCGCTTCGGGATGATGGCAATCTGGCTGTCCATCCCCATCGGCTGGCTGATGGCCGACGCCGTCGGGCTGCTTGCAATGCGAAAAAGAAGGATTTCCGCAGTTAAACGTTGATAAACGATATAAAAGGTTGCCTTTTTAATCGATTTATTTTGCATTGTTTCTCTTGACTAATCCCCCATAAGCGCCTTATAATCGACAGCAATACTCCATCACGGAAGGATGAGCTTTGTGACTATTGGGGAAATCCTCCTGCTCGGCGTTGGACTGAGCATGGACGCGTTTGCCGTGTCGATCTGCAAGGGGCTGAAGGTCAAGAAGATCACGTGGAAGCCGCTGCTGTGTGTCGGGGCGTATTTCGGCGCGTTTCAGGCGCTGATGCCGACGCTCGGCTATTTTCTCGGCACGACCTTCGCACGCTTCATCGACAAGTACGACCACTGGATTGCGTTTGTCCTGCTTGCCCTCATTGGCGGGAACATGATCCGCGAGGCAATGAGCAGGGAGGAAGAGGAGTGCGACAGCGATTTCAGCTTCAAGACGATGGTGGCGCTTGCGGTCGCGACGAGCATTGACGCGCTTGCAGTCGGCGTGACCTTCGCCCTGCAGGAAACGAACGTGTTCCTCGCCGCCGGACTGATTGGTCTGACGACCTTCGTGCTTTCGCCGATCGGTCTGCTGGTCGGGCATCGCTTCGGTCTGCGCTACAAGAAAAAGGCGGAAATCGTGGGCGGCATCGTGCTGATTGGCATCGGTCTCAAGATTCTGCTGGAGGGACTTGGTCTGTTCGGTTAAAACATAACAGCCGGGAAGCATCGCGCTTGCCCGGCTGTTTTCTTGATAGGCAAAAAAGCACGAAAAAAAAGCATGAAGTGCCTTTGGGTGTGGTAATTTCAGCCGGATTGTTGTACAATGGAGCTATCTTGCTGAAAGGGGGCGGACAGGATGCGCAAGCGGCTGACGGCGCTGCTGTTGATTTTTTGCCTGATTGGTCCGCTCCTGACGGCATTTTCCGAGAACGCGGCGGAGGAAGGCACGAGCACTCGCGTCAATCGTGCGCTGCTGATCGGCTGCGACCGCTTCCGGACACAGTCAAATACCGTGCCCTCCTCCGCAAACAACGTTCGGCGCATGGCGGAAACGCTTTCCGGCGGCACGCTGGTTTTTGACAAGCTTGTCACCCGTGAAAACGGCATGGCATCCGCTGATGCGCTGCTTGCCTTGATTCGCCAGACATTTGCCGATGCAAACGAGGGTGATGTCAGCTATTTCTACATCAGCACGCACGGTCTGTGGGACGGCGGCAGCAACGGGCAGATGACCTTCCTGATTTCCGACGGCGAAAGCGAAAGCCATCTGACCGCCGAGGCGCTCCACACGGTGTTCGACACCATTGCCGGCAAAAAGGTGCTCCTGCTGGACGCGTGCCATTCCGGCGCGGTCATCGGCAAGGGCATTGTGGAGTCGTTTGAAAACGTGTTTTCCGGCGAGGATTATTATGTCATCTGTTCATCGGGCGGTGCGGAGGTCAGCTGGTTCTGGTCAGGCGAAATCAACGGTGAACGGCTGGCAGGCGCAGGCTATTTTTCCGGTGCGCTGGTGGACGCGCTGTCTGTGTCCGGCTCTTTCGGGGCGGACGAGAACCGCGACGGCAACATCACGCTGACGGAGCTCCGCCGCCGACTGCTGCAAAGCCACGGCGAATCCACCGTGCGAACCTATCCGGAGGAAAGCGACTTCGTGCTGCTGAGCTACGACCTGTCCGCCGTCAGCGGTCGGCGCGACACAAAGATCGAAAACGTCACCTTCACCGGCGATACGCTTTCCGCTGATTCGCCCACCATCGATTTTTCGTTTAACGTCATCCGCAGCTCTCAGATCGCCTATCAGCTCGTCTATCAGCGGCAGGGCGTATGGGATTTCGACAACGCGACGCTTATTTATGACAACAACGGCGAATTTGACTCCTACGCCATTCCCGGCAGGAGCCTGACGCCGGGACTCAAGGCTCGCTCGCTCACGCTCAACGCCTCCGCCGCGCAGTCCTCCGGCTATGTGCTGCTGCAGATTCTGCTGGTGGACACGGGTGTGCCCTTCGTCATTTACTCCAAGGTGCTGTGCGTGCCCTCCTCCTCGGGTGACCCAATGCTTGCAATCCGCTGCGCGGACACATTCTGCCCTGAAAGCGGGGAGGAGCAGACGTTCGTCGTCCGCCACGCGTTCCCCTGTGAATTGACCGTCACCATCGAGGACGAAGGCGGACAGGTTGTCCGGCGCCTTGCATCCCATCAGGCGTCCCGTCCAGAGCACATCGGCGGCTCGACCTTCTGCTGGAGCGGCAGGGACAGCAAGGGTGCAATGCTCCCTGCCGGTCAGTACCGCATCCGCGTCAAGGCGTATGTCGGCGATGAATGCTACGAACTGACGGGAGAGTGGTTTGCGCTGACGGAGGCGGAAAAGTAAAAGAAAGGGGACTGCCGTAGCAGCCCCTGTTTTATTCCCATTTCGGCGGCACAGCAGGGCATTTCTGCCTTTGCTTTGCCGTTCGCGCCTCGACATAGCAGCCGCACAGCGCACATGTGCCGTTTTGCAGCGATGCGCACGCTTTGCAGGCATTCAGCCGTTGACTGCGCAGCGTTTCGTCAGCCCTGTCCCCATCCGGCAGCGCGTCGATGTATTCGCGCACAAGGCGTGCCATGTCCTTCTGACCGCTCTCCGCCAGCAGGCAGCGGCAGGGCTTACGCTCCTCAGCCACGAATGGTCAGCTCCGTCACCGCGCAGGGGGGCAGCGTTACCGTCAGACCGTCCTGCGTCTTCCGGAAGCTGTCAAACGGCTTGACCGACACGCGATCCTTCTGCTCGAACGTGTTCTTGTCGTTCATCGCGCCCGTCAGGATGCGTCCGGAAACGTCCGAGGCAGCAGCGCCCAGCAGCTCAAGCTTCACCTCCAGCGCATCGGTGCAGGAGGTATTCGTCAGCGTCACGGTGATGACATTTTCCTTCTGCGAGGCGGTCGCGGTCAGCTGCTTCACGCCGTCCTGCGCGTCATCGCACGAGATGGCAGACGGCAACAGCGTCGCATCGTGATGCGCCCTGTACAGGTCGAACACGTGATAGGTCGGCGTGAGCACCATCTCCGCGCCGTCCGTCAGGATGACCGACTGCAGAACGTTGACCATCTGCGCGATATTTGCCATGACGACGCGGTCGCAGTGCGCGTTGAAGATGTCCAGCGTAATCGCCGCAACCATCGCGTCGCGCATCGTGTTCTGCTGATAGAGGAAGCCGGGATTCGTGCCGGGCTCGCAGTTGTACCACGTGCCCCATTCATCGACAATCAGACCGACGCGGTGCTTCGGGTCATACTTGTCCATAATCGACAGATGACCGCGGATGAGGTTGTCCATATGGTGTGCTTTTTTCAGCGTCGTGTAATATTCCGCGGCGTCGAATTCGGTTGCGCTGCCCTTGTTCTCCCATTCGCGCGGGACGGTGTAGTAATGCAGCGTGATGGCGTCGAGGTGATTGCCGGCGCCCGCCATCAGCTTGTCCGTCCAGTTCCAGTCATCGGTGTTCGGTCCGCAGGCGATGCGGTAGAGCTTATTGTCGCCGTAATTGCGGCAGAAGGTCTGATAGCGGCGGTATTCATCCGCATAATACTCAGGGCGCATGTTGCCGCCGCAGCCCCAGCTTTCATTGCCCACGCCGAGGTATTTGAGCCCGAATGGCTCATGATGCCCGTTTGCCCAGCGCTTCCGCACAACGGTCGAATCGCCCTCGGAATTCATGTACTCGACCCATTCCGCCATTTCGCGCACCGTGCCCGAGCCGACATTCGCGTTGACATAAGGCTCGCAGCCGATTTGGCGGCACAGCTCCATGAACTCGTGCGTGCCGAAGGAGTTATCCTCCACCACGCCGCCCCAGTTGGTGTTGACCATCCGCTTGCGCGATTCCTTCGGACCGATGCCGTCCTCCCAGTGGTATTCATCCGCGAAGCAGCCGCCCGGCCAGCGCAGCACAGGCACGCCGATCTTTTTGAGCGCATTGACAACATCGGTGCGCATGCCGTTGACATTCGGAATGTCGGAGCCTTCGCCGACATACACGCCGCCGTAGATGCAGCGTCCGAGATGCTCGGAAAAGTGACCATAGATGTTCTTGCTGATTTTCGCGCCGGGGTTGCCGACGTTGATGGAAATGATGGCGGACATTGCTTTCCCTCCACAATGCATGTTTCGCCTGACCCTCCTCAGGCTGATGGGGAACTATTCGCCCTTGCAGAGCAGATTCCTGCCGTAAGCAAAAATAATTCAGAGGGATTTTGCACTGCCTCTCTGGACTCAATGCTCTTTTCCGGAGTGAATCTGTCATGCTGCTTATATATGGTTAGCAGTCTGCCTTAAAAAAGGGGATACCTCTTTAGAAGGTGCTCCGTAGGGATTTTTAATCCCGGAAAAAAGTGCGGCATAGTCGGTAGAAATATCGGCTATGCCGCTTCTTTTTCATTGGGGATTTCTACTGCGCCAATGGCGTTGTAGATAATCTGAATGCGCTGCTGCCTGTGACCATCCACTTTTTCTGCCTTGAAGACGATGATTTTCTCTACAAACTCGCGGATGATTTCTCCGGTCAGCTCTTGGATGTCGGTATACTTCCGTACCAGCGAAAGGAAGTATTCCACGTTCATGGCCTTTTGCTTTGCGCCATCCATTAGAGTTTGCAGTTCAGCCACCCGCTTTTCCAAGGTCTGCTGCTCGGTTTCATAGGTTGCTGACATTCTGGCAAAGCGCTCGTCGCTGATCCTGCCGGTCACATTATCTTCGTACAGCCGCTGGATAATCTTGTCCAGCGCTGCGATCCGCGCCTGCGACTGCTCATATTCCTTGCGATTATCCTTCACTTCCCGGTTCAGCGAGCGGGAGGTGCTGTCCGTAACCAACCGCACAAATTCTTCTTCATGATTCTTGGCGAAGGCTGTTACTCTCCGCAAATCCTCCAATAGCAACCGCTCGATCACCACATTGCGAATCTGATGCGAGGTGCAGGCGGCCTTTGTCTTTTTCCGATAGTTGGCGCAGACAAAATACTCCTTGTCATGCTCCCAGCCCCGCATTCTGACCTGATACATCTTTGACCCACAATCCGCGCAAAACACCATGCCGGAGAGAATTGGCATTTCGCCCATGGGCGTTACTCTGCGGCGACCGTCCCGAATGCGCTGCACAATCGCAAACGTCTCCTTGTCGATGATTGCCTCGTGCGTGCCCTCGAAAATCTGCCATTCAGACGGATCTCTACGCAACGTTTTCTTCTGTTTATAGGATTTTCGATAGGTCTTGAAGTTCACTGTATTTCCGAGGTATTCCTGACGCTCCAGAATATGAACAACTGTAGACTTATCCCAACCAAACGGATCATCGACCAGTTTAATCGAACGTATCGGCCAGCCTTTGCTCTTGGCATATTCCACAGGAGTTAGTATTTTTCGCCTTTGCAGCTCGTTTGCCAGCCTCGTCGGGCCATAGCCTGAAACGCAGAGATGGAATATCTCCCGCACCACTTCGGCAGCTTCCTCGTCAACTATCCAGTGATTCTTATCCTCCGGGTCTTTGATATAGCCGTAAGGTGGAATCGTTGCCAGCGACTTTCCCGATTGCCCTTTCGCCTTGAACACCGCACGAATCTTCTTGCTGGTGTCCTTGGCGTACCACTCGTTGATGATATTCAAGAATGGGGTGAAATCGCTGTCCTGCTGGCTTGCGCTGTCCACACCGTTATTGATGGCGATGAACCGAACGTCTGCCTCCGGGAAAATCATTTCCGTATAGTATCCGACCTTGAGGTAGTCGCGCCCCAAACGGCTCATATCCTTGACGATGATCGTTCCGACCTGCCCCTCCTCGACCAGTGCCATCAGTCGCGTCCAATCCGGCCTGTTGAAGTTCGTACCGCTGTAGCCGTCATCCACGAAAAACTGCGTGTTCGTAAACCCGTTGTCGTCGGCATACTTCTGAAGAATGGCCTTCTGGTTGCGAATGGAGTTGCTGTCCCCCTGAAGCTCGTCATCACGGGAAAGCCTGCAATAGAGTGCGGTGATTTTGCTGCTGAGCAGCGTGCTTGTGAGAGACTGCCTGTTATTCTGTTTCATCATGAAAAGTCCTCCTCTCCGACAATCTCCCGAACGGCATCAGCATAATACCTCTCTATCGGGCGGAAGTCGAGCGAATTATCGGGGATGATTGTGACGTTTCTGATAATAATTGCGGCGACTGTGCGCTGTTCAAAATCAGACGTTTGATTTTGCTATAAGTGGTTTCCGTCGCATTTTCACTGACCATCGACTCCACAATATAAACAGTGCCATCGATACACCTTTTCGTGGTGCGGCACTGCTTTTTGCAATTATCCATTTTTTATACTCCACAAAAGCAAAGGGCCTGATACTCTATTGCAGCACCAGACCCTTATCTTGGTTAGATGATTTTTGCGAGTTTTCCAGATACCCAGCCCACGCGAGAACCAATGACAATGGCATGCCAGCCGTTCTGCGCGGTTGCTACCAGCGGGAAGGTGCTGCCCGGCGCAACGGTAGAAAGGCGCTCGTATTCCGTCCCGTTGCCGCAGCGGACGTTCACCTTGCCGCCTTCGGAGACGATCACCACTGTCGTACAAACGGGAGCGGGTTCATCCGGTGCGGGCTGCTCCGGGGTTTCGGGCTGTCCGTCATCATCCGCAACAGCGTCCATCAGTACAGCGTGCGTCTTGTCGCCGTACTTGCCGTCCGCTTCCAGACCGGCTTTCTTCTGGAACGCCTGCAGCGCCTTTTCCGTTTCCGTGCCGAATTCAGAATCCGCGCCATACTTGGGCAGCGCATAGCCCAACTGCATCAATAGCTCCTGCAGGGCTTTTACGTCGGAGCCGACCATGCCGCGTTTCAGCAGGCGGCTTCCCAGCGTAATTTCCGGCGTAGGAACATCGGCGGTGGCTTCTCCATACTGGATAAAGGGCAGCTTGTACCAACACTTCCACTTGCGCTCTTTCACCTTCGTGCGCACACAGCCGTAATTGAAGCCGCGCCATTCTACGGCATAACCGTCGCCGACGTAATAGCCCACATGTCCGTCTGTGTGCAGCGCAAGCCCTGCGATCTCCGGCAGCGTGTCAATCGTCCCCCAATCCATGCCCTTGGATTTCGCCCAAGAAAACATGGAGTTTGCTCCCTTGTCCGGGCAGCCGTTCGCACCGTACTTGTTGGGAACCGCACTGTCCGTTCCGATTGCATCCAGCATGGACTGACCTCCGTCCGACCACGCATATCCCTTTGCACCGCCGATGCAGTCGCAAACGACCTGCTTGTTTTGAATATCATGCTTGTATCGGCTCATGCGAGACGAGGTGTAATGGGACGGATACTGCTTGGACTTTCGGTTCAAGAGGCTGGTGGTGGCCTTGTAGCCGCAGGTTCCGTACCAATAAGGCTGGCCTACCATCTTCAGACAGTAGGCCGCAAAGTGCTCATTGGTGAAGGGAGTGTCAATTCGTTCGCTCATTCCTGCTCATCCTCCTGTACATCGTCCTTCTTCTCATCAGTGCGCCCATGCAGCTGTGCCAGCACGTCCTTCATCTTGTCAGGAATGGGTAGACCGATGCGCGCCGCGTTCTCCAGTAGGGACAGGCCCTCGTTGGACAGATAAAAGCAGATCACGGCGCTGCGCAGGGCAGAACCTGTGCCCACGATGTGGATATCCACCACATTGGCCACGCCAACCAGCATCAGGATCAGCACCTTCTTGCAGATGCCCTTGAAGCCCACGGCGCTGGACAGCTTCTTGTCCACGATGGCGCACATCAGCCCGGTGATGTAGTCCAGCACCATAAAAACGATCAGCGCAATCATCAATCCGTCCATGCCTCCCAGAAAATAGCCCAACCAGCCGCCAATCGCCGCAACGGCCATCTGAATCTTTGCCCAGATGATGTCAATGGAAAAGTTCCTCATGTTCAAATCCTCCTTGTTTGATTGCATAATAAAACGACCGTCCGGAAAGACAGCCGCTCATGCCTGTTTTTGCCACCCTATGGGATACACCTCCGGGTTCCACACACAGTGTGGCAGACGGCAGATATAACGCGTGCCGTTGTAAGTGACCTTGTCGCCCACTTGATATGCCGTGCCAGCACCTGTAGGCTGTACATACTCCGGCCATTCCTCCGCATCTTCGGAGGGCGATATGCTTTGCTGCAGAGCGCGAACCGCTGCCCACAGCGCGTTGATTTCTGCTGCATAGTCATATTCGGGTGCTGCGCCTTCCTGTGCCTGCAAGGTTAACTCCTGACGTTCATCATCCGTCAGCTTGCCCTCGATATGATACTGGTCAATGCAGTTCAAAAGTGACTTCAGGTCGTAGCTCTTGCCCTGAATCACTTGTTCAAAGATTTCCTTCATGCTCATCACGCTCCTTTAGGTTCCGATTGCGATCCAGTCCACCGCACGGTTGGATGAAAAACTGCCGCCTACAATAATGCTGGCCTGCGTCGTTGTCTTGCTGTGCACCTTGATAGCGCCGTTATAGCCCGACCAGTTGGCTGCTGTTGTGGAATACGTTACAATCACTTTGGGAACAGCAGTAAATCCTGCGGATGCATAACTGATGGTCACAGCGCTATTGCCGTTGATGGTGGTAGAACCGGATGCGATTTTGAACGGCAAGCGTGCCGATGGAATTGTTCCGGAAGTCAGATTATCCGCATTACTGACACCGAGGTTCGCTCGTGCGGCTTCTGCACTGCTTGCTCCTGTGCCGCCGTTGGCCAAAGGAATAGGCGTTGCCATGCCCGCGTGAAATAAGCGATAGGAAGCCCATGTACCGCCCGTGCAGGTGCGCAGAAGCACGGCAAAATCCAAACTCGCCTGATATGCCGCGTTGCGCACCTCCAGCATCCGGCGGTTGTTTCCCGTGCTGTCCTCCCACGAGGAAAAGGAGGACGCGCCGATGTAGCTGCCCTCAA
>CAVIHU010000025.1:0-27430 GCA_963642705.1 Bacteroidaceae bacterium
ACGCATGTGCCATATCGATTTTGCTTCCATGGGTCATATCTCTTTACAACACAGAGTCAGAGCGCACGAAATTTGGAAAAACAGGTTGCAACTTCAGGCTGTTTATGCTATAATAAGCATTGCTTGCCGGAATGGCGGAATGGCAGACGCGACGGACTCAAAATCCGTTGGCAGCAATGTCGTGTGGGTTCAAGTCCCACTTCCGGCACCAGACAAAAATAATCCGAACCGGATCTCCATAATCGGAGATAGGTTCGGATTATTTGTTTTTTTGAACGTTTTGAAGATATGCACTTCGGAAACGGCATGTTGAAGCGTCCGGAATCCAAATCGCGAAGAGCAGGAGGGACAAGGCCGAAGCGTGTCTGAATGCCATTGTGATACCGCACAAAGGAGATGGCACAAAAAAAGGGGACAGCAGCACAGTGCTGTCCTCCTGAATAGGGGCTTACTTCACGGCCATGGCAACGAGCTTCTGGCTGCGCTTGATGAACGCGGTGATTTCGTCTGCCTCCAGCGGCTGAGCGCTCATGCGTGCGAGGTCGTAGAGCTGCTGGCAGAGCATTTGCGTCTGCTCATCCTCGGCATCGCGGTTTGCAAGCGCCTGAACGGTCGCGTTGCGGCGGTTGAGCACGAGCGTGAAGCGGTCAGGCATGTCGAAGGACTGACCGTACAGGCGGCTCATTTCCTTCATGCGGCGAATCTGCTCGTCCTCGGTGACCATCGCAGGCAAGTCGGCATCGGACAGGCTCTGCAGCTGCACGGGCAGGTCGTCCTTGCCAAGCGCCTTGCGGAACATCGCCTGCAGCGTCTCCTGGCTCAGCTCCTTACCTTCCTCGGAATCCTCGACAAGACCTGACACGTCCGCATCGACACGCGCAAATGTCAGTCCCTCCTCGCCGCCGGAATACTCCATGAAGGACTGGAAGTTGCTGTCGATGATGTGATCCATAACGACAACATCGATGCCGCGGCTGGTATACAGCGCGACGCTCGCCGCCTGACGTTTCGGGTCGTTCGTGTAGTAGACCTTGAGCTCCGTCTTTCCGTCCTCGCCGGTCTTGCCGGTCTTGTCAGCGTTGGCGGTCTTGTACTCCTCCAGCGTCAGATAGCGGTCGTCCGTCGTCTTGTAGAGGATGGCCTTCTTCACCTGGTCGTAGAACTTCTGGTCACGCATCGCGCCGAACTTGACGAATGGGGCAATATCATCCCAGTACTTCTGATATGTCTCGCGTTCGGTGTTGAACAGGCCGCAGAGGCGATCCGCCACCTTCTTGGTAATGTGCGCGGAAATCTTGCGGACGGTACCGTCATTCTGCAGGAAGGAACGGCTGACGTTCAGCGGCAGGTCGGGGCAGTCAATGACACCCTTGAGCAGCGTCAGGAACTCAGGGATGACCTCCTTGACGTTATCCGCGACGAACACCTGACCCGCGAACAGCTTGACCTGACCCTCGTACTTGCCGAAATCATTGCGGAGCTTCGGGAAATACAGGATGCCCTTGAGGTTGAACGGATAATCGACATTCAGATGCACCCAGAACAGCGGATCCTCCCAGCCGAACATCTTGTGATAGAAGTCGATGTATTCCTTATCCTCGCAGTCGCTTGGCTTCTTAAGCCAGAGCGGCTTTGTGTCATTGAGGAGGCTGGGCTTGGGTTCCTCGACCACCTTGCGCTTCTTGGGCGTGCCGTCCTCGTTCGTTTCGCCCTCGATGGTTTCCTCACGCTCGATGGGCTTTGCGTTGGCGTCCATCAGATAGATCGGGTACGCCATATAGCCGCAATAGCGCGTCAGCACCTCGCGGACGCGGTAGAGCTCCAGAAATTCTTTTTCTTCGTCCGCAATGTGCAGGATGATGCTCGAGCCGTGCGCCGTCCGCGTGCCCGCCTCGATGGCGTAGCTCATGCCGTCAGCGCTCGTCCAGTGCACAGGCTCCGCGCCCTCCTGACAGGACAGCGTTTCGATCTCAACGTTTTCAGACACCATGAACACGCTGTAGAAGCCCAGACCAAAGTGACCGATGATGTCGCCCTTCTTCTCATCGCCCTCGAACTTCTTCATGAATTCCGTCGCGCCGGAGAATGCAACCTGGTTGATATAGCGCTTCACCTCATCCTCGGTCATGCCGATGCCGGTATCGCTGATGGTCAGCGTCTTGTTCTCCTTGTCCACCGTGATCGTGACGGACATTTCGCTCTCGTCCTCGGGATGGAGCATCTTATACTTTGTGATGGCGTCGCAGCCGTTGCTGACGACCTCACGAAGGAAAATATCCTTGTCGGAATACAGCCAGCGCTTAATGACCGGCATGATGTTTTGCGCGTCAATCGATACAGAGCCCTTTTCCATTTCAATCGCCATAATCATTTCCTCCTTGGAAGCTTTTTCAGGCAGCGCCGCATAAGGAACGGCACCGTCATGCTTGATTTCAGGCAGGTTTACACCCGCAGAACGTATTGTAGCACGCTTTTCGCCGAAATGCAATAGAAAATTAGCACTCAATGAAAAAGAGTGCTAACAATTTTGGACTTTTTTGCCGAAGGGACGTTTCAAGGCGTCAAACAGCGCTACGGATGTGCCTGACAGGCTGTTATCCGCGTGAGCGCTACATCCTGACGGACAAGCTGTCCACGCGGCATAAGAGGGGGGACATCTGCCCCTTGTTCGAGGCAGAGCTGGAAGCGTGCGGCATCAACTGCTTTGACCTCTGCCCGATGCACGCGCAGGACAAGAACACCTTCGCTAAGCACAAGCGCCTGCATGCATGCGAAACGGCAATGATATGTCCCCCCAAATGCCGGGTGTCCAGCACTGGGGGGACATGTCATTTTGAGCAGATGCTTTTTAGTTGACTGTGCTGTGCGCTGAAGGCGTTCTGCGAACCTTGTCCGCTTTTTAGTCTGTTGCAGAGCCGTCCTCTTCCGGAACGGGCGCCGCGGCGATATCCACCGTGCCAGTCTCGGTCAGGGGCATAATCAGGTAACGGTCAGAGAAGAGAATGCTGGTGAAGGGCACCTTCGTCAGCTCATCATCCTGATAGGGCGCAATGAACATGCTCTCCTGATTCACTGCATTCATTCGCAGGAGGAAGCTCTCGCCGAACGTTTTTTCATCGTAGCGGTCGAGGCTCGTCAGCAGCTTTGCAACCGGCTCCAGGCTGACCAGCACGGACGCATTCGGCAGCAGACTGCTGATGTCGATGTAGTTCCGGTTGATGACCATCTCCGTGCGGACGTTCCAGCCGCCGGAAACAGCGCCGTCAGGCAGGTCGACCGGCTCGATGGTGATGCGGAAGACCGTCGTCGTCAGGTTGCCGCCTGCCTGCTTGATTGCTTTTTCCATGTCCTCGGACAGGAAGTCGGTCAGGCGAAGCATCACAGCGGCGTTCCTGTTGGAGAAGGAGATACAGTCAACGCCGGCGTTGTTCATGTACTTCAGGCTCATATAGCCGAAGCGCAGCGTCCGCGAACCGTAAACCGGGCTGCCGTAGGAGTCGGTGACGTAGCCGCCGTCCTTGTTCAGCTCCGCCTCGGCGCTGATGCGCAGGAGCACCTCATCCGTTTCGCTGTTCCACACGAGCGAGGGCGTGAAGGGGCGCGCTTTGTCATCCGGCGTATTGCGCACGACGCTGCCCAACTCGCTGTAGGAGAGCACGAGCTGCTCCTGCGTCGTGATGGTGACGAACATCTTGCGCCCGTCCTTGCGTTCGATGCTCTGCTGGACGGGCGTCAGGCGTTCGCCTCCGCCTCCGCCGCCGTTTATGTCAGACGGCAGAATGGTGAATTCCGCCGCGTCATCCACAAGCTTGAGCGTGTAGTAATCCGCCGCGCTCAGGCTCGAAATGTCGAAGGCGTAATTGCCTGCCTCCTCGCCTGCCGCGCGCGACAACGTTCCGCGCACGGTATCGCCGTCAAGCAGCCCGATGACCGTGTAGGTAAAGCGCGAAGGATCCGCTTCGCCCTCGTTTTTCTGCTGATTGGCGTCAGGAGAGATGATCAGGGTGATTTTGTTGATGGAGAAGGAGATATCTGCCGTGCCTGGCAGGTAAAGCGGATCGCCCTCCGGGATTTTAACGTGCATGACGTAGCTGCCGACATAGAACGGCAGTCCGCCGATAAGGCTGTTGCCGGAGTACGTAACGGTTGCGGTCTCGGGCAATGTCATGCGCGGACGATAGGTTTTGCCGGAGTAAGTGGCATTCGCGGTTCTTGCCGGTGTCCACCTCACGCGGTGCACATGGAAGCATTCATCGCTGAAGGAGAAGCCGTCCGTGTTATCCGCGCTGAGCGTCACGTTCTCCTCTGCGGAGGCATAGACGCGGAAGATGACGATATCGCCCGCCTTCAGTCCGCTGACGGTGACCTTGCCGTCCACAGCGGTGTATTGCGCGGCGTCGCTCTGGTAGGTATCGGGCATGGAGGCCGGCGCCTCACCGGAATACAGCTGCACGCCGGCCGTCTTTGCGCCGTCCGCAGTGAAGGTGATGACGAGCGAGCCGTCCTCCTGGTCAACCATGGCGATATTGGTGATTTCAAGACCTGTCACGGCTGTGCCGGACTTGTCCGTGATGACGGCTGTGTACACGTTTTCGCCGTCAGTCGCGGCAATGTCGGTGCCGTCAAGGTTCTCGAAGCCCCACAGGCGGAGCGTGCCGTCATAATGCGTGGTGTACTGGTACTGCTGACCGCCGATGAGCACCTTCAGCGACACATTCGGAACAGGATTGCCCTGCGCATCCTTGATGGTGATGGTGGTGCATTCCTGCGCGTCGCTGCCCTCAACGAGAATATTGCCCTTCAGCGTGATACCGTCAAGCGAGCTTTGTCCCCGGATGACGAGCCGTCCGCTGTCGACATTCAGTGTCACGGAGGCGTTGCTGATCGCGATGGGCTGTTCGCCGTCAGACAGCAGCGCGTTATTGCCGGTCAGCGTGACATTCAGCGAGCCATCCTCCACCCGGAGGACGCTGCCGCTGCTATGGAGCTGCACGGTGCGCAGCGTTGCCGTTGCTTTCACCCCTGCGGAATGAATGGTGCCGTCCAGATAGTCGTTTCTGCCGTTGACGATAAATTCCTTTGCGTCCGCCGCGTCCGCATTCGGTGCTTCCTCGGTCAGCGTGAACGTCAGCGTCTGCTTTTCAACGGTCGTCACGGTCACATTGTTCGCGTCCGCTTCGATGGAATAGCTGCTGTCCGATGCGCATGCCGGCAGGAGCAGCGCACCTGATGGATTCATCAGCAGCGGCACATTCGCGCCATCCAGCATAACCTTCTGACGGGACAGCGGCACGGAAACGTTGTACGCCGCATAGCCATCCGGCGCGTCCGACAGTACGGCCGGACCCGACAGGAAATTCACGCCGGCAGGCAGACTGCCCTGCACACTCAGCAGTCCATCGACCGTGACGCGCGGCGCAGCACCCATCAGTGGCATGCTGCCGCTGCCGTCAAGGATGGTTTCACCGCGGATAATCAGGTCATAGGACGCGCCTGCCTCGATCAGCGTGCCGGACGCAGCCGCTTCATCGAGGATGACGGTTACATTCTCCTCCATGATTTCCAGCACCGTGCCGTCGGCAATCGTGCCGGAAAGCGTGTAGACGTTGCCGCCCTTGAGCGTATTCCGCTGCCCCTGCGTGATGGTTCCCTCATCGCCGGCAGGTGCTTTGGCGGTCTGACGCACCGTCATGGTGCCTTCCGCAACGGCTGACGTCCATTGCATGCCGTCGGACGGCGCAGCCAGCCACAGGTACAGCATGCCGTCCGCATCGGGCGTCACGGTCCATGTGTACTTTTCGCCCTCGACCAGCACGTTCTGCACGCCGGACGCGGCGAAATCAAAGCGCTTGCGTCCTGTCTTTTCGGTCATGTCCGCCTTGACGCTTGCGCCGTCCACCATGATATCTCCGTTATTCCTGACGGTGTCGATTTTCAGCGCACCGCCCTGAGAGAAAATCACCATGGCATCCTGACCAATCGTCAGCGTGCCGATGCTGCCGGTCATGCCGTCTTTGGCGCTGATGTACACAATGGCATTGCTTTCGATGGTCAGCTTGTCGATTCTGGCATTGCGGAGCTCGAGAATCACGGCGCGGTTCTTCGCGATGCGGACATCCGCGCCGACACGCGTGCCGATGATGGCATACTCGCCGCTGCGGTAGAAGGTAGCGTCCGCCCGGTCAATGTCGATGATGCGAAGCGCATTGCTCAAGGCCATGACGGAATACGCGTCCTGCTGGTCAAGCAGCCACCGTCCCGCATCGCACAGCGGATAATCGAGGTTGTTGAGATCCTGCGCGATGTGCTCGCAGCCCTCAATCTCGCACTTCGGCGCATGCTCGCAATTAAGCGTCATGTGGTCGCACTGCGATTCGTCCCAGGGCGCTTCCTCTGTCGGTTCCGGCGACTCTGTCGCTTCTGCTGTAGGCGACGGCGTCGGTTCGGCTGAATCAGTCGGCGATTCCGTTGCTTCTGCTGTAGGCGACGGCGTCGGTTCGGCTGAATCAGTCGGCGATTCCGTCGCTTCTGCTGTAGGCGACGGCGTCGGTTCGGCTGAATCAGTCGGCGATTCCGTTGCTTCTGCTGTAGGCGACGGCGTCGGTTCGGCTGAATCAGTCGGCGATTCCGTTGCTTCTGCTGTAGGCGACGGCGTCGGTTCGGCTGAATCAGTCGGCGATTCCGTCGCTTCTGCTGTAGGCGACGGCGTCGGTTCGGCTGAATCAGTCGGCGATTCTGTCGCTTCTGCTGTCGGTTCCGCTGTCGGCGACTTCGTTGCTTCTTCTGTCGGCGACTGCGTCGCTTCCGCTGTGGCGGTTGGTTCAGGTGCCTCCGTCGGCGATTCTGTCGCTATATCTGTCGGGGTTGTCACGCCCTCGGCAAGAGAAACGCTCCCCAGAAGGAGACAGAGCGCCGTCATCAGGGCGCAAAAGCGTTTCATATCGTGTACACCTCCTACCATGCGCATGACGCAAAGATCATGTCACTCTATTAAACGAATGAAAAGCGTTTTTCTTCCCGTTCTCCTCACAATTTTCCGTTCATAATGGCAAGGATCAGGTTGCCGTTGGAGAAGATCGGAGCAAGCGTACTCTGGTCAATCAGCTCCGTCACCATGTCGATGGGCACAATCGTCTCGACCAGCGGCACAAGCGTGAACACAGCCAGGCAAATCAGCAGACCGCGCAGAAAACCGAATGCACCGCCTGCCAGCGCGTTGAGCTGCTTGAGCACGGGGAACTTGAACACCGCCTTGAGCAGATTGAGCACAATTGCCAGCACGATATAGAGCACGAGGAAGCTGGCCAGGAAGCAGATGATGTTGATGCACGCCTGCAGGATGGTCTGGCTGACGTAATCCGACACCTGCGTCAGCCCCGAGGAGGCGAAAACGCCGTTTTCGAGGTTGACCTCCAGCAGCGTATCGAGCGGCGCGGGCAGATGCACCTTTTCCAGGATGCTGTTGATGCTGTCCGCTGTCAGCGTCGCGACGTCCGTCATGGCTGTTTCGAGGTCGCCGATCCGGCTGGACGCATCCGTGTAGTGCAGCAGCGTGCGAATCAGCTCCGGCTGCGACTGCACATAGCTTGCCAGCTTCGGTCCGACCCAGAACGACGCGAGGAAGGACATGAGCCCGCAACCCATGTTCAGCACGCTCGCGATGAAGCCGCGATACAGCCCGAAGAGGATGGAAATGCCGAGAATGCCCAGAATGACATAGTCCACAATGTTCATTGCAGGCTCACTCCTCCGTATCTTTTTCGCCGCCCGTGACGGCATCCGTCATGGCTTCGGTAACGGCTTCAATCGGATCAAGGCTTGCCAGATAGTCATAATACTGCTGACGCGCCGCCGTCAGGATGGGCTCATGGTCGCCGCCGAAGACGTACTGGGCGTTGATCTCCTCGATTTCCGCCTTGCGCATCGCCGGCGCACAGTAGGGGCAGAACTCCAGCTCACTGAACGGCTTCTCATCGAGCTGCGCGTAGGTGAACGATTCGAACGTCACGCCGGATTTCGTGACGGAATAGCACGTTTCTGCGCGGTGATAATACTTGCCGCCGCTTGGATTATAGTACAGCACCGTGTCGTCATCCGGAATGGCAATCTGCCGTCCCTGCCAGTCCTCCCAGATAACAAGGCGTCCGAGGTACTTGCGGTTGTCCCAGAGCCACCTCATGTTGAGCCCCTCGGTGTTGCGCAGGCGCTGGACGCGGATGCAGCCGTGGCTTGCACGACTGCCGAGCTTCGGCTCGTTGTAGGCAAAGGACTTTGAGCCGTCTGCAAGCTTGGTGTGGGGCACCTCATGGAGCAGGTCGCCGTCATTGTAGCGCAGAGCCATGCTGCAGTAGAGGTTGTCGCTCTTGAATTCACCGGTGAAGCTGCCGATCAGGTATTCGCCGGAGCGCGTTTCGTTGTACGGCTGCTTTGCATTCGCCAGACCGGTCGAAACGAGCAGCGTGGAAATCAGCTTGCCGTCCTCATAAATATACAGGCGCTGCGTCAGCTTATCGACCACAAGCCCGTATTTGTACTTGCTGGAATTCCATTCCTTCGTTTCAAGCGTGCTCGTCTCGACATAGCCCTGCACAAGCAGATTCCATGCCTTGACGGTGTTGTCAGCAAACGATGAGGAGTAGCACTCGATCAGCGACCAGCCGTTGTCCAGCGTCTCAATCACGCGGACGCCCTGCGTGCCGCGCGTCAGGATGCCGATGGCGGGGCTGTCGCTGCTCGGCTCGCGGCGGATACGCACCTGGGTGCGCGCGTCTCCCTTCACGACCGTAATCGGCGAGGTCAACATCGCCCAGACTGCCTCTTCGTCCGTGTAATCCATGGGCGTATTCCAGTAGGAGGCCGGCTCGTCAGTCGCAGCTTCATACGGGCTGCCGTAGGACGGCGTGAAAATGACATAAGGCGTTGGAGAAGGCGTCGGCGTCGGCTCCTCGGTCGGGTCCGGCGTGGCGGTCGGGGTGGCGGTTGGGGTTGCGGTGGGCGTGGCGGTCGGTGTCGCGGTTGGGGTTGCAGTGGGTGACGCAGTAGGGGTTTCCGTAGGCACGGCGGTCGGCGTGGCGGTCGGCAGAATCCCGAAGGCTGCCGGGTCAACAGACACATGCTCCTCGTTGGAGCAGAAGCCGTCTTCATCCGTCAGCGTCAGCGAAATCGCCGTGCTGTCCGCCCTGAGCTGGTCGGTGCTGATGACGACCTCGTTCGTGCCCATGGTGATATCGCGGTTCTCCAGCAGCGCCCAGCTGTTTCCCCACAGACCGATGGTCAGCTTCGCATCGACGCTGGCATAAAAGGTGATGACAAACTCTCCGTCCTCCGTGTTTGCGGATGAAACGATGGACGTGATAAACGGCGCGATTTCGCCGATGATGACGGTCGTGCTCGTTTCCTCGCCGTTCATTTGCAGGACAAGGCTGTAGACGCCCTCCGGCGCGAAAGCACCCTCGTACGTGCCGTTCCACAGCAGCGCGTTTTCGCCTGCGGTGACCGGATAATTCTGCATGACCATCAGGACGGTTTCGTCCGTCTGCTCATCGCGCAGCAGCAGCGTTGCCGTGCCGTCTGACGGCGCTTCAAAGCTGATCATCACCGCCTTGCCCGGACGGATGGTCTCCGTCAGCGGCTTGAGCGACAGCGGTGCGTCCTCCGCAGACATGCACGGCAGCATTGTCATCAGCAGCAGTGCCGTTAACAGCAGGCAAATCATTTTACGCATGGGTGATTGTCCTCCTAACCTTAATGCTTCCACGCCGGAAGCAGCAGCGTTTGCAGTTCCAAAGGCGATTCAATGCGCACATCGGCGGATTTCTCCGCGGTGAATCGTGCGTCCGTATCGAGCAGCACCGTGCGGATGCCGGCAGCCTGTCCGGCTCTTGTATCCAGCGGACGGTCGCCGATGATGACGCAGTCGTCCGGTCGCAGATTGTAGCGGCTCATGCAGCAGCGCACCATATCCGGCGCGGGCTTGCGCGGCAGACCGTCCTCAGCCGTCACAAGGCCGCTGAAATAAGGGAGCAGACCAAGCCTTTCCAGCGCCTCGCGGCAGCGCAAGTCGCGGTGCGTGACGACATAGTGGCGGAAACCGTGCGCCAGCAGATGCTCCAGCGTTTCAGGAATCCCGTCCACCGGTGCGAGCTGCTCAAGGAACCGGTTTCCCTCTTCCTTCCTGCATTCCGCCAGCAGCGTCTCCGCCGATATGCCGCAAAGGGCAGACAGCGTCGTGCATGCAAAGAGCAGGCTGACCTTCAGCAGCGACAGCACCCTTTCCGGCGTAACAGGCACGCCATGATGATGCATCAGGCGCACCAGCACATCCGTCAGCATCGGGTACGTATCGGCAAGAGTGCCGTCGAAGTCCCACAGGCAGCACGTTACGCCGTCAAACGCCAACTGCATGGCGATCGTCCTGTCTGCCGGACAAAACGGGTGACCCTTCAATTCGCGCGGCGTAACGAACGCGAAAGCCTCATGCTCCGTCGGGTGCGGCTGAGAGGCTGTGTCCGCCGTCAGGAAGTCGAACGTCAGCCCCTGCGCTTCGGCAGTGCAGAGCAGCTTTACATGCGAAACGGGCAGCGACAGCTCCTCCATCAGCTCGCGCGACAGGCAGTCCTCCGGCGATTCGCCCGCCTCCTGCTTGCCGCCGGGAAATTCCCACAGGTGCGCGTTTTTGCGGCCCTCGCCGCGCTGGCAGATCAGGATGCGCCCATCTTCACGCCGCACGATGCCCGCACTGACCCTCGTCATGTCGCAAGCCCCCGGATCAGCTTGATTTCCGCCGCATATCCGGCTAAATCGTTCGGTGTTTCCAGCTCGAACGGCAGATGCTTCAGCCGGGGATGATTCACCACCCGCATCAGCGCCTCCAGCCCGATGCATCCTTCGCCGATTTTCTCATGCCTGTCCTTGTGCGCGCCGCAGGGATTCTTGCTGTCGTTCAGGTGAATCGCCTTCAACCTGCCGAGGCCGAGCACGCGGTCAAACTCCGCCAGCACATCGTCGAGGCGGTTGACGATATCATACCCCGCGTCGCTGACATGACAGGTATCCAAACACACGCCGAGCCGGTCGCCCAGCTCCGTGCCGTCAATAATCGCGCGCAGCTCCTCAAAGCTTCGCCCGACCTCCGAACCCTTGCCGGCCATCGTTTCCAGCAGGACAGTCGTTTTCATGTCCTTCCAGAGGATGCTGTTGAGCATCCCGCAAATCTGCACGGTGGCGATTTCAACGCCCTGCTTGACGTGACTGCCCGGATGGAAGTTGTAGCAATTGCCGGGCAGATGCTCAAGGCGCTGCAGGTCATCGAGCATCGTCCGCCTGGCGAAATCGCGAATGGCAGGGTCGGCGGAGCAGCCGTTGAGCGTGTAGGGCGCATGGGCGACAAGCCTGCCGATGCCGTGCTCCCGCGCATAGGCCGAATACGCGGCAATGTCCTGCAGATCAAGCGGCTTGGCGGCGCCGCCGCGCGGATTGCGCGTGAAAAACTGGAACGTGTTTGCGCCGATGGACACTGCCTCCTGTCCCATATGCAGGAAACCGTCGCTGGCGGATAAATGGCAGCCGATGGTCAGCATAATACCCTCCTGATGTCAATCAATCACAAGCCCGAGCAGACGGGAGAGCTCCGCCGCCTGCTCTGACGTTACCCGCATGCCGCGCAGCGATTCCGGCGTAATCTGCCAGCCAAGCACCGTGCACGTGCGGACGTCAATGCCCTTCATCGGGACGTGCGAAATCGTCATGTGCGTCATGTCGCAGTCCTGAAAGGCAATCTCCTTCCAGCGGAGGCTGTCAAGGCGCGATTCTGCCAGATGACAGCCCTGAAACAGAATATTCTCTGCCCTGCCGCCGGACAGGTTCATGTATCCCGCGCGGCAGCCGGAAAAAGCGGTATGCCGAACCGTCATGCGGACGGCATCCAGCCCTGTCAGACGGCAGTCGGACAATCGGACGCGCGTCCATGAGGCGTCGGATACATCCGCGCCGGACAAATCGCAGTCCTTCAGCACCACGTCCGACCAATCCGCCCAATGCAGTGAGCATTCCGACAGCAGACACCTGTGCAGCACGCAGCGGCGGAGCGTCCAGCCGTGCAGCTCTTCGCCGGACAAATCAAGCCCGGTCAGCACCGCATCGGATACATCGCGCTCCTCCGGCAGTTCAATGAGCTCAGCCAGTGTTTCCGGCAGCATGGGCATCAGCATCGCCTGATTCCTCCTGACGGGCAGTCAGCATCTGTTCTGCCAGCTTTTCAACATGATGACGCGCCTGATTTGCAAGCTGCTCGGTCTGCGCCTGCGGCACGGGCGTATCGCCCATCAGCCCGACAAACTGGCTGACCTTGAGTCCGAGCGCCTCCTGCATAACCGCGTCCGAGCCCTGCGGCGCGACAAGGTAGTAGCACAGGAGAGAATCCTCCTGCCCCATGCGGTGGGCTCTGTCCTCCGCCTGCGAATGGACAGCCGGCGACCAGTCAAGCTCACCGAACACGACGCAGGTCGCGCGCTGCAGGTTCAGACCGCTTGCGGCGCGAAGGCTGATGCAGAGCAAATCCGTCCTGCCGGACATGAAGCGGTCAACAGCGGTCGTTTTGGCTGCGGTGGACTCCCGTCCGGTGATGAAGCCCGGAGAAAACGATTTGAGCTCCTTGCGGTAGATGTCCATCACCTGATGATGATGCGCGAACAGCAGCACCTTTTCGCCGCCTTCAAGCAGAGCGCGCACGAACTGGCAGACGTAGGGCGCTTTCGCGACACCGGTCGCCTGACGCGCATGCTGGCTGATGGACTCCTCGAGCATGGCGCGTTCCTGTGCTGTCAGCGCCGTGTCCTGCTTCCAGCGGAACAGCTCGTGCATGACCGGCTCCATCAGCTGCGCATAGACGCGGTCGTTCCAATCCAGCTCCTGGACAAGCCGACGCTTCGGCGGCAGCTCGCTGAGCACCTGCTGCTTCGTCCTGCGGAGCATCAGCCCTTCCCGGCGAAGGTATGCGCCCAGCAAATCGGGCTTCAGAACAATCTGATTGCCGTAGCCGCTGCACCATTCTCGCGAGAATGACTCCCAGTCGCCCAGAAAGTGAAAGTCGAGGATGTTGATGACGTTCCAGATTTCGCCGCCGCGGTTGTAAATCGGCGTGCCCGACAGCCCGATGACATGCTCACATGCGTCGGACAGCAGCGATGCTGCGGAATATTTCTCCGTGCCGCTGTGGCGAAGCTCCTGAATCTCATCGAAGATGACCGCGCGCAGCGGCAGCGACGGCAGCACGCTTTTCCAGCCGCGCAGCAGCAGATAGTGCATGATGTACACATCCGCCTCGGGCAGGTCGTACGGCTTCAGGCCTTTGATGACATGCACGCGCGGCGCCTGCCCGTTCACGCGCAGGAAGCGCATCGTTTCCTCCTGCCAGTTGCGCGTCAGGTGCGCCGGAGGAATGACGAGCGCGGGCATCGCGCCGGTTGACGCAAGGAAGGCCAGCGCCTGCACCGTCTTGCCGAGACCCATTTCGTCTGCCAGCAGGCATCGGTCGTGCTGACACAGGTACGAGAGACCTTCCTGCTGGAACGTGCGGAGCGAGCCGGTAAAGGTCCCTTCAGGCGGTATCATTTTCGCAGGGATTTTGACGCTTTTCGCCTGTCTGACGGCGTAATCCCGTGCGCCCTGCACCGCCTTGTCCCAGATGGTGCGATCCGCTGCCTTGATTTCCAGCGGAAAGCGCATCATCAGCCAGCACAAGTCCCCGACCGCACGTCGGTGCGCCGTAAAACGCGCCTCGCCGCGCTTCGAGCCCGCGCTGCCGGGAAAGAGCCGCTTGCACACCTCCGTCACCGACGGGTCGCCGCGGATAACCCAGCACTTGCTGCGCCGGTTGTAGCTCAGCGTGCCCAGCGGCGTGCCGGAATCAAAAAAGCTGCGCAGATACGGCGGCAGAAGCGATTCATCATCCGCTTCAGGCTGATTTTCCGGCGTATCGTCGGATGGTTGTTTCTTCATCATAAAGCGATTCCCCACAGCCGGTTCAGGCAGATCAGCGTGACCGGCTTTCCATGGATGGTATTAGGCAGCGCGACGGTGCCCTCCGTCAGGAGAATGAGCGCGGAGATTTGAGTGCAGTCAGCATAGCGTGTCAGCTGATTAAGCACGCGGCGTTTATCGACCTTGCCGCGCTTGATTTCGATGCCGACCGTCCCGCAGAGGAAGTCAATGCGGCAGCGCGGCGCGAGCGGCACCTCATGTCTGCAGGAAATACCGCCGCCTTCGAGCGTTTCGCGGACAAGGACATGCAGGTCATACTCGCCCTGCTGAATGGGGGCTCTGAGCGAACAGAGCAGGTGAGAGATGCTTTCTGCCGTAACGGATGTGTTCATAAGGCTTTCATTGATGTTGTTTGATTTGTTTTGTTGCCTGCAGAGGGTTTTGCGATCGTCCTCAGGACTCCTTCGGCATGCACCCTTCCATAATGGGCTTATAAGGCGGTACTTCTTATAGGCAGCCAAAGCTTAACGATGGAAAGGAAAACAAGTATGGCGCCCGAAGGAAGTGAGAAAACAGGCAAAGCCCGAAGAACAGGCGAAGCCCAAAGAACGGGCGAAGCCCGCGTCAGTAGATGCCGGCCATCACCTGGGTGAGCTGCCCCATAGCAGAGGCGACCTCGGTGGTGGTGGGCGCCGCCTGACTGATGACGGACTGCAGATGGCTGATGGCGGACTGCAGGGCGGCATAGTAAGCAGGATTCGAGGCGGCATCGAGGCTGTACAGCTGCGACTGTGCCTGCGAAAGCAAAATCTGCGCATCGGGAATCAGCGCGTTCGCTGCGGTCGACTCCGTGCCGGAATAGCTCGTGTGAACGGTGCAGGTGCCGCTTGTGCCGAGCACCGCGTAGCTGCCGAGGTATTCGATCAGCACATCCTCGTATTCCGTGCCGATGAAGGATGCGAGCGGATGACCGGACGGGATGGTCAGCACGCCGCGCGTCACGGTATCGGGACAATACGCCGTGGCAAGCTGCCCGGAGACCGTGCATACTGTTGCGGTCGTGTGCATCTGGCATGCAACCGTCGGCACGGTGGAGCTGAGCCAGTAATCCGTAACAACGCCATAGCCCATGCTGTCGTTGCGGCAGGCATCGGTCGCGAGCTGACCGGACACGGCGCAGGTCGTGGCGCGCACGAGCCCGTAGTCGCTTGCGCTGCCCTCCATGATGTCGCGGTTGCTGAGACCCTGATGAATTTTGCTCATGTAGCTCTGCCACAGCGGCGCGGCGGAGCGTGAGCCGGTCGAGTTGGACGCGAGCGCCTTGTAGTTATCGTGCCCGACCCACAGCGCCGAGGAATAATAGCCCGTCATGCCGGCGAAGAACACGCCCTTCTGGTCGGAGTTGGTGCCGGTCTTGCCTGCGACGGTCTGACCGCTGATTTTCGCATTCTTGCCCGTGCCGGAGGATACAGCGTCCCTGAGCATGTCTACGACCATGTAAGCAGTGGATTCGCTGAAGACGCGGTGGCGTTCCTGCTGTGCGTGACCGTCCCAGATAATGGCGCCGGTGCTGTCGGAGATGCCGAGGACGGAAATCGGTGCCTGATACACGCCGCCGTTGGCGAGCACACCGAACGCGACGGACATCTGCAGGGGCGTGATGCCGCTGGAGCCAAGCGACAGACCGAAGGGCGTTGCGTCAATGTGACCGTCATCGATGCCCATGGCCTTCAGGAAGGCGACGGAGTTATCCACGCCGACAAGCGTCATCAGTGCCTGCGCGGCGGCGGTGTTGTGGCTGTTGATGAGCGCCTTGCGGAGCGTTTCCGGTCCTGCGTAGGAGCTTCCGCCATAATTGCGCGGCCAGGAATCCTGTCCGTTGGAGCCGCGCCAGCCGGAAATGGGCAGCGGCATGTTCATGACGATCGTCGCCGGCGATGCACCCAGCTCAATGGCAGGCGCGTACACGGAAATCGGCTTGATGGACGAGCCGACCGGCATGTTCATGTCCACGGCGCGGTTGAATGTCTTCATGGCGGTCGGGCGCGTGCGGCTGCCAACAATCGCCTTCAGCTCACCCGTGCGGTAATCGAGGACAACGGCGGCTGCCTGCGGCTGGATGATTTCGTCGTACGTGCCGTCGGAATTGCGCGAACGGTACACCTTGTCATCCGGGTCGCGCAGGGACGGATACTGCGTCCAGTTCTCCAGCGTGTCCTCGACCGTCTCCTGAATACTGGCGTCAATGGCAAGCTGCACATGATAGCCGCCGGTGCGCAGCCTGTTCTCCATGGCGTAGCGGTTGGCGGTCGTGTCCTCCAGACCGTTAAGCTCCAGCAGGATATCAACGACCTCGTCCACCGCGTATTCCACATAATGCGCGTAGCTGTACATGCCGGTGGAGCTGTTCGGGTCCGTTTCGAGCACATTCGCGGTGGAGGTATCGAGCGCACTCTGGTACTGCTCGTAGGTGATGAACTGATTCTCGTACATGCAGCGGAGCACATAGTCCGTGCGCTTGTTGGTGATGGCGGCGTAATCCACGCCTTCCCTGGAACGCGTGTAGAAATTCCGCCGCGGATTATAATAATAAGGCGAATTGCACGTGCCGGCAAGCATGGCGCACTCGCGCAGCGTCAATTCGCTCAGCGACTTGCCGAAATAGCCCTGCGCGGCGGTGTATACGCCGTAGTAGTTTTCACCCAGATAAATCGTGTTCAGGTAGCTCTCCAGAATCTGATCCTTCGTGTAGCGCGTTTCAAGCTGAATCGCCAGATACGCCTCCTGAATCTTGCGCTTGTAGCTTTGCTCGGAGGACAAAAGCGTATTTTTGATCAGCTGCTGCGTGATGGTTGAGCCGCCCTGCGTCGAGGAGGACGTCAGGTTCGACACGAACGCGCCGACAATGCGCTTGATGTCAATGCCGTTGTGCGTGTAGAAGCGTGCATCCTCCACCGCAACGAACGCCTGCTGCAGGTATTGCGGCATTGCATCAATGGAGACCATCACGCGGTTTTCCGAACCCTTGTATTCGGTAATCAGGTTGCCCTCGGAATCGTAGATGAAGGACGTCTGCTCCTGGTCGTCAATCGCGGCGAGGTCAAGCGTCGGCGCCGTTTCCATATAGCCCTTTGCGATGCCGATGACCGCGCCGACCAACGCAAGCCCTGCAATCAGAATCAGCACGGCGAAAATGCGAACGACATTGACGAGCACGCACAGCACGAAATTCGGCTTCTTCATTTCGGGCTTGAAGATGGAGAAGGGATAATCCTTTTTCTTCTCCGGCAGATAAGCGCCCGTGTCAATCGGCGGCACAGCGTCCCAGAACTGCTCATTGGCGAACTGATCCGCCTGCCCTTCAACCTGAACGGGCTGCTCGGCATCGTTCTGCCACTGTTCCTGCGGCATATCATAGTCCTGCGTTTCCTGATTATTCGGCAGGGAGGACTGCTCCCAGCCTTCGGAAAATGGTTGCTTATTCACTGCTTCAACTCCCTTGAGGTCGGGGGCCTGAACGGCAGGCGACCGGTCATAAAAAGCAAAAGGGGTGTGAAATCATACATTTTCACAGTTTATAGTATATCATGGTTTTGCATTTTCTGCAATGTGGGGTTTAGCGCATCGCACCGCAAGCGGAACCTGTATGCAAACAGCGCAACCCCATCGAGAAAAGGGTCAAGCGATGGACTTTGCCTCTTTTCCTGTCCCCTGCAGCCCCGGCAGGGATATGCGATGCAGCGTGCCAAAGCTCACCCATCAAAGTGAAATCCCCATCATATAACGGATGGAAAGACGAATTTCGTGCCTATCGAAACAAAAAAATACAAATGAATTGTTCATTCAACAAATCAATAAAAAAATATCATACCATATTGACAATATTACACTGATATGATAGAATCATATCAGAAATCACTTGTTTATTTTTTAACATCCATTCACAAAAAGGGGGTGATTCCCTTGACTCAAAGCAACTGACGCTCTTTAAACACATACGACCGACGAACAGCTTTCACGACAACATCAGGAGGTTAAACAATGAAAACGAAGCGCTTGCTCGCCCTGCTTTGCGCTGTTTTTATGTTGATTCAGTTATCCGTTGTTTGCGCGGAGGGCGACGATCTGTATATCGCCGGTAACATGATGCTCATGGATAAAATGGAGGGATTCGAAAAGGAAAGTGGTATTCATATCACATTCAGTTATGATTTCAACATTCAAGACGTCATCGCAAACGCCTATGTCATCCAAAATCCGGACATCGATGTTTTTGTTATTCGTACCGATTCCGGCTTGTATACAATCAAGAATACAAATTACTATGAATCGCTGGAAGGCAATGAAACGCTGATGCAGGCATATCAAAGCATGTATCCGGCGCTTCAGCCTGCCATGATGGATGAAGGGCATCTCGTCGGCGTGCTGGTCAGTGCATCGCCGATGGGCATGATGGTCGCAGAGGATACGCTGGCAGAGTGGGGATTCAGCGTGCCGGAAACCTTTGACGAACTGCTGGACGTGTGCAATGCAATTCTCGCAGATGACCTGCTCACCGGCGATATGACGCTGATGATGGACTCCTATACGCAGCAGAGCGTAATGAACCTGTTCATGAAGTATTATATCATCACGAGCATTCAGGAAGGCCGCAGGGTTGATTTCCGGAATGACACGTTCCTGCACTACGTCAGGCGCATCAGGGACGAGCTGCCGGAAACGGACACCTTGACAGGCGAGCGTTTTAATATTATATTTATGCTGCCGAGTGCGGCGGATGTCCCGTCAACGTTGATTCGGCGCTTCCCGCGCATCTTTGAGGACCAGAGCAGCGCCGTGGAGACCTATGCGACCATCGCGATCGTGAATCCGTATTCCGACAATAAGGAAGCGGCGATCAGCTTCATAGAATATTGCGTGATGCACATGGAGAATTCGGATTACTTCCTCTATCAGACGTTGACCGACCCGATTGAAAATCCGGATGTCGTCTCGAAAATCGAAAAGCTTGAGGAAGAGATTGCCCTGCTGGAGGGCGCCGAGGAACGCACGCAGGCGCAGGAGGATCGGCTGGCGGATGACCGTGCACAGCTCGAACAGCTTGAAGGCCGCCGCTATATGGTCAAGGAAGACGCAATTAAGTATTATCAGTCGCTGGCAGAATCGCTCTATATCTCCGAGGGGTCGCCCCTGTCCTATGACGATGCGCTGCAGGTGCTTGCCAAGCGTTATCTGAACGGTGCATTTGATGCGGAGACCTTCGCGCAGGAATGCCAGTCGCACATCGAGATGATCTACGCCGAAATCGGGGAATAAAGGCAGAAAGAAGACCTCATCACCATGCGAGTGCTTGACATTGACCTTGATTTTTTCCTTGCCGACTGCTGTCCGCTGTCCGAAAAAGGGCAGCGTCCGCCGCTGACGGGTCATGAGCCGTGGGCTGAAGCGGATGTCCGTGCGTTTCTGGAGGAGCAGTGCGGTCTGTCCCGCGAAGCGCCTGTTGACGGGCGCGTATTCGAGACGCACGACTGCGCCTTGCAGTTCTGGGAGGAGCAGCTCGCCGCCGGACGGCTGACCGCGCCGTTCGAGGTTACCCACGTCGATGCGCACAGTGACCTCGGCATTGGTTATCCCGGTCCGAACTACGTGCTGTTCAACGTGCTCGCCATGCCGGTGGAAAAGCGTCTTGACCTCGATGCCTTTTATGCGCAGAAGAAGCTCGATGAGGCGAATTATCTGCTGTTCGCGCTGGCCATGCGCCGGATTTCCTCGCTGGACAACGTGCGCAATCCACGCTCACGGCAGGATATTCCGGCTGTTCTGCTTGATGGGGACGGCAATATCCGCCTGAATTCGCTGACGGCGCAGATGTTCACCGCGAAAAACGGTGCGGAACCGACCGTGCCGTTCCGCGTGTATGATGATTATCGTAATTTTCATGCGAACGGGAAATATGACTTCGTGACGCTTGCCATTTCGCCGCGATATGCACCGGTTGAGGCTGATGAACTGGTGAAGGTCATTCGCGAATATATCAAACATTGACGCGCTGAACGCTTTCAGAGCAGCTGCTCATTTCGGGCGGCTGCTTTTTCATTTTCATGATGGATAGCTGTTGCTGCGGAGATGTCGCCTCCGCGGAGGCGACCGGATGGCATGGCAGTCGCAGACCTTGCCTGTTCGGTAGCCCACCTTTTTCGTTTTTTTCACTGTGCCCTTGTATTTTTCGGTTAATACAGCTATAATATTTCAATACCGGAGGAAGGCTTCGCGACCGAATTTCGGCACGTCGAAACCCGATGAAGAAGGAGGAACCATTCCGATGGAAGAAGCAATGACTCGCAGCAATTTTGTCTGGGAGGCTGTCGAACAGGATCTCAAGGACGGACGCTACACGCAGGTGCATACGCGGTTTCCTCCCGAACCTAACGGCTATATGCATATTGGTCACTGCAAGGCGCTGATTACGGACTTCCTGACGGCTGAAAAGTACGGCGGCAAGTGCAACCTTCGCTTCGATGATACGAATCCTGCGAAGGAGGATACGGAGTTCGTCGAAGCCATCAAGAACGATATTCACTGGCTTGGCTTTGACTGGACAGGCGGACTGTATTATGCATCCGACTATTATGATAAGTGCTATGAAATCGCCGAGGACTGGATCAAGCGCGGTCTGGCATATGTCGACGAGCTCAATAAGGAGCAGATGCGCGAATACCGCGGCACACTGACGCAGCCCGGCAGGAACTCGCCGTGGCGTGACCGTCCTGCGGAAGAAAGCCTCGACCTGTTCCGGCGGATGCGTGCGGGCGAGTTTGCCGAAGGGCAGTACACCCTGCGCGCCAAGATCGACATGGCATCGCCGAACATCGTCATGCGCGACCCCACCATGTACCGCATCCTGTATAAGGAGCATTGGCGCACGGGCAGGAAGTGGTGCATCTATCCGATGTACGATTTTGCGCACCCCATCGGCGACGCGCTTGAAGGCATCAGCCACTCCCTGTGCTCGCTGGAATACGAAATTCATCGTCCGCTGTACGACTGGGTTGTCGATCACAGCCAGTCCATGCTGCCGGCGCGTCCGCGTCAGATCGAATTTGCCCGGCTGAACATGACCGGTACCGTCATGAGCAAACGCAAGCTGCGCGCGCTGGTGATGGGCGGCTACGTCAGCGGCTGGGATGACCCGAGAATGCCCACATTGTCCGGCCTGCGCCGCAGGGGCTGCACGGCCGCCGCCATCCGTGATTTCGTCAGCCGCATCGGGCTGAGCAAGGCGGACTCGGTTGTGGACACGGCGCTGCTGGATGCCTGTATCCGCGATGACCTCGGCGAAAAGGCGGCACGCGTCATGGCAGTGCTGCATCCGCTCAAGGTCGTGCTGACGAACTGGGATGAGGGGAAGACAATTACGCTGACGGTGGAGAATCACCCGAAGCATCCGGAAATGGGCACGCACACCGTGACGTTCGGGCGCGAGCTGTACATCGAGCAGGAGGACTTCATGGAGGTGCCTGCGAAGAAGTTCCAGCGCATGTACCCCGGCTTCGAGGTGCGTCTGAACGGCGCGTACATCGTCAAGTGCGAGGGCTGCAAGAAGGACGAAGGCGGCAACGTCACCGAGGTTTACTGCACGGTGGACATGGACAGCCTGTCCGGCAGCGAAGGCGCCGACCGAAAGATTAAGGGCAAGACGCTGCACTGGGTATCCGCAGTCGATGCGGTTCCGTTCGAGGCACGCCTTTACGACCCACTGCTGGCAGACGACAGCGCGCTCGAGGATGAGCAGGCGCCTGCTGCGGATGCCGATGCCGCCGATGAAGTAACCGGGGAAGAGGACGAAAGCAAGGACGCCACGCTTTCCCGTGCGGATTATGACTTCCTGAAGAAGCTGAATCAGCATTCCCTGACGGTCGTCAAGGGACTGATTGAGCCCTACGCGAAGGAATGCCCTGTCGGCACGGCGCTGCAGTTCCTCCGCACCGGCTACTTCTGCAAGGACAGGGATTCCACCGACGAGCTGCCGGTATTCAACCGCACGGTCGGGTTGCGCGACACCTTCGCAAAGGCTGCAAAGTAACGCAGTCAGGCTTCGCCTGATTTCGTTTTCCTTTGGCGGCGCACACATTTTTACTTCCATCGTTGAGCTTTGGCATGGCAGCAGGGGAGCTTTCCAATCGCTCCCTTGAGCCCCTTCGGCTTTGGTACCATTTAGCAAAGGCAGGAAACATCATCATGAATCAAGAAGTACGCACACGCTTTGCGCCCTCCCCGACGGGCTTTATGCACCTCGGCGGACTCCGCGCCGCTCTCTACGGCTACCTCTTCGCCCGAAAAAACGGCGGTAAGTTCATCCTCCGCATCGAGGATACGGATCAGGTTCGCTTTGTCGAGGGCGCGACCGAGGTCATCTACGACACCCTGCGCCGCTGCGGCATGAATTGGGACGAGGGTCCCGATGTCGGCGGACCGGTCGGACCGTATATTCAGTCCCAACGTAAATCGCTGTATCTCCCTTACGCTCAGCAGCTCGTCAAGAGCGGTCATGCCTACTACTGCTTCTGCACGAAGGAGGAGATCGAGGAACGCCGTGCCGCCTGCGAAGCAAAGGGCGAGGTCTTCAAGTACGATAAGCACTGCCTGCACCTCTCGCAGGAGGAAATTCAGCAGAAGCTTGACGCAGGTGTGCCTTACGTCATCCGCCAGAACGCGCCGACGACCGGCGAAACGAGCTACGATGACCTCGTTTTCGGTCACATGATCTTCCCGAATGATACGCTCGATGACATGGTGCTCATCAAGCAGGACGGTATGCCGACCTACAACTTCGCCAACGTCATCGATGACCACCTGATGGGCATCACGCACGTCATGCGCGGCATGGAGTATCTGTCCTCTACGCCGAAGTACAATCTGCTCTATGAGGCGTTCGGCTGGGAGATTCCGCAGTACATCCACATGCCGCCGGTCATGCGCGATTCGCAGCATAAGCTGTCCAAGCGCGATGGCGATGCGTATTTCTCCGACTATGTCGATAAGGGCTATCTTGTCGAAGCGATTGTCAACTATCTGGCGCTTGTCGGCTGGAATCCCGGTGATGACCGCGAGTTCTTCACCCTTGATGAGCTGGTGGAGGCGTTTGACATCCACCGTATCAACAAGGCGCCCGGCATCTTCGACGTGAAGAAGCTGACGTGGTTCAACGCGGAGTACATCCGCCGCCTGAGCCCCGAAAAATATCTGGAAATGGTCACGCCGTGGTTTGACAAGGTGTTCGGCGACAGCACCAGGATGGACTACAAGCGCCTTGCGGAGCTGATGCAGGGGCGCACCGAGGTGTTCAACCTCGTGCCGGATATGGTTCGCTTCCTGAAGCAGCTGCCGGATTACGACAGCGCCATCTACATCAACAAGAAGGCAAAAACGAACCGCGAGGTTTGCCTGAAGGCGCTGAAGCTGCTCAAGCCCGTGCTCGAAAATGCGGCCGAGTGGACGGAGCCTGTGCTGCATGACGCGCTGATGGCCGCCATCGCCGAGGCGGGCATGAAGAACGCCGCCGCGCTCTGGCCGCTGCGCATTGCTATTTCGGGACAGATGAGCACACCCGGCGGTGCGATTGAGATTGCGTACCTGCTTGGCCGTGAAGAGACGCTCCGCCGCATCGATGACGGCATTGCACGCGTTACGGCGATGCCAGAAGCATAAGTGCGCATCTTCGGACGCGCCGGAAGGCTTTGCGATCGCCCTCCGGTCTCCTTCGCAGTGCATTTATATAAGGCGACACCGCACGATTCGGCGTATCACCTCCTTTGTGCGGTGTTGCCTTAAATCGAATTGAAAAAGAAAACAAATAACAGACGAAGTCGGGAGATGATACCTGATGAGGCAATCGTTCAGCAGCGTTCGGAACATGACGCTTTGCGGCGTGATGGCGGCGCTGGTATTTGTCATGACCTACCTTCCGAGGATTCCCGTGCCGGTGACCGGCGGCTATGTTCATTTGGGCGATGGTGCGGTTTTTCTGTCGGTGCTGCTGCTGGGCCCGCTGGGCATTCCCGCAGCGGCGATTGGCTCGATGCTCTCTGACCTTGTCGGCGGCTACATGGTGTATGTCGTGCCAACGTTCCTTATCAAGGGGCTGATGGCGTTGATTGTATGGCGCCTCTGCCGACCCGGCCGCACGCTGTCCGCCGTCATCGCGTTTTCGCTGAGCGAGGCGGTGATGGTTCTGGGTTACTTCCTGCTGGAATGGGCGCTGTACGGCGTTGCGTCCGCTGCTGCGGCCATCCTGCCGAACGTGATTCAGGGGATCGCGGGCATCGTCATCGGCATGCTGTCCACGATGCTTGTACCGAGACTGAAGAAGGTCGTCCGGGGAACTGACAAGTGCAAAAAAGAGACTGCCTCCAATTGATTGATATGCTCCCTCCAGCGTAGATATTCAAGACTACACTGGAGGGAACATATTTTATCACGGGAGGCAGCTTTTTTGTCGGGTGATTATTCCGCTGCGGCCATGGCCTGCGTTTCCGCCCAGCCCTTATCCACGGTGCGCTGATGCAGCGTGGCGTATGAGCCGATGGCGGTGACCTGCGCCTCGGTGCGCGGGAAGTGGATGCACAGGTGTCCGGGGAAGTCGTTGTTCGTGATGTGCTGGACGCCGTGCGGCATCGAGTGGGTCGTTGCGATGCGGACGGTGCCGTCGGCAAAGATGACCCAAACCGCCTTGGGCGGCGTCCAGACATTGCCGCCGAACGCCTCAAGCATCTTCGCGGTATCCGCAGCGGTCAGCGGTTCCGCCTCGGCGTGCTTGCCGTAGGAGAACATGTTCACCTGCCACGAGATGCCGGTGGAGTAATCGTAGACGGTGGCGTAGGGGTATTTCTTGCACTCGTTGCGGACGGTGGAGTACCAGTATTCATAGATAACATCGGATGCCCTGACTGTTTCGGCGGTGATGACGCGTACGGTCGCGGTCGGCGCAGGCGATGCGGTCGGAGAGGATGTCTGGCTGTTCTGATTATTCGACTTGCCGTTTGCCGTGCTGCTGTTCAGCTTCGAGAGCGTCTTTTCACCGGCGATGCCGTCAACATTCAGCGCGTTGTTCAGCTGGAAGTCGCGCACAGCCTGATACGTATTTGTGCCGAACACGCCGTCAGCCGAGCCGCTGCTCAGGTAGCCCAGCGTAATCAGCTGATTCTGCAGCGCCTTGACCTGTTCGCTGTGGTCGCCCTTTTGCAGCTTGCGCGCGGTGATGATGGTTTCCGCCGGAGAAACGGTCGTGATGGGTGCGGCGGTCGGCGTGGGCGTCGGAGATTCGGCGGCGGTGGAGAAGAGCACTGCGAGCGTCTTTCCGCCCGCAACGCCGTCGCGCGACAGCCCGTTGCGCTTCTGGAAGTTGTAGATGGCTTCTGCCGTGCCGGTGCCGTAAATACCGTCCGCCGTGCCAGTCAGGTAGCCGAGGGCAATCAGCCGCTGCTGAACGGCAATGACGCTGTCGCCGGTCGAACCGCGACGGAGCGTCTGTGCGAGGTCAATGGTCGCGCCTGCCATGGTCTTGCCGTCGCTGCCGAGGGCGGAGGCGGAGTAGAGGAGAACCTGCGTGTCGTAGCCTGCTACGCCGTCCACTTCAAGCCCGTTGGTGCGCTGGAACACGCGGATGGCTGCCGCGTCATCCGCCATGCAGACACCGTCGGCACGCGAGTTGTAATAACCCAGCGCCGTCAGACGGTTTTGCAGCCGGAGGACGGCATCGCCTGTCGTGCCGACACGGATGACGACGACGTTCGATTTCGTGATGGGTTCAGGGGTGGCTGTCGCGGTGGGTGAAGGCGTTGCGGTCGGCGCGGTGGTGATGACGTAATCCGCCGAGATGGCGATGTAGCTGAACAGCACCTGATACGTGCTGCTGCCCGCTACGCCGTCGCTTTCAAGCCCGTTGCGCGACTGGAAGGTCTTGAGTGCGCTGACGCTGGCGGCTCCGAATATGCCGTCCGCCGTGCCGGTCAGGTAACCGAGAGCAATCAGACGCTCCTGAACGAGCTTCGCGTCGCTGCCGCTGGAGCCCTTGCGGACAGCAGCGGACGGGGTGGTCATGGGCTGGAAGGTCGTGGCGGCAGGCGTTGCGGTGACGACGCTCATGGTCGGCACGGTGCCGCCTGCGTTGGCAAGCTTTTCCTGCGTTTCCTCGCCGCAGACGCCGTCCACCTTCAGCCCGTTTGCCTTCTGGAACGCCTTGACAGCCGTCTGCGTGTCCGTGTCATACGTGCCGCTGATGCTGCCGGTGTAGTAGCCCAGCGTGGTCAGCCGCGTCTGGATGATGCTGACGAGCACGCCCTGGTCATGCAGCGTCGCGGAGGTGCCGACGATGGCGGGAAGCGTCCTGATGTCGGTCTTGGCACCCTCCGCGTTCTTTGGCTTGCCGCTGTAGAGCAGCGCCTGCAGATTCGCGTCCGCAATGCCGTTCATGGGCAGGGAATTGAGCTTCTGGAAAGCGATGACCGCCTCTGTGGTGGATGTGCTGAACGTGCCGTTGACAACGCCGGTGAAGAAGCCGAGCTCCTTGAGCGCCTGCTGCAGCGCGGTGACCTGATCGCCGGTCAAGCCGGATTGCAGCAGCTGATAGGATTTCTCCGTCAGGAGCGAAGCGGTGGCTCCGGCCGTCGGCGCGGCAGTGGGCACGGCGGTCGGTTCGACAACGGTCAGCAGTCGAAGGTATTTCGTCATACAATAGCCGGTCTGGCTGTCGTAGGTAACCTGCGCCCAATCGCCGCTGACGCTTGAAATGGTGATGCTTGCGCCCTTGGGGATGCTCGCAAGGCGCTTGCTGGAGGTCGAACGCGTGCTGCGGAGGTTGACCGATGCGGTCGTGACCGTCTGATAGGGGTAGCCGTAGGCGATGTCACCCGTCGTGGAGGTGACCTTTTCCGTGTATTGCTTGAAGATATAGCCGGTCTGCCCGTCATAGGTGATGCGGAGGAAATTGCCGCTCGCGTCGGTCACGTTCACAACGGTTCCCTTCGGGATGCGCGCGATGATGTTGCTTTCTGCCGAGGATGGGCTGCGGCGCAGATTCGCATCCGCCGTGATGGACGCGGAATAAGGATAGGTGGTCTCGGCGGCGAACGTAACGACAGTCAGGCTGCCCAGCAGGCAGCACAGCACGAGTACGCATGCCAGAAAGCGCCGGCACGGGGAAGACGAATTGCGGGTCATGAGCCGTTCCTCCTGAAATCAATGGTTGTGGTAAAAGTGCATCAATTCTGAAGGAGAAAAGACACACGAAATCATCAGGTATGCGGCACTGCCGCAAGGAAACAAAAATTCATCTTCCATTTTAACGATTTCAAGCGAAAAAGTCAATCATCGTCATCATGTTTTACAGTTTGCGCGTCTGTGTTGTAAAGAGATATGACCCATGGAAGCAAAATCGATATGGCACATGCGT
>CAVIHU010000026.1:0-26581 GCA_963642705.1 Bacteroidaceae bacterium
ACCGGTCTTCCAACGTGAACAGCGTGTGCATCAGCCCGATATCGGAGTCAATGTCAGGCACGGACAGCGCCAGCGGCGACACGCCAAGCGCACCGGCAAGGCTCCCCGTCAGTTCTGCCTTGGGCGTTCTGCTGCCGGATTCATACTGCGCTATCCGGATGTCGGCGGTCTTTTCAGGAAAACCGACTACCTGCCCCAAGTATTTTTGCGTCATTCCCCGCAGATTGCGGAAGAACCGAATTCTCTTACCAATAGCCATCGATAAGTCTATCCTTTCAATGAAAGCGTGGAGATTACCTATCGTTATGCGCATCTGTTTCCAACGGCGCAAAGAGAGATGGCAGATGCGCGAAACAGCTTAACAGCGGGCTGGATGAGCAGCTGCGGCAGTTTATGAAGGAACATCCAGACACAAAGCTGATTATTATTGACACCTTGCAGAAAATCCGGGAGATGGGCGGCGAATCATACAGCTATGCGGATGATTACCAAATTGTCAGCCGCTTGAAACAGTTTGCTGACAGCAACGGCATATGCCTGATGATTGTCCACCACACACGCAAGATGCCAGCAAGCGAAAAGTTCGAGATGATTTCAGGAACGACAGGTTTGCTGGGCAGCGCAGATGGAGCATACCGTCACGCGTCACAGGTCTAAACAAGCTGCAACTGCGATTTCATTATGTGTTGGCGCTGTATGCGATTTTTCTTCTATGCGGAAAAGTAAAGCAGCAAGCAGGGTCATTTTGCTAAAAATGACGATTCGCTTGTTGAAAACACATTTCCCAATCCCTATGAATGCAGCGCGGGCGCTGCGGTTGTCAGAAGTTCCGTGCATGAAGAAAGTCTTGCAAATTACTTCTTCCGCCCTGACTTTCGCATCTCCCGGTACAGCATATCCGCCAGCGTACTCATAATTGCGTTATACTTTCCCTGATTCTCAAACAGGGACGAGTATGTCGCCTGCGATTCTATATGGCTGTCCTGCGCGGCCATGTTGAACGCCTGCGGGAAGATACTTTCTGCAAAGATTTTCGGGTCAGAAGAAATGGCCATGTTGGTTAATTTGGTATCGCTGCGAAGCTTGTTTGCCAGTGCGCCAATGACTACGCGGTCTGCCTCGGTGAACTCGCCTTTGTAACGCTTGTTGATGCGTTCGATGATTTCGTCCAGCGGGTCTTTGGCTTCCGGCTTGCTGCCGCGCTTGGGTTTGGCTTGCCCATATGTGCCGCCTTCGTCGCTAAGGCTGATGTCGCCATCGAAAGTTTTTTCCAGCTTGTACATTTCCAACGTCAGCAGCTCTGCAATGTTCTCCATTGCAACTACTTGCACAGGGAGAAGCCCCACCAGAAAAGCGCAGTACACAAATTCGCGGTGCAGTTCCTTATCAAACATGCGCACAACTTGCGAAACGTACTTGTACCACTTGCAGAAGTTGCGCATACTCCGCCGAATTTGATATTGCTCATCCTGCGCTTTCTCTTGATAGCGCTGCACGGCAGGCAGCATCTTGCTGACAAGCAGACCCTGTGCGCTGCTATCCTGACAGCCGTTGGCGAAGTAGACATCGCAGAACTGGCTGATGTCGTTGTCATCGTAAATATGATAGGCGCGCAGCTCTTTTTCAACGCGGTAGATGAGGTCGGTATTGACCTCTTCGGACAGAATCGTCTGATGATAGAAGGCTTGGAAGTCCTCCTGCACATCGTCCTTTTCGTTGGCGAAATCCAGCACGAAGGTGTCGTTTTTGCCGGGACAGGTGCGGTTGAGGCGGCTAAGTGTCTGCACGGTCTTGACACCGCGCAGTTTCTTGTCCACAATCATGGTGTGCAGCAGGGGTTCATCAAATCCGGTCTGATACTTTTCTGCCACAATCAGAATGTTGAAATTGTCGTGAAATTCCTGCTTGACCTGGTTTTCCTGAATATGACTGCCATCAGGACGCACGTTCAGCCCTGGTTCGGTGTAGGTTTCATCGTTTAGGGTGACTTCGCCGGAGAAAGCGACCATTGGCTTTACATCAGTGTATCCCTGTTCGGCGGCATAGCGCTGCACTTCCTGATAATACAGCACGGCTGCGGGTCGGGAAGCGGTAACGACCATCATCTTTGCTTTTCCGTTGATTTTCATGCGGGTTGTGCTGCGGAAGGTTTCGACGATGATTTCCGACTTCTGGCGAATGTTCTCCGGATGCAGCTGCTCGTATTTTTTGATGACCTTGCTGGCGCTGGATGCCGGAACCTCCGGGTTGTCCGGCGCATTCTTGGCAATCTTGAAGCAGGTCTTGTAGGTCATATAGTTTTGCAGCACATCCAGAATAAAGCCCTCTTCGATGGCTTGGTGCATACTATAAATGTGGAACGGATGGAAGCTGCCGTCGCTCATCGGTTCGCCGAACATTTCCAGCGTGGTGTCCTTGGGTGTGGCGGTGAAAGCGAAGAAAGACAAGTTCTTGTGCTTGCCGTGGGTGACTAATCACGCACCGTTATTGATGGCGTTTTTTTAAATCCTGCCAACGCAGAAGAACGCCAGAATGCGGCGATTGAACTGGAAACACATATACCAAATATGAAGTTCAAGCAATGGGCAGGACAGTAATGAATCTGCGGTAAAACGATGCAAGGGTATCCCTGCAATCTTATTCTTTTTGCTGCCCCGCAAAATATGCCGCTGCGAGCGCGGTGAACGCCTTTTTCTTCGGCTGGCTGATTTTCAGCTCTGTGCCGTCGGTCAAGATGAGCGTGTAGCCCTGAATCTCACGCACATGCTGCAAATTCACCAGATAGCAGCTGTTGCAGCGCGCAAATCCCTTGCTTGCCAGCTGCTTTTCCAGCGTCGCTATCGTGCCGTACTGCGTGTACGTTCCTTCTGCGGTGTGGTAGGTCAGATGATGATTCTGCACCTCAATGTAGGTGATGTCGTCCAGCTCCACGCGCGTCATGCCTGCTTGCGTCGAGATGGTCAGCGCATTTTCGCGCGCCCCGTCCACCCGGCGGAGCGCCCGCGTCAGCTTCAGCGCAAAGTCGTAGTAATTCACGGGCTTGACGATGTAATCCAGCGCTGACACGCCGTAGCCAGCAATGGCGTACTGCGTCAGGCTCGTCACGAATACAAGCAGCACCTTCTGGTCAAGCGTCCGCAAGCGCCGCGCCGCCTCCATCCCGTTCAGCCCCGGCATTTGGATATCCATGTAAATCAGGTCGTAATCCGCCGAATAGTGCTCCAAGAGCATCACGGCGCTGGAAAAAACGCGGATGTGGAACTGCGCACCGTTCTCCTGCGAAAAGCGCGTCAGGTAGCTTTGCAGCGTTTCGGCGGCGCGCTGCTCATCCTCGACGATGGCAATCCGAATGGCCATAGGGTTCATCTCCTGCGAACGATTCTATACTGTTTTCCAATTCAACTGCGCCATCTGCTCGCGCCTTTTCCATTCTGGCGTCCGCTCATTCCACTTAGCGTAGCGCTGCTGCGCTGCGTTTCATTCACGTTAGCCAGAATGAAAAACTCGCTTCGCATCTTGGTGCACTCTCTTATTTCGGCAGCGGGATGGAGATATGCAGTGTGTAGATGCCCTTGCACGCGTCCAGCGTCATTTCGCCGTGGTACTGCTCGGCAATGTAGCGCATACTCATCGTGCCGAAGCCGTGATGATGGCTGTCCTCCTTGCTTGTCTTGGGCAAGCCGTTTTCCAGCGTCAGCGTGCCTTCGTAATAATTCGTGCATTCAATTTCCAGACGTCCGTTTTCGCGGCAGACCGTCACGCCGATGACGCGCTTCTGCGGGTCGAACAGCTTGCGCACGGCTTCCACCGCGTTGCTGATGGCGTTGTTGAACAGCGCATAGACGTGCCGCGTGCGCATGAAGGACAGCGCCTCGCCGTCTGCCAGACACGTCAGCGTGATGCCCTCCTTGCGGCAGGTCAGTTGATGCAGGTAGAGCACGGTGTCCAGCGCGTCGCTGCCGGTGCGGATGCTGCTGTCATAAATCTCCATCGCATTTTGCAAACCGGTGATTTCCTGCTCGGTCAGGCGGCCGGAAAAATCCGCCAGCTGGTGCTTGAGGTCGTGGCAGTAGACGTTGATGATGTCGATATTCTCTTTCATTTGGATGTACTGCTTGCGCTCCTCTGCCAGCACATGTTCCATCGTCGCCATTTCCGCGCGCGCCCGGCTGCGGAACTCAATGCCGGAATACAGCATCAGGATGAAAATCGCCACCGCCATGGCGAACGCGCGGGTGCAGATGTACAGCACAAGGCTTTCGTCGCGGTAATAGCTGATGACGCTGCCGAGTACACCCAGCACCAGCAGCGCCGACAAGGACAAAATCGCCCCTGCCTTGCGGCCGGACGCATCAAACGGCTCTTCCGCTTTGCGCCCAACGAGCAGAAACAGCAGCAGATACAGCAGAAAATGCGACCCGTAGTAGACCGTCCAGAGCAGCCATGACGGCTGATTTGTAATCGGCAGAAGTTCAATTGTGTAATGGCTGTCATAGCCCAGAAAGAATTGCAGCACCGGATACAGTGTGCCGACGATTTCCTTGACGGCAATGGCGCTGCACCACGTTTTCAGCAGGCGCTCCATCGGGTCGGAGAAGCAGAGCATCATCATCGGCAGGGTGAAGAGGTAGAGCAGCAGCCCCGCCACGATGCGCGAGGGCATGTCCTGCCAATCCGTGCGAATCCACGTTGCAACCGCCCAAATCAGCGCGCCGAGCAGGAGACTGACCGTCATGCGGAGGGCGAAATGCTGCTTGCGGTGCAGCGGAATGCAGAACAGCAGCGCCACCGCCAGAAACTGCACCAGATTGCTGCCGACGATGGAAAACTGCATATAATAGCGTCCCAGATAGGGCGACAAGAATGACGGCACGGCAGTTTCCCTCCTGAAAAAACGAAAAATAGGCTGATTTCTGCCTTGATTATGCCATGTTTTGCGCATCAAGTCAAGGCGCTTTTTAGTTTGCGGCGGATTCCGCTTAGCTTACGCGATTGCCGTTGCTTTTCGCCCCACACCTTGCTATGATGTGCTCACTGGCTGAAAAACAGCCGCAAATCACAAGGAGGAATGACCCTATGAAGAAGTTTGCTGCTCTTGTCCTGTCCCTGCTGCTCTGCGCGGCGCTGTGCGTGCCTGCCTTTGCGGAAACGACCCTCGTCAAGCACTACACGCTGGAAGAAATCACCCAGAATACGTTCCACAACGGCTTCGTGACCGCAATGGGCGGCAATGAAGTGAACACGCTGACCCTGCATGACGACGGCACTTACACCTACACCAAGGAAATCCATCAGGAAGCGGAGGACGGCACGGTTGTCGCCGCGACCGAAGAAGCGCCTGCACTGGTGCTGACCTACACCTTCACCGGCACTTACACGCAGGATGGCGACACGGTGGTGCTGGCGTTCCCGACGACGGTGAAGTTCTCCGAGAACTGGGGCAGTCTGGTTGCCAGCGGCTACTTCATGAACAGCGAAGGCGAAGCGACCTTCGTGGACGGCGAATTTGCGGGCGACACCGTGCAGTGCAAGGAAGCTGAAAACCACAATCCCTTCGACGTTTTCCCCGGCGCGTTCATGGTGGATTCGCTGGTGATGGGCGACGCCTTTGATGCGGACGCGAACACCGTCACCGTGACGCTGAACGGCGATACCTTCGACTATGTGATTGTCAACAGCGACGACGACTAATACGATTCAATCGCCACCGGGCGGAGCAGAAGCAATTCCGCTTCGCCCGCTTTTGATGAAAGAGGAGAGGTTCTACCGATGGCAGGCAAGAAAGGCATGAGGAAATCCACCTACCTGACGCTGTGGACGGTCATTTTCGTAATGATTCTCAGCGCGGTCGGGCTGGCGAATTATGAGGCACTCAAATGGGATTCGGCGCTGACGCTGTTCTTCGGGGAAATCGGCGGTCAGCAGAGCGCAGAAGGGATGGAGGGCGACAGCATCTACTATCCCAGCGATTTTGCGAACGCGGAAGAGCGCCTTCAGCACTCGGCGGACATTGCGCACCGCATCACAACGGAGGGCGCTGTGCTGCTGAAGAACGACAGTGCGCTGCCGCTGTCGGCAGGCAAGGTCAGTCTGTTCGGCATTGACAACAAGACGAACGGTCTGCAAGCTGTGCTGGAAGCGAAGGGCTACACCGTCAATCCGACGCTGGCGGATTTCTACGCGAAATCCACGCACAGCAGCGGTGTTGTCGGGCTTTCCGCCGGCAACGGCAGCGAGAGCGGCAGCTGGATTATCGACGAAGTGCCGCAGAGCGAATACACCGATGCGGTGAAAAGCAGCTACGCCGATTACAGCGACGCCGCGATTGTCGTCCTGCGCCGCACGGGAGCGGAGGGCAACGACCTGCCTTACGACATGAGCCGCTACGGCGGCAGCGCGGACGAAAACTATCTGGAACTGAATCAGGCGGAAAAAGACCTGCTGACGGCGGTCAATGCGTCTTTCAGCAAGGTGATTGTGCTGATTGACTCCGCGAATGCCATGCAGATGGATTTTGTGAACGCGGCGGAATACGGCGTGGACGCAGTGCTGTGGTACGCGCGCTGTCCGTATGAAGGAATTGTGGATGTGCTGGCGGGTACCGTCAACCCCTCTGGCCGCCTGACGGACACCTATGTGTACGACAATCTGTCCTCCGCCGCGATGCAGAACTTCGGCGACTTCCGCTTTGTGGATGAAAACGGCGAACTGACCGGGTACTCCTACGTCAACTATGCTGAGGGCATTTATGTTGGCTACAAGTATTACGAAACGCGCTACGAAGACGTGGTGATGGGGCAGGGCGATGCGGGGGCGTATGACTACGCCGCGACGGTTGCCTATCCGTTCGGCTACGGGCTCTCCTACACGACCTTTGAGTGGAGCAATTTCTCCGTCAAGGAAGAAAACGGCGCGTATACCGCGACTGTGACCGTCAAGAACACGGGCGATGCGGCGGGCAAGGATGTGGTGGAGTTTTACGTCCAGTCGCCCTACACCGTCGGCGGCGTGGAGAAGCCTGCTGTCGCGCTGGCGCAGTACGCCAAGACGAAGACGCTGAATCCCGGCGAATCCCAGACGGTCAGAGTGACCTTCTCCGAAATGGACATCGCCAGCTATGACGATGTGACCGCCAAGACATACGTCCGCGACGCGGGCGACTGGTACTTCACGGCGGCGCGCGACGCGCATGATGCGGTGAACAACGTACTGACCGCGAAGGGCTACACCACCGCAAACGGCATGACAGCGGACGGCAATGCCGCGATGACGCAGAAAATCACCTACGGCGAACAGAAGCTGCTGAACACCGCCGTCGCGACGGGCAACGAAATCACGAATCAGCTGGACGGCGTTATCCGCGCGGAAAATGCGGTTTACCTGTCCCGCGCCGACTGGTCTGTGCTGGATGATAATGGTCTGCGCTATGCCACGACGACGGCACAGGGCGTGTCCCGCGTCGGCAACGTGTCCGGCGATGCCCCGGCGGCGGTCGTCAGCAGCGACATGCTCGCGAAGCTGAAACTGACCGGTACGGCGGCGGCGCTCAATCCCAACGACCTTACCGACAGCACCAAGTACCCCGGCAAGGAAGCCTACACCTATGGCGTGGATAACGGCATCAAGCTCGTGGACATGATGGGGCTTTCCTACGACGACCCGAAGTGGGACGACCTGCTGGACGAACTGAAACTCTCCGAAATGCACGCGCTGTTCAACAAATCCGGCTGGGGCTCGACGGCGGTTGCATCCATCGGCAAGCCCAAGACGCTGGAATTCGACGCGCCCAACGGCATTGCGAACTTCCTGACGGACGAGACCATCTACGGCTACCCCTGCGCGACGCTGCTTGCGGCGACGTGGAATCAGGACTTGCAGCATGAATACGGCGTGACCATCGGCAATGATGCCGTTGCGTCGAACACGTCCGGCTGGTACGCACCGGGCATCAACATTCACCGCACACCCTTCGGCGCACGTAACTACGAGTATTATTCCGAGGATGCGGTGCTGACCGGGCTTTGCGGCGCGGCGGTCACTTCCGGCACGGAAAGCAAGGGGATGCACGCCTACATCAAGCACTTCGTGATGAACGATGCGGACACGAACCGTGCGGCGAACGGCTGCGTCGCGGTCTACGGCACGGAGCAGGCAGCGCGTGAAATCTACCTGAAACCGTTCCAATACTGCATCGAAAAGGGCAATGCGCAGGGCATTATGCTGACGATGTGCCGCGTCGGCTGGCAGTACAGCTACGGCAGTTATCCGCTGATGACCGCCATCTGCCGCAACGAGTTCGGCTTCAACGGCTGCTACATCACCGACTATACCACCACGATGAAGGGCGCGGGTGCGGACATGTACCTCGCGGCGGGCGGCAACCTGATTCACGCGACCGCCGAGCAGACGCTGTCCGATGTCAAGAGCGGCTGGTGCCGTGCGCTTATCCGCGATGCGGTGCATTCCATCCTCTACAACACCGCCAACTCGCTGGCGATGAACGGCATTGAGGGCGGCACGGCTCCGAATGCAGGCGCGGTGAAATCCGGCTTCCCGGTCTACAAGATTGCGCTGTATGCTTTTGACGTGGTGGCGGGCCTGCTGCTGCTCTTTGGCTTCATCAAGGTGTACAGCAAGTGCCGGATGACGGAGGAGCAGTTCCAGAACCGCAAGCGCATGAGCAAGAAGGGCAAGCGCATCCTGTGGATTGTGCTGGCGCTGATTTTCATCGCGGTTGTGCTGGTGTTCGTGCTCTGGGCACTGCCGCTGCTGGTGAAGGCACTCAAGATTTGATAGGGTGAAGTGAATAAAGGTGCGGGTGCGCTTCTGATGGTGGAGGCGCACCCGCACTGGTTGCGTGATGGCATTGGCGTCATACACGGCGAATCTGGGCATTGTGCTGCTTTGCTTCTGCACCACGATGCGCACCCCAATGGAAGTGGTATTCCATGTGATTTGCTAAGCTGTAAATGCTGATTTTGGCTTCAGAATGATACCATGTGGTACTGGTTGGGACGCGATGGGAGGTGCGTTCTCCGCTTTGCATCCGCTATGCGTTACGAAGAAATATTGCAGAACTCCATGAATATTTTGCGTAACACATTGAAGTGGAATATCATCATTTCTGGCAGCTGATAGCATTTTGATAGCAAAAGTACGGTGATGCTGAGAAATCAGGATAGCAGAAACCAAACGAAAGCAAATGAAAACAAACGGGCACAGCAAATATGCTTAGTATATGCGCCTGATTAGCGAGTGGGAATGATTGCATCCCGGAAAAAGCCCAGTCATACCAAGGCTTTTTCGCCATGAGTGCCCGCCGTGGCAACAAAATGGCAACATTATTTGAATTATTGCGATAACAAAAAGCGCTATCTGATTTGAAGCCGAGTCAGATAGCGCTTTTTCTTTTGTTTTCTAGTCAGCCTTCAGCCGGTCTTTGAAAGCCTCCGCCATTGCGTCGCTGAACTGCTGAGACGGGACTGTTACATAGCCGGAGGTTTCATCGTATTTCGGATAGTTATAACGCCACTTGTCGTAGTCCTCCCGGTTGATTTCTCCGTTGCGGTGCTTTTCAGCTTGTTCCGCCCACGCGGTGAGCATTTCGGAAAGCTCGGCAGCGAAAAAAGATAAATCATGTCTGCATGCTGCTTTGAAGCTCAAAAGAGTAGAAGTTCAAGGCGCCCCGACCCACATACCGGAAATACAGCGACCGCACGCCAGACTCAATGTGCATGGCCGCCGTTTCATTAGCAAACAGACCGTAATTGCGGGCGGGTATGGTGGCGCAGAGCCGTGTGAAGGCGGGCTCGTCAGATACCTCTAAATAGCCGTCGCATTTTCCGCCAAAGCAAACGCGAATGCTGTCAATATGCCTGATGTCGAAATACTTAAAGCCCGCCACAGAGCCTTCCTGCATATTGGCGATATACTGGATGGCGCTGTGATCGCCGTCCTTTTTGTCCTGAGTAAAATACGGATGCAGCTTTTTATTGAATTTCTGGTCATATCGACTGACACCATGTTTGCTCCACAGGTTGCAGGCGATCCGAGCGGGATATTCGCCCACGCCCTTCAGCGGTTCGCCGTTAAGGCCGCAGGATGTGACCTCCGCCTGAAAAAAGCCGCCATCAGGCTTACGCTTCAGCTTTTCCGCGCACGCCTGACGGGAATAAGAATGCTGGTTGGTCTGCCGGTGATAAAAAATATACCAATCCCCATTCAGCTCCGCCATGCCGCCATGCGTGTTGCCCAAATAGTTGGCGGCATCTTTTTCGTTGGTACAGCCATCTATATATAAATCACCCAAATCCACAAGCGTTCCGCCAAAGCGGAAGTCGCCGTCCGGCTTTTCGCTGACAGCATAGCACAATTCGTGGTTGTTGGCAGAGGAATACACGAAAACATATTTTCCGTCGATTTTGCGAATGGAGGACGCTTCGAAGAACTCATGCCCCACAAATTCCTTGGGCGGATTGTTGTCCTTGCGGGGGAAGAGCAGCTTAGGCTCTTGTTTGATGGTCACCATATCCTGCTCTAACCCCAGCACGACACCGCCGCTGTTTTTCAGGTTGTGGAAACGGCTGAGGAAGAGCGGAACCTTGGTGGCAAAGCCGGAGTAAAGCCATACTTGACCGTCATCGTCAGTCAGTACGCCCGGATCAAAGGGAAACTCATCATCCTTGCGACTGCCGAAATTTGTGCCATCCTTGTAATGCACATGGCCTAAGAATTGATAATGACCATCCGGCGTGTCGCAAACTGCCACACCGATCATGCCCATAAAATCAAAGGCATAGTACAGGTAACATCGCCCATCCGGTCCTTTTGGCACATCGGGGGCGAACAGCAAACGCAGTCCCGTGATGTTCTTGGGATCCTGCTTTTTGCTAAAAATCACATCCGAACACTGCCAATCGCTCAGATTATTCAGGGGCGCGGACCAGCATACATAATCGTTGACACAGAAAATCGGAGCATTAAAACGGTCATGGGAACCATATACATACACTCGGTCTCCGAATACATACGGCTCACCATCGGGTATATATTCCCAGCTCGGCAAATAAGGATTAAAAACTTGCATGAGATCTGCACTCCTTCCTTTTTTTCCACTTTTACCATAGCATAAAAAGCATGGAAGCAAGCGGAAAATGGCAGGGATTGCAGAAATTATGGCATAAACTGTACCTTTATCGCTGCTTGGGAATGGGAATCAGGGATGTCAGGGTAAACCAATCATCATCTTGGGTCAGCGTCAGACTGCCGTCATATTTTTCCACAGCCCGTCGAATGCTTTTGATTCCATAACCGTGGAATTGCTTGTCTGCTTTGCTGGTCACGATGATGCCGTTTTTCATTGGGATTGTTTCCTGACAGTAATTCTGAATCCGGATGAGCAGAAACTGATTTTGCGTGCGAACCGTGATTTTAATCAGCCGAAGATCTTTTTCTTCGATCCGCTGCTCATATTCAATCGCATTGTCGATGGCGTTGCCAAAGATGGAGCATAAATCCATCGCGTCCAAAAATCCCGCGTCATGCGCATCGGCAAAAACAGTCATGGTAATTTCATGATCCAGACAAAAGAGATTTTTTGCGGTCAGCAGCGTATCCAGCACAGCGTTTCCCGTGTTAGCCTCCGCTTCATGTATGGAAATCACCTGAGCAAGTTCATCTATGTATGCTTCCCGTTTTTCCATGTTTTCTTCGCCGCGGATATAGGCGATTTGGTGCTTCAAATCGTGATAGACCCTATGCATGGCTTCATTGTTGGCCTCCGCCGTCTGAAACTGCTCATATTGCCGGTTGAGCAGATTGTCCATAGCGTTCAGCTCCATCTGATTGCGCATGGCTCGCCGCTGCGCGTCCAAGATATACAGGAGCAAAAGTCCCACAAAATCTGTCATGGTGCGAATGAACAGAACTCCGGCGCCGGTCAATTGCGAAACGGTTGAGTTTGGAAAAATATAGCGAAAATTGCCGACGCTGAACATGAGCAGCGTAATCAGCACGACACAGACAGCATCTCCACAGGTGATATGCAGTGTGTTGTCCAGCAGCGATAGGCGTTTGTTCAGCAGCCACAGCGATGTGAACACCACCAAATAGACGGCGCTCATGGCATAGAAAAATTCCAGATAGCTGAGATAACGCACTTCATAGATGATATAGCAATTAATCTGCCACTCCAGCGATGCGGAAAACTCCGCCAACATAAATGCGTGCGTCCAAAGGTATATCGCCTTCCAAATGCTGGCCCTGCAGCACAGCCGGATCATCAGAAGCATTTCCAGCATACAGGCGCTCATGAGCAGCAACCAGGGAAAGCCGTTCATCAGTTCGTTAAAATAATTGGTTACAATCAGCAACACGGCAAAGCCTGCATATGTTCCATAGAGTCTCCAGCCGGTGATGCGCTTGGAGCGCGGCAGGATAAACAACATACAGGCGAGCCATTCCGCGATAGCTGTGTGGATTCGAGGAAAATTATCGAATAAATCGGGGCGAATATACTCGGTTGCGACCCACGATGTCCCTAATGTCTCTAAAATTTCACTCGACATTATCTTTGCGTTTCTCCCCAAAATTTCGTCAGCGTTTCCATTAATGCTTTATAACGGGGGCGACTGATGGCTAATTCTTCGCCATTGATATACAGCGTGCTGCCGTCCACCCGCTCCACATGATTCAAACTCACTAAATAACAGTTATTGCACCGAAAAAAGCCGTATTTTTTCCAGTACCGCTTCCATGTTTTTCATTGTGTCCCGCATCCGATATTCACCTTGATCGGTTTTGATAATCAGGAAATGGGCTTCTGTTTCTACATAATATATATGGTTTACGTCAATGCGGGTCAGACCCAAATCGGTGGGCAGTGTCAAATAGTGCTGCTGCCTTGTGGAAACCAGCTTATCGACACGCTGCAGCAGTTGCTTGAGCATCATATAATTGATGGGCTTCAGGATGAAATCGAAAGCCTGTACAGAATAGCCCTTGATGGCATAATTGGCTAAATTAGTCACAAATACCAGATACACATTCCTATCCAGTTGCCTGATTTTTCGGCAGTCTCCAAGCCATTCAAACGTTTCATCTGAATATCCAGCAGAATCAAATCATAATCCGCCCGGAAATTTTCTAAAATTTCATCTCCGTCGATAAATACGGACAGCCTGAACCGTGTGGAGTCCTCTTCATAAAACTTTCCAATATAAGCAGTCAATTGCTGCTGAACAGCCACATCGTCTTCCACAATGGCAATACGCATTCCGAAGCACTCCTTCTCGATTGGAATTGGTGTCCATACTGATAATAGTATGGTAGAGGTTTTCCTGGATTTTGTCAAGCAGAATATGTCAAAAAAAGCAACAGAATAATCCATGCAGCCCACAAAGGGAAAACTTGCTGGTATGATAGCACCAGAACACGGATGGTCAATCAACCGTATAAAAAGACCTTCCAATCTATTTCATCATGAGAGGAGAAACAACCATGAAACGAAACCCCGTATCCCTCTGGCATCGAGTTCTGCCTATCATGCTCTGCTGCATTCTGGCACTGAGTATGATTGCACCGGCCGAGGCCACGACATCACCCGTTACGTATCATTCCACTTACAGCAGTCTGGAAGAAGTACGTGCAGCCTCCGCTGAAATCAACCAACAGATTGGGGAAGAAAGCGTTGTGCTGATGAAAAATCAGAACAACATCCTGCCCCTTCAGGGCGTGCGCTTCATCAGCGTATTCGGCAAGGCCGCCGAAGACCCCTTCTATGCGGGCGGTGGCTCCGGCACTGCGGACGGCTACTATCCAGATGATATGTACACCAGCATCTACGAATCTCTGGAAGCAGCCGGATACAGCGTAAACCCGTCCCTCCGTGCGTTCTATGAAAAGCAGGTAAACACGGGTGAGCTGGAAGGTGCTTCCTTCAGCTGCCAGGTGGTAAACGGCGAAGTGACCTTCTCCGGCAACCGTGCTGAGATCAGCGATACAGACCCCGCCGATTTCACCGGCGCTGTGCTGGACTCCTATTCTCGCTATAGCGATGCCGCAATCGTCGTGCTGGGTCGAACGGGCTCCGAGGGCGGCGACAAGGACATGGGCCGCACGAAGGAAAGCTTCATTGCCGAAGAGCTGAACAAGGCCGGTGCTGATGCGGATAAGGAAGCCATGAAAGCCGCTCTTGAAAACGAGCTGGATACCAATCCTGCTTTTGAAGCCGCTGCCCTGCGCCACGGTCTGCAGCTGACTTGGGAGGAAGAGCAGCTCATCAAGCACGTGACCGCCCATTTTGACAAGGTCATCGTGATTCTGAACTCTCCCGAACAGATTGAACTGGGCTGGGTGGAAGATGATTCTCTGGGCAATATCGATGCCTGCATGTGGGTAGGCCATCCCGGCATCAACGGCTTCATCGCCATCGGCGAAGTGCTGAACGGCAGTGTGAACCCCTCTGGTCGCTTGGTGGACATCTGGCAGGCGGACATGACGAAGGATCCTACCTATAAGAACGTGATGGAAAACCTCCAGGCCGAAAACGGCACCACGGACTATGTCTACACCGATGAAAACGGCACGGATCATCTGATTCACGCCGTGGAATACGAAGAAGGCATTTACTACGGCTACCGCTACTATGAGACCGCTGCCGTGGAAGGCTTTATCAACTATGATGAAGCTGTGGTTTATCCCTTTGGCTTTGGTCTTAGCTTCACTGAATTCACCAAGACCCTGGACAGCGTAGAAAAGAAAGCGGACGAAAGCGGCAACGCTTACTACGACATTCAGGTGACTGTCACCAATACCGGCGCTGCAGCTGGTAAAGAAGTGGTTCAAATCTACTATACCGCGCCTTACATCAAGGGCGGCATTGAAAAGGCTCATGTAGTGCTCGGCGCGTTTGACAAGACCGCTCTGCTCCAGCCCGGACAAAGCGAAACCCTGAGCTTGACCCTGTACGAGCAGGACATGGCTTCTTATGACTATAACGATGCCAACGGAAACGGTCACACCGGCTATGAGCTGGACGGCGGTGAATATGTCATCAAGCTGATGAACAATTCCCACGACGTGATTGACCAGGCTGTGGTGGCTATCGAAGCTCAGAACTTTGACACGGACCGCATCACCGGCAGCACCGTGGACAACCTGTTCTCCAGCAAGACCGACGCGACCTATAACTCCCTGTACATCAAGTATGACGAAAACGGCAATGCTCTGTATGACGGCAAGGGCGGTCTGAACCACGACATGGTCGTCATGAGCCGCGCCGACTTCGCGGGCACCTTCCCCACCACGCCTGTTGTCACCGTGGGTGAGGACGGCAAGGTAGGCTCCGAAGGCACGGTGGTCAAGAGCATCGATGAAGAAACCTATCAGGACATCTCGTTCCCCTTCACCGCCGGCTCTACCGAGGATGAAGCGACCTATCCTTGGTACGAATACCTGATGGAATTCTACAACAGCGAAAACGCCAACGGACAGACCTGGACGCAGGGCAAGCTGGCTGACCCCGTCATCAACCTGTCTGACATGACCGGCAAGGACTGGGATGATCCCGCTTGGATCGACTTCCTGAACCAGCTCTCCTATGAACAGCTTTCTAATTTCCTGCGCTACTCCGGCTACTGGAGCATCTCTTTGTCTGAAGAGCTGTCTCGCCGCAAGAACCAGAGCTTGGAAAGCAATGGCGTTGAACTGGTAGACGGTCAGACCCTTGATGTCCCCTTCACCGAACAGGCCGACGGTCCTGTTGCGCTCAAGCGTCAGAACACCGGCAGCGGCACGTTCGAGGACGTCGGTCTGCAGTGGACCTCTACCATGAATATTGCCGCTACATGGAATACCGATCTGGCTGAGATCCGTGGCGTGATGGTGGGCGAGGAAGCCCTGGCGCTCGAATTGGACGGCTGGTATGGCGTGGCCATGAACATTCACCGCAGTCCGTGGGGCGGCCGCAACTTTGAATACTTCTCTGAAGACCCGCTGCTGTCCGGCAAGATTGCCTGTGCTGAGGTCATCGGCGTGCAGTCCAAGGGCGTGACCGCTTTCATCAAGCACTTTGCTGTCAACCATCAGGATACTGACCGCGGCCCCGGTCTGCCCGGCATGGTAATGCCCGGCCAGTCTGACTATGGCCTGATTACCTTTGTAGACGAACAAACCATCCGTGAAATTTACACCAAGTCCTTCCAGATTTCCGTTGAGGAAGGCAATGCTCTTGGTCTGATGAACTCCATGAACCATATCGGTCTGCGTGGCAACTCCAACAACTTTAACCTGATGACCGCTTTGCTCCGCAACGAATGGGGCTTTAAAGGCTACACTGTCACCGATATTGTGCCCGCAGCCACAGGCAGCTCCTATGCGGACTGCGAAACCATGGTGCGTATCGGTGCGGACTTGCCGCTGAATGCCAACTCCGGCGTGAAGGCAGCAGGCGAATGGAATGCTGAACAGAACTGCATTGATGTAAACGGTCAGCGCAACGATGTAATTTGGGCAGCCCTGCGCATGAGCGTCAAGCGCGTCATGTATGTGAACGCTAATTCCAGCACCATGCGCAACAACCTTGACCTCTCCGCCTTCGGCGCAGACAATCAGCTGAAAGCGACCGTCGGCATTGCCACAAAGGCTACCGTCGCAGTGGACGCCGATGCCTTCGGCACCAGCGACGTTACCTATTCCCTGATTGGCGAACTGCCCTCCGGCGTAAGCTTCAACACCTTCACCGGCGCTTTCTCCGGCACGCCTGTGGAAAACGGCACCTATCCGCTGATCATTTCCCTGGCGGCTGACGGCGGTTGGGTCAAGGCAACGAAGGAATTCACCATGACGGTGAAGAATGATACATTTGAGTTCACCGGCATGAGCGGCAAGGTGGGCGAGGAATTCTCCGGGAAGATTGATTCTGAAGTGCTGCGCGAGGAGGAAGCGGATGTGATGTACCGCGCTGAGAACCTGCCCGAAGGCATCACTCTGAATGCGGACGGAACCTTTGCTGGTACTCCTGCTCAGGCTGGCATCTACAATGTGACTGTGATTGCCAATGCTCAGGTTGCTTCCTCCGGCGGCTGGCAGAATCCCTTTGGAGGTGGCAGCAGCAGCCAGACCACCACGACCGAATACATTATCCACACCGTGATTGAAATCGCGGAATAACCCCTTCGTCTCCTTTCCGGTGGGGCGCAAAAGCGCCCTGCCGGGTTATTTAAAAAGAAAGGAATGAAAAGCGTTGAAGAAAAGTATCGCTCTTCTGATGACCCTGATGATGGTGTTGACCTGCTGCTCTGCGGCTCAAGCCGAAAGCACGGTGAAGGAATATGTGTTTGAAGCGGAAAATGTGGATCTGACCTACCTTTCCGGCCACGGCTGGAGCAACGAGGTGTTAGGCTACGGTCTGCTCATCAAGGACAAGTATAACGTGGGCGCATCCAATGGCTTCGCCCTTGGTTATCTGTATGAGAACGGCAACGAAGTGGAATTTTACATCAACGCATCCGAGACCGTTGAAGACGTAACCCTTGTGCTGCGCTGCACCATGGAGCACAAGGTGGAATCTGCCTCCATCGCATGGGACGAGCTGGAGATTACCGTGAACGACGGCGATCCTATCGAATACCGCACCATGAATTTCAATGGCATTCCCGGTTTGCTGACGGTCAAGGGCGAACTGCTTCCTTTCGCCAACAAAACCATCGGCAAGATTAACCTGGATCAGGGTGAAAACCTGATTAAGATCACCGTGACAAACAACATCACCATGGAAGGCACCATGCAAGCTACAGCTCCCATTATCGACTGCATCATTCTGAAAACGGACGCGGACGTGGAGTTGACTTGGGCGGAAGGCTTCCCCATGAATAATGAATATATCGAGGCCAACAGATAAATGGTTACGATTTGGGAAAATAAAGGAAGCAGAATATGGCTGATCGTCACCTGCATTTTGCTGGTGCTGACGATCACGCTTAACTTAGTGATGACTCAGGTGCTGCTGGTCAGCAAAACGTTGGATCAGATATTCGGCGGGCCAGTGGCCAAAGAAACGGGAAATGGGCAGCTTTTGTATACAGCTTCCACTGCAGACGAACATCTGGAATACTACGAGGTAGGCTCCGGCATTCTTACAAAGCAGGATGTCCTGAATGCCGCCAATGCCCTGAACGTTAAAATTTGCGAAGAGGGCACCGTACTGCTGAAGAATGAAAACAGTGTGCTGCCTCTGAAAAGCGGCACAACGGTCAGCGTGTTCGGAAAAAGCTCCGTCAATCTGGTATACGGCGGTTCCGGCTCAGCTTCGTCGGATCGCACAGGCGCAAAAACCATCTATGACAGTCTGACTGCGGCAGGTTTTCAGGTGAATGAAACCTTGAAAAAATTCTATGAGGACAGCAGCAAGTCCGGCAGTGGTCGTGCGAGCAACCCCAGCATGGAATCCGGCGTGCCTACGGGCATCGAAGTCGGTGAAACGCCCGTCAGTAGCTACACGGACGATGTAATTTCCAGCTTCAAGGGCAGCGATGCCGCTCTGGTGGTCATTTCACGCATCTCTGGCGAAGGCTGGGATCTCCCCCGCACCATGAAGGATAAAGAGGGAAACGCCTTGGCCGGAGCTATGAGCCCGGACGACCATTACCTGGAGCTGGATCAAAATGAGCAGGAGATGCTCAAGCTGGTCTGCGAGCATTTCGATAAGGTCATTGTGATTGTAAACAGCTCCAACGCTATGGAACTTGGCTTTTTGGACAGCGTAGAGGATCACGACGAAACCACCATCGGCTATGATTTCGCCAGTCATATCGACGGCGCGTTGTGGATTGGCGGCGTGGGCAATGAAGGCATCATGGCTCTTGGCAGCATCCTGAACGGCACCGTGAACCCCTCCGGACGTCTGGTGGATACTTACGTGCGTGACTTTTCCCAAGATCCCACATGGCAAAACTTCTCTGTAAACTTGGGCAGCACGGACAAGAAGGCAGACGGCGGCACTGGCAATAGCTACTATGTGGATTCCAAGGACAGAAAGGGCAATAGCGTAGGGAAATACACTGGGTTCTTCTACGTGGAGTACGAGGAAGGCATCTATGTAGGCTACCGTTATTGGGAAACCGCTGCGCAGGAGGGCTTCATCGACTATGAAAGCAGCGTGGTCTATCCCTTCGGCTATGGCCTGAGCTATACAAGCTTCACCCAAACCTTTGACAGCTTAGAGAAAAAAACGGACAAGGACGGAAGCGTGTACTACGAGGCCAAAGTCACCGTAAAAATACCGGCAGCGTGGCAGGCAAGGATGTGGTGCAGCTTTATTACACCGCTCCTTATACGCCGGGCGGCGTGGAAAAGCCCTTTGTGGTGCTTGGCGCATTTGACAAAACCAACCTGCTGCAAGCGGGTGAAAGTCAAACCATGACCCTGACAATCTACGAGCAGGACATGGCTTCCTACGACTACAATGACTTAAACGGCAACGGACACAAGGGCTACGAATTAGACGCAGGCAACTATGAATTCAAGCTCATGAAAAATTCACACGAGCTGATTGATTCAAAATCCGTGACCATTGCGGAAATTGTCTATGACACGGATCGTGTCACCGGCAACACCGTAGAAAACCGCATTGATGACGTATCGGAGGAAATCAGCGCCAAGACGATGAGCCGAGCGGATTTCGCAGGCACCTTCCCCACCATCCCCACCTATGAGGAACGCCGAGTGGAGCAGAGTTTCATCGATGAAATCAGCGCTCCCTTCTCCGATGCCAACGATGTAAATATGCCCTACTATACCACCGAGTACCCAACCCAGGGCAAGCAGAGCGGCGTGATGCTGCGTGATTTGGTGGGCAAGGACAAAGACAATCCTCTATGGGACACCTTTATGGATCAGATGACAGTGGAAGAAATGGCGACGCTCATCGGCACGGGCTGCTACAACACCCAAGCCTTTGAACAATACGGCATTCCGCATACTGTCCACGGCGATGGTCCCGTGGGCTTCGTGGACTTCCTCAAGAGCGACCTGGTCAAGGATCGTGACGTTTGCGGCTATGCCAGCGAATGTGTCATCGGTGCAAGCTGGAACAAGCAGCTTGCCTATGAAATGGGCATTTCCTATGGCAACGAGGCGCTCTTCGGCAACGGAACCGAAACCTACTCCGGCTGGTACGCCCCCGGCGTAAACATCCATCGCAGTCCCTTCGGCGGGCGAAATGCAGAATACTATTCTGAGGACAGTCTGCTCACCGGCTGGATGGCAGCCAACACCGTAAAAGGCGCCACTGAAAAAGGCTGCTATACCATGGTGAAGCACTTCGCCCTGAACGAGCAAGAAACCAACCGAAATTCCAACGGCATCCTCACATGGGCTAACGAACAAGCCATCAGAGAAATCTACCTGACGCCCTTCCGCTACGCGGTTCAGGAGGGCGGTTCCAAGGGAGTTATGAGCTCCTTTAACCGCCTGGGCACAACCTGGACAGGCGGCAGCTACGCCCTCTGTCAAGAAGTGCTGCGAGATGAATGGGGATTTGATGGTATGGTCATCTCCGACTTCAATGCCAACACTTCCTATATGTACGCGGACATGATGATTCGCGCAGGCGGCGACCTGAATCTGTGCCAGGACGGTTTACCCAGCACTTCCGGTGACAAGCTGACTGCGACGCAGGCTAGCGTCATTCGCACGGCAGCCAAGAATATCCTGTATGTCATTGCCAATCCAACGCAATGAACGGGACTTTCACCTATGGCTTAGCGCCTTGGAACACAGCCTTGTATGCCGCAGACGTTGTTCTGGCAGCAGCACTTCTCCTTTGGGGCGTGTTCGCCATCCGGAAAGCGTTCAAAAAAGTGAAAGCCCAATCATGATATGTACCCGGTTTTCTGGGGGAAACCATTCTTTGAAGCTCAAAGAATGAGCTTCCCCCAGACTCTTTTTTAGGGCAGCATCGCAGCATTCGACAAGGACGTAATTCTGTGAATGCCACAGTAAAAAATACGATGTGTGCAATTCTTCACGGTTCAGTGTCATAGGGAGGAAAAAATGGAAAACAGGATGAAATCACGAAAAAAGCGGCTGTTCTTCTTTTTTCTGAGAGCGGCTTGTTTCTGTCTGCTTGCCGTTATTCTCCTCTCTTATACCCAGTATCTGCTTACGCCTAAATATGATTACGGCATTTGCGGCATGAGCAATTTGTATGCCCAGCCGGAAAACAGCGTAGATGTACTGTTTGTTGGCACCAGCCTGATTTATTCCGGTGTGAATACGAATGAACTCTGGAGCCGTTATGGCATCGCCGCCTATGACCTTTGCAGCGCGGAACAGCCCTTTTGGGTGAGCTATTATGTGATTCTGGAAGCGCTGAAAACGCAGCGTCCCCGATTGATTGTACTGGACGCGAAGCCGGCCACATATCTTGCAAGTTATTCCAAGCCAGGCCGGGTAGTGCTGTCCACCTATGGAATTAGAAGTCTGGAAAACAGGTTCAATGCGATTTTTTCCTGCCTGGAAGATCGGCAAGAGGCTTGGATGTATGCCTTAGGTCTATCCCCAATACATAATAATTATGAAAATTTGACCGTGAACGATTTTGCTTTTCCTCCTGATAATGGTGGTCGTGGAACCGCATGGAAGGGATTTATCGAAATGAACGAAACGGCTTCCTTTACTTCTCCTTCTTTTTTCTGGTCGGATATGGAAAAGCCCCTCAATCCAAGACAGGAGGAATATGCAAGAAAAATTTTTGAATTAGCGCAGACTGAGAAAATCGAGCTGCTGCTTCTGAGCGTCCCCTACATTAATTATCCAAACGATCATCCCTATTATAACGCGTTGTGGCGTATCGCAGCAGAATATAACATCGAGGGGCTTAATTTCAATCACCCTTCCCTGCGTTCTCTGATGAACGATTCTTATGATTTCGCTGATGCGCAGCATCTGAATATACGGGGCAGTGAAATCTTTTCTCGCCGACTGGGCTATGAATTAAAAAAACGATTTGAACTGCCCAATCGTCGAAGCGATCCACACTACACTTCCTATGATGTGTGTCTGACTGTCTGGGAGCAAAGAAAAAACGTAGCAAAATAAAGGCATCACTGCACAATTCGACAACTTTGCCCGTTAGATAAAAGGGGTGTTTTATTAGATGTCATCTAATAAAGCTCCAAAATCGTTAGACACACAAAAAGGAAATCGTTTCAAATAAAAAAGCTTCCATCAACTGCCAACCTTCCTCATTAGATACGCAATTTGGCAAAAATGGAAGCTATTATGGTGATCCCGGCGGGAATCGAACCCCCGGCCTGCTGCTTATAAGTAAGAACGTATGTTTGGTGATGCTTGCTTTGCAGAGCTTTCTAACGACGAATTTTCCTTGATTTCTAACGATTGTGAGTGTTCCCGTTGCCGAGTAAAATACCCTGCTATTTCTGGGGCGTTGGCAGATGAATGTTAGATTTTCTAACAAATGCGGAATGCTCAATGACCAGCTATCACTTTTGTAAGATGAAAGATGTATAATCTGGAATAACCGGATTTAACAAATAGGATTTGTATATGCTATCGGTTATATCAGGTTCCGCATGTATCGCTCCACTGTCAGAATGCTCTCCTCTGCTGTTCTTCTCGGCATAATAATACTCCCTCCAGTGTAGTCTCGAGGTTTTTTGTTTCGAGTATCTGCTCTGGAGGGAGCATATCAGAAGCTCTTCTACAGCCCTTTTACAAAGGAGTGATTATTCTCCCTGCAGGTATTCAATGACACTGTCTGCAGCAATGAAGCCGCTGGTAACAGACCATGCCTGCGTCAGAGCGTTGGTGTGCTCGGTCTGGTAGTACAAGGGACCCCAGACGCCGCCGGCATCATAGCCGCCCATGTACAGACCTTCGATTGGCTGGTAATCCACGTCCAGAGCCTGGCACTTTTTACAAAGGAGTGATTATTCTCCCTGCAGGTATTCAATGACACTGTCTGCAGCAATGAAGCCGCTGGTAACAGACCATGCCTGCGTCAGAGCGTTGGTGTGCTCGGTCTGGTAGTACAAGGGACCCCAGACGCCGCCGGCATCATAGCCGCCCATGTACAGACCTTCGATTGGCTGGTAATCCACGTCCAGAGCCTGGCACTTGGAGTTTACAGCAACACCGTTCAGCGTGCCATCCAGTGCAGGATAGATGCGAACCGCGTAGAAGGGCCCTTCGTCCAGACTGAAGAGCATTTCGCTGCGTTTACCAAACTGCTCGTCGACGCCACTTGCGATGTAACCCTTATAGGTGTCAATCGTGTTCTGCCACACATCGGCATCAAAGCCAATCATGGCACCCAGTTCTTCCAGCGTATCAGCCTTCCAGCCTTCACCGGCATCAATGGCATTTTGCATTTCTGTCTTGATGGTGTAGTAAGGAACGCATGCGCGGCCGCGATAGTTGATGCAGGAATTGCGAACCTCCTCGCTCAGCAGGCCCGGAGCACCCTCGGCTTCAAGCTTGTCAAGATCATCCTGGGTAAACACAGCGTAAGCATAGCCAACTGCGCCAAGTGCAGAGGTTCCCTTTGCCAGAGGATCAACAGCACCCTGCTCCTCGTTATAGAAGCGGTTGCCCTCGGGGTCGACCTGAAGCAAACCAACGTAGTTGATAAACTTCATGTAGCCAGCATAGAAATCCACCTTCAGGTTGGAGCAGAACTCAGCGAAGTGAGGACTCATCTGCAGGTTCAGCCCGGCACCCGCTGCCAGTGCCATGCGCAGACCATCGCCTGTGTTGGTAGACAAACCGTAAAGATAGAAGTTGTCGGAATGCAGGTATTCCTTCAGCATTTCGCTGTTGCCTGCATAACCGCCAGTGGCCAGCAGAACAGCCTTGGCATGAACAGTCACCTTCGTGCCGTCCTGCTTGGTTGCACGCACGCCGGTCACCTTGCCGTCTTCCACAATCAGTTCTTCCGCCGTGGTTTCCAGCATCAGCTTGCCGCCGTTGGGGATAAAGAAGGTATCATAGAGCACATTGTACTTGTCAGTGCCCTTGCCGGTATCCATGCCGTTTTTCTTGGCAGCCATCTTGGTATAGCCAGGGTTCGTAGTCTGGCTCCAGTGCTCTGCCAGGTAGTCAGCGGTACTACCATTGTTCTCCAAGAAAGCACGCAGCACAGAGGCGTTGCACTTGTAGTTGGCGTAATCCATCAATTCATCGAACACAACCTCAATGGACGTGCCTTCTGTGCCGGACTGCTCAGCAAGATAAGTAGAGCCAAGGGTCATCATGCCTGTAGAGCAGACAGACTCACCACCAACCTTGCCGCACTTTTCAAGAATGACCACATCAAGGCCGGCTTCCACAGCCTTCATAGCAGCCACGGTGCCAGAACCACCGGCACCAACGACAACAAAGTCAGTCGTGTATTCTTCAGTCGCATCTACCTTAGGCGTTGCCTTACTGAAACCAGCCAAATTGGCACCAGCTTCGGTCAGTGCCTGAGTTACACCGGAAAGCACAGCCTGAGAAGTCATGGTGCAGCCGGTAACAACGTCCACTGCGACGGACTGTTGTTCAACAACAGCGGCAGGAATACGCTCAATGACGGGCTCAATGAAGCCCGGGTTATCCGAAGTTTCCAGCACTTCAACGCTAAGAATGCTGGTTTCATCCACGGTAACGGCAACCTTGGTAGGGGTGATCACGGCAGGGGAGCCGAAACGTTCACCCTCGATGGTGCCTTCCTTCCACTTGCCATAGGCTTCGCCGTAATAAGTGCCGGGAGTCATGTGCTGCTCAATCACAGCAGCTTCAGCCGTCAGGGCTTCACCAGTTGCAGCCAGAGCTTCCGCAGCAGCGGCAAGAATAGCATTACTGGAGATGGTCGCACCAGAGATAGCTTCTACCTCAACCGAGTTAGCGCCCACCATGGTGTCGCCAAGCAATTCGACAGCGCGCGAACCAATGCCAGCCGTTTCATCTGCACCAACAATTTGTACACTTGTCAGTGCACCGTTTTCAACTGTTACCGTTACGGTAATGTCACCGCCAAAGCCTTTGGCTGTAGCGGATGCTGTTTTTGCACTGCCTTCAGCCAGCATGGGACAGGTTCCCAGCATAGCTACGCTCAGCAGTACTGCCAACAGTTTTTTCATATCTTCTCCTCCTTTATTCTGTTGTAGCTCATACTACGTTAAAATAATAACATCTTCAGCCGTTGCAGATTCAAGAGGAGAAACGTGCCTATTCCGACATGTTTTCATCGATTTTCAACTCAAACGCGACAACAAAATCTACTACCGTTTTAGATTTCTTGAAAAGGAATCCAATATTCATAATAGGTAGCCTTTGGACGATATTTTTCCGCATTGTCGGATTCCTTCAACACCGCCAGGCATTGGCCAAAGGCGTCGCCACAAATCTCCAGTTCAAAATCCTGCAAATACTGATAAACATGCGGCATTAGCTTTCTCGGAGACAGCTCATCGCCTGTCAGCATGCAGATGGTGTGCAGGCACATTTGTGGTTGAAACGTATACAGGCTGGAAGTGCTAAAATTGCTGCCTAACAGGTGAAGGGATGCGGTTGGCACACAGTGGCCGCTCAGCCGATAGGAGCTTTCAGGCTCCTCTTTTAGAATTTCTTGCGGGATGATGGAGGCCAGGCTTGTCATTTGAATTTGATCCAGCCATTGAGCGAGAACGTGTTCTGTAGCATCATCGTTGAGCATGCGATCACCTGCACGGGTAATCAAAATGCTAAACGCAGGGTTTTCCTCCACCACCACGCGATTGAGCAGTGATGGAATTCGCCTGATATTGCTGTTCATACGCTCCATGGAGGCAATGCGGCTCCGTAATTTCCTTAATTCCTCCTGGCTGATTTCGATGCGATTGTCAATCAGCTGGCTCATTTCTTCCAAAGTATCGCAATTAACAAGCTCACGCACTTCCTGCTCAGAAAAGCCGCACTTAAAGTATCGGCGGATATTGGAAAGCCATTTGAAATGCCGCACGCCGTAATAGCGAGTTGTGCTGAAATCGTCCTTCAGCGAGGCAAACAAGTCCTGCTTTTCATAATAGCGAACAGTTTGCGGGGAAACGCCGGAATGTTTGGACGCCATGCCGATTTTGTATTTTTTGATGGGTGTCTCTTTGCTTTCATTCATGATAGGCTGTTCCTTTCCGGCACCAACGAGTTATGCAGAAATGTAGGGAGAGACCGTTGTTCAAGGCGACCGATCTTTGTACATGCGCCTCCAGAACACCAATCAAGGCTTTGTTCAGTCTGTATACTGAACGGATGGCCATCATCCTGCAAAACAAGCTCGATGTAATCGCAATCGTCTCTTGCTTTGAGAATGTTTCGCTTGCTGTCACTCATGTGCCTAACTTCTTTCTGCTTTGAGAACTCAGCTGCTTCCATGTGTTATGCATATTTTGATTGATCGCCCTGCAATTTTTATATTATAACACATACTCTGCGAAAAGGCAAAAACATATTTTACAAATTTTAATATTGTATGTGTTAAAATGATATGACCCCCTCAAAAAGAAAAGGAAGTTCATTAGAGATATGGTATAATGGAGTCGCAACA